>JBMOKG010000210.1:0-2794 GCA_049315385.1 Bacteroidales bacterium
CCATTACTTTATCCCAAACCTGATGCGTTTCTTCCCAATCAAAACCAACACCTCTAACTTTTTCTTGAATTCTGTATGCTTTTACCATAGCAGGAAGTGCATTGGGAACGCCTTCTAATACTGACTTTCGTCCTTCAGTAAGTTTGATTTTTTCCCAATTATTTTTTACATCTTCCGCATTATTTACTTTTACATCACCATAAATATGAGGGTGGCGATTAATTAATTTATCGGAAATTCCATTTAATACATCTTTTATATCAAAAGCTCCTTTTTCCTGTCCTATTTTTGCATAAAAAACAATATGCAACATCAAATCACCCAGTTCTTTTCGGATTTCATCCAAATCTTTATCCATAATAGCATCCGATAATTCATACATCTCTTCGATGGTTAAATATCGTAAACTTTCGAAAGTTTGTTTTTTATCCCAGGGACAATTAGCTCTTAAGGTATCCATTATTTCAATTAAACGTTCAAAAGCTTCAGCGTTTTTAGTCATTTTGTAAATGTTTTAGTAGTTGATTGGTGTCTATTTTATTCATACAATCAAAGTGTCGTTCAGGACATTCTTTGAATCCTATTTTACTACAAGGACGGCATTTTAATCCAATCACTTGTATTATTTCAGATTTGTATTTTTCCTTTTCGGGTAAATAAGGGTACATTCCAAATTCAGGAATTGTATTACCCCAAACTGAAATAATTTCTTTTTTAAATGCAGAAGCAATGTGCATTAGTCCTGTATCAGGCGTTATAATTTTTAACGATTGCTCAATAATAGACGCTGACTGTTGAATGCTAAAAATACCACACGCATTAAAAATATTATGATTTTCAGCAGATTTTCTGATATTTTCAGCTCTTTCACGATCTTCTTTTCCACCCAATAATACAATAGGAATTTCAGTTTTTTTGCAAAGATTTATCAGCATATATTCAGGTAATTGCTTAGTAGCATGCCTCCCTCCTATTACCAATGTAACAAATCCATGATGAAAATTAGTAGGCAATAAATTAATATTCACTTGTTCATCTTCGTGAATAAAAAAATCAAGACCTTGATTATCATTGGTAATATCTAGTTTTTCAACAGTTTTAAAATATCTATCAACAACATGAGTATCCGGAAGTAAATTAATTTTCAAATTTACAATTAGCCATTTTCTAAAGTTGAGTTTTTTAAAAGTAAAAGATGGTTTTAATAATCGAAATTTTACAATCGCAGTTCTTATATTATTATGTAAATCAATAATATAATCAAACTTCTCGCTCTGAAGATTATGAATAATTTCATTTAGATTTTTATCATAACTATGAACCTTATCGATATATAAGTTATTTGTCAGCAAGTTTGAAAATGCACTTTTTGTAAGATAATGGATTTCAGCATTGGGTAACTGTTTCTTAAGGCATCTAACAATTGGGGTTGTAAGTATAATATCTCCAATTGAACTAAATCTGAGAATTAAAATCTTCAAAATTTTATTTTTTTTACAAAATTATAAATAATTAGAATAAAAATTAATCTATTTTTGCATCATGGTACTAATAGACACACATACACATCTTTATCTTGACGATTACAAAGATGATATTCAAGAAGTTGTAAATAGGGCTTTACAGAATAATGTTGAATATTTTTTACTCCCCAACATTGACAGTTCTACTATCAACAAAATGAATACACTATGCAAGCTTTACCCTGAACGAATGTTTCCAATGATTGGTCTTCATCCTACTTCTGTTAAAGGAAATTATATGCAGGAGCTCCTCATCATGAGACAGGAATTGCTAACCAACAAGTACTATGGAATTGGAGAAATTGGTATTGATTTGCATTGGGATAAATCTTTTCATAAAGAACAAGAGTTTGTTCTTCGTTATCAATTAGAATTAGCAAAAGAATTTAATTTACCGATCGCCATACACACCCGAAGTTCTTTTGAAGAAGCCATTGATATTGTACAAGAAGTAAAGGATGATAATTTAAAAGGTGTTTTCCATTGCTTTGGAGGCACTTATCAACAAGCCATTGATATTATAGATATGGGCTTTCTTTTAGGAATTGGAGGGGTTGTAACTTTTAAGAATTCAGGTTTAGATAAAGTTATCGATCATATTAGTTTAGAACATATCATTCTCGAATCAGATGCTCCATATTTAACGCCCTCTCCTTATCGAGGTATGAGAAATGAAAGTTCATACTTAACTTTAATTGCTCAAAAAATAGCAGAATCTAAAGAAATTTCTATTGAAGAAGTTGCAAGAATTACTACAAAAAATGCAGCAGAACTCTTTAATATTAAAATAGTTGAAATACATTAGAAGATATCAACATCACTTTTAAACAATAAATAATCAGCTTTAATTTATTAAATCAATTGCATGGAAAGCAAAACATCCATTTTGGTAATTTACACTGGTGGTACTATTGGCATGATAAAAGATCCAGATACAGGAGCTTTACATCCGATAAATATGGATTTATTGTACCAATCTATTCCTGTATTAAAAAACTTTAATTATAAAATAGATTCCTATAGTTTTGAACCATTGATAGATTCATCGAATATGAATCCTGATTTTTGGGTAAAATTAGCTGGTGTAATTGAAGAAAATTATGAAAGTTATGATGGGTTTGTAGTATTGCATGGCACAGATACGATGTCGTTTACGGCATCAGTTCTGAGTTTTATGTTAGAGAACTTAAACAAACCTGTTATTTTAACTGGTTCACAAATACCTTTAGGCGTGGTTAGAACTGATGGACGTGATAATATAATCAATTCTA
>JBMOKG010000211.1:0-2791 GCA_049315385.1 Bacteroidales bacterium
GATCGGTTGTAGTAATTGTTCCAATCGTTGAATTAGCTGCTACGTTTTCGTTGATTGAACTTGCCGAAAGCGCTATATCAGTAGGGGCGCAATTTATTATAAATGCTCCCGATACTGCACTGGTATCAGCTCCGCAAGTTCCTGTTACCACACAATAATAATATTTTGTTCCGGATGCTGTTGCTTGTGGTGTATAGCTATTGGTTTGTGCTCCGTTGTTTGTACTCAATGAAATACCTCCACTATTGCTGGCAGTTGTATTGCTATACCATTGATAGTGTAAACTATCTCCTGTTGCAGTAACTGTAATTGGGGTAAAAGTTCCACCTAAACATTGTGTTTGGGTTAAAGTAGATTGGCTGCTTATTGACGGAGTATTACAATAGGTAAAGGTCTGTGTTGAGATAACAGTACCTCCTCCAGTGGTTACAGAAACAGTACCTGTGGCTCCACTTGCTACCACGGCTGTTATACTGTTAGCGTTTACCACTGTAAATGACATGGCTGCTGTGTCGCCAAATTTAACTTCTGTAGCTCCTGTAAAATTGGTGCCGCTGATGGATATAGTTGTTCCTGTGCCTGCTGTGGTAGGAGTAAAAGAGGTGATAGTTGGAGTAGCTACACTTTCTGCTACCAGCTTAATATAATAATTATTCGTTGAAGCAGCTGTTTCGTTAGTAAATTGATCAAATGTCAGTCCGTTTGTCACCCACGAACTTTGAATTAATCCGCTTACGGCAAGTCGAGGAATTACTGATGCATTTGGACCACGACCTGCAAAAAGTGTATATTGCGTATTGGGTTGAAGTGTCCAACTTGAGTCAATAACCCAGGTGATTATTGTTGCACCCAATGCGATAGTAGATAATGCGTATGTAGTTGGTGCAATACTTCTGATAAGTGTTCCGCCAGTTCCATTTCCCTGATAAAGATTAACTCCAATATCTGCATTTCCTGCTATATTACCATAAACGCCAAAAGTAATTTTGTTAAGTTTCACAATACTGCTGCCAGTAGTAAAAGTTAAACCCTTTTGTCCGCTTGAAAGCGAACTAGAGACGCTTGGTGATTGTAGCGCTTCAGTAAGTCCATTGGTATTATCGAAAGCAATAATATTCGGTATTAAATAAGTAAAAATTCCCGTCGAAGTAGCTGTGAACAAAGGAGTTGCTACACTTATGGTTCCGGTTGTTCCACTTGGCACTACTACAGTAATGCTGTTGGCATCATTCACGAAAAACGTAGATGCTGGTATTCCACCAAAGCTTACGTCTGTTACCGCTGCTAAATTGGTTCCTGTGATAATTACGTTAGTTCCGCTACCTCCCGATGTTGAGAAGAAGGAAGTAATGGTTGGGGCTCCAACACCACCCATCGCATTTGTCAATCCAATGACAAGAAATAAAATTAAAATTGTAAAAAATTTTTTCATGGTTTTGTTGTTATTGGTTTTTATTACTGTTTTTTATTTTTTCTGTCGGCATTTTAGAGTAGTATAACCACCTGAATCTATACCTAGAGTGGCTGAAACCTGAACAGGGGGTGTAGCACTTATCCCACTGCCTGAGGCTGCAACATTTGTAGTGCCACCTACAACTATATTGCCATTGTAGGACTGCACTGCTGTAGGTGTAAACTTAACAAATACATTTTTAATGTCAAACCCACCACTTGCACTCAACGATAAAGTTGTGGTATAAGTTCCTCCTGATGTAGCACAATAAGTGAACCCATTTAAGGCTGCAACAGGAACTATTACGGAGCTCACACTCGTAATAGTAACCGTAAACGAATTGGGCCCAGCAGTAGTATTTGTAGCTACATTGCCAAATGAGCTTAGTGCTGTAGTTACACTTACTGTGTAAGGATTCAGAGCAAGTACTCTTGTCCATCCTAATAATAGGATTAGAATTAAAATTGTAAAAGATTTTTTCATGATCATTTATTTTTTTATTTTACAATTCTAAATAAAAAAATTATATATAATTGAACAGCTTCTACTTATAATATATTTCATGTATCTTTTGCAAATCTACCTGAAATATATAAAATTTCTTGTAGGATAATTCTGATTTCCTTGTAAGGTATTTCTTACATTGATCTATAAAAAATGCCTGTATCTTTTTATGATACAAGCATCTTTTCATTAAAAAAATGATATTATGAAGTGTTTACCTCCAATTCACTTTCACATTTTGACTTCCTAAATTAGTTCTAACTCTCACCAGATATACGCCTGTAGTCAAATCCAATTTTGTTGTAAGCATATTACTAGCAACATCTGTTTTAAAAATGCGAGAGCCAGTAACTGTAAATACCTCAACTTGTTCTATATTTTCGCCGGTTTGGGTTATGATATTGAGTTCATTGTCGTTTTCAAATACCTTCACATCTGAAGTAGTCAATGCAGCATTTGTGTTGTTGAAACGGATAAAGAATCTACCAATCAAACTTTCGGTTGGCAACTCAAATTCGTAAGCTGTATTTTCTGTTAAACTGATTAGCTTTCCTTTGAATCTGTCTTCCAAATAGACCTGTTCGGCTGTTTCTAATGCAAATGCAGTTATCTTTACTTTTTTACCTGCATTGCCTCTTATTCCTAATGGAATAATGTTGTTTGCTGTAGCATTGATGGTATTGATAACTAAATTTTCACCACTCGTTGATTGTGAATAGATTTCTACAGGTGAATCGTTGAACAGTTTTTCTGAATCAAATTGTTCAAAATCAAGTTTTGAATTGTTGTTTTTGCATATTACCAATTCATCGCTTCCTTCTTCTGTTTCGGTTT
>JBMOKG010000212.1:0-2779 GCA_049315385.1 Bacteroidales bacterium
AAAATACGCAACCCACCAAATGTATCGAAATCTCTTGAACCATTATCCACGTTTATTTACTTAAAGCTTTTGCAGAAATTGCGAATGAATTTTATCATCATGTTATGCTTATGAGAGACTTTGCAAGAGTATATATTTCTTATAACTGCCTACGCTATATAATGTGATGAAAAAAAATGGGTTAAGGTAGGCTATGTATAGTGTTTGCTTTATTATCATCAAAAAATCCCATCTTGCAAATTTAGCAGGATGGGATTTTTAATTTGGGAAATACTTAAATTATCTTCTAATACTCAAGCCTTTTACTTCCCAAGTAGCACCACTTGAAGTTGTACTTGTATATTTGAATGCAATATGAATATTACTTTGTCCTAAATAAGAGCTTAAATCAATATCCCCTGAATTAATAACTGTCCAATCGGCTCCACTGGGCCAATTAGGAACTGTGAGTTCTGTCCAGTTTGCAGTAGCAAAATTAGTACCATTATAATTTGTTGAAATCATTACATGCAACTCAGTAGAAGGAGAACCATATTTTGCAGCATGATTAAAAGACAAAATTGCACTTGTATTATTTACAGTTGAATAGGAAGGTGAAATAAGCCAATCTTCATTAGCAAAATTAGCTCCTGAGTAACCACTAACTTTCATATATTTATAAGAAGCATCAAAACTCCAAACTTGTGCTCCGTTTACATCTTGTGTTGTCCATGTGTTAGGGGCTGCCCAAGCTAATGGATCGGTTGTAAAATTTGCTTCTGCTATTGGAGTAATAAAACCAAATACATCATTTATATTACGAATAGCAAGTTGGTAAGTACCATTATAAACGCTTAACATTCCTATTACTGTGCCTTTTCCTGATGGCAATATTGCATTTTTAAAAGCAGCATAATTACTGGTTCTTACTGTAACGGTAGCACCACCTTTAATAGTTAAACTTCTGTCGGTAGTAAGATTGCTTGCAACATAAGTTTGCCCAGCATCTACAAACGAACAAGAGTCGAAACGAACCAACAATGATAAATTTGCAGGAGTTAAACCTGATGCATCAATTACCTTTGGTGCAGGAACAGCACCCGGTCTTCCATCGTTAAAAAAATGGTCTGACATATATACTGCGGGCAACTGACCGGCTCCGCCCTGATAAACAGCACCTAATTGTGGTGTACCACCATAATCAGCCAAAACCATACCTTTGCATTTTACATACAATACTTGTCCTTGTTTATACTCATTGTATAAATTGGTATAATTTATTGATAAAACTATACCTGCGGTATTATCCTGTATGTATAATGTTTTGTATATATTACCAAACTCATCGTTGCCTGTAACGATACCTCTGATTACATAATTGTTCCTGATTGTATCTAAACCCCCTGCCAAGTGTATGCTTTTTAGAGAATCTATTGTAATCAGTGTATCACCGGCAGCTAATGTAAATGAAGGAATTACTGATGCCGGAGAATCATAATTATCATCTTTTACACAACTTGAAGCAAATACTACCAATCCCAACAACAAAAACCATACTAATTTACTGACTTTATTTATTGTTTTCATATAATTTATTATTTTAAATATAATTTATTATTTTGAGCTAAACCCAAATACATCATTTGTATTACGAAGTAATAATTGGAATCCGTTATAATAACCCAAAACCGCAATAATACTTCCTTTTCCTGTCGGCATTAATACGTCTTTAAATGTAGCAAAAGAACTGGTTCTAACGATAACTGTTGTTCCATCTTTCAACGTAATAGTTCTGTTGGTAGCACCACCTATATCGGAGGAGGCAGTATAATAAGTTTGTCCTGCTTCAGCAAATGTAACAGAATCCATTCGTACTAACATAAATGCTTTATCAAACGTTAAATCTGCAGCTCCGGTAATAATTTTAGGTTCCGGAGTACTACCTGACCAGCCATTTTTAAACAGATGTTTAGCTATTTCTGCTTCAGCTAATCGTCCAGGTGCTCCATTGTAAATTGCACCCAGTTGAATTCCACCACCATAAGGAATTCCATAAACTAGGTTTTTGCATTTTACATAGATTTCCTGTCCTACTTTAAATTTATTAAACATATCTTTTGCATCCAATGATAATATAATACCACCAGTAGCATCTTGAATATACAAGGTTTTATAAATATTCCCGGATTCATCGTTACCTGTGATTATTCCTTTAATAAAATAATTACTTTTTATTGAATCTTTTGTATCGACTGTTGCCGGGTGCATTGCTTTTAATTGAGCGATAGTAAGTAATGTGTCTCCCGCAGATAATGTATAAGTGGGCATTACAAAATGTGGAGGGTCTATTTCTTCTTTTTTGCAGCTTGTTGCAACAATTGCAACAACCACTATCAGAAATATTAAAAATCTATTTATTTTATTTAATGTTTTCATGTGTTTTTTCTCTTATTAATTACTATTAAAAACGAACACCTAATGATACAAAGAAAGTTCTGCCAAAACCATAATAATATTTTGGTGGGAATTTATCTACATTTTTATCAACAAAATCAAAGCGTAATTGCTCATAACCAGAAGTAATAAGGTTTTGGTTATCCAAAATATTGCTTACACTAAAATTTAAACTTAAATTGTATTTTTTTACTTGCCACGATTTACTAATCGAAGCATCTAATGTAAATTGTCCGTCAACTTGGGTTTGTTCAACAATATAAACGGCTTTTGCCATATCAGCAGGAATGGTTGGGTTTAAACCATCCAATGCAGCTACAGTTCTTCTTTCAGGATTAAAATCAAC
>JBMOKG010000111.1:0-12444 GCA_049315385.1 Bacteroidales bacterium
GACAAAATCATCCTTTACCTCCATATTTTGATTGTATAGTCCTGACAAATGTCATCCTTTTTTATTCAACAAATTTAATATTTATATTTTATAAATCATCAAAAGGTGATTTTATTTTTTGCAAACTCTTTTCTGTAACATGGGTATATATTTCAGTGGTCTTGCTGTTTTTGTGACCTAGCAATTCTTGAATATATCTTAAATCTGTTCCGGATTCTAGTAAATGCGTTGCATAAGAATGCCTTAACCAATGCAAAGTAACAGGTTTTTTAACTTTCGCCTTTTCAATTGCTTGTTTTATTACACTTTGTATACTTTTCGCACTATACTTTTCTCCTTCATTTTGCCCTTCAAATAACCATATCTTTGGCTTATATACTTTGTAATATGCCCTCAGCATTTCAATAATCTTATCTGAAATTGGAATAACTCTGTCTTTCTTCCCCTTGGCATTAAGAATAATTAAAAGATGCCGTTTCGAATCTACATTCACGGGTTTCAGATTTAACAATTCACTCCTTCTTAATCCACAGGCATAAATCATACTTAACATTGTGCGATGCTTTATATTTCTTAATGCTTCCAGTATCGCTTTTACTTCTTCTTTACTTAATACATTGGGCAACTTATGTTCCCTTCTTGGACGTTCTATCTGTTCTGTTATCAGTTTAGAACCTTGTATTGTTTTAAAGAAAAGTCTTGCTGCATTAACAACCTGGTTTTGATATGATGTACTTAGTCTTTTTGGAATCAGATATTGATTCACAAATCTTACCATATCATCATTGCATACTTCTGCACTGGATTTAGGCTTAATAAACTTCAAGAAAATATTGATGCCCTGAATATATGTTTTTATTGATGATTCACTATATCGCTTATGTTCCATCCATAATTTAAAATGGGCAACTTCATTTAGGCTTTTTTCATCAAGTTCAGTTAATTCAATATCATATAAAGGGTGTTTCTCAATTGAATTAATCTGTTTTGGTTCTTCATTCCTGAATTCAAGCTTGCTTATTCTACCCCCAAAATAATTTTTTAACAGTTCCAGATTCTTACCATAATTAGGCATTTCCCACTTATATTCTTTATAATCCCATCTTGGATATTTAAATGACCGAATAAATTCAATATCAGCTTCATTTTTGGGCATTTTTATTAGTATCTTTTTACTCCAAATTTCAATTTCAATACCAGAGTTTTGATATTTCGAATCTGCATCCTGAATTGCATTCTCACTACCTTCTCCTGATATATTTAATTGATAATAGGCAATATTTTTTTTTCTGAGTTTAGAATCATCAACATTTGGAAACAACATTCTTAATTCTTCTATTGCTTCATTATTATCTGGAATATGCCAGGCATTTAAAGTCCTGCTCCATAATGAATCTGATATTTTTCTTACTGAAATATTATTCCCCCTTGTATTGGCAAATTCCAGCTTAATCCGATTTACTCCCTTGTGTATTACGTAACTGGCTATCATTTTCTGGAATATTTATTGAAATTAAACATTAAGCTATTCTCTTGTATTTAATAATGATATTTATTTATAATTTTCTAATGGTATAAAATAAACACTCAAATTCCCTGTTTAAATTTACTCTTATTTAAAATAAAAAAAGCAAAATATTTCATATTAATCAATTTATTAGCATATTAAAAAAGCGCTGCTTTTTTTTATCCTTTTAATTATAGTACTGCAGGATAATGACTATGGAATTGGAACTTATTTAGGGGTTCTTTTATTATCCTAAAATAATTCTTAAACTGAAATAAAATAATAATTGGTCCAAATTTTCAATAATAAATATGGGAAGACAATTACTGTTTTATCTTTAACTTTAGATATTAATACCCAAACAAAAAAAATTCAATCACACTTCATTTAAGCAATTCTAGTCACAAACAATTTATTTATGGTAACTTTCTATGATTTACAACACAACTCACAACACGCTTCCTAATAATGTTTTGCAGTATATTTAATTATCACATTAAACTAAAACTATTTTCGATCAAATTTTTAAACATTTAAAGCAAGACTTATTCTTTCAAAAACTTACTAAGCATACTACTCTAATCATTATTTATTTTACAACGTATATGCCTTTCGCAAATTGTGAAATATTAAGTTCAGTTTGATGTTGTGAAATGGCTTGTTGCAGTATTTATTGTCCTTGTATGTCTTAGATTGATATAAATGATTATTCCAATGTAAGTGAACACCCAATTCCGGTTCAAGGTGAACTTTTAAAATTCATTAAATTAATGCTTAGTGTAATAAAGTTTGTTTGGATATTCAAGTCCAGGTTTAAACCTTGATTTGGTTATTACTTTTTGATTTGATGACTTTTCCCAATATCATGTTACATTTCAAATAACTTATCGATTAATATCATTTAATAAGAATACTATCATATATGTAATAAACATTATCAATCCCAGAATAGTGATATACATTCCATTTAACCTTGCATTACTATTATAAATGTAAACTCTATCCCCGCTTGGTAAAGTTTTCTTACTTTTCCACAAACTAAGCCCAATAGCAATACCTATAAATCCACCTAAGAATGCTGAAATATAACCAACAGTTGTCCAAATACCTGAACCAGTTTCTTCATGTTTTAGTTCTTTCAGTCTGTTTTCTTTTAGTACTTTATCTAATTTTTCACTAATTTCAATACCTCTGTTTTTCAATTCTATTTTTGCAACATTGTAATCATAATGACTCCATTCATCCCTTTTATTAACGACTTCTAATAATTCTTCATCACTGAATGATAATAAATAATAATCTTCATCTATATCACCTATGGTAGTTTCAATAAATGTATTAATCAAATTATCAGCCTTTTCAAAATCAGACTGTTTAAGTTTTAATCTGATATTGGCTTCAGAACTTTCACCAAAAATTACTGATGGTGTTAGCTGTCTATTATCTTCAAGCTTATAAAGTATTTCATTTTGTTTTAATATATCTAAAATGACTTCGATCTCAACTAGTGTATTAAATTTCTGATAAGTAATATATTTTTCTTCCATAGTTAATGTATTTTATTATTATTTTCCGAAGCACAATAATTGTTTGACAGCACTGAATTTAAATAGAAACACAAAACTTCATTTAAGCACTGAACCCACTATTGATCCAAAAGCCTGTTATGTGTAGGTTTTCTTATTGGTTTTTGTTCAATATAGTATGTAATTGATTCATAGTCTTCACCAGCTATTAGATTATATTTCAACATTATAATAAGTATGGCAACCTTTGAATTTGGATAACACGCTTTTCCTTTCAAACAAATATATTGGTTATTTCATTTATTTCAAAAAGAGCATAGGATAACATTCATCTATTATAATAAGATTTAATCTGCAGTTCATTTTGCTTTGTCTGCAATTTCAATTTTATTCGAATTGCTATTTCAAGGCAACTAATTTGCATTAGATAAATTGAAATGATATATGCCATCATTGCAGTATTACCTGCTTCGATAATCTTAGAATTAAATATCTCATGGGTAAAAAATGAAAATAACAGAAAACCTGTTCCACTTATCAATCCTAAAAGAAACCTATAACGTTTACTTGTATTAGGAACTAGTTTAAAGGCAATAATAATGTTAAATACTACAATAACAATTCTTATTATCCAATAATGGTAATCTCTGTATTCTGTAGGGTTTGAATCAGGATAATTATATGTGTTTCTAACAAAATATAGTATCAAGAAAGCATTAATAATGAATTCAAATCCAGTCAAAATCAAATAATAAATCAACCTTCTAATGCTCATACTCTTATTTTAAATATTAAAATATCCTGAAATGATATGTTATTGCTATTATAAATTAAAACAGCCATAATAGTCTCTTATTCTATCAGATAATTAAATGACTTAGGTTATGTTATTACACAGCTTCGCCGCGTCAGTTACATTACGACTATTGGATTTTTGGCAATGTCCTTTGAACAAAACACCTTATCTGTCCTACTACAAAGAATTATAATAATAAGTGGCTAAGTTATTAATTATTGTTATTTGATTAACATTTATCAATAAATTATTTAAAAAATGTTAAAAAAATACTGGGAGGAATTTTAGGGGAAATTAAACCCAGATTACGCATTAAAGAATTGAAAAGGGAAATTATATTCTGTATAAAGATTACAATAAAAGATTTTACTCATCAAAATGAAGGATTTCTATAACTATATTTTTGTTATTTAATTAATGAAGGTGATATTTGAAATATAATTTATACATTTGTAAAAGTAAATCAGCAAAATATTTTGATTATTATCATTTTATATCGAATAATTAGAAATTATTAAAAAATCATTACTAAATTATATAATGAAAAAAATTATCATTTTATTAGCCCTTCTATTTATATGCTTTACAATGAAAGCACAGAATAAAGAGGCTAAAGGTAAATTATTTATCGGTATTATAAACACGCCTAAAAACACCGGATATAATTTTATATCATTTGAAGTAAGCGATTATCTCCGCTTCCCACCACCTAATGATGGAAGAGCATATATCCCTTTGGGTGAAAAGAATCTTTCGTTACCTAACTGGGGTATTAATCTTGGTGTTTCTGCTGCAGTCTATAAACAATTTGATGCCCTGCTCGATCTGCAGTTTAGCTTTGGGAATTCCTTTAACTGCTTATTTTTGGTTGGCAGTACATTTAATGTTTTGAAAACCAATACATTTTCATTTGGGCCGACTGCAAAAATAGGTTTTGCTTATAGTAAAATTGATCTGGGTAATGTAAGTGTTTATAATGCTAATTATGTAGCAACTGCTGAAGGTGATTTTTATGATGGTGACAAAATTGGCGCAACAGTTTTTGGATTTGCATATCAGCTTGGCGTTACCGGAAGTTGTAAAATCATGAAGAATCTTTCCTTATTCGGACAGTTTGGAATAGGTGGTGCGTATCTAGGACTCATGACAATTGAGGTTACACCAACTGAAGGCTCTCAGTTTAATATTAACTTATCCAGTAAAGATTGTGTTGAAGACGGCACTTACAACCATATCGGATTTACACCTAAAATAAAGAGTTATGGTTACTATTATAACGCAGGAGTAGCTTTCAGTTTTTAATTTATTTTGCAATTCTTGATAGCGTTTAAAAATCTACTGAATAATTTCATAAAATGTAAACACATTGAGAATCTCACCTTTTACCATTAATGATTGAATTAGTTAATAAATTCGTTGGTATTAAGTTCTTAAATTTGAATTCGAATAAAAACATATAGAATCGTATATTTCAAAATCGAATGATTGAATATTTAAAACCAAAATAATAAAAAAATTGAGCGTATCTATTTTGAAATAACTAATTGTTTATAAGAAGTTTACCAGTATGTATACTGTTATTAATAATCAGTTTATAAAAGTATAAACCGGCAGTAAAATTAGTAGCAGAGAAATTGACTTTCTGATCTCCTTTTTCTTGTTTCAAATTTACAACTTGAAGAAGTTCTTTACCGGTAACATCTGATATTATGATTTTTACAAAGGATGATTCTGAAAGAAAATAAGATATACAAGTTTTTCCACTAAAAGGATTTGGAGCTACATTAATTTTAAAAGCATCTGAATTGCTTTCTGATATGCTGTTTAGGTTATAATAAATAATATTCGACTTATCAACCGATTCACAACCATTATTTACAACAACAACAAAATAACCTCCCGATTGAGTTGGAGTATAAGTATTTCCGGTTGCTCCCGGTAAATAACCTGTATTTGTACTATACCATTGATTTCCGGTGGGTGCATCAGAAACCAAAGTATTGCCTGATTGGGTTATAACAGGAACCGGAGGCGTTAAATTTACAATCAGCGATGCAATATTTGAATTTAAAGTATTTGCAGAATTACAATTGCTTAAATTACACCGATATAAATAAGTAGCTGCATTTGTAATTTCGCTTACTGTCATATTTGCTTTTTTCCCATTTATATAGGATGCTCCAGCAGGCGTTCCATTAGTAACATTTGCCCAACTACCGCTATTATAAAATTGCCATTTGTAAGCAATTGGAGTAGATCCTATTGCGGAATCTATCGAGAATGAAATACTGCCTGATGGGGTACATGTTGATTGAGAACTTAAAGGTTGTGAAATCAATGACAGAGGAATGCATATAGTAGTTGCATCTCCTGTTAAAGCAGGCGTTTTATAACATTTTGATATTGCATTATATTCAAAAACTGCAAAATAATAAGCAGTTCCTGATGCAAGAGATGAAAGGTTCACAGAATTTCCAGTTCCATTATAAACGACATAATTCCCGGATCCTATTTGTGTTCCAATTCCAAATGCAGTATCAGAAATATAAGAAGTTCCATTAACGGGGATTGCATTAACCGGATTTGTGGCTCTGGCGAATATTAAAACAGCATTTCCATTTCCGCGGTTAAAGCCAATTTTCATTGAATTATTAGTTATTGCTGAGGAAATAAATGTATTAGCCTGAACAGTTGGGGGTGTACAGGGTAATGGAAAACTTACATTAAACGAAATAGTAGTATCTGCATTGGTAATATTAGAAATATTTAGCCCTCCTATTCCACCGTTCTGTAAAAAACAAACCGGATTAGTAGTATCGTTTATTGCAGTACGACCATCATTGGAAGAAAAATGAGCCGAATTTGTATTCCCGTTTACAGTTACAGTTCCACCGGGTCTGTATAGATATACTTCATCAGGTGGACCGTTCGCATTGCCATTTACCGAAGTATCAATTCTGTATACAATTAAACCGGAACCAGGTAGATTTGATTCAAAAGTTCCTGATTTATTTCTGTATTCCAACATAAAATATTCATTACCTGAATAAGGTGAAGCTATCTTAAAACAGTTATTAACAGATGAAGTTAATGGATTCAAAGTATAAGTTCCCGAAGTCGTAATTTCAGGAATAGTATTGACCCATGTATGATTGGAATATTTCCATTTCAAATAAGCCAACATGTGTCCGCCTCCACTTTCCATTAAATCCCAATTCCCAACCGGTGAAATAACACCCTGATTTGTATAATGATATAAATCAGGAGAACCTAAAGCATGGAACATTTCATGGCAAAGTGTTCTTACAGATACCTGATTTTCGGGTTGAAAAGTATAATCATAAACTCTTTTTCCGTTAACATACACATTTTGAGAATATAATGACCATCTATGTGCCCATAATAAATTACTCCAGCCACCACTATTTCCTTTTATAATAAAACAGACATTATCTGTTTTATTATCACCGTCACCATCAATATTTAAAGTAGCTGAAACCGGAGAGTTTATATTAATCCAATCGATAGCATCAGCCAGTAATTGATGTTCTCTTGCAGTTCGTTCGTTCGTTAAATATCCGATTGGATTTGTTGTTGCATTAAAAGGTTGAAAATAAGCACGGGGATGGCTATCCTGATACGATAAATTTGCAGATAAAGCACAGTCAGGGTAATGAGTACTACTAATTGTAAGATTACCATAAGAAACTTCCTTAAAATAAGATTTTAATGTATTTCCGGTAGTAGGATTTAAATTATTATCATAAATCTGCCGGATAGTTGTAAATTCATCATCATCAGAAAATCTGATATAAATAACTATATTGTTTAATGTTCCTGTATGTGGAGCTCTTACGGTATTATTATCCGTTTCAAAAGCGAACATAGACGAACGTCTTTCAAGATAAGCTGATTCAGATATTTTAGCCCA
Organism: Bacteroidales bacterium; assembly: GCA_049315385.1. Classification (GTDB taxonomy): domain Bacteria; phylum Bacteroidota; class Bacteroidia; order Bacteroidales; family JACABE01; genus JACABE01. The sequence goes on from JBMOKG010000111.1 coordinate 7,761, forward strand.
TTTGCTTAAACCAACACTTGCCGGATTTACCGTATTTACTTTATATTTTGAAGCTTGTAATAAATCTCCGTTTCGTTCAGCATAGTAATAATATCCATCGGGTGCCTGAATAATAGTATAAGCTTCCTGATCGTGAATCCAGTTATAAAATTCATCACCGGAAACAAAACAATTTATCACTTCACCATCGGGTTGCTTTATAGTACAAGGAAGTTTTTCAAAGTATGCAGCTTTTACAGAAACTAAAATTAAGAAGAAGGCTAATAAAATTAAGAGTCTTTTTTTCATATATAAAATCATTACAATATAACAAACTGTATTACTTTATAATAACAAACATTTAAAATACAAATAATACAAATCTTAGTCAAAAATTATTCTATCCTTGTACTTATCTAAATTAAAATAAATATACATTTGATAAGGATAATCAACTTAAAAATAAAAATGTAAATTTACATTATAATTTTGATTCTAAAGCCTTTTTTGAGATATCAATATATATTTTCATATTTCCAACTTCATCATTCATATACACAATTTAACAACAGTCATTATTGATTGTATTTTTTTCAATTTTACTAAAGAAAGTGAAATGATTTAAAAGATAGAAAATATAAAAGCAAAAGAAATTAAGTTAAGATTATTAAATTTGCTGAAAAATAAATAAAATGAAAAAAATAAATCTATTTATATTGGCTTTTATTTTTGCCGTTTCAACTTTGTATTCACAAACTTTAAGAGATAGCAGCATAACAATCAAAGTACTTACATTTAACATATTACATGGCGCAACCACTCAAGGTGATTTTAACTTAGATGTAATTGCAAATATCATTAAAACTACTGATCCTGATTTTGTTGCATTACAAGAAGTTGATTATAAAACGAACAGATCAAAAAAATATGATATCGTAACGGAATTAGGATGGAGGGTTAAAATGGCTCCTTTATTTGCCAATGCAATGAATTTTGATCATGGAGAATATGGCAATGGTATTTTATCAAAATATTCTTTTTTACAAACCAGAAATCTGGCATTGCCTTATACTATTGGTAATGAGCCAAGAACTGCATTAGAAATATTTTGTATTTTAAAATCAGGTGATACCATCGCTTTTATAAGCACTCATCTTGATCATCTAAAGGATGAAAAAGATAGAATTGATCAGGTTACTACAATAAACCGGGAATTAGTATCGAATAAATATCCCTGTATTTTAGCAGGAGATTTTAATGCTCAACCCGGCAGTACACCTATTCAGATTCTTGAAAAAAAATGGGGCTCTACTTATGATAAAAGCAATATTGAAGCGACATTTCCCTCAGATCATCCTGAAATAAAAATTGATTATGTAATGTATTATCCGAAAAATAAATGGAAAACAATAAAAGCTGAGGTTATTCACGATACCATTGCTTCCGATCATTGTGCTTATCTGGTAACACTGGAACTCCTGAAAAATTAAACACAATTAAAAAGCTAAAAGAAGTTTTAAAACAACATAATAATTATACTTGAACTTTCTAAAACATAAAAAATGTTTGTAAGAACGCTTATAAAATTTATATCAACATTGCTTGGTGCATTTTTCTTTTGGGCTAAAAAAGACTTTAAAGGAAAGTTTGACGATGAAATGACAAGCCAACACGACACCTCTGTCAAATCATTAAGAAATTATATAATTGGTTTTCTTATTCTTATAATTATTATCTATTTAATTTCATCGTTGAAAAAACATTAAAAGAAATGACAGATACAATACTCTTAAATTATTACTATGAGATCAGATGGGGATTGGCATTGCTTTCTATTATATTGTTAAGCCTGGCTTACCTCTTTAATAAACTTACTGCAGGCTATATATTTAATTTTACAGAAAAAATACAAAATAAAAAGACTACTCAGTTTTTACTCAGTTTACAATGGATAATTTCTATATTGCTGGCATTCATTTTACCTAATAATTATTTAGCTGAAATCAGATTTTTTCAGGATGTTTACAGTGAAAATCAGCTATGGATTCCGGTTTCTATGATTGGCGTTTTTTGCACAACCTTGATAATTATAGGTTTCATATTCAATATTCTCATTAAAATTATAAACAAAAAGTATCTGAGAAATGGTAATACACAGGCTAATTAATAAGTGAAATTAAATCAAAAAAAAATTGAAAAAAATTAATTTAGCAGAATTATATCAGTTCATTTTCTATAACTTCAACTTTCAATTTTTCTTTATATTTCACTACCACTTTCTTTTTCCATCTTCCTGTAAGATAATAGAAATATGAAAAACTCATTCCAATACTCCATGCAATCGGAATAGCCCACCAGATACCAATTACACCGAATTTAGGTGCCAAAAAATAAGCTAAAGGAATCCTGATAACCCATAATGCAAACAAAGTTATAAACATAGGTATCAATGTATCCCCTGCCCCACGCATAACCCCTCCAATAATAAACATTGTTGAAAAAAGTATATAAAATGAACAGACAATAATAAGGTATTGATAACCAATATCAATAACATTATGGTCAGGTGTAAATAAATTCATTATACCTTTTCCCCAAATAAAAACAATAATTGAGACACTTACTGAAATAATGGAAGTCATTTTTAATGTAGCAATAAATCCTTTTTTAACTCTTTCCGGTTTATTTGCCCCTAAATTCTGACCAACAAATGATGATAATGCAGCAGCAAAGTTCATTGCCGGCAGAGCAGCGAAAGAATCAATTCGTCCTGCTACACCATAAGCTGCGATTGTATTGGTTCCAAATGGATTAATAATAAAATTCAATGCCAGCATGCCCATTGATACGAATGTTTGCTGAAGTCCTGTCGGTAAACCAATCTGAAGACTTTTCTTAAATATTTCTTTGTCAAACTGCAAGTGAAAGATTCTTAATTTTACAATTTCATGGTATTTATTCAGATATAAAACCATGGTGATAAATGCACCGCCCTGAGAAATTATTGTTGCAATAGCTGCACCTTCAACACCCAATTTAAATACTCGGATTAATAATAAATCAAAAAATATATTTGTAATATTAGCAATGATTAAAAAATACAGCGGGGTTTTGGAATCTCCCAAACCGCGAAGCGCAGCACTGCTCCCATTAAAACCAAAGAAAAAAATCATTCCTAACAGATAAACATTAAGGTAAGTTTTTGCCTGTGGAATCAATTCTTCTGGTAAACGGGTCCAGCGTAAAATATCTTCACTAAAGACTATGCCAAGAATTGTGATGAGAATAGAGGATGTAAATAAAAAAATATAGGTTGTATCTATCGCCTTTCTAACCTTTTGAATATCTCTTGCACCATAATACTGAGAAATAAGAATAGAGGATCCTATTCCAATCCCCATAACTAATGAAATCAATAAAAATATAATTGGGAATGATGCACTTACAGCAGCTAAAGCAGATTTTCCGAGATAATTCCCAACAATAATACTATTTATAAAACTATACAATTGCTGAAATACATTCCCAAGTAACATTGGTACTGCAAACTTAAAAATTAATTTACCTTCATTCCCTACCGTTAAATCTGCCATTATTAAAAATTTATACAAAAATACAAATTTTCAGGCTGAAGAGAAAGTTGCAACTTATTAATTAACTTAGTTTAACGAAGTTTAAATTGTTTTAGTAAAGTAATTGAAAATATAAATTTAAAACACAGGAAACAATTCTATTTAGAAAAATAATGTTTGCAGATAGCTAGTAACTCATTATTAATATGAGAATTACAACTTATAATTTCCTTTCCGAAAATATAATTATCACCCCCTTCGAAATCATAATTGAGTCCACCTGCCTGCTGAACGATAAATGCACCGGCAGCTACATCCCAGGGTCTTAGTCCATATTCATAAAACGCTTCTAATCTTCCGCATGCCACATAAACCAAATCCACAGCGGCCGAACCTAAGCGTCTTACACCTCTTGAATTTTGCAATAAGTAAATGAAGATTTCCATGTATTCATTTAATCTTGAATAGTCATAATAAGGAAAGCCTGTAGCTATCAGGCTATCGTTGATGGTTTTATTTTCAGAAACATGGATTACTTTATCATTTAAAAAAGCATTCCCACCTTTCCAGGCATAGAAGCATTCCTTGAGATTAATTTCATAAACTACTCCGATAACAATTTCGTCAGACTGCTTTAATGCAATACTTATTGCATACAAAGGAATCCCGTGAATAAAATTAGTGGTACCGTCCAAAGGATCGATAATCCAGTTGTATACTTTACCCACTTTATCAGAAGTATTCTCTTCGGCAATAAAACCTGATTCAGGAATCAGTTTTGACAATGCTTCCACCAGCATTTTCTCAGAAGCTTTATCCACGTAAGTAACAAAATCATGTTTACCTTTCACTTCAATACTGGCTTCCGTAATCTTGTGGTTTTCCTGATAAATAAAATCGCCTGTTGTTTTGCAAATGGCTGTTACAGCCATGCATATTTCTTTATAATTCATAATAGTAATTTTTACAAATGTAAGTCAGAAAAAGCAGAAATCAAATTAAAAATAAGTATCATTTCGAGAGTACTCAGCTTTGGAGAGAGAGTTTGAACCGATTTATTGGAAATGTAGGTGAATTAAAACAAAAAAACCTCATCTTTCGATGAGGTTTTGTGTAAGTTTTTGGCGGCGACC
>JBMOKG010000112.1:0-12412 GCA_049315385.1 Bacteroidales bacterium
TCAGATTGATTGGAGTTGATGAATACCATCCTATTCTCAGTTCGTTTCCATTTACCGACCATTGAAGTATTCCTTCTAAAGTGTTCATTACTACATCTTGTATTTCAACCAAATCAGCTGGAAAATTTAACACCAATGAAGAAGCTGCTATCGAATATTGACCCATAACGCGAAGCAAAAGATCAAATTCCTCGTTACTGCTCACTTGCATATTAGCTGTGTTGATAAGATTAAGCGAAGAACTACTTGATTTGATTAAATTAGGATAATAACTTCTATTAAAGTCGCCTGTACATAAACCATACATATTGGCTGTTTTATCACTTCCTACTGCCAACGTAACACTTGGATATGATTCAGTTGGATTAGAACTTTGGTTAGCAATAGTATCTGCTGTTTTCCAAAAAGTCCATTTATTCCTATCAAAATTAATTGCATTGACAAAATGCTGTAATATTAAAGATGCATCGGATGCATTAATAAAGAAACTTCCTCCATCTTTTACATCTCCTGCAAAAAACCTAACTTTTTCTATTGAATATGGATTTATCCCCCAGGAGTTTATCTGAGCCGCATCTGTTCCATTGACTGCACCATTAGTCAAAATAGATGAAGTAGCTTTTATGTAATAAGTATCTGAGTAAAGATCATTAAAATGATATTCACCAGAATTTGTTGTTTGAGTATTATTACTCGAAGTTTTTGTAACAAGCTGTGTGCAATTTGCATCGGAATATAATCCAACAGTTACACTATTACCCAATGATGAACTTGCCAAATTATAATACATGAAGTTTCCACTGAGATTAACTTTTTTATCGCCAATTTGAAAATCTCCAAACACTGTAGCTCCGGTTATTTTAGAACTGGAACTTGTTAATGTACTCATGTTAGGATAGCTCCACGTAGAACTACTATAATTTCCTATATATGCTTTTGAAAAATCAAAGCCTGCATCCTGATCGCTACTTACCCAATTGAAAGCAGCATCATAATCAGTGAATACAATCCCACTATTAGTCAATGTCCAAATTCTATTCACTGTATGAGTAGGATCAAAGGTGCTTGTGGCAATATTCGTATGGTCACCCATGATAGAGGAGGCAATTAGGTTACCTGCATTACTAACAGAATTAAACATTATGTCGATAGGTTCGTAATTGGCTATTGAGTCACCACCAATTTCAAACCTTCTTGCAATAGATGTTCCAGTAGAAATATTCTTTTGCAAATTGCCATATATATGTCCAGTTGTATTTGAAGCTCCACTGACACTTCCTCCGTTTGCGATTATAACTTTGTTAGTTAAGGTGTTCAACACACCTGCATTAAAAGTAAGTTCTCCATTAATGTTAACATCTGCATCGCTTATATACATACCGTTTGAATTATTCAATGTAAGATTATTAAAGGTTGAGGCTATTGTTCCCCCAATAGTTTGCATTGTAGTTCCATTAAAATTAAAGGTACTTCCTGCACTATTTAATGTAGCACCATTGTTCATGAAATTGCCTTTAATCGTATGAATTAACGACCCTGAAGTAAAAGAAGTTCCTGACCCGAGAGTTACATTTCCATCGAAAGCCATTTCAGCAGCAGCAGTTGCAATGGCTGTTCCAGCCATATAAAAATCTCCTACAATTTCCAATGCTGTTGAAGGCATTGTTTTTATACCTGTACCACTTAAAATTAGCGTACTATATCTATTTGTAGCAGGATTTGGCACTACAACAGTTTGTGATTCCCCATTATATTCTACTGTTGTAATTCCATTAATTACGGTACGCCAAGTTCCATTATTAGTTACTGCTCCAGCTACCCTTATTGTACTACCTAAAGTCATCCAAAGTGTTGAACTATTGTTTATTGACAAATTATTAAATGATGTAATTCCAGAAATAGTTGCTGCTGTATTTGTAAATGTCACATTACCTGAACCTGGATTAAAGTTTCCTCCATTATTACTCCATGCGCCATTTGCACCGTTTATAGTAAGAATAGACGAACCAGAAACTGACAAAACTGCATTCGATTCAAGAGACAAAGTCTTAATTTCAGTACTTGAAACCAAAGTTGGCGAATAAAGTGTTGTTGAGGCATCTGGAATAATCACATTTGAATTATTGTTCGGAACAGAATTTCCCACCCAATTGTGAAAATCGTCCCATGAAGTATTATCAGATCCATCCCATACATTTGACGCCAATTCTGAACTGCCAAGTGTTTGCCCTTTTTCACCAAAACTTGTAGGAAAGAATTGAAAATTAATATAATTTATAGTTGTCCAATTTTCGATTATACTATGCGTAGTACTACCGTATTCAATAGTTGTCGATGGTGCTGTAAAATTCCACAGTACCAAATGTTCTTCGGATATGCCATTTAACTCAGAATCGAGATAATGTGCCGAAAGTGATGCTGTACAACCTATACCGCCAGTTCTGACTAAATCGTAACTTCTCAAAATGGCATTTGGTTTCCAACTTGGAGCCATTCCTATATTAACTTTAAACAAAACCTCTGTTGGTAAAATACCGCCATTATCGAATGTGATAAATGAGTATTGATTTCCGAAAGTATAGGCTGTATTGTGGCTAAAAGTTGTTCTTCGAATTATACCTGTTACATCTCCAAGTCCAACGGTGGTAGCATTGGCACCCATACTAAGGGTTTTTAGAACTACTCCATCCCACATATCTAAAACGCCTTTAGTTGCAGATGGGTTTTCGCTTTGTAAGTGGAGTATGCCGTTTATTGTAAAATCGCTGCTTGCTGTAACGCCACCTACACCATTAATGGTCAAGTTATTCACATTCCCGGTAAAAATTGATTCGGGGAGGATGATTGCTTCAGAATTGGTAAATGATAAGGTTGACGAAGCATTGCTAGCATCAATAAATCCGGTAGAACTTCCTTTTGTTGGTGAACTTCCGGCTATTGTTAATTTATTTGCAGCCAAACTGAGTGTCCCTGCCTGTAAATCCAACAATCCATTTACTGCCATGCTTTGGTTGCCCAAGGTTACACCTTCAGAGCGGTTAATAGTCAAATTATTTATCGTTGGTGTATTTGAGAATAAATCATTGTTTAGGACAATAGCTCCTGTTCCACCAAAACTTAAGGAAGATAAAGGAGAAACTTCGATATGTCCGGTTGTCCGGCTAATAGTACCGTTAATTCCCAATGTATATCCGTTTACAATTATATTTCCGGCAGTAAGCGTTAATTCTTCGTTAATATTAATGTTGTTGAATAAATTCAAATGCTCTTCGTTGTTCAAAATTAAATTAGTAAAGTCGGTTGCATTGCCACCACTATTAATTTGATTATCAATTCCCTCAAAAGTGATTGATTTTCCGGATGTGGCTGTAAATGTTCCGAAGTTAAAGAAGTCGCCTCTTAGAAAATGATTGAAATCACCAGTATTCCAGCTTGCATTTTCAGTAATATTCACATCACCAGCCACTGTCATTGTCGAAGCCGAAGTTGCCGATGCAGTCCCGGTAATTGTAAAGTCATTCAAAATGGTTAAGGCTGTATTACTTGGCATGGTTTTAGTACCACTGCCGCTAAGTATAAGATTATAATATCCGGCGGGCGATCCATTGGTATTAATAATGGTTTGATTAGCACCATTAAATTCAATTGTATTGTTTGTATTGGCTGCATTTAAAACACCAAGTGTCAATCCTGTGCCAGCCAATGTTAATTCTCCTGCAATCCGCATTACATTACCAGTACCCAATGTTAGTTTAGCATTTTCGGCAATCGTTACATTGTAGAAGTTGGTTGGATCGGATATGGAAGCTGTGGGACTTGTAAAAATAACTGTACTTGTTCCGGCATTGAATGTTCCCATATTATCCCATGAGGCCACACTTCCACCCTCTAAATAACCGCCGTCAATTGTGAGAACTGTTCCTTCTCCACCATTTAATATCCCACCATTATTTATCTGCAAATAACCAATAGTTGTGGTCGATGGTAGTTCGGGGTCTGAAGGTGTTGTACTTGCATCTGGTATAATAACATGGTTTCCTGAACCTGGCACAACCCCTCCTACCCAATTGGCTGTATTTTCCCAGGTTGAACCTACCGCACCGAGCCATGTAAAATTTGATGCAGTTGAAGTGCCTAATGTCCAGTATTTATTATCAAATGCAGGTCGGGCAATATATGTTAAGCTCATATTGGCTAAACCCACCCATTTTTCGGTTGTATTGTCATTGGATCGTCCATGATCATCCAAGTGTGGAATTGTAGCTGTTATATGATAATCAAATAAATCAAGATTACCCACTGTTGCACCATTGAGCTCAGTATCCAAATAATGAAGATTGGTTATTATTTTCGTTAAACTTGTTCCTCCAGTTTGAATAATATCATAATACCTATGGATTGCTTCAGGCTTCCAAGTATGGTCTGAAGTTAGTACAATTTTCACACTCATTGAGGATGGCAATGTACCTCCGGCAGCCATATTGATAGTGGTGAACTGATTCCCAAAACTGTATGGAGTATTGGAAATAAAAGAATTACGGGTAACAATTCCGGTAACATCGCCAGCACCTACGGTAGTTGCATTCGCTCCCATTGTCAGAGTTTTCATTGTTAATCCGTCCAACATATCAAGTAATCCTTTTGTTGCCGATGGATTTGAGGCAGCCAAATTCAATTCGCCATTTACAGCAAAATCGCTGGGTGAAGTAATACCACCTGCTCCAGTTAAAACTAAATTATTAACAGCAGCCGAAAATATCGAAGCTGGCAAAGTAATGGCACTTAAATTTGAAAAAATCACCCTTGCTACTGGGTCGCTTGCGTTAATACTTCCGCTTGTTCGTATGGGTGTTTTTGCAAGTGTTAATGTATTTGTTCCAACTGAAAGTGTTCCATTGGTTAGTGTCAACACATTTGTAATGTTTAAATCACCATACATCGTAACACCATTCTCACGGTTTATTGTCAGATTGTTAAGTGTAAACGGTGGCATACTTATGGTTGAGCCAGTTCCACCAATGATCATATTGGTAGAAGTGCCACCGGTAACCGAACCGTTCATAGCAGTTACTTCCCCGTTAAATGTTAAGGTGTTTGGACCGATATTGAAATTTCCTGCATTCAGTGCAATTCCTTTTTCAATAGTAAAATCTCCATTTAAAGTAAATCCGTTAACATTATTAATCGATAATGTATCAATAGTATTATTTACAAAAGAACCCGCAAGAATATTTTGTGCTGCCATCCCCTGAAACACAATATGCGAATTCGCAGCAGTACCATCAATTTGTGCACCACCTTCAAAATTTAGATTTCCTGTCAGTGTTAGTTTTTTGCCATTCAAGACAAGTTTATCAGTGGATTGAGCATTTGTAATATTTTTAAGTGTTCTATTCTGATCCAAAACACAATTTCGGTCAGGATTAGCTGCAAATGTTATATCTGCTCCATCAGTCGGTACTACTCCACCCGCCCAGTTTGTGGCAGTAGCAAAATCAGAACTGATACTTCCTTGCCATGTGTAATTATTGGCTTCCAATGCGCCCATTTTTGGAATAGCGCCTCTGCCAAGACCAGCATAATCGGTAGTAATACCTGTGCCTGAAACACCTGCTAAAAGAGCCGAAATATAATAATCTTCAATAGTATTCCCTCCGGCATTTATAAATCCGGGCGAAATATTTACACTATTCGAATCTTGATTTGTGGCTGTTTTCCAAAGAGCTAATGTTGATCTTTCGTTTGCACTAATTTTTCCAAGTACTCCATTTGGACAAAAATAATCATTATAATCAATGCTTGTATTAGCTGTTCCTGCCAAAAATATTGAAAAATGTTTACCTCCACTTCCAACAGAACGATTGTTTACTAACAAATTATTGCGGTAATTACGGGTTGCTCCGTTAAAATTATTCCACAATGCTGCTGTATTTGAAGTTGCCCCTGAACTTACAGCTCCGTCTATATAAACTGTATTGAAATAAAGTGAATTATTGCTGGCTGCATTACCCTCGTCCCATATACCATTTATTAAATAACCCGTTGTAATACCTCCACCAATATTAATTATATTGTTTGAAACAGTAATCATACCATTAAAAATAACAAGCCCATTTATTTCAGAACCAATATCGGAAGACGATGCATTGATAGTATGTATAAAGTTTCCATTTACAAGGTGTGATCCTGTTGTAGGACCCGAATAATACATTCCAATCGCACTTGTCTTTGCAGTGGCATTTGTATTGGAAATTGCATAAACTGTATTGTTGCTAACTATTTGTATTGTACCAGCTGTTGATGATGATTGTGAAATACCAATTACTGATGCACTTACTTTTTTACCATTACTTCCACTTGAAGCTGAAAGATTGCGAACAATATTATTTTGAATGGTATTTGAACCTGATATCGTTTGAATCCCTCGTGTTTTTGAGCCTGAATTTGTTCCTTGATCTCCATTCGTTAAGTTGGCAATAGTATTTCCGGTAATGATTGTAGTTCCAACCGATGAGCTGTAAATACCATAAACGTCTTGTTTTACTATTGAGTTTGCAGCACTTGAACTTGTATAAATACTATTTGGAGTGGTTAAACTACCATATAAATTATTGGTAATAGTCGTAGTCGCCGATGTGTTAAGTGTTCGCACATAAATGGATTCGAAACCATGCGAATAAGTTGAAGAACCAACTGTTGTGATTGATCCTGTTTTATTATTACTGATGTTAACTGTTCCAGAGCTATTTTGTATCATCCCGTGGGAGGTGGAATACAAAGCTCCATCAAAGCTAACCGACGGCACACTGGTATAGCCAGCACCACCTGAATTTAAGGTTATACTTGTAACCACACCACCTGTTAAATTGGCAGTTGCTATAGCTGGAATAGTACTTCCAGCTGTTGAGAAAGTAATAGTGGGGGGAACAGTGTAACCACTTCCACCACCAACTATATTGATGGCCGTAACTTCTCCTCCCGATACAATTGCGGTGGCAGAAGCTACTGGAGTTGTTATAATTATCGATCCAGTGCCTGTTTCAGCGCCTATTGTATTACCAGTAACATCCACATTTCCTGAGTTGATATAAATTCCGTCCCAGGGGTTAGAATTTGTACTCGTGTAGTTCATGTTACGAATAATATTATTGGATACAATACTCTTATTGGTTAATCCTCCATTAATAAATATTGCAGCGTAATAATGTACAAAACTCGAATTGATAGTCAAAGGACTACCGGCACATTCCGGTTCAGTTCCCCCAAAATAATTATTGCTCACAAGATGGTTATTGCCAGTATTTATATAAATATAAAAATATTTATTATCATTTGCAGGAACAAGCGTAGTTGTTTCGTAAAAACTGTTGTTCGAAATTGTCCAATCGCTTGAGCTATTAGATATATTAATAGTATATGAGTACGCTGATGGACTAAAAACATCATAAAAATTATTGTTTCTGATAATATTGTATTTGTTTTCGCGCCCCGAAGTTCCAGAGGTAAAAACAGCATTTCGCGGACGTCCCGAACTATTACATGTAATATCACAGTATTCCACAATATTGTTGTTATTCCCATTTCCAAAATCAGAGTTTGTAAAATACAAAATTCCGGTACCTACGCTGTTTGGCGAAGCTTTCAGTGTACAATACTTAATAGTATTGAATTCGGCTGAATTAACATATCTGACTATTACGGCTCCAGTAGCTGTACTGTTGTTCGTAATGGTTAAATCTTTTGTAAAACCAACTGCATTTAAGCGTCCGTCGATAGTAACATTGTCAGCTCCCAAAAAATAAATGATTGGTAAAGTCAGATTTCCAGTAATTGATTTACCACTTACTGTAGGATAAATAATAACAGAGCTATAACTAGCACTTCCCATACCACTTGCATTCAATGTGGCAGTGGCAGTTTCTGTGGTATTGTCAATAATTTGCAGGATAATCTGCCCTTGGATGGTTCCGGCATTAATCGCATCGAATGCCAATTTCAATGTGGAGTAGTTTGCACCTGTTGCACCTACTGTTTTTGTTGTTTGAGCTTGTGCAAACTCAAACAATACAAATAAAATGCTTATTGCAATAAGTAATTTTTTTTTCATAATATATAAATTTACAAGCAATTAGTATTAAAAATTTAATTTTGAAGAAATTTTAAAATAGCTTCTGAAAAATTGATTCTTGTATACACAATAAATAAATAAATATAAGAACTTATGAAAATCTATTTTAATGATATCCTATGACAAAGATACAACATTAAATTTCTAATTATTAACTTCTATTAACATTTTTGGTGAATTTGTTAAAGAAATAACAGAAAAAAAATGAAATAAAGAAAAAATCGTGTATAATACTAATAATCAGATAATAAAAAATCATTAATTTTTGTAAGACAAATCTGATTTTTTTGTAAGATAAACCTTAAAAAATTAGATTATCAGCTTAAAAAAACCCACATCGATTTGATGTAGGTTATCTCTTTAAAAATAATAATATATCGTTGTTAAAAAAATATTTTCAACTAATTATATTAATTACTGTATTTGCACAATAAATATTGAATGTAGCATTATAATAAGTAATGACATAATTTTTCGAAATTTGCTCACTTTATTTATGAGTATAACTAGCATTATCAGTTGCAAATATAGCAGCACCTGCAAATTTTAAAATTCCTTCTATAAAAATCCATCTTAACTTACTATAAATATGATCTATATCAGTATATCATTAAATACCATTCACACTAGAAGTATCATTAAACAATTGATCATTGTCTTTACCCAGTAAATTATCATAGTTTTCAAATCCTGCTTTGGGTATCTTAATTTCGTAGGTCTTTTTGGCTTTATTGGAAAGCTGTTTGTTACGCAACCATGGATTAAAGTCTTTTAAAATGCGGTAGGTAATATTATTGCTCTTTGCAAAACTTACCAGATTACTGATACTTGAATCTATGGTAAGAATTTTAAAGGGTATTGGCGGATATAAATCTTTCAGACGAAGATAATAGCCATATTTAACGGGATGTGAATATATGAGCTTAAGTGCCAGAATTCGATAAACATATCTCGAAGTTTCATCGTTTAGATATAAATCGTAATAAGAACTAACATTTTGGCTTTCGATCGAACGTTTTACACCAAACTCTCCCATATTATAAGCAGCAGCGGCAAGGGTCCAGTTGTCAAAAATATTATAGGTAGTTTTTATAAACTTGCAAGCAGCTTCGGTTGCTTTTTCAAGATGATAACGTTCATCTACTTCTTCCGTAATTTCCAAGCCATATTTTTGTCCGGTAGGCTTTATAAATTGCCAAAACCCAGCAGCATTAGCTGGCGAAACCACATTAAGAAAACCACTCTCAATTAGAGCCAAATATTTAAAATCGTCAGGAATATCATTCTTTTTCAAAATTGGTTCAATAATAGGAAACCAGCGATAAGCACGCTTTAACATCAACATGGTATTCGATTGCCAAAAAGTATTGGTAAGCAATTCGCGTTCTAACGACTCGCGGACATAAAACATTTTTAAAGGAACATCTTCATTGCAAAACATCAATTTAGAAGGCACTTCAGCCGAAAAAATCTTATAATTAGTTTGAAATGCTTTACGGTAAGCCTCGTCAGAATTTTTTTCCCTTTGAGAAGAATAAATAAAATATTTGCCTGATACTAATGCTAAAGCAGTAAAGAAAACAACAAAAAGTAAACGTTTTATATTCATAATGAAAGTCTATAGAAATGGAATGTAAAATTAACGTCCAATAGCTTTTTATATTGCGCAAAAATAGGAAAAATATCTGGTAGATAAGCTCTGAATTTTCCTGAATTTGATTAAAAAACCTTTATTTTTGGTAAGTTTCAGTGAATAAAAATGTAATTTTCTAGTACTCAAATTTAAATATAAAACTTCTCTTATAAAAAAATTTATTAACATCAACTAAATAAGTATTCAGAAAATGATTGAGATTTTAATTAAGTTACCTTAACTTCGTTAATCTTGATGACACCTACCCCTTTTTACTTAATAATTCCTGAATTTCATTATAATTATAATCATTCGTAAGTTTAAGTAAATATTGAGCAAGTTCAGGGTATAAAGGTGTGATACTATTAATGACAGATAGCGTCAAATCAATATCGGCAACAGCAATTGCATCAGACAAATTTTTAATAATAGAAAGGGGTAAGTTTTCTACACACTCTAAAATTTGTTTTTCATTGGAGTAATCATTTTCAAATTGGGAAAGCAAAACTTTATTATGATTTTTTTTATTTATTTCGTTTTTAATAATATTAAGCATATCATTATGATTAATTGGCTTATTCAAATATTGATTACATCCTGCCTTTATGGCTTTCTCTTTGTCACCAGAAAACGCATATGCGGTCTGTGCAATAATAATGATATCAGTATTAAATTCTCTTATTAGTCGGATAGCTTCAATCCCATCCATTTCAGGCATTTGAATATCCATAAGTACTAAATCAATATCTTTTCGAAGGCGACAAATATCGACAGCTTCAATACCATTATTTGCGATTAAAACTTCTTTGGAAAATGTATTAAACTCTATACTGATTATCATTTGAGACAATTTATCGTCATCCACAATTAATATCACAAGATTTTCTAATTCGTCTTCATTATTTTGAGGTAATACATTATTCGCTAAAGTTATTTCTTCATTAACTGATTCCAAGTAAGGAATTGAAATACTAAAAACAGAACCCTTTCCCTCTTCACTTAGAAGACTAATACTTCCTCCGAGTATTTCAGCATGCGCTTTGGCAATAGATAAACCTAATCCCATACCTTCATATTTTCTGGTACTTGAAACATCAGCTTGCATAAATCTTTCAAAAATTATTTTTTGAATGTTTTTAGGAATCCCCAAACCTGTATCTTTAACAGAAAAAACTATAAAATCAGATTCAAGTTTAACATTAATTTCCACTTCGCCTTTTAGTGTAAATTTTATAGCATTTCCAACAAATATTGATAGAATTGAATTAAGTTTCAGCCCATCTGTCGATAGGTATTTATTTGAATCAGACAATTCATTTTTGACAATGAACTTTAAGTCTTTGCTGTCAGCATTTTTTTTGTTTTGAACATAAATATCATCAATCAAACTTTTAATATTTATTTCAGATTTATTCAATTTTATCAAACCTGCCTGAATTTGTGAAATTTCAATAACATCATTAATGGTAATCATAAGGCGATTAGCACTTTTGTTAATAATGCTAATATATTCATCTCTATCCTCTTTGTTAAGTTTCTCGTTTTGAATCATTGAAAGAAATCCGAGTAAACCAACAAAAGGTGTACGAATTTCGTGTGAAATATTATTAAGAAATGCTGTTTTTAAGCGATCACTCTCCTCTGCTTTATTTTTTGCTACTATTAATTCTGAATTCTTTAACTGTAACTCTAGTGTTCGTTCTTTTACTTTATTATCTAATATCTTATTTTGATTTTTAAGTTGTTGATGAAGAAAGCGGGTTTGAAGCAGATTTCTAATTCTAAGATCAACTTCATTAAGATTAAAAGGTTTGGCTATAAAATCTTTTGCTCCGCCAGACAATGCGCGTTGTTTTGCTTCCTCAGTTAAATCAGCAGTAAGTACCAATATGGGTAAGAAAGTATCCTTAGGAATTAGTTCTCTTAACTGATCCATCACTTCATAACCTGAAAAATAAGGCATCATTAAATCAAGCAGAATTAAATCTGGCTGAAACGAATTAAGTAAGTCAACCACCAAACGTGAATCGGTAGTAGTTTTAATATTTGAATATTCTTGAAATTCTAGTAATCCAACAAGAATATCAATATTGGCTTCTTTATCGTCAACGATAAGAATATTTGCATTTTTAAAGTTTGAATCCATCATAATTATCCGCTTATTTATTGCATATTTTTTAGATAATACTATCAGTTAAAATTTACTTCCGATAAACAATATATTACTATTTATAATTGTTATTTTACTAAATATACTAAGAAAATCTAAATCATATTAGATTTTGCAAATATAAGTTAATTATATCTTTTTAAGCATTTCTTTAATTTCTATAGTTTTGAATAAATAAAAATCTATATGATTATTTAAATCTTAGTATATTATCTATTAAAATTCAATAATCAATTTTAAATACATATCATAAATTTTATAATTTATGGTGAAGCATTGTTTGAGCGACTTGTATTTATTTATTCGTATGTTTTAATTATCTTTTCCAATCCAATCATCCACTATATTTATTAAAATTTTAATATCCAATGGCTTACACAAATAAGCTTTACTGCCTGCTTTCATTAATTTTTCAATCTGATGAGACATTGCATCTGCACTTATAACAATTACCGGAATTGATTTCGTTTTCTCTTCAAGC
>JBMOKG010000040.1:0-44321 GCA_049315385.1 Bacteroidales bacterium
TTGTAAATAACGGAGTAAGCGATTCAATTTACAGCCTCAGACTTATTTCAACATCCTCTCATGGATGTAAAGATACTTTATCCAAAACAATTACAGTTTACCCAAATCCAAAATCAAATTTTAATCCAACAGATTCTATAAGTTGTGCTCCTTTTTTATTAAACAATGCAATTTTAAATCTGACAACTTATCCCATTGCAAATGATATTTACCAATGGTATAAAAATGGGGTGCTATATGCAACTGGGACAAACTTTCCGCCATTTAACATGGTAAATGATGGTGATACAGTTTATATTACTTTAATTACAAGTAATTTACATGCTTGCAAACAAGACACCATAAGAAAAATGTTTATTACCATTGTTGGACCTGTTGCAAATTTTATTCCTATAACAACGGCTGGCTGTAATCCATATATTGTATCATTTACAAATCAATCAACACCATTAGGAATCAATTCTTTTTGGAATTTTGCTAACGGTCAAACCTCATCATTATTTTCTCCTATAGCCGCATTTATCAATTCAAGTAATACGATTGACTCTTTATATAATGTAAAATTAGTAGTAACTGCTTCAGGAACTGGCTGCAAAGACACTATAATCCATACAGTAACGGTTTATCCAAAACCTAAAGCTAATTTTGCATTTGCCAATTCTATTGCATGTGCTGCTTCTTTAGTTAATATTACAAATAGCAGTCTTGTTAAAGGAACACCCATATATAATTGGGCTGTTTTAAATTCAAATACAGTGAGTATTTCTAATACATCAGCTGCTACTCCAAGTTTTACTTTTCCTGATTTCCAGACAGGAAGTGACTCAATTTATCAAATAAGATTAATAGTTACTTCTGGGGATGGATGTAAGGATACACTGATAAAATCAATCACAGTGCATTCCAGACCTATATCAGTATTTTCTATTGCTGGTGGTGCTTGTGGGCCATGGAATACAACTATTACAAATACATCCCAGTTTGCTTCATCTTATCTTTGGTCAGTAAATCCGGTTGGAGTGAATATTTCAAATGCGACTATTTCTACACCAACTTTTACTTTTCCTGTAAATAATACCTCAACAGCAATTGTTTACAATATAAAACTTACTACATCAACTAATTTTGGCTGTCAGGATACTTTAACAAAATTCGTAACAATTTATCCTAAACCAAAATCAGATTTTTCACTTTCAGATTATGACAGTTGTTCTGTTTTGTCTGTATCTACAACAAATTCATCTTTGGCTTATAATGGAGAAAATCTTTCTTCATTGACATTTAACTGGAATGCTTCTAATGGACAGACATCGGTATTGACGAATCCGTCTTTTTCTTTTTCCAACATAGGATTAATAGATAACATTTACACTTTAAGTTTAATTGTTACTTCTTCACATGGTTGTAAGGATACAATCTCAAAAAACATAACTGTTTATCCGAATCCAAAATCAAAGTTTAGCCCAATAGATTCAACAAGTTGTGCTCCTTATATATTAAATAATACATTAATCAATTTAACAACCTATTCCATTGCAAACGATACTTATCAATGGTACAAAAATGGGGTGCTATATGCAACTGGGACAAACTTTCCTCCATTTAATATGATGAATGATGGTGATACAGTTTATATTACTTTAATTACATCAAATATTCATGGATGCAAGCAGGACACTTTGACTAAAAGGTTTATCACTATTGTAAATCCGATTGCAGCATTTGTAACCCCTCCTGCCGGTTGTATGCCTTATTTTGTTTCTTTTGTTAATCAATCAACACCCACAGGATTAATATCAAACTGGACATTCAATACAGGAAGTACAAGTACTTTATCTAATCCTACTCACATTTTTACAAATAGTAGTTTCACTTTAGATACAACTTACAATGTAAGATTAGTTGTAACTGCCGGAACTGGTTGTACTGATACTGTAATACATCCGGTAGTAGTTATCCCTAAACCAAAAGCTGATTTTTCTTTTTCAATTTCAGCAAACTGTGCAAATTCAACCATTGGTGTTACAAATAATAGTTTAGCTAAAGGAACACCAACTTATAGTTGGGCAGTACTCAATTCCACTCAGGTAACAATTTCTAATTCAACAGCCGCACAACCAGGTTTTACTTTTCCTGATTTTCAGTCAGGTAACGACTCCACTTATCAGATCAGATTAATTGTGTCTTCTGTTGATGCATGTAAAGATACATTAATAAAAAATATCACAATTCATCCTAGACCTAAATCAAATTTTACAATTTCCAGTGAAGCTTGTGGTCCATGGAATACCAGTGTAACAAATACTTCACAAAATGCAGCAACTTTTCTTTGGTCTGTAAATCCGGTTGGAGTGAATATTTCAAACACATCAGCAAGTTCACCAATTTTCACTTTTCCAGCAAATTATACCTCATCTCCATTATCATATTCAATTTTATTAACCGCTTTATCTGTAAATTCGTGTATGGATACAATTACTAAATTTGTTAATATCAATCCAACTGCATTGGCAAATTTTTATTTTGTTCAAAATGCACAACCTTATCCGAATCATTGGAGAGTTGATTTTTTCAATACATCTATTAATTCAACAATATGGAACTGGAATTTTGGTGATGGAAGTAATTCTACACTTTTTCAACCTAATCACTCATTTCCAATAATAGGAGTATATCATACAACTTTATATGCGAACAATCAGTATAATTGTCCATCAGATACAACCATTGCAATAATATTAAAAGAGCAATGGAAATTGTTTGTTGCCAGTGCATTTGCTCCTGATGATATTAATCCTCAGGTTGCAATATTTAAAGCAATAGGTAAGAACTTAGCTGAATATACTATGCAAATCTATGATACATGGGGCAAATTATTATATGAAACTCATGAATTAAATAACACACAACCAGCTAATGGATGGGATGGAACCTATAAAAATAGCCGTATGCCTATGGATGTTTATGTTTGGAAAATATATGCGAAATTTATTGACGGTTCTATTTGGAAGGGAATGGAACAGGATGGAGAAGTAAAACCATTTGGAACAGTTACATTAATACGATAAGCTATGAAAACAATAAAAATGATTATCATTAGCTTTTTCCTGCTTTATGGATTTAATATGTTCGCACAAGATCCAAGTTTTTCTCAGTTTTATATGAATCAAACTTATTATAATCCTGCATTTGTGGGAATACATGGAGGAATGATGTTTAATTCAACATACAGAAGGCAATGGGTTAATATACCAAGTAAGTTTGAAACGATGTATGTTAATTTTGATTCTGACATTTCATGTATCAGCGGTTTAGGTGGAATCGGTTTTTCTGCTTATAGGGATTCTGAAGGATTGGGGTATCTTACCAATACTGGATTTAAATTATCATTGTCAACAAGAAGTTTTATCAATCAAAATACATTTGTTCAATTTGGAAGTAGTCTTTCCTTAATTCAACAAAAAGTAGATTTTTCAAAGTTTACTTTTCCTGATCAATATGACCCAATGAATGGCCTCAGTAATCCAACGTCTTTTACTTTTCAAACAGACAGTAGAATCTTATTTCCAGATATTTCTTTTGGATTTGTTATTAAAGGAGGTGACGGTCCTAAAAAAGGATTATTTAATAGTAATTTTGATTACAAAATCGGTGCATCAATCGATCATTTAGTCTCCCCCAAAAGGTCTTTTTTAGGACAAGAAGAATCAATTCCTAAAAAAATAGTTTTAAGTGCAAATGCAAATATTGCAACAAATAGGACAGCTAATTTTATTTTTTCTCCTTGTTTTGTATTTGAAAAACAAGATTATATGAACACGTTTTTATTTGGATATAATTTCACATGGGGTGAAACAGTATATCTTGGTAATTGGTTAAGAATCAATAATATTACAACACTTTCGTTTACTTTTGGATTTAATAGCAAGTTATACAAATATAATAATAGAGTATTTGATATGCTTAAATTTTATTATTGCTATGATATTACTATTTCAGGAATAGATAATACTTCTACTGGAGGATCTCATGAAATTGGAATTGCATATTTGTTTGAACGGTCTTTATGTAAATTCTTAGGAATAGGTAATAGTGGAAACAAACATAAAAGAATGCGAAGGATTCCATGTATAGAGTTTAAACCAGCAAGCTATTAAATTAAAACTGAAAACTAAAAACAATTATAAAAGACTTTGCCATATTTCATAACTAAATGAAACAATTTTTTCAAATTAAAACTCAATGGAAATAGCTGAGTTTAAAATTCATATTCAAAATCTAAGTTTAGATGATTGGAATAGATTATTTTCATACATCCCGCTAATTCAAAAATCAGAAAAATTCGGTACATGGATAGAAATGGATATTGATAATGGTATCTTTTTCCCATATGTTATTCCGATTAAACTTGTCAATGACTTTTGTAAATTGATGTACGAGATGAATTTGCTTATTGAATTTAATTGGACAAAATGGGTAGATGGTAAAAAAATACTATCTGATGGCAATTTTAAAAATATTGATACGATTACATTATTTCAACTATTAACTGCAATTATTAGATCCGATAGATTTAGTGAAGGTGTTTTGGTTTCTGCTTTTGAAAATGAAATTATCTTAAATATTTTAATCGAACTAAAAGCAACTATTGGGAAAAATACAATTAGTTAAAGCTGCAACAAAACCATATCCAAGTAAAATCTGTTTTAATTTATTTTTGCAACTTCTAAATTTTATATCATTGACTTTGACCCTCAGTTTGACCCTTAAAAAAACAAAGACGTGCAAATTATTAATTTACACGTCTTTCCATGATTAATCGGTGCCCGGAACAGGACTCGAACCTGCACATCCTTGCGAATACTAGTCCCTGAAACTAGCGCGTCTACCAATTCCGCCATCCGGGCTGAAAGTAAAAGATTTATTTTTAAAAAAGTGCCCAGAACAAGAGTCGAACTTGCACGACCTTTCGGTCACTACCCCCTCAAAGTAGCGTGTCTGCCAATTTCACCACCTGGGCTTGATGTTGTGCAAAATTATAAAAAAAATCATACTGATTGCAATATTTTTATTATTAAATATTTAAACGCATTATAATTATTGATTGTCAGCTGATTTACCAAAGCATTAAACTATTTCAAGAAATTTACATCATAATCAACCAAAATTATTTTGACATTCGATTTAGTAGAAAAATTGCTAATCTTTGGCTTATCACTCTCAGTTATAAGTCCGTTAGTCCAAATATGACAGTTGTACTTTTTTAGATATTTTTCCATAAAAGGCAACATATTATAATGTGCTGATACAGCATTGAATTGGTACCTGCTTAAGATTGATTCTAATTGATCAATTAGGTTTTTTTCTGCGAAATAGTCAATCAGATTTTCTGAGACATCAGAAATCCAATAGCTTGTAAAAATGTTGTCTGAAATAAAAAAAGCAAGCACATCTGCTTTATCACTTTCTACAATTATTCTTTTTTGTAAATTAAATTTATCAATTAACTTATTCATCTTTTCAATAGCTGCAAAAACATTATTCATACTCAAATTCTTAAAATCTATCCAATAGTAATATTGAGAACATTCGGGTATACTATCAAAATATGATTCCAAACTGATTCCCGAAGGAGCATCATGACCAGTTTGAAATTCATTACTTCCATCCATGAAAAAAACATCTAATTCAATCCCACGAAATTCCTTAAAAGCAGTTTTGGCTTCTTCGGCAGTATTAACCCTATGCTTCCATAGTTTATTATCCGGAAAATCATAAATTGCTGCAGGAGTATCAAATTTCCTTGTATTAAACATATTATCTTTCTCGCAACTGCTTATAAGAGTGATAATAAATAAAACCGATATTAATTTTAAAATAATTTTCATATTGAGAGAGTATTGATTATATTTCTATTTAGCTGAAATACAGCAAACTTAAAATATCTATATTGTATAATTAAGAAAAGAATAGAAAAATTATAATTTAGACACTAAGAGATAAAAATACTTGCATTTTAATGTATTCAATCATTGGATAAGAATTCATTTAAAAGGTTTAATGAATCTACAATTTATCATGTACGAAACAGATTTTTGTAAATTACACTGAATCAGTTATTCTTTTTATATTGATATAAACAAGTAGTAAAAACTTACTAATTGTCTTTATAAATTTTAGAAATTTTCTGATGGAAATATAGGACTGCGTTATCTGCGTTCAAAAAAAATCAGAAGGTTTGATATTACTTTTAAATGTCACAATAAATGATTCTAGCGGACTTCTAAAAATTGCTTTTTAATCGTTGAACTTCAATTTTAAAACCCTCATTTACAATAGTAAACTGCGGTTTTAAAATCTTTTTCGCCTCGAAAAATCCAATTTTCAGAAACCCTCTCTATAATTTAATAAAAACAATTTCGCATATTCTTTACAAAATCAAGGTAAAATAATAATACTTTTGCACTCAATAATCAAAAAATGGAAGAGCTAATAAATACAATGAATACTTATGGAGCAGCAAGAATTCCTTTTCTGTTTATTATTGATTATGAAATGAAACATGCTTTAGTTTTCAAGCTGGACAATGTTCCTGAAAACATTTTATACGATATCAATGGCTTAACAAATGCTAATTCTGATTTAATGGAAGATAATCTTCCCGGCTTTTATTTTAACAAGAAACCTGTTGATTTCAAACATTATCAGGAAGCATTTGCAAAAGTATTGTCAGAATTAAAGTATGGAAATTCATATCTGGTAAACCTTACTCAACCAACCTCTATTGAAACCAACTTATCTTTAAAAGCAATCTTTTATCGTAGTAAAGCAAAATATAAATTATTTTACAAGGATGAATTTGTCGTTTTTTCTCCTGAAATATTTGTACAGATTCATCAAAACATTATCACTTCTTTTCCTATGAAAGGTACTATAGATGCGAATATTCCAAATGCTGAAGAGATTATTTTGTCTGATGAAAAAGAGACTGCAGAACATTACACAATAGTTGACTTAATCAGAAACGATCTTAGCATGGTAGCCAAAAATGTAAAAGTTGAAAAATTTCGTTATATCGACAACTTATACACCAGCGAAAAACATCTTTTGCAGGTTAGCTCTAAAATCAGTGGTGAATTACCATTGGATTTCGCAAAAAATATTGGGGAAATAATCTTCAAACTTTTACCGGCTGGTTCTATTTCAGGTGCCCCAAAAAAGAAAACAATTGAAATTATACATGATGCAGAAAAATATGAAAGAGGTTATTATACCGGGATTATGGGCTATTTTGATGGTGAAAATCTTGATAGTGGCGTAATGATTCGTTTTATTGAGAAAACACCCGAGGGAATGATTTATAAAAGTGGTGGTGGCATCACTGCAAAAAGTGATGTAGTTAAAGAATACCATGAATTAATTGATAAAGTTTATGTGCCGATTGCTAGAAACCATTAAAGTTAAAAACGGTGAATTGCATAATGTTAATCTGCATAATGAACGTTTAAACCGTTCAAGGTTAGAGTTATTCGATATTGAAGACAAAATCAAACTGGAGAATGAAATTTTTATAAGCTATGAAATGAGAAAAGGCAACTACAAATGCAGGATTATATATGAAAAAAACATTGAGAAAATAGAATTAACACCTTATAAGATCCCGAAAATCAATTCGCTTAAAATAGTTCATTTGGACTCCATCCAATATTCATATAAATTTGAAAATCGAGAAGCTATTAATCAATTATATTTACAGAAAGAACAATGCGATGATATTCTGATTGTTCGCAATGGAATGATAACTGATACTTCATTTTGTAATATAATTTTTAATGATGGTAATAAATTAATTACACCTTCAACACCATTACTTAAAGGAGTAAAAAGGGAGCAATTGCTTAGAGAAGGTAAAATAACAGAAAATGAAATAAAACTTACGGATATTCATCTATTTAAGAAAGCTTTTCTAATCAATGCAATGATTGAACTTGAAGATAATGTGGAAATTTCTATCAATAAAATCATATAATTTCTAACTTTGCAATTCAATAAAAACAATAAAATAATGAAGAAGATTATCAATACACCTCAGGCACCTAAAGCAATAGGGCCATACAGCCAGGCAATTGAGGCCAATGGCATGCTATTTATCTCCGGACAAATTCCAATAGATCCGGCTATTGCAAAAGTAGTAGAAGGAGGTATAAAAGAGCAAACCGAACAGGTAATGAAAAATATAGAAGCTATTTTAACTGAAGCCGGCTATACATTTGCAAACGTTGTAAAATCAACCTGCCTTTTAAGTGATATGGAAAATTTTGCAGCTATGAACGAAGTATACGGCAAGTATTATGCTGAAAATCCACCTGCAAGAGCTGCTTTTGCTGTAAAAGGCTTACCTTTGGGAGTAATGGTAGAAATAGAAACTATCGCCGTTAAATAAAAAACAAACACAACTCTCCTATTTTGAGCTTGGGAATGAAATCTACAATTATAAAAAGCCATGAATAAAGAATATTCATGGCTTTTTTTGTTAGCATTTGTTCAATTATTAATTTAAAAACTATAATAATTTACTTAGAATATCTTCTATTGTAATTCCTTCTGCTTCGGCCTTGTAATTTTTAACAATACGATGACGAAGAATATTAGCCGCAACTGCTTTCACATCTTCGATGTCAGGAGCATATTTTCCCATTATTGCAGCATGAGTTTTAGCACCTATGATCAGGTATTGTGAAGCACGTGGTCCGGCACCCCAGGACAAATAATTGTTTACCATTGTATGAGCATTTGGAGTATTCGGACGTGTTTGTGAAACCAATTTTACCGCATAATTATATACATTGTCAGTTACGGGTATTTTACGCACTAAATGTTGGAAAAATAAAATTTCTTCAGCAGATAGTACAATTTTAGGAGTTAAATCTTTATCAACAGTTGTGCTTTTAACGATATTTATTTCTTCCTCAAAAGATGGATAATCAAGCCATACGTTAAACATAAAACGATCAAGCTGAGCTTCCGGCAAAGGATAGGTTCCTTCCTGTTCAATTGGATTTTGAGTTGCCAGTACAAAGAATGGTTCACCGATTTTATATGAAGTTCCGGCAACAGTAACTGCTTTTTCCTGCATAGCTTCCAACAAGGCCGACTGAGTTTTTGGTGGTGTACGGTTGATTTCATCTGCCAGAATAATATTGGCAAAAACCGGGCCTTTTATAAATTTAAACTTACGGTTTTCATCTAATATTTCAGTACCGACAATATCTGAAGGCATTAAGTCGGGTGTAAACTGAATACGGTTATAAGTAAGTCCTAAAACCTGAGAAACGGTGTTTACCATTAATGTCTTTGCCAAACCCGGAACACCTATCAACAAGCAATGTCCGCGACTGAAAATTGAGATTAGTATATTTTTTACAACATCATCCTGCCCTACGATGACTTTTGAAATTTCATTTTTAAGCAATTTGTACTTTTCAACAAATGCATCTATAGCTTCTACGTCTGATTTATAATTCATTCTTTTATTTTTATTCTTTGCAAAAGTAGGGTATTCTACTTATTTATTAGCAGTTTTATAGTTTTTTATGTTAATAATCATTCCTTAAACATAAAGAAGCAGTGCATTGTTCGCTTATTTTATGTACTTCTTCTCTAATTCTTTCCATTTATTTTCATCAAAATCAGGAAAATTACGATAATGCCATTGTCCAAGCACAACAGCTTTTTTAAGTAATACCAATCCTGGATTAGAACGGATCATAGCTTTTAAAGCGATATCGTCTGAATTATAAAACTCTAAATCAGGAATATTTAATTCTTTTTTAAATTTTGCGATATCATCAGGAGAACTTCCTGTTAAAACAATCAGTGAAATTCCTTTGGCTTTGGCTTTTTCGTTAAATGCATTTATTTTTTGAAAAACTTCTTTATTAGCAGTCTTCAAATTATAAGATGCTACAAAAAATTGAAATTCAGTATTTCTTACAAAATGTTCAGTAATATCAGAACCTGAAGTATCTACAATCGAAAATGAACCTAAATTTGAAATATTAGGATTTTCTGTCCGTAACGTATCGTATTCCCAGTTAGCCATCCATACTGTGTCCTGCCAGGGTAATTCACTAGAAAGGTATTCTTTAACTTCTCCTGTTTTCTTGTTTTTATATATAAGATAGTTTTTAATGGGTTGAGGATTGTCTGACAACATTTTATTACCTTCTTTCCATGGACGGAAATTTATTATTGGTAAGTTTCTGTAGTTATAAATTGTAAACCAAATAAAAATAACAGATATAAGCGTGATAATTCCCCATTCTTTTGTATTATTGAAAAATGGAATTGCTTTCTTTCTACCTGTAAAAATCAAAAGTACAAATACCATTAATACAATATTTTTGTAAAATGTTTGCCAATTGGTTAATTTTATTGCATCTCCAAAACATCCACAATCAGGAACAGGACTGTAAAGTGCATCATAAAAAGTAACCAGTGTAAAGAATATCATCATCAGTAGCACTAACCATGAAGTTTGTTTCATTTTAATATTCAAAACTAACAATACCCCCAACATAAACTCAAAGGAACATAATAGTATGGATAAATACAAAGAAAGCGGATTGGCCCATACCATGTGATATGCTTCAAAATAATCGACAATTCTATAAGCAGTTCCAAGTGGATCAACCCCCTTGACAAAGCCGGAAAAAATAAAAACAAAACCTACAAAAATGCGGCTTATAATTCTTAGCGTTTTCATTGTTGAATTAATGTTCATAAAGCTTGTAAAATTTATAATGTTTGTAAAGTAAATTATTGGCAGTAAGAAACGGTAGTTCCATAAGCCTAATCTTTAATTATTTTCCAGTTTTATCAATGCAAAAATGGAATAATTAATAATATCCATATAATTTGCATCCACACCTTCTGATACAAAAGTCTTGCCAAGATTATCTTCAATTTGTTTAATGCGTAATAATTTCATTAGAATAATATCAGTCAATGAACTAATCCTCATATTGCGCCATGCTTCATCATAATCATGATTTTTATTTTCCATCAGACTTTTGGCTGTATAAATATAGTTTTCGAAGTGCATCATAGCTTCTTCAACAGTAAGATCCATATTATATTCATTACCCAATTCAAGTTGAATGAGTGCAATTACCGAATAATTTATCATACCAATAAACTCAGGAATGATACCTTCACTTACTCTTTGAGTGCCTTTATCGTCTATACTACGGATACGGCTCGCTTTAATATAAATCTGATCAGTAAGTGATGGAGTACGTAATATTCGCCAAGCACTTCCGTAATCTTTCATCTTGGCTTCGAAAACATCGCGACATTTTTTAATAACAACTTCAAATTCTTGTGAGGTTCTATTCATTTATTATTAGTATTTTAGCAGCCAATTTTTAATCAAAATTATAGATTATCAGACATGCAAATTTCAAGTGATAAAAATACAATTTTTTCTACAAATCAAACGATAAATTGTAGGGGGAAATTAATAAATTTTAACAAAGCTTTGATAATGGGAATCTTAAACGTCACTAATGATTCTTTTTTTGATGGTGGAAAGTATAATTCGGAAGTTCTCTGGATGGCACATACTGAGAAAATGCTTAAAGAAGGAGCTGATATTATTGATATTGGTGCCTCTTCTACCCGTCCGGGTTCAAAACCACAAACTACTGATGAAGAAACTTATACTTTAAGTCCTGTTATAAAAAGCATTCGTAAAGAATTTCCTGATGTTTTAATTTCTATTGACACTTATCATGCCGGCGTTGCAGTGATGGCAGCCGAAAATGGTGCAGATATTATCAATGACATTTCAGGTGGTGAAATGGACATAAAAATGTTTCCTGCAATAGCTCGACTCAAACTTCCTTATATAATGATGCACATGAAAGGCAAACCAGAAAACATGCAGCAAAACCCTCTTTACGAAAACCTTATTGAAGAAATAATGCTTTACTTTGCTGACAAAATCAACCAGTTAAGGCTGTTAGGTGTAAATGACATTATCTTAGACCCTGGATTTGGATTTGGGAAAACAGTCGAACATAATTATGAGTTATTGCAAAAGCTTGAGCTGTTTAAATTTCATGAACTGCCAATATTGGTTGGATTTTCTAGAAAATCGATGATTAATAAAGTGCTTGGGACAACACCTACAGAAGCATTAAACGGCACAACTGTATTAAATACCATTGCCCTGCTCAAGGGAGCCAATATTTTAAGGGTACATGATGTAAAAGAGGCAGTTGAAGCTGTTAAATTGTGTGAGATGATGAAATAATAGAAATATTATTGAGTTTGGTGTTTATAGTTAAAAGATAGAACAAGACAATTACATCAACATAACTTATTGATTATTATTTACCTGATTAAAATTAACGTTTCATTTTTATCCTAATAAATCAAAAATAATCTATTAAGCTTTATTCAATTAAAGTTACCTTTCCTGTTTTTTCAAAAGATTTTAACTGGCCACCATATTGAAGCCGGATATAATAAACATAAACACCTGATTGTAAAACTTCCCCATTACAAATACCATTCCAGCCCTGTTCAAAATCTTTGGTTTCAAAGAGCAATTGACCCCAACGGTTATAGATGGCAAAATAATAATCTGTAGTTGAAGAAAAATTTCCCTTTGGTTTAAAAATTTTATTAGCACCATCCGGTACAAAAGCATTGGGAATATAAAGTGTATTACAGCTTTCATCTATACCAATATAAATACTGTCGGTGACGCTGCAATTACCAATACTGGCTTTTAACCAATATAAGCCTTGCTGACTGACAATATATACTGGATTTTGAGAACCATCCTGCCATAAATAATCTATATTGGCAACAGAAGGTTTTAAAATAATAATTTCACCCTTGCATATACTACTGTCATTCCCTAAATCGAATGCAGGAAACGGAGTAACTGTCAGAAATGTGTTTACAATACTATCACATCCGGTATAAGTAAGTAAAGTGTCTTTATAATTTCCTGCAATTGAATAAATATGATTTCCTGTTGTAAATGTTTCACCCTGACATATTTCAGGATAAATGCTGGTTTGCTTTACAGCGTTCACTTTTATCGTTATATTTGAAGTATCACTGTTGGAATTATTAAATACAATAAGTGAAATGATGAAGTTTCCTGAATTAGAAAAAGTATAGCTTGTAATCAGATTTGTATCAAATACCACTCCGTTGATGATCCACTTTTGTGATGTAAAAGGAGGTGTTGAATTATTTGTAAAAACCACTTTCTCACCCTGACAAATAATGCTGTCTGAAACTTTAAAAACAGCAAGAGGAGGAAAATTTGGAATAATGAGCGAAGGAATAAAATTGGGCAATCCGTCTTTACAGCTTTTACCTCCTAAATAAATAGCATTGGGTACAAAATTACAGTTAGTGGCATTGGGATTATTTATTACACCCAATGAATCATTTGTCATATCAGCAAAATAGATTTTTTGATCCAACCCAATCTGTAAGGCTCCAGCTGCAATCTGTCCATAACTTACAATATTTTTAGATGCAGCAATATTGGGTGCCTGTAGATCAAACTGATAAATAATCGGAGGTGAAAAGACAGTTATATATAATTTTGAATTATCAGCCGAAAATTCCAACCCATAAAATTCTTCATTATTCCCTATTAATATAGGATTTGATATGATACCGGAAGAATTATCAAAATCAAAAAGTTCAACTTCACCGCCATCATTTTTCGCTGAAGCCAGCTTATGATTATTAAAACTTGCTTTTAAATAGCCGATTAATTTCAATCCCGGCCCCTGATAGGAACCCACTACACTAACAACAGGGGTTGTAGTAATTCCTGCTGAATTAATTAAAAAACTATAAAAACTATTGTTCAAAGCCCCATGCGTAACAAGCCAGTAAGAGGAATTATTACTGTGTTTCACGACTGTAATCTTTTCGGAAGTCGGTTGTATCAATAATGTATTCTTGCTGATTACCTTTCCTAAACCTGAATTCATACTCATATCGACTGTAGAATACTGTAAGCCGTAATTATTAAGATTCTGAGCATCAGCAGTAAAAATATAATAAATAGTACTACTTCCGGGTTTTGGCACTATGATTGCTGATTGAGTAGTAGATATGTTGCCATGAAGTCCTGTTCCATTATCCATAATCAGATGGACTTTATTATAAACAGTAACTCCATCCGTATAAAACAGCAGATTTCCGCTACTGTTACATATCGATGCACTTCCCTCCATTGTGAATAATGCTCCGTTTGTGAGTGCAGACGGAGGATTTGTACTGAATGTAATTCCTGCATTTGCACCAAAATACCATATATTGCTTTCCAGCTGTGCAAATACAGCAAAATGAAAAGCAAGAAGGAAAATGCTTAAAAATACAATTCTATTCATAAAGTACAAAGATACATTTAATCCAAAAAAAAACTATAGACTTTCATAATTTCTGTTTTTATTAACAATTATTTTGCACAGAAATCTTTATTATAATTCAACTTATGTTACAATAATTTAATACTTTTACCACTTGTTTGTAAAATTCAATTCACTAAATATTTTATCAATATGAAAAACAAAACTTTTCTATTTATGGCTGCAATAGTCTTAGTATTTGCTGCTTGCAAAAACACTAAAAAGTCCGCTACAGGTGATAATCCGTTTTTGTCGGATTACACAACACCTTTTCAGGTACCACCTTTCGATAAAATTGACACCTCGCATTATATGCCTGCATTTATGGAAGGAATGAAACAGCATAATGCTGAAATTGATGCTATCGTTAACAATGCTGAAGAGCCTACGTTTGAAAATACCATTTTAAAATTAGACAAATCAGGTAAATTGCTTACCAAAGTCAGCAATGTATTCTTCAATCTTACCGGAACCAACAAGAACGAAAGAATGCAGGCTATTGAAATGGAAATCAGCCCTATATTATCAAAACACGGTGATGATATCGGCATGAATGAGAAATTGTTCAAACGTATCAAAACCATTTATGACAAACGCAATGAAATGAAACTGGATCCTCAGCAAATCAGGGTAGTTGAAAAATATTATAAAGATTTTGAACGTACAGGAGCCAATCTGCCAAAAGACAAACAGGAAGAACTGAAAAAAATAAATTCAGAACTGACAGTTGAACAATTAAACTTTTCAAATAACCTATTGGTAGAAAACAAAGATTTTAAACTGGTCATCGATAAAAAAGAAGACCTTGCCGGATTGCCTCAGAGCAGTATAGATGCTGCTGCTACCACAGCAAAAGAAGCAAAGATGGATGGCAAATGGATTTTTACATTAGACAAATCAAGCTGGATTCCTTTCTTACAATATTCAGACAAACGTGATCTGCGCGAAAAAATTTACCGTGCCTGGTTTATGAGATGTAATAACGGCAATAAGTCCGATAACAATGAAATTATCAAAAAACTGGTAAAACTACGCCTTCAGAAAGCACAGTTGTTGGGCTTTAAAAACTTTGCTGCTTATGTAATTGACAACAATATGGCTAAAACACCAGAAGCTGTGGATGGCTTCCTGAACAATCTATGGAAAGCCACTTTGTTAAAAGCTAAAGATGAAGTAAAGGAAATGCAGAAAATCATCGACAAAGAAGGTGGAAAATTCAAACTACAATCCTGGGATTGGTGGTATTATGCAGAAAAAGTACGCAAAGAAAAATATGACATGGAAGAAAGTGTGATGAAACCTTATTTCAGCCTTTCCAATGTAAGAGATGGTATGTTTCATGTTGCCACTAAACTCTATGGTATTACTTTCGATAAGAAAACAGATCTGCCCGTTTATTTCCCAGGTGTAGAAACCTTTGAAGTGAAAGAAGCCGACGGCAAACATTTAGGTATTCTTTATTTTGATTATCACCCACGCGATTCAAAACGCGGAGGTGCCTGGTGTACTAGTTTCCAGAGTGCAGGATGGGAAAATGACAAAAAAGTGGATCCAATTGTTTCTATTTGCTGCAATTTTACCAAACCTAACGGTGATATTCCTGCATTATTAAGCTGGGATGAAACCACTACCCTATTCCATGAATTTGGTCATGGCTTACATGCTTTATTCAGTGAAGGAAAATACAACCGCACTGCCGGAAATGTTCCTCAGGATTATGTTGAAATGCCTTCACAGGTCATGGAAAACTGGGCAAGCGAACCTGAAGTTCTCCGTTTTTATGCCAAACATTATAAAACAGGCGAAGTTATACCTGAAGCATTAATCGAAAAGATACAGAAAAGCGGTCAGTTCAACCAGGGTTTTGAAACCGGAGAATACATTGCAGCTTCATTACTAGATATGGCTTTCCATACCGTCACTGATTTAAAAGATATCAATGTACAGGAATTTGAAAAACAATACATGACTAAAATCGGCATCATTCCAGAATTTATTCCCCGTTATCGTTCAACTTATTTTTCACATATATGGGATGGTGGCTATTGGGCAGGATACTATGTTTATTTGTGGGCAGCAGTTTTAGATGCAGATGCATTTAATGCATTTAAATCTTCCGGTGACATTTACAACAAAGATTTAGCTGCTAAATTCCGTAATTATTGCCTGCAGAATGTAGGTGAAGATGAAGGCATGGTACAATACAAGAAATTCCGCGGACAGGAACCTTCATTAGAACCATTGTTGAAAAAAAGAGGATTGAAATAAACGCCTTATTTCATCATAAAATCAAAAGAGGCTGTCTGTTCATATCAGACGGCCTCTTTACTTTAATGATGAATAATGAATTTTAAATTACAACCACATTCTCTTCTTTGATCATTTCCTCTCCACGATATCGTAACAAAAGCTGAGCCACGGTCAGTGTATCTTTCTGGCAATAAGTAACAATGCGTTCCAAGTCTTTTTCATTATAATAAACGCTTCTTACCTGGCTACCGTCAATATCATTTTTGGGTGTAGGTATTCCAAACAAAGCTGATAATAATTCCAGTGAAGTATAGCATTTATAATCACCAAACTTCCATAATTCCATAGTATCAAGATGAGAAATCTCCCATGGCTTTCTACCAGCTATATCCAATAAGACTGGAAGTTTTATTCCGTGAATCAACATACGTCGGGCAATAAAAGGATAATCAAATTCTTTCCCGTTATGTGCACATAAAAAATGATTTAATGTATTAAAGTATGAAGATAACATTTCTGCAAACTCCGTTAATAATTGCTTTTCATTATCTCCATAAAAAGATTTAATACGAAAACTATTCTCCTTTATAAATCCTGTAGAGATACATATAATTTTACCAAATTCAGCATAAATACCTGCTCTTTCATATAAAGTTTCTGCAGAATTTTCAATATCTGATTTCGTTTCAGTTTTATGTAAATTAGCTGCTTTTTTATCCCATAATTTTTTAAACTTATCATCTAACTGATAGTAAGACGAATAAGCAGGAACCGTTTCTATGTCTAAAAAGAGAACCCTTGATAAAACAATATTTTCAAGCATAATGTATGGTTTTAGACTATAAAAATACGATATTATTTCGCAATATTTTAATGTATTAATATATTTTTTACCTTTGAAGAATTAAAATTGACTGGATCATCGAATCCTTTTGCATTTTAACCATGGCTATAAATGTTTTTTTCCTTTATACATTTCCTTTTTATATTATCATTTCTACAATATGAACATACAGATTTCAATTACTGAAGACGGTTCTCCTACTTTATTTAGCGAAACTTATGGCGAACATTACCATTCAATACATGGAGCTATTCAGGAATCAAAACATATTTTTATTCAAGCAGGATTCAATGCTCTTGAAAAAAAATCAGGAAATATTAATATTCTGGAAATAGGATTTGGAACAGGACTAAACGCTCTTTTAACTTTACAGGAAGCTGCAATATTCAGCACTAAAATCAATTATGTTTCCATAGAACCTGTTATACTTGAAAAAAGCATATTTTCACAACTTAATTATGCTGATTTACTTAATAATAAAAGCTTACAGTTTGCTTTTTTTAAGATGCATGAAACACCTTGGAATTTTCCTCATTATATTTCAGAGCAATTTATCCTACATAAAATAGAAGCAAAACTCCAGGAAGTTGAGCTTGCAGAAAATGTTTTTGACTTGGTGTATTTCGACGCATTTTCACCTGAAATTCAACCAGAACTCTGGGAACTTCAAATTTTTAATAAAATATATGCTTCAATGAAGAACAAAGGAATACTTTGTACTTATTCGGCTAAGGGTATAGTAAAAAGAGCATTAAAATCAGCAGGATTTGAAATCGAAAATTTACCGGGACCTATCGGCAAAAGGCAAATTACGCGTGCCAGAAAAGAAATTCTGATGGAAGACTGCAGGAAGTAAATAGTTATTAAGATATTAAGGTTTAAGTGTTAATTTTTAAGTTATTAAGTTGTATGTTATTTTATCCTTTACAAACTGATTTCCCCGTTCTCATCCACCAACACCCCCCAACTGATTACAGAAAGTTGTTTCTCATCAAAATAAAAGTCAATCATTGCATCTTCAAAAGTCAGCCGTTTTTCACCCCATATTTCATTTTCAATTTCATAATTTTCGTATCCATTTTCATATAGCAGATTGATAATTTCACATTCACTCATCAGAAATAATTGTTTTCCAAAAAGCATAGTATCACGATTACTTGACTCTACACATTCCAGACAAGGTTTCTGCGAATTTACAAAAAACAAAGCCAGATCTTTATCAAGATAATGTGTTATAATAGTTGCTGTATCATCATCCATTTCAAGATTCTCCACCTCTTGTGGTTCTCCTAAAACAGAATATACTTTCTCAGGAGAAGAACCGAAATCAATTTCGCTCATTCCTTTTTTCAATCTTATTTCTATCGATTTTTTTTTCATATTATATACTAAATTTTTATTTTATTAATAATTGTAAATTTAAAAAGCAAAAATCTGTCTAAGGACCTAAACGCATGGATATTTTACACATAGCATATTTAGTAACTATCACTTCGCTCCTATTACTTATTTAAATGGTGAATCAGGTTCTTTTGCCATATGATTATAAACAAGTTTATCAACCATTTTTGGGAAAAACTTGTTTAAAAAAACGGTTAATACACCATCAGTTGTCATTATTATTGTTCTTTTCCGCTTTATAATTGCATCAATTATTTTTGTTGCAACAGTATCAGGACTCATCATTTTAGCTTCATCTCTGGGTGTTTCACCTTGTTGAGATCCGTCTTTGGACAAAGCAGTTTTCCTTATATTAGAGGCTGTAAAACCAGGACAGGCAATCAAAACATGTAAGTTTTTTTTCATGTTTTCAATACGAAGAACATCTAGAAAGCCCTGCATTGCAAACTTAGAAGCTGAATAACCTGAACGTGCCGGTAATCCCTTATATCCAGCAATAGAAGAAACTCCAACAACACTCCCTTTTTCTTTCAAAATGTAGGGTAAGGCATATTTAGTGCAATAAACAGTTCCCCAAAAGTTTACATCCATTAATTGATGTATCACTTTTAAATCGACATCTTCAAACATTGCACGCATTGAAATACCCGCATTATTAATCAAAACATCAATTTTACCATATTTCCAAATGGTCTTTTCTATTAAATGTTTACAATCCTCCTCTAAAGTAACATCTACTTTCACTGCTATAGTATCATAGCCTTTAACATTTAAGGATGAAGAAATATCATCAATTATATTCAGATTTCTGGCAGCAAGTACTACCTTAGCCCCCATAACAGCTAATCCAAAGACCAACGCTTTTCCTATGCCGGAAGAGGCTCCGGTAATAATTACAACTTTATTCTTCATCATCTAATACTTACAATAATAAGTTCATAATGCAATAATAGAACTTTTTGATAAATGTACATCATTTTTATTCTTAAAAAAAGAAAAAAATAATCTTTTTATTATTCTGAAAAAATAATTTAGGATTATTCTTTTAAAAATCAATGTACTTAGGCTTACTAAAGAAAAATATTCTTTGTTTTGTTAAATAAATTTTGGAGATTAAAAAAAAAAGACTACTTTTGCACCCTCATTTCGAGAACGATTATGTAGCTCAGCAGGTAGAGCACATCCCTTTTAAGGATGGGGTCCTGGGTTCGAATCCCAGCATGATCACCAATATACACTGATTATCAACAAGTTAACAAAATGTGCGTACTAAAGTGCGTACATTTTTTGTTTTATGCTGTTTTTTCCTTTTATTTCCCCTATTACTTTTATTAATTGATATTTTAAGGATTCAAATACCTCTTGTTTTATATCTGGGAAGATTGCTTCTTTTAATAGCTTTATGCGTTTATCTAAACAATGTTTTTCTTTACCCTGTGGTGGACACTTCTGAAACCATTCTTCTAAAGAATTGATAGTGTCTTTTATATCAAATTTCCTACAAATTTTCATTTCCATATTATTTAATTAATCCCAATTGTCTAGCAATATCCTGTTGAAATTTTGCCAATGGGCGTTTATGAATATCTTCTCTGTCAATATAATTGCCAATAACCATCCTTTTTATCACTTCTTCACCTATATTCAATAGAGTTGATAATTCTTTTATACGAGAATCATTGTATGCTAATGACTTCCATATAAGTTCTTCTGCTATATCTTTTTGATTATCATAAATTCCTTTTATATCAAAAGATCTATTATGTCTTTCAGCATATTCAGGAGTGGAATCTTCCCCATTTAAAAACTGAATTTCAATTTCTCTATTTTTAGAATATACATACTCAATAATACTTTTTTCACTAAGTTTGAATTTAAAAGCATCAAGTGGAGTTTCTTCGTAGTAAAGGTGAAAATCTAAATTTAAATCAACATCATCATTACTTTTTGTATGATTGCAATTTGCACAAGATGGTATTAAATTAAAAATTGAAATACTTAATAATGGAAATTTTGATTTTGGGAAAAAATGATCCAGTTGGAAAAGGGATTTTTTTTCATCTCCTTCTCTTTCTGCAACAATTGTCAATATTGCATTGCAATAAGGACATGCTTTTATTCCAATGATTTTGGAAATAATGTATGCATAAGTTGATCTAAAATCTTCATAGTTTAACTTTGAGAGGATGTTATTTCCAAATGGAGTAATCTTGCTTTCTCGTCCCCTTTTATCATAATCATAAAATAGATTTCTATCTAAATTATTCCAATTTGTTATTAATTCCACCTGTTCTTCAGGTGTTTTTAGAATAAATCCTTTGAAATCATTGCGAATTTCAAATAGAGAATAAGATTCATTTGCAGATGAATAGAAATTTCCCAAAATTGCACTTTTAGCTTTTGATAGTTGACTCAAATCGTTCGCCAATTCATCGTCAATCAGTTTCTCTAATTTTATTATTATTTTATTATTAATTCTTATTGGTCTCATTTTTCAAGTTTTTATTCTCTTCTTCCAATTTTAAAATGCGAATTTTAAGCTCATCAATACTTGGTTCCTTAAAAACATTATTCCATAAATCAAGTAGTTGATTTCTAATTAATGGTTCTCCAATCATTTCAATAATTTCCAAACTTGTTTCTTTTGTAAATTCTGATGATTCGTTTTCAATAGGATTGCTTTTGAGATAATTTAATACTTTTGATATTTTCTCCTTTGCAAACTCACCAATTAAACCACCTTCAAGAAAAAATGAATCTGTATATAATGAATGAATGTTTGCCCCAAATGTCTGTTCGGGTTTATACCCATTTGGTATAAGTTTTGCATTACCCTTTTGATCTCGATCCAAGTAGATAATATTATTTCTGGGTATATCTGATAGCAAAATCGGGGAATGTGAGGTCAGAATAATTTGGAATCTTGGATTTGGAATATATTTTCCATCATAAAAGCAAAGTGGAAGAAAATGAATTAATTGATGAAGGAATTTCCTTTGCCATTCAGGGTGTAATACTAAATCCGGTTCATCAAGGAATAGTTTAATCGTTGATATTTTTTCTTTAGAATCACTTTCTTTATTTGAATCTTTGACAATTTCAACTATCTGATTTTTTGCATAAAGTAACCTTGAGAAGAAATCAAAAATCGCTTTTTCTCCGGCACTCATATCTCGCCAATTAAAGCTTATAGGTTGTACAGCATATTTATTGTTTACTAAAGATATTTCGCTCAAATAATTTAACAACCAAGAATATACTTCAACTACTTTTGTTTTATCTTTTATCAGAATTGAACTAAAATTATGATCAATAATTTCTTCTGTTGGAGCTATTGAATCAAATAATGATATTATATTTTGGAAAAAACCTGATAAAATCGTTTCTGAAATCCAATTCTGTTGTTTTGAGAAAAGCATAACTGCTTCAATAAAATCTAATTTACTTATTTCATCAATATTTACATCGAGATTAGTATCAAGAAATGTGTTTTCACGATTACGGTTATAAAAAAAATTATCTACAAATGTATATATGAATTTTATTTTTGTTTTCTCTTTTACCCATTCTAATCTTTTTATATTTCCTTTTCTTAACCCACTTTTGTGTTCATTGTCTACGTATTTGTGAAGTAAAGCTATATATTTTACTTTTAATATGTCTCTTACTTGTTTACTATTCCAATCGAGATTCCATTTTCTATCTTCGGAATCTTGGTCTTTAATGTCATTAGTAGAGATTTCAATTGTATCAGGAAATTTAATTGCAAATTCATTTGGATGTGAAGAAATAGGAGCAATAGGTTGAATACTTAAATTGATTTGACGTTCAACATTTTTAAAACGATGCATTTCAATCATATCGACATCCATAATACCAAACCTGTTTTCCTCATTATCAGCATGAATTAAATAATTGGTAGAAACATCAATATCTTTAGGAAATTTCTTATACGGCCAGCCTCTTAAATCGAATATAGGTGAATAAAATATAGTAAATCCATCATTCAATTTCATGTAAATGTCATTATAATTCGGTTCAATTCTCCATAAGTCTGGTTTATCAAATTCAACTTTAGGCGGTTTTCTCCAATATAAAGGATATTGAAAAATAAAATTATTTTTATTATCTTTAAATATTCTAATACCATCTAAATCAACCTCCCTGATTGCTTCAATAAGGTTTGACTTTCCTACACCATTCTTTCCAACAACAGCTACTAAACTTAATATGTTTCCTCCAAAAAAATCTTTAAAAAAATCAGGATTTTCATATATTTTTACTTTATAACCTGATTCAGTTTTAAGGAAATCAACAATAAATTGATTTGTAAGATTAAATCCAATGGATTTAAGATTCTTAAATTTCTCAATCCAGATATACAATAGTTCCATATTACTAATTTTTAAATCATTCCATACTTTTCTCTAAACTTCCCGACCCATCTATATCCATATTTTTCCAATACCGGCAATACATCCTGTATATAGATAATTTTTATTTCCTTCTGCAGTTCCGATGGAATTTGATTGAGCAATATAGGAATAAGACCTCTTTTGCCTATATCTGTATATCTTTCAAAAGCAGGATTCCGTTTATCAATTAAAATCACAAAGTAGCCATTATTTTCCAGAGCAAACATCAGCTCTCTATAAAACTGGTAATAAATTACAAATGGACATATTGGAGAATTTTTATAAGCCACATCCAAGTCATATTTTTTCATTAACTCCCAATAATTTCTGCCTTTATGCTTAAGATAACATAAATCAGAGTTTGAAAGCGGATTTAAGCCATCACATTCGCCACCTTTAATGGCAGAACATCCTCCAAATTCTGTTTCAACATATTTGGCTTCCACAAAAACACTTTTATTAACTCCAGTTTTATCATACACTGCAAAATCAAAGGAAGTGGGTTGTTGCTGATTTTCGTTAAATGTCTTGCGCTCAGAATGCTCAAATTTTAGTTTGTATTTATTATCAATTTGAATATCTTGAAACTGAAAAACATCTTGAAAAAATGCATAATCATTATTAATTAAAGCATCTCCAAATAAATTGAACAACATGGCTTGGCTGCTTAATCCATGATGCAAATATTTGTGTAATGGAAAAGGATTGATGTCATCCTTGGCTTTGGCTTTTAAAGCTTTAATATTCTTAACCACATTATCTTGAATAATGTTCTTATTCCATTCATTACTATTTTTTAGAATATATGGATATTTATCCTGAACAGAATAATCTTTGCCACTTTCTCTCTTTTCTAAAAAATAATTAGCAGCTATTTTTTCAACTTGCTTGCGATACACGGAATAAGCATCAAAATTCTGATTTCTCATATTGATTTAGAATTTATTTTATTAACCATGGAAAAATTTGCAAAACAACATCCCTTGTTAACTTAGCCATTGGTCTTCGATGAAAATTATTCTCATTAATATAATTACCAAAATAGAAATTATAGAAATCAGCTTGACATGAGCCCAAAGGTCCTAAAAGAGTTTTTAAAGATTCTGCATATCTTTCATTTAGCTTATCGCACTTAACAACAAGTTCTCCAACAACATCTAAGTGTGATTGATAAATATCAGTAAGTTTAAATAGGTTAATATTTCCTTCATTTTCATTGGAATTAATTCTTGTTCCACCAAATATTTTTCTATATCTATCATTCAAATTACCTTCTCCCATATTGTCCCTGAAAAAAATACTATAGTTTTCAGGAGCACTTTTACTTTGTTTTAAATCGATTATCATAAATCCAAAAGTCACATCATCATTGAATCCCTCTATATATGGGTGCATATGAGTATCCATAGTAATATTGGCTGCACTTTTCAAGCTAGAATTGCAATAGTAACAAGATGGAATTAAATTGTAAAAACTTAAAGCTAGAAAAGGATGATGAGTTTGAGGGAAAAAATGATCAAATGTTGGCCTAATTATCCGGCCCCCTCTTTCATCAAAAACAGTATTAATATAGTTTCTGTTGCAATATGGGCAAGTGTTAACATTTAGTTTAGATGATATATCATAAGCATATTTGTCAAATAAAGAATAATCAATTATACTGTTTATATACTTTTTAATTTCATTGGTAAAATTTGCTTGCGTTATGCCTAAATTGTTTTTAATATAACTTTCATGATTTAATGCATCGTCAGGACTACAGAGTATTAATGCTTCCAGATTAAAATCATTATTAATAAAACCTGCTATGTTTCTCATAAGATCATGACTTAGAATAACCCAAGGATAGCAATTACCAATAATTACATTATCATACTGATCCTGATTATATAATTTGCCATTTCGAAGAAATTGATTGGTTAATGATTTTCTTGTGTTGCCATTAAGGTTATGATTAGAAATAGTTTCAACTGGTGAATTATTAAATAATACATCAAAGACTTTAATCAAGTAATCACAACGATGTTTAATTCTTTTTTTAACATCATCAAAATAATCTAACGAAAATTTTTGTGTATTAGGATTCTCTATTTTAATCATTCCTTTTCTTATTTTTAATTTGTTTTAAAATTTCGATTTCATGTACTCTTTGTTCAATAATACTATCAATAACATCATGGTCTACTTTTTGGGCAACAAGTTCAAACAGCTTTGATTGAATTAATGGTTCCCCAATTATTGCTATTCTGCTTTTATAATTCAATTCATAATCTTCCTTACTAATTTGAATTGTATCTTTTATTTCATTTATTAAATCAGCAATTTTCTTTCTAGCAAATTCGCCCATAAGTCCATTCTGTAGGAAAAAAGAATCAGTAAATAATTCATGAATATTTGCTCCAAATGTGGATGTTTTTTTCTCTAAACTATTCTCCACAATGCTTTTACCATTTTGTTTTTTCAAAAGGACTACACTGTTTTGAGGCATATCGGAAAGGATAAATGGAGAATGAGCAGTGATAATAATTTGGACTTTATGTGATGAAAATCTTTCTGTAATGAAATCTGTAAAATGATAAATAAATTCCTTTTGCCATTGAGGATGTAAAGCTAATTCAGCTTCATCAATTAAAATTATTAATGGTTTTCTAGAATCAACTTTAATGCTATTGAGCCTTGCAAATAAAATTAGCATAGCATATTCTCCTGAGCTGATAGTCGAATCTCCTCCATGTGTGTGACTAAAAAAGAAGTCTGCGAAACCTGAAATTCTATCTGCGTTATAATATTCATCAATCAAATATTCAAGAGCAGATTTATTAGCCTTCGATAATTCAACTGACATAAAATTAAAATCTTTACTGATTTCTACATTAGGTGTTTGTATAAAACGATCTAGCTTTTCTAAAAAGGCTTGAATTTTTCCTAATGATTCATGTAAAATATGGTTTTCATCTTTCTTTAGTATATTATAAAGGATTCTATGTATTTCTGAAATTATTGAATCTTTAGGATTATTCTCATAAACATTGTTTTTAATATAGTCTAATATATATTCCGGTAAACTATTATATGCTTTAAAAATAACATCTGGACCATTAATAAACTTAATTTCATTCATGAAATAGGAAAGTGATACAAGTAAGGTTTGAAGTAAATATCCATTCTTGTTGTTTTGGGTTATTTTAAAGTATTTAATAAGTTCATTGTTAACTTTTTTTAGTACTTGAGTATAATTTTCATTCTCATTAAAGTAGAGTTTTAAATTGAGATACTTTGGCAAATTTACAGGGAAAGGATGCCCCTTTGCATCTTTGCTATTTAACCATCTTAGCAACCTAACCATTCTTATAAACTCCTGAGAAGCAAAAGAAGAAAATCTCTGCTCAAAGGTAAGATTATGTATGAATGCATCCTCACCAGTTTTATTTTGATAGTCTGAGTATAAAAGAAACCAAGTTGATAAATTCTTAGTATCACCAAGTTGACCAGTTAAATAATCCCTTGCATAATAAGATGTTGGATCAAAGGTATTTGATGCAAAAATCGTAATTACAGATGATCGAATTTTCTCTGTATTATCAATATGTATAATAGTTTTATTTATGGATGAAGCTTCAATGATAATATCAAAAGTACTGAAATAATATAACTGCTCTCCTAATTTAAAAAAAATACATCCTTGTTCGTCTGCATGGTTATGTATTCCTCCTGAAATATATTCTATAAGGTATCTTAATATAGTTGTTTTTCCAGTACCATTTTCTCCAACAATCGCAGTTAAGTTAGAAATGTTTGCTCCAAAAAAGCTGGGAATATAGTTTGATCTTTGGTTTATAGATACTTTTTTTTCATTTTCAATGTAATTAAAGTAATATTTGTTGCTAAAATTTAACCCAAGTTCATTTATTCCCTTAAATTGTTTAATCCATACATAAAGTAATTCCATATCATTTATTTTTAAATTATTTACCCAACCTCTCCCAAGCCTCCAAAACCAATCTCCTGGTTCAGTATTCTTCGTATTTTCTGATTTCCTTTCTTTGAGTACCCATAAGGTTTCGCCAAGAATATTGGGGCCATAAACATCAAGTGGGTCTATAATGTATCTAAGCTCTTCGGTGGTGACGCCATATAATTTGGCATAAATAGCATCG
Organism: Bacteroidales bacterium; assembly: GCA_049315385.1. GTDB lineage: Bacteria > Bacteroidota > Bacteroidia > Bacteroidales > JACABE01 > JACABE01. Next base: position 27,518 of record JBMOKG010000040.1, read on the forward strand.
AATTCTGCTTTTAATATAATAGTAAATATTTTATTCCCATTTTCTATAATACTACTATTAATAAAGATTTTTTTACAAAATTACAATTTATTATTTTTTCACAAAAAGCAAACAACATCAAAACTAATTACTTGCAATAATGAGTTTAAATACTTTTACTATCTCCCCATACTTAATCATTCAACTAATCAAAAAAGTATCCAATAAAACATGATAAGTCTCCTGCAATTTATCGTTATCTCCAAATATATACTCGTATTATCTTATTCCAAAAATGTTTTTTTTCTGAAGTTATACCTGTAAATAGCTAAAAAATTCAGATATTTCTTTTTTCAATTAAACATCTGATTATTTAACTGGATTTTTATTAGACATAAGTAAGTTTTTAATATTATCATTCCTCCTCAAAATTTAACCCTAACTGCTTTGCCGATTCTTTTACTATTTTGTATTCCTGGCTTGTTTCTGTTAATGGCTTAGCATAGGTTGATTTCCCTTTGATGCGTATTTCAATTTCAATGTTGTTTTGTGCCAATGGCATTATAAAACTATTGAATAACTGTGTATATTGCTCTAATGGAACTTTCCCGGATATTGTTATTGATTTTACTTTTCGTGACTCTGTTGTATCTGTTTTTGAATTACCGGGTATGGTATTCGTTTCCGTTAATTCATCATTTACAATTGGCGTTATTATTGGATTATCTCCGGATTCCTGTTTTGGTATTTCCGTTTGTTTTTGGGGAATTTTGCTTTTCTCGAGTAACCAATAGGTATTATCTGTTACATCAAAAAACGGAATAGATTCCTGATAAAAATACTTGGTGAAGTTTTTACCATCTCCTGCAGCAACACAAAATTCTCCATTGTAACAATACTTAAGTAAGCTCTTTGAAATAGCATCTTGTCCTGTTATCATTGGTTTGTCGTCGAAGCGGAGAAATGCTTCGTAGATGTCTTTTACTTTAATATTTTGCTCTAATGTGGGTAATAAGTTATTGTTTTTTAATGTATTTAATCCAACTGATTCCAATAACCACTCTTCTTGTTTTAAAATATCAATAATTGTATAATTGATATGGTTTTCAAAATTATCTTTAAATTGACTTAAATTAATTTTATCAATCCCATTTTTTGCAGAATATTTTACAATCATTGAATAGGCTGTAACTAAAGAACTATCGCTTTGTTTTGAAGCAACATCAATTCTTCGTTTGATTTCATCTTTTTGTTCCCTTTCCAATTGTGTATGGTATTCGGAGTTAATTTTCTGACAGGACAGAAATTCTCTAATATCTGATTGTAATTTCCCAACTCCCAATTCGGAACAAATTAAAAATAATATTGTATTGCGATATATGCGCTCGGTATTTCCTTTTTTGGTAGCAATCTTTTCAATAATTGGTTTTGTTTTACCATTTACCATGTCGGGATTGGCTGTATATTGCGGATGTAGAACAACTAAAGTTGGACGTGTTTGTTCCGGAATTTCCACAGAAGGGTCAACCAACACATTGAAAAGTTGTGTGCGATTGTTTGTCTGATCTTTTAATCGTTTTAAAATTTCGGCATCAATATCTTCTGTTTTAATATCAGATTTTGCCTGATTTATTAATATATTGATGTTAGGTTTGGTATGGAACCAAAATCTTTTACCTGCACCACCAGTCTGAACATGATAAAGATAGTAGGCTGAACTTTCCAATTCATCTAAAGCACCATTGATACTGTTGTGATTGAAGCCATCAGGAGTTAATAAATGCAATTTAATTTCAGGAACTGAAATTCCTTTGTTAGGACCTTCGCTGCCAAATGAACTCATTAATATAACTGCAGAAATGGATTGTGTGAGATGATACTGACCATATTCCTTTTTATTGGAATCAATTTTAAAGGCATTGGATGAAGAGCCTGAAACATCTGCTGAAATTACTGCATCATAACCATTGCCATATAGTTTTTTTAACTGACCGGATAGAGCATCTAAATTGGTGAAGTTTATTTGTCCGGCATTGATCAACAAATTGCCACCCACCAAAGATTGCTGACGTTGCCATAAATCGCTTACAATAGCAGCCAATAAACGCAATACACATCTTGTCCTTTGGAAATCGTGATGACTTGCCCATCGTACCCTGAAAACATCAATTAACTCAGGATGGAAAGGATAAGATTTGATTATTTTTTGTTTGTATTCGTTTTTATTAGCATTGGTAGGCAATTCAGTCCAATGCTGCTGGTATAAATCTAAATATTTGGTGGCTACGGCTTCAATATAATCGGGATCACCTATTTCTTCAAATAATCTACGGCGAATTACTTCATAGATTTCGTCTTCTGCTACCGGTTGGGTATCAGCACCTACACGACTTACTCTTTTTTGTAAGCTGTTTAATATTGACTGTGCTTCGGATGTATTGCCCACTTCCTGAGGGCTGGCAGGTAGGGTAATAACTGCCACGCAATGATTGGTACCTGCGACAGCTTCGGTAAGTTCCTGCATAAAACTGATGGTTTGGTCGGCTAAACTGCTGTTGCCTGCCATACGTGCAGATGCTTTTACACAATAATCGGCTAATTCATCAATTAAAATTAAAGCCGGTTTGCATTTTTCCAAGACCTTTTTAAAGATGCCGGCAGGAGCAATGAGTTGTTCGTCATTTTTCCGAACCAATTCATAGCTTTCCTTACCACCTAACTGATATGCTAATTCTCCCCAGATTGTATTTATTAAGATACCATCAGGTGTAAGTCTCCCATTTGCTGCATCATTGGTTGTATTTGTAAAAACTGCTATGTTCGCTGATTCAAATTCAGGAACACCAGTGTATTTTAAAAATTCCTGAACATGTGAAGATTTTGCAACCTGCTTCCCCCATTTGCAAATATGGTATAAGGAAATAAGGGTATGGGTTTTACCACCCCCAAAACTTGTTTGCAGTGAAATTACCCTGTTTTCGGCATCCTCTTTCCCATTTAAACCTTTTATAACTGTTTTGGTAACAGATTTTAAACCTGAAGTGAAGTGGGTTTTGGAGAAAAAGACAATGGGATTGTTATATATTTCACGGCCATTACCCAGTGCTACTTCTGCCAGATTGGCTGCAAAAACAGATTCATCCAGTCTGCCCTGGCGAATATCCAAATGAGGCTGCACTATATGAAACCATGGTTGTAATTTATCTGAAAATGATTTTTTAGAAAAGCTAACTTTTGAATCTTGCTCTTTTATTTCGTTCTGTAATTGCTTGAGTTCTTCTTCCAACTCATCCATTTTTAATATACGGGCAATTGCTTTCATGTGAATCCAGGCTTTGGTGGCATCGTCTTCTTCTATTTCGCTGAAATGTGCTACTTTGTGCCTGACATCTGCAATTTCGCCCAACCAATTGGGTAAATCGCCAAATTTTTTATCAAAATCAGGTTTTAATAATTGCTTGTATTTAATAGCAAATGATTTTAAATGATGATAATCTATCAGTGTTTCGGCTGATGAACCATTGCGTAACCCCATGTTCCATTTTTCTTTTTGGTCAAAAGTTAAGGCTTCAATAAAAGCTGCCGGCCATTTATCGCCTGTTTCTTTTTCTAAAACAGAGACTACATAGGGTCTAAAAGCTTCTAAAAATAAGCCAAAAGCCTTGAATATATTATCTTTCTGATTATTGTTTGACATAGTTTGTTTATTTAAAATTCTAATTCTGCCTGTTCGGGAATAATCTGTATTTTGTCCTTGCTTTCGCGAATTAAACTGTCTTTGTTGGTTAATAAGCCTTTGGTTTGTTCCTGATCTGATGAGCCTTTTGGAAGCAATTCATCAAGAGACGTAAGCACCCGCCAGAAATTACTCTCAGATGTAGCTGCTTTTTCGGAAATGTATTTTAATAATTCTGCACGGTTTGTACCTTTATAAAGATACATGGCTCTGTGAACCTGATCAATCAACAGACTATTTGCCTTTATTCCCAAATTGGAATTTAGCATAAAACGTTGTTCGAAATTACCTAAGGTTTGCTTGTTGCCATTTCTGATTAAAAGGTTTTCGTGAAAAATATCATTGGTTTCGATGGATAAACCAATTTTTACCAGACGGTTTACATCATCAAAATTGCTTTCGGTTAAGCCATATAACTGCAACCAGGCAATGTAGAATTTAGTAAATTCATCTCCTTCAAAACCTTTGAGTAATGCATTGAATGCACTTTCCCTTGCCATTTCGAGCAATTCTGCAACTGTAACTTCACTGCCATCTGCTTTTTCAACTTTATCATATTTTCCAAATTCACTTACTGCCTGACCAAAACATGCAGTCAATAAATCAGTACCACGAAAACCTAAACAATATAAATCCTCAACTTCTTTAGCAACATTTTTTTCAATTGCTTTTTTAACAGTTTTGTAATCACCAAAACCTTCAGATTTTGTTGGAATACAAGATACTGTAACAGAAGATTGAAGTGCAGCACCGGCAAGAGCTACTCCTCTTACTTCTCTTTCACTATCTATAGCCCAACTACCAGTTATATTCATTCTTGAACCAAGTATTGAATTGCAAAGAGTAGTCCATGCTTCTGTACTTTGATGAGCAAACATAATACTAACTATATCAGAAGTTTGATGTTCAATTGCATCAAATATTTCTAAAAGTTTATTCTCAAAATGTTCTTTGGCTTTTTCTATGCTCCCATTATGGTGATGTTTTAGAGCTGTACATTCATCTGACTTTGGTGTTTGTGGAGTTGAAAAATTTAAAGGATATAAATCGGCAATAGTTCGTTTTAACCAAACATAAAAGAAATCAGAAATATCAGCATAGGCTATTGCATCATAATAAGGAGGGTCAGTAATAACAGCAGTAAGTGTCTTTTCTCCAAATTGATTTTTTTCACCGCTAGAAGCATTTTTCAAAATTGAATGAAATTGATTTTTAGATTCACTTTCAATATACCTAATAATCCAGTCCAGTTGATTTAATGAACTCCCTGTGGAATTTGAGAATATATTGACTTCAGGGAAATCAAATACAATAGGTATAGCTTGTCTACTAAATGGTGTAACTATAGCTTCTAGGTTGTCTTTCCATAAACCAAATGATGTAGACATTGCTGCAATTCTATCAATTAAAATTGCTAAATAAGTTAAAATGGATTGATGATAAGAATTCGTTGATAAATTATTTAATTTAAGTATCTCAAAACTCTCTTTTAATGTATTTAATGATGTAAGTTGGCGAGGGGAAAATATTTGTCCCCATTTATTTATCCCCCATCCAAACAAATCACCACCAGCTGAGTTTCTTTGCATTGATTCACTTGGAATATCTGTATATGGCAATTCTTGGGTTAGAAAAGCAATTTCTTCCTTAGTGGGAATTTTATAAGTCTTACCAGTAGGACCTTCACTTATTATTGCTAATAGTCTTAATTTAAATTCACCTGTAGGATATAATTCCTTTATTTGTTTTACATCAGTAATACTACTGCAACAAGGACATTTTAGATTTCCTCTACTATTATATCCATTAATAGTTATAGCTTTATTAATTATTTCAAACTCTATAACATTATCAGCTATTTTTGGATTAAGAGATACTTTTTTATCTTTCTTATTGCAAAGTGAAAAACTTCTTAATAGTGGCACTTCAGCTCTGCAACTTGGATTACGACAAACTCCAACACGAGCCCAATAATAGGCTACTGGCTTATTCCCTTTATCATCAGCGGGATATAGATGTCCGATTTCCTTTTCTGTTATTGATAATAATTTCTTTGCATAAAAATCTACATCGAAAGAAAGACGATTATCAATATTAACAGCAATTGCATTTCCATTTACTATCACTTTTTTTTCTGGAGGCTGTTGATTCCATATATTCTCACCGTAATGCTGAATAAACTCAGCTTTGCTATACGTAATGGGTTTGCCATATTTCTGGGGAAATTCCAAACTGCCCTTTTGAATGATATGTGCCACTGGGTTGATGTCGTTGCCATAGCTATGACATCCGAGACGAGCTGCTTCCAATGGAATGGCTCCACCACCAGCAAAAGGATCGAATACTTTGGGCATTTTTTCTAAAAAGGCTTCAATGGCAAAGTTTAAATCTCCTTCTTTTATTAAGATTTCCTCTGATTGAATATGACGGTCGGGAGTAATGTATAAAACGTTTTCGGCATCCTTAATGGCAGCATAATGTTTGTCGAAATCAGAGAGTAATTGTTTTGCATCTTTTGTTAAATCCTGAGGAGCATTGTGGGCTACCCATATTAATTTACGGGCTTTGCCAATGATGAATTCGTTGTTTTTATTGTCCCATTTAATCAAACTATAATCTGAAAGCATTTTCCCTGCATCGGGTTTTTTGCTGTTGTTTTTAAGATGCTGCTGCATATCCAAAGTAAACTTACCGATGAACATCTGCAAGCGGTTGCGCAGATTGTCTTCCATGGGATCAATTACTGAAGTCCACGGAATGTCATCATAAGGTTTGTAAGGATCACCTAAATTATTGGTTTTGCCTAATAAAATTTCAATTGCATCTTTGAATTGTTGAGGACAATTTTCATCTAAAGGATCCGGAACTAAACTTGCAAATACAACAGCACGGCATACCGGAAGAGGACGACGTGCCCACCATAAATGCAAAGTAGAAATATGTCCATGGCGGATGGATTTGTCTCTTACACTTTCAGCCGAAATTTCTTTAACCGGCATGGCAACTTCGATAAGTTTTTTAGGGGTTGGCATATTATATTTTTTCAATTAATTCTTTTTTTACTAAATTATAAGCAACATCCATATCAAATTCTATCCCTGGTCTTAATAAGGCTTTCATATCTCCCATAAAAACATCATCCTGCATTTTGTCATCCATATTCATCAAAAATTCTTTGGAAGATTTGTGAGATTGATTACTGAATAACATGTAGGCTTTGTATGCATCAATAATTTGTAAAGAATTTACATTTGCATTCGTTAATGCATAATATAAATCAAATAAATCTCTACCTTTCTTTCGTTGATACAAAGCTCTCATTTTTGTTCCCAATAATTCTTCAAGTGTGTAAGTATTAATTTCTGTTTCACCTGAAAACCATGGGTTGTCAATTTTATGAACCACTTTGTTTAATCCATAAATATTAAAATGTTCTCTACAATTTATTTCAATTTTTAATCTTGAATTTACAACAGGTTGAATTTCAGTATCAAATCTATAAACGATGGTATTCATATTCAAATTAGATTTAACTGACCTTTTTAATCCTAAAAAAGATAATTTTTTACGAATCTGTTCCAGAATCGGCTTGATGTTCTCAGCTTTAATCTGCACTAAATCAATATCTTCAGAATATCTTACCTGAGGTTTTAAGAATAACTTATGCAGAGCTGTACCCCCTCTGAAAGCGAGAGTTTCCCTAATAAATTCATCCGAAAAAAGTTCAACCAAAGCTCTTTCAATCACCAAATCCTGTTCTATCTGTGCATTGGTTTTCCATGGTGCATTTTTCTGCCATTCAATGATATGTGCTTTTGGAATCATATGTCGCCTTCTATTTGAGTGTTAATAATTACTTTCCATTTTTGATCTTTTGCACCATTTTTATCAGCTAAAGATTTAAGTTGAACCCATTTTAATTTTGATTTTGCAAGTTTGTGCTCAAAAACATTAGTTAATTTATTGTTTTGAAGAATATTATCGGCAATATATGCAGCTCTCTGTATAACAGCTTGTGGAAAATCGTTTTTTAAAACATCTTTCATTCTATAAACATTGATGTCTTCGGCCAGCTCCTGCAGAATGGTGATAATACGATTGAAACCACCCATGGTATGCTCATAATAGATTAAATCCATATATGTCAATTCCTTATTAGAAATTTTAAAATAGCCGGTTTCGGTTTTTTTATCTTCCACGCCGAATACAGGAAATTTCTTTTTTTCTGAAAAATTAATATGAAAGTCATCCTCAATAATTTTCCTTGGTTTTGGAGATTGAGAAACAATAAAAAATTCCTGAGGTTGCTGATGAGCAGCACCATGAAACATAGCCGCACTGAATAAAGCCACATAATATTTTTTAGTGAGGAATTTCATTAATTCATCGATATAAAAATCTACAGGAATAACACCCATGTTTTTATATTCATCGGGAACGATGGTATAAAAACCTCTACAGATATTAATAATATCACCTTTATCTCTATGTCTATCAATATCCTTTCTTATATTCTTAGCAGATTTAGGTATTTCATTAGATAGATCTTCAAGTGTAAAAGCATATCTGCCATTACTTCTAAGTTGATGAAGAAAATCATTAGTATGTTTAACTGTATTATCCATATTATTATCAGTGCCAAATGCATGCAATATACCCTTTTTTTCGGGGTTTATTGCATGTGATCGGACTTCTTTATATTATATGTATCATATTGATATACAAAAGTAAATATATTATTATTACCTTTACTACTTTTCTTAAAACTTTTAATAGTAATTTTATCAGTATCATGTCTGGAGATTCCAGACGAAATATGTTGTTTAAGTACCATATCATCATTAAATGCATCATATTTAGTAATAACATCCTGAAATCGTCTGGAGATTCCAGACGGTATATCATCCTTATGAGCATTCGTATCATCAATAGTGCCTATACCTTCTAATTTAACGGTTAAACCAATCGTAAGTTGTGCAGTATATACAGCCGAAGTATAATGATTGTTATACATATAGTTTGTCATACATTCATAGTTTTAGCAACCCATTCGGACATTGGCAGAAAATACTGCACTCCTTTAGATTTCAATTCAAACTTTAATGCCTTAGCAGGGTTTTGAATACGAAATATTTCAGGCCTAGTCTTACAACTCAATATTATATATAACCAGGCTGCATCCCCTAACTGAGCCAGACGATTCATTTCGTTTTCACTCAGCATCACACTGCCATCGGGACCGCTTCTGCCTTTAACTTCGATGTATCGTTTTATATCTTCGGGGCTTATGCTTCGAATGTCGTAGCCCTCGTTGTTAGCAGATACATCGGTAGGTGTCCATCCGGATTCTATTTCAAAATCAATAGCTATTTTCATCGCAATGGCTTCAGCTTCATCATCACGGCTCATTCCATAGTGACCATGGTATTCAACCAGAGTTAATGGCACTACATAAGCACAACCTAAGATTTCGGGGGCTTTAGGGCTTAGTTGTGACATCAGTTCAAGGTTTTCTAAACGGGATTGTTTTTTGTATAAAAGATCATTGATACGTGTTTGCTTTTTTAATATCTTATCCTGAACTCTATAATCACCTAAAAGGACTTTGCACTGTAAATCCTGAATCTCATTTTGCAAGTCCATAATAATTTGCGTGAAGGCAGATTCCAAATATCTTTTACGATTATCGGAATCATTCTGAACATGTGTTTTGGTATTTTCGAATTGTTGAGTAGTGATTTTCTCAAAACTCCATTGAATAACTTCATCGTTACTCACTACAGCCGGTGGTTCAATAGGCTTGGCAAAATCAGCAGGTGCATGAAGATCGATAAATTTTGCAGGAGATGTAATGCTAAATTCACCCTCTTTGGATTGTGCAACAAAAACCAATTGTTCGTCAGCAATGCTGTCGTCTTTTTTGCAAGCTCTGTTGTCGACAATTTGAGATTTGACAAAGAAAGCAAAATATTCTTCTTTATCATCAGGAGAAATTAGTATAGTGCCTTTGAGCATATCTTCACGGTATTGATTCCTGACAACTTTAATCAAACTGTCGAACAATGGGTTGCCGGGATTGATATAATGTACTTTGCCTAAATCTCCAATGTTTTGATAATCGAGAAAAATCTGTTTGTCGAAACAGAATTTTATTTGTTTAATATTGTCAGCATAAATTGTATAGTCGTTTCGTAATGTCAAAGCAATAGAATCGGGCAGTTTATCAATCTGATAGATGAAAGGCCGTAATTCGGTAAATTCACCACCAATATGTCTGAATGCTTTTTCGAAAAACAGTCGAATATAGATAGGCTGCAAGCGTTTTTCGTCAGAATTTTCTTTGAGTATTCTTGCATCTTTATAATCTATAATGGAATGAGCTAATTTTTCTTTTTGTTCTTTAATTTTTTCGGAAAATTTTAACTTTAATGTTTCATTGTCCTGTGCTAAAAACTCGTCTAAAGAAGATTCTTTCCCATTAAAAACGGAATTAATAATTGCATCAAGGCTAACATTTTCAAGTACGTCCTGTATTACATCATATACCCTGTCATCACCCATGCCTTCGCGAATAATATCGAGTTTGGTCAGCAGTCTTTCCAAAACATTTCCTTCTCTTGTATTGCTGGCAACCATGTTAAACACCAAGACATCTTGCTTTTGTCCATAGCGATGAATACGGCCCATGCGCTGTTCCAAACGATTGGGATTCCATGGAATGTCCCAATTGATAAGCAAACGGCAAAATTGAAGATTAATACCTTCGCCAGCAGCATCTGTTGCAATTAATATCTGAGTATCGGGTTTTGCAAAATCTGCCTGTGCTTCCCTTCGTTCATCCACGGATTTGCTGCCATGAATAGTAACAACTTTATAGCCTCCACTAATAGAAAGACGTTCTTCGAGATAATATAGCGTGTCTTTGTGTTCGGTAAATATTACCAATTTCTCATTATGCTCTAAAACCCCATTTGATTTGAGCAAATCCTGTAATTGCTGAAATTTTTTCTCTTCCTGTTTACGATTATACAGTGTTTGAGCCATCTCAAACAATGCTTTTACTTCTTTGGCTTCCTGGTAAATTTCCTGAGGGCTTTTAGCTGTAGTAAAGAATTTAAATTTTTTAGGATCAGACAAAATTCCTTCCAATGCATCCCGTTCATTATCTTCCAGATCGTCAAAATCATCTATATCATTTACCTGATTAAAAGCTGATTCCATTTTATACCGCTGGTTCCAAAGATTAGGATTCTGGTTTAATTCATCCACAATACCCTGTAATGCTTTCCATCTTCTTTCAAGTGTGTTTTTGATAGCAAATATAGAACTCACTAATCTACGTTGCATAACTGTTAAAGCCAAAGAAACGTGAATATTATTATCGGTAGTAGCCTTTTCTTTACCTTTTGTCAGATAATCAGTAACAGCATCATAAAGCTGCTTTTCTTCAGGAGTTAGCTGGTATGAAACTGTTTTGGTATACCGGTTTTTAAATAAAGGCATCCCTTGCCAGTTTTTCATATCTTCCTTTAACCTACGAATAAAAAACTTATTAATACCATTATGCTCAATTTCCTTGATTCGAGCTGAAGCAATTTCACCAGTAGCAAAAATATCAGGGTCTAATAATTGCAATAATTTTTTAAAAGTGTCTGTTCTTCCTCTGTGAGGAGTTGCTGTAAGTAATAAAATATGTTCGCATTGCTGAGAAAGAATTTCGGCAGCTTTATAACGCTGAGATAAATATTGTTTCAAGCCATAATCATAAGCAGATAGTTTATGACATTCATCAAAAACAATCAAATCCCAATGAGAATTGCCAGCAACTTTAATAACATCCTCACGAGAAATAAAATCAATAGATGTAACTATTCTTGGAGAAGATTGAAAAATATTGGGATCAGAAGTAAAAATACTGCGATTTACTAACGTAAATGGAATATTGAATTTGATAGCCATTTCATCTTCCTGCCATTGTTTTGTAAGCCCACCAGGAGTTACAATCAATATTCTTTCGGCTAAACTACGCATCATTAATTCTTTGATGAGCAAACCTGCCATAATAGTTTTGCCGGCACCTGTATCATCCGCTAAAAGGAAACGGATTTTGGGTAAAGGTAAAAGGAATTTATATACAGCTTCTACCTGATGGGGCAAAGGGTCAACAATACTACAGTTTACTGCAAATAAAGGGTCGAACTGATAAGCTGAATTAATTCGTTCAGCCTCGGCAAATAATGCAAATTTAACAGGATCACCTTTGAAGTTAAAAGTACCTTCATCCGTTAAAACTTCTAATTGATTAAATTCAGCAACCGTAATTACTTTAGTATTTGACCTATTTGAATTAATACCTGTAAACTTTAAAGAAATCATAGTACCCAAAGGCTGTATCTGATTAATTGTAACAGCTTCATTAGGAATTAAATTCTTAATTATTTGACCGGGATAAACTGGCATATTTCAAATATTTATTAAAATGTAAAAATATAAAATATAGTTAAATAAAAGGAGAATAAAATGAGAAAAGGTCTAGGATTAAAGAAAATTGAATTAACTTTTAATGAAGTTGCAATATTTCTTTTTGTTCACACATATTTCTTTAGATTTATTTTATAATATATGTCACATCTGAAGAAAATGTAATTCTTTACTGTCTTAACCCAAATTTAATTGAAATAAATTCACTAATACCATGCAAATTCTTAATTCCTTTCCATTTTATAAAAACAGGATAACAAAAAATATTCATGGCAGGTACATCAGAACTATTTGATGATTGCTTTTCTATTTCATCCTTAATATATATATGTTATGATAGTGGGAAAGGGGAATAGACAAATTTTTCAAATTCTTGAGACGGTTTAAAATACAAGAAAATAGGTTATCTTTTGTATTGTTTATTTGTTAATTACTCGAATATAAAACACATTCAAATATTGCAATTACATTTAAATTCACTGATTCATCTTGTGACAATTCAATGTCTTTGAAATCAGAATCAGTAGACAAAGGTTTAAGTGAAATTGATTGATGGATCCATTGATTTTCTTCTGTCTTCTTAATACTTTTATACTCTTTTACAGTATATCCAGAACCAAAATCAGATTCTTGTTTATTTGTATATTCCACCAAAACAATCTTTCCATTTCTTGTTCCTCCTGAATATTTTCTAAACAAACATATTGAACCATTTGGAATTATCTTATTCATTGATTCTCCTATAACTTTGCATGCAAATAAATCTCTGGAAGGCTTATATCTTTGTGGTAACTCAATCCATTCGTATTCATCAATACTTACAATTTGCAATTCACTAAAATTTCCTGCAGCGGCTTTCAAATCATAAATTGGAATACTATTTTCAAATGGAATTACTTTGTCTAAAGGAACAGTTTCAAATGTGATCTTCTTTTTAAACATAGGGATGTTTTCTGCAAAATATTCTCTAAGATTTTTATCACATACATAAACATAGGTTCCCTTAATACCTCTAAGCATTATTGTCTTGTAAATATTAATAATAAATCCTTTTAAATCATTTATATTAGTAATACCCACTTGTCCATTTCTATCAAAATAGTTTTCTTTTAGAATTAAAATTTCATTTTTTTCTTTATCGTAAGTAATTTCATTACCAAAAATTATTCCTGCATAGTTTAAATCGTAACCTTGAGTTGTATGAATACATCCCACCTCATTTATTGCATTTTTTGAGTTTATAAAATCATCTGAAACACTATTCCATTGAAGTAAGGTATTTTCAATCTTAATATCATAAACGGTTTTATCATTTTTAGAAATCCATTTCCATGAATAACCGGCTATTAATCTGGATAATCCATTTTCACTGTCTCTAAGTTTAATTTCATTTACCATCTCTTCAATTTTATCAAAAAGCAGAAATTCATATACTTTTGATGCATATAAATTTTGAGATAAAATTAAATTACAATTCAGTAGTTTCTCAATATATTTAACATAATCAATTCCACCATTAACTCTAAATTGAGATTTTAAATTTTCAACCTTTGTTAATTTATCTGACTTTAATTTATCGAAATCTTCTTTTTTTACATCAGAAGGTTTAACAGATTGATTCTTGTCATAAAATATTATTGCATTTTTAGATTTTTTAATTATCCAATCTAACTCGCTGCTATTATTTTTATCTAAATTTAATTTCTCACAAACTTTGTCAAATGCACCAAAGTAAGTACCTAAGTTTACTCTTCTTCTTAATCGATGAGCTTCATCAACAAAAACGATATCGAAATCATCCTTAACAATTTCAGCAGGTCCAATAACCATATTGGCATTTAGTCCCTTAATATTTTTAAAAACTTTTTTCAGCGTATTTCTAAAAGATGACATGGGCACAACCAATGCCATTTTAGGATTTGGATATCTCTCTTTTAATTCAATAATTGTTTGAATAAAATCTGATTCATCATCTCCAAATTCCTTGAAATTGAAATCTTCATTACTTGAAATGAGTAATTTGAATAAAAAAACAGCTAAAATAGTTTTACCTGTTCCTGCACCACCTTCAATAATAAAATTTTTAAATTCCTTATTTAATAAAGCTTTTAGAATTATTAATAAACCTGCTTTCTGATCAACTGATAAGGTTTTATAGGGAGAGTATTTAAACAAATCAGAGTTATCAATATATTCAATAGAATGCTTAGTTATGCCATCAGCTCTAAGCTTATTCCATATTGATTTAAAAGCACCCCAATATACTTCATTTTTATTGTAATAATTGTGATTGGCCAGTCCAACGTTAGCATTCAATAACTTATATTGGCCATCTCCGGAAATATATTTTATTAAATTTGATTCTATATCTAAAGTTGCAGACTTATTAAATATTTCACTTGAAATTAAATGGACAGTTGTAAGTTTGTTTTTAGTATTATTATTTAAGTGATTGTTCATTCTTGCAAAAGTATCTGTTGTTTCACCAACATATGCTTCTTTAATAATACCATCACTTAAAATATAGACTAATGGCCATAAATCTTTAGCATAATGAATATTCTGAATCTCATTAAACATATTTGAGTTAAATTCACATCTATTAATGATAAATTCATCGCTTAGAATCATAACTCATCATATTTTTTAGCAGTACCTTTAGCCTTATGAACAGGATATTTTTCGGCATTTCTTTTGATTTTTTCGAGAACTATATCTTTTACATCAAAACCATATTTATCAGCAAGTAAAAAAGCAAATGCAAAAACATCAGCTAATTCTTCTTTTACTTTTTCCTTATTGGCTTCATCGGCGTTCTTCCATAAGTATAATTCAAGCAGTTCATTTGCCTCAATACTTATTGCTAATGCTAAATCTTTTGGATTGTGAAATTGTTCCCAATCCCTTTCATTTCTGAACTTTATAAGAGCCTGGATTATTTCTTGTATTTCTGTCATTATATATTGGTATTATTCATTGTCTGAGCTAATTTGTATTCTTCATCATATGGCAATTGTAGTTTTGAAAGCAATTCGGGAATTGCAATGGCAAAACTCACATAGTAATATGCCAGTATATGATAACCTGAAAAATCCTTTCCTGGAATAGAATTTAATCTGTAATTCATTTTGTCTGGACTATATCCTTGTGTACCCTGTAAGGCAATTTCAATGGCAATTTTATTTACCTCTTCTTTAGGAATATTTTTAAAATATTGTAATGCATCTATCATGAACATAACAACTGCCATGTTTGTCCCAATCTTTTCTTGTTCCTTTTGAAATTTTTCCATTTCCCTTTCTTTAAAGGGGTCTTTTGTATTTATATCAAAAGGGTCTTTTTCAATAGAAGAAAGAATATGATCCAAATCAGTACTTTTAGAATGATACTCTTTTTCATTAACAAGTTCAAAATATTTATCCAGTTTTAAATCTTCTGCCCAATGTAAAACCAATTCATATTCTTCAGCAGGTTCTTTGTCATCTTTATATTGAAGATATTCATCATAAAAACCTTTTGCTTGTTTTAACTCAACTGATGTTGGTTGGAAATCTTTTATCAGGTCAATTCCGTATAAATCTTTAAACTGAAGAGCATTTACGATATTATAAATTTTACTTTTTGAAAAAAGATCTTTTGGTGAGAGCTCCGGAATTTCTTTATCTGTAAAAGCTTTTAAGCTTTCATTTATTAATGTATATAAAGAAACAAATTGAAATGGTCTTACCTCAGGAAATTCATTATAAATAAAATTTTCTATAAACAAATCTATAGGCGTATTATATACTTGCTGATTAATTCCTTCGTATAAATTTGAACAATATCTATTTATTTCACCTTCACCAATTCCCATTTTTTGAAGTTTCAATATTGTAGGTTCAAGTGTTTTTATGAAATCAGTTTTATAATTCTGCGTTGAAATAAAAAGTTGATTAAGTTCTTCTTTTCTTGCTTCAGTCATAAAATCTAAATGAACCAATTCATGTATAATTAAATGTTCAATTGCTAGATAGCTGGGTTTAAATTTTATAATATGTTTTAATCTATTATGATTTTCAGCTAATTCGATTTTTGCAGCAGTAGATATATCAGGATCTTCAACAATTTCTACCTTTTTACCACAATCAAATTCAAGTTTATATCGGTATTCATTATAAATAGTTTTACCAGTATCTGTAGATATAATTTTTTTTGAAATTCCTATAGCTTGTTTTATTGAATTTTCAAAAAGAACATCTTGGTTCTTGTTTAATTTAATTGACTGAATAGTACTATAAAATGCAGATTGCAAATCATTTTCCATTTCAGCAATCAAGCCAACTGCATAATGTGTATTGGGATATTCATTGTTAATTTTAATTGCTTCTAAAAAATATTTTTTCGCCTCTCCAAATTTATTCTGATGCATAAGGTTAGCACCAATATTATTCATCACAATATTGTCGTTAGGATCGACAATTAATGCCTGATCATAATATTTCAATGCTGTTGGTACATCATTTTTAAATTTTGAAAAAATGTTACCCATCATTACCAATGCCCATTTATTCTTAGAAATCGAGTAGACTGCCCTGCCAGTAATTAGCTGACAGGGAGAGTCTCTCACAC
>JBMOKG010000113.1:0-12270 GCA_049315385.1 Bacteroidales bacterium
ATTTATTAAGTTTGATATAATGGTAAATTACTATTATTAAAGCATCTATAAATCCTAATAAATTGAATAGACATTAAAATAAATCAATTTTTTACTGTCATTAACTTAAATTTTTTCATCTCATCATAAAAAATTGTAAGTTTGCACTTTAATTAGATAATCCATGATACTATCAGAAGTCTTAAAAGATTTGGATAAGAGAGTCAGTGACCTCAGGAGGTTTCTTTGACATTGATAATAAGCTTGTTTTAATAGCAACAGAAGAAGAAATAACCCACGATACGGATTTCTGGAATGATTCCAAAAAAGCAGAAATTATCTTAAAATCTATCCGCGACAAAAAGTTGTGGACTGATGCTTATGCAAATACCGTTAATAGCTATGATGATTTTAAAGTTATGGCTGAATTTTTCGAAGCCGGAGAAGCGAGCGAAGCTGAACTTGAATCACAATACAAAATCACTTTAAAATTAGTTGAAACGCTGGAGTTCAAAAATATGCTCAGTGGGGAGGAAGATCGTTTAGGTGCTATTGTTACAATTAATTCAGGTGCTGGTGGGACTGAAAGTCAGGACTGGGCCGAAATGTTAATGCGGATGTATATTCGCTGGGGCGAACGGAATAATTGCAAAGTTTCCACACTTGACATGCAGGAGGGTGATATTGCAGGTTTCAAATCTGTAACGCTGGAGTTTGAGGGAGAATTTGCTTATGGGTATTTAAAAGGAGAAAATGGAGTTCATCGTTTGGTTCGCTTATCTCCATTTGACTCAGCCAATAAACGCCACACCTCTTTTGCTTCTGTTTATGCTTATCCTATAATTGATGAGAATATCAATATTGAAATCAATCCAGGAGATATTTCATGGGATACTTTTCGTTCGGGAGGCCCGGGTGGACAGAATGTAAACAAAGTGGAAACAGCTGTTCGTTTGAAACATGAACCTTCAGGAATAATTATCGAATGTCAGCAAACCCGTTCACAATTACAAAACCGAGAAAAAGCCATACAAATGCTGAAATCACAATTGTATGAAATAGAACTCCGTAAGAAACGCGAAAAAATAGATGCAATTGAAAATACGAAGAAACGTATTGAATGGGGTTCTCAGATTCGTAGTTATGTGATGCATCCTTATAAGATGGTGAAAGATTTACGTACAGGAATTGAAACTTCTAATGTACAGGCAGTAATGGATGGTGATCTGGAGGAATTTATCAAAGCATTTTTGATGGAATTCGGAACCAAGAGATAAAAAAGTACTTAATTGCCTTGAGTACTTGGAGTAATTAGAGTTTAATCCGAAATAAATTATATGATGAGTATTAATTTATTAATGATGAATGAGAAAAATCTGTGAAAATTAGGATACTGTTTTTAAAAATATTTTAAACTTTAATAGCATTTTTAAATGATGTATAGACGATTAATTATTTGCTTTTTTACCATTTTCCCACTTTTTGCATGGTCTCAAAAAAGCAAACCTGATAGCCTTTCCGCATTTTTTACAGACGAAAAAATCAATATTGACGGTCATTTTACTGAAGCTTCCTGGCAGAAAGCAATGCGGATCAGCAACTTTACCCAACGAGAACCCGAAGAAGGCAAAGCTATCAGCGAACCAACCTATGCCGCTATGTTATACAACAAAAACACATTGTACATTGGTTTGTGGGCTTATGATTCACATCCTGAAAAGATTTTAGCCAAAGACATGGCCCGGGATGGGAGATGGGGTACTTCTGATAATTTTGAAATAAATATCAGCACTTTCAATGATAACCGTAATTCATTTCTATTTGTTGTAACGCCAAGTGGACTTAGAGGTGATGCAATAATTACTGATGAAGGAAATGGATTTAATGAAGACTGGAACGGTATATGGGATGTTGCAATACAACGTAATGATAGCGGCTGGTTTGCTGAAATTATCATTCCATTTTCAAGTCTTAAATTTCCGGATGCAAGTTCTCAGGTCTGGGGTTTAAACATCGAAAGAAATATTAAATATAAAAAAGAACAAGCTTCCTGGCAAGGATGGTCAAGGAATTACTCTGTATTTAAAATATCCCAGGCTGGTAGTTTAACGGGTTTAGAGAATATCAAGGGGAATCAGATTGTAGAAATAAAACCATTTTTAACAACAGGTATTCAAAAACAAGCCAATGAGAGTTTTGACAAAACCCTGAAATTTGGTGGGGATGTAAATATTAATTTCACACCTACCACAAAACTGAACTTAACAGTAAATACTGATTTTTCCCAGGTGGAATCAGACAGAGTTCCTGTGAATCTTACCCGGTTCTCAGTATATATGCCCGAAAAACGAGCTTTTTTTATAGAGAACAAAGATTTGTTTGAATTTAATATGATGGGTGGTTTAAATGCTTTTTATAGCAGACAAATTGGGATAAACAAAGGAAGTCAGATTCCAATACTCGGAGGGATTAAATTGAGTGGGAAAGAAGGGAAAACTAATTTTGGAATACTCTCGATGCAAACTTGTACTAAAGACAGTCTTCCTTCAGTAAATTATTCGGTAATCAGGGTCAAACAGGATATTTCGCATCAGTCAAGTATTGGTTTTATCAGTACTGCTAAAAATGAAAAAGATCATTACAATTATATGTATGGTGTTGATTTGAATTATGCCAGTTCCGGTTTTTTTAAAAACAAAAATTTACAAATGGGAGCTTCTATTGCCCAGACTCAAACCCAAAACGAAAATAACAAAAGGAATCTGGCTTATGAGATGTATCTTTTCTATCCTAATGATTTGATCAATGGTAGTTTTGTAATGAGTAGCGTACAAAAAGGTTTTAATCCGGAAATAGGATTCAAGCAAAGAGATAATTACAATCTGTACTATACCACATTGGATTTCAGACCACGACCAAAGTTTATTCCATGGGTGAAACAAATTTCTATTAAACCTATTGATGTTACCTATTATTTATCTGATGATAATAAAACTCTGGAAACTGCTCAGTATATTATTAAACCAATAGGGATAACTTCTAAAAGCGGAGAAAGTATCGCTTTCCTTTTTCAAAAAACGTTTGAAAAACTGAGTTACGATTTTAATATTTTTGATACAATCATTCTTCCAAAAGGAGAATATAACTACCAAACTTATGAAGTCCAGTTTTCAACTTATCAGAGTCGTAAGTTTTATGGAAATGCAAATTTTAACTGGGGCGAATTCTTTACCGGAAAGGGTAATAAAGTATATGTTAACCTTTGCTGGTATCCAAATGAGCATTTTAACATTACTGCTGACTGGAGCCGTTATGACATTCATCTGCTTCAGGGTGATTTTATCACCAACGATATCGGCAGCCGGGTTGAATATGCTTTTACACCCAAACTGAACAACAGTATTTACGGACAATGGAACAACCAGTCTAAAGAAGTTTTATTGAATTACCGTATCAATTGGATACCAAAAGTGGGAAGCGATTTTTATTTTGTGGTTAATCAAAAATTGGATACAAAAGATAATAAAATTCAGTTTGGAAATTTCACCATACTTGCCAAGTTTATATGGAGAATTGTAATCTAATAAATGCCTGTTATCTATAATATGTAAATAGCAATAATAAAATTTTTTGTAAAACTTAAAATGAAATGCCAAATCCCAGAATAACTCTGAGCAATAAGATTATTACAATACTTCCTATTATATAATTTCGTGGCATTTTGTATTCAGGTTCATTACTTTCATCATCAGAATGCGGCAATGCTACAGATTGATGGTTAAAATAGGAAGGGAAAATCAGAAAAAGCATGCTTAAACTTAAAAAATTCTCAGCCAAAGAGACAGAAGGTAAGTGAATTAAAAAAAGTATAATACTCGATATAAACCAAACCTTAAAAGCTTGAGACCATACGAAAAATAATCTTTTTCTTTCCTGAACAAATATTAATGATTTAGCAGAAAATAATAACGGACGTGTGGATTTACTCCCTATCCCAAAAAGTAAAGCAATTGCGCTGATAATCAATAGTATTTTAACTGTATGACCTGCAGATATCCAAAGAAGGATTACGTTTGAATACCATAAACCTAAATTTGGATTTATAAAATCGATGATGGTACCAATTAAAAATAATCCAATAATTCTGTTTATGCTATGTAAAATAATCCAGAAAAGAAACAATTTTATCAGACCTTCTTTGTGTTTATAATGTTTGTAAACCCTCATTAGAATCAAAGATCCGACACCTAAAACCAATGTTCCGATTCCAAAAACATTTAGTGCAGAATCGTAAGTCCAAAGAGGCGAACCGTTTTTAGCTGCATAATATAACTTCGAAAAATTGAGTGTAGTTTTGATATCATAAAGATTTGCAACAATAGCAGTAACAATGTTGTAAGTGAGAAAGACAACAAAATAAGCAATTATATAAGTTATAACTGAGTATATTGTTAGTATTTTAAAATTATGAATATCATTATTCTTTTCCATTACACTTAGAAGGTATTTATTTTACAAAGATAAAAAAAAACCTGAATTCATAAAAATTCTTCGATTTTTTAAAATTATCATTCTGTTTATTCTGAAAAAATCACAGCATCTTTAAATTTAGAGCTTAATTTAGTTTTTTCAGAAGTAGCCTCTTCCTTCGTTGAATAGGGTCCGATAATTACTTTATAAAGTGGCTTGTTTTTATATTTGGTTCTTTTAATACTGGCTCTAAGCCGGTAAGCCTTTGGTAAGTCTTTGGCAATCGCAGTTTTTGCATTTTTTTTAAATTTAAAACTTGACAGTCTTATATAAAATTCTTTTGTAATATCAATTGAGTTTAAAGAAAAAGCAGTATCTAAAATAGGCGTTATTGTATTACTGTCAATTCTTTGATTAAGATACATTTGTGTATAAGATGCATCTAAAAGTTGAATTTTTACTTTAGCGGTTCCTTGTCTGATTATATCAATTTCTTTGGCTGCAATCAGTGAAAGATCTATATAGTTCTTTTTGTAGAAACGGTCATTTATACGAACAATTACGGATTTGTTATTACGTGGATTTGTAACTTTTACAAGTGATTGGAGCGGAAAGTTGCGGTGTGCTGCCGTGTATTTATTTGAATGAAACTTTTCGCCGGAAAATGTTCTTCTTCCATTAAATTTTTTCGAATAATAAGTAGCTTTCACATTATATACATGCGAATATTGCGCAAATGCCATATTACCAAACAGGAGAAGTGAAAGATATAAGAAAATTTTATTCATATAATTTCGTGTTCATTCAACAAACTTACACAATTTATTGACTAAAAGCTAAAATTAAATTTCCTTTTAGTACTTTTGCTTCAAAATTATGCATAAAACAATGGAAGAAATACAAAATAATTCAGAGCCAATAATCAATCAACCCAAACAACGCCCTCAAATACTGAGTGTATTCTGTGTTTTAACCTTTATCTGGAGTGGACTTGTTTTTATTAATAATTTAACATGCGCTTTGCTTTACAATACACTTAAAGAAAACATTTCAACTATAAAATTACCAAGTATTTATGAAGAAATGCGACCTGCTATGCTACAACTGTTTTCGAACGGACGTCTTTTTTTTGTTGCAGGATTTTTGCTTAGTTTTTTCTCATTGTTCGGGGCTATTAAAATGTGGAAATTACAAAAGAAAGGATTTCACATTTATACAATTTCACAAATTATTCTCTTGATGCTTCCTTTAATTTTTATTAAAGGTGCGGGTGTTCAAAGTATAGAATTTCTTATAACTGCGTTTTTTGTACTGATGTATTCAATGCATCTGAAGATAATGGATTAGTTTCTTTTATTTTTAATCTATGTAAGTAAGGCGTAAAGTTTCACCCAAATTAATCCGGACAATCATAAACAAAATATTTATTCTTATCCGGATGAGAACGTTGGTATAAGACTAATCTGTTTAGCACAACTGTTTAGAATGGATAGTATCAAATAACTATGTTTTACAGTATTGAATTGAAACAGGTAGTTTATAACGACATGATATTTAAAATAATAAGGTAGAGTATGTAAAATTAAAAAGGCTATCTCAATTTTGAGATAGCCTTTTTTTAAATATTTAATAAGCGGGATTATTCGCCTTTCACTTTTACGTTTGTAATTTCCCAGGTTGCAGATTCTGTAGTTGAGCTTTTGTATTGAAAAGCAAAACGTACATTTGGTTTCCCGAAAAATGCTGCAGGGATTACAACATCACCACTTTTTACAAATGTCCAACTGATTCCTGAAGGATAAGCAGGGATTGTTAATTGTGTCCAGGTTCCGGTACTAGGGTCATTGCCAACCAAATCAGAACAAATCCATAAAGTATGATTGGTTTGAATGTTAGCTACATCTCCTTTGTTTATAGCATGACTGAATGAAATCTTCGCACTTTTAGTAATATTAGTCATATTAATAGAAGGAGAAATTAACCAGTCTTCATTTTCGTTACTACTACCCTGGAATCCTGACATAGTAGCACCATAAGAACTCCATGTCCATGTTTGAGCTCCGGTAATATTAACCGTTGTAAATCCGCCAAGACTGGTAGTAAAAGGTTCTGCAAATATTACAACAGAGTTATCATTAGGAAATCCATATACATCATTGATATCTCTGATACAGAATTGCCAGCCTGTACCATATTTAGTTAAAATACCTCTTACGCTGCCATTACCGTTTGGTAATAATTTGTTTTTAAAATTAGCATAGGTACTTGAGCGTAATTGAACGGTATAGGTTCCAAGTGAATCCGTAAAATTTCTTGGTGTCATACCACCTAAAAGATATAAAGGATCAGCAAAAGGTAAACCGGCATCTATAAAGTTAACTTTGTTAAATACAACCAATGTGTTAATATATCTGTCAGCAGTAGCAATATTGGCCGAAGTTATTTCAACAGGTGTAGGTATAGCTCCAGGGAATTTATCTCTGAAAACATGGGCATCTATCATAATAGCTGGTATAGTTACGATACCGGCTCCTCCTTTATAACCAATAGAATAAGTGCCATTATAATAAGTTACATACAAACCTTTGCAATTAATATAAAGCAATTGTCCAAGAGGGTAATCATTGTATATGCTGTATTTTTCCAGTTTGATATCAAAACCACCGGTTGAATCCTGAAAAACGATATCTTTATAATAATTGCCGGATTCATCTGTAGCAACTACAATACCTTTAACATACCAGTTTGAATCAATAACAACTGAACCTGCACCTACAAAGGCTTTTAGTTCAGCAATAGTTTTAACTTTAGATCCGGCAGGTACTGTGAAATGAGGTTCATCAAAAGGTGGTTTTTCAATATCTTTCTTGCAACTACTCAAGCTAATGATAGCTAGAAGTAAGAATAATCCTGTTGTTTTTATTATGAATTTTTTCATTTTATTTATATTTATTTTGTTTATTTTCTGTGTTTATTGTTTTTATTAAAATCTAACTCCAAGGTTTAAGAAAAATGTTCTGCCTAATCCGTAATATAATTTAGGGATAAATTGATTAACACTTTTTGTGTCAAAATCAAAACGCATTTGTTCGTAGCCACCTGTTATGAGCGAGGTATTATCAAGGATATTTGTTACGCTTAAATTAAGATTAATGTATAATTTTTTAACCTGCCATGATTTTCCTAAAGACGCATCCAATGTAAAACCATCGTCGAATTTAGTTTGATTGATAATGCCGGGGATTCTTGGATCGTTAGGATCAGGGTAAGGCATTGCAGATACTGTACGTCTTTCAGGGTTGAAATCAGCATAATTTTCTCCAAAATAGTTGAAGTTAGCATTAAAGAACCAATAATTCGGATGACGATAGCTGATGCCTAATGATCCAGCTGTTTGAGGGCTACCATTTATCAGAAAGTTTTTAATATATACAGTTTCAGTAATATCCGGCTGAGAAGCATTGTCATAAGAAATAGTTGCTGTTGGATTACTGTTATAATGGAAATAACCTAATGCTGCAACTGCAGAAAATGAAACGGTTGAACTTGCTTTAACTTCAGCTCCGAATTCTAAACCCTGATGAACTTTATCGATACCTGTCATTGCATAATTTACGAAAGTAGATAAATCATCGTTGTAGAAACTACTGATTTCATTCTGTCCCCACATCATAGTCTGGTAAGCTGTTAAGCGGGCTTTAAGGATTGGAGTGCGTAAAATATAACTGATATCACCGGTCCATATTTTGTCGCTTTGCATATCGTTTACAACAGAATTTCTTGTTCTTGGTGAAACAAATGAATTGTAAACAGATGGTGGACGGTTCATGATTTGAGTATTGGCTGTAATAATATTACGTCCATTGATTTTGTATGTTATACCTCCTTTGATACCGCCATTAAAGAAACTGTATTTTTCGGAATCACCAAAAGAATTGTCAAGATAATGTCCATTTTTCATATTACCATGGCGCCACATTGAAGTTGTATTTAAATTGACAGCAGCAAAATAATCTATTTTATCACTGCTAACTTCTACCTGGCCCCATACTAATCCGCTATTGGAATAGATATCATAATCATAACCAAAAACATCTCCAACTTTAACAATACGGTTTGGATTATTTACGTCATTTTGGATTTGAACAGCATCAATTCCATTATCACGAATGGCAAAATTGTCAATATCTACCCAGAAATTACCACCCAATAAATCATCAATAGTTTTAAAATGGTGACCTTTATATTTGCGGAACTCAAATCCTCCATCAAACTTAACATTGCTGGATAAATCTTTATTTAATAATATATTTAAACTTAATTGTTGCTGATCATTGCGTCTGTCTTCTATAATATAACTTGCTTGTTTTCCTGCAAGGTTGTTTCTGTAATTGGTCTGATATAAATTATCCCAATTAATTTGTGATTTGTTAGGATCATTAAGCCATGCTAAAGTGGTTAAATTAGTATTAATAGCTGTGAGTGCAGGATCCTGGTTTGAAATATATTTTTGATAGCTTGGTAAATAGCGATAATAATCTGGACGGGGATCGGCTGAGTTAAACCAGTTTAATGCTGTAGCTCCATTAAATCCAAAAGAATATGCTATTGATGAAGTGATTTTAGTTTTACTGTCTAAATTCCAATAATGTGAAAATATCATCATAGGTTCGTGAAAGTTTTTCACTTTTGTATTTCTTACTTCTCCTAATACAACTTCACCATTTACAGTTTTGTTATTCTGGTAACCCCAGTTTGGGTTGTAATAATTGCTACCGGTTAAATCATAAGCTTCCTGAGTTGATCCACCTTGCTGGCCTCTTTTGGTAGGGGATCCGAATGTTGTAAATCCAATACTGTGATGTTCATTAATTTTCTTTTCAGCAGAGAAAAAGTAAGCCCATGCATCATAGAAAACACCTTTTACATAACCGCCTTCACCCCATCTGCGTGAACCACTTACTGTAAAAGCCCAGTTGTTTTTCATCAGACCGGTTGAGTAAGTGAACATAGCCCTGTTGGTATATGTTTTGTCGGACATTGAATAAGTAAATTTAGTTTGTTTACGTTGCATGGATGCACGTGTTATTATATTGGTAGATCCACCTAAAGAACCGAATGAAAATCGTGAAGCATTGATACCATTTACAGATTCTTTATTGCGGGTTGCATCATTTAATCCACCCCATTCCGACCAGCTTGCTCTACCGTTTTCTGCATCGTTTACATTGATGCCATTCATGTAGGTAGCAAAATTTTCGCCATCATAACCTCTTACTCTGAAATACATGGCACCCAGTGTATAACTGGCTGTTGAGGTAAAAATATCACCTGAAGAATGTAGCAATCCGGAAACATTTTGTCCTTTGCCCTCATCTTCTGTACTTAAATCTGCAAGATTAATTTCGCTGATACCTTTTCTTTCATTTTCGGCAGCTGTTTTAGTAGCCAACTCAGCTTTAACTTTAACAGGAGTTGCTGAAACATTTACTGTGGTTTCATAGTTTTCAAATCCTATGGCAATAATTGTAAGTGTTTTTTCTCCGAAAGAGAGGCCTCCTATTTCGTAATAACCATTCGCATCAGAAGTTACTTGCTGTGTACCAACACGTACAATAGCCTCTGGTATTGCTTTCCCCGTGACCTGATCAGTGACCGTGCCGGTAATTTTACCTTGCTGTGCCATCAATCCGGCTCCTAATAAAAGAAAGAGCAGCAAGGATGTAATTTGTTTCATTTTATAATAATATTAGTGAATATAAATTTCTTCATAGTTTAAAAACTTTGCAAAGTAAATAAAAAATTCGACAGTTTTTCCGGTTTCGGGGAAGCTTATTATTTATTTAACAGCAAACAATACGTAAATAAATCAAAACCAAGTAGTTGTTAATTTATAGATGTTTTCACAAAAAATCAATATTACAACTAAAATTAATTAACTAAAAATTAACTTAGCTTTGTTTTTGCTGTTTATTACTGAAAAATTAGTAATGATATTCAACGCTCACCTAAAAAATGGAAACGTTTGAAAAAGATAGCTGAATTCGTTTATTGAAGAATTACTTGTGAACTTTTTTAATAAATTCTTCTACCTCTTTTACACCGCCCTGGTAAATCAGATAACCATTATAAGGTTCTCTTGGTGTAATTTCATCATTGATAGGAGTTAGCATCATTTCGCGAACTTTTACAGGATCTGTTGTTTGTCCCAATACCCATCCAAGTTTAATATAAGCAACTTCGGGCATCATATTCATGGCAGGAATAACACCTTTTGCCATTAAATCTCTTCCGGTATCATAAACGAACATGTGTGCATATCCCCATAATGTCTGAACGCACATAAACATGTGAACGCCTTTTGCTGTGGCTCTTTCAATAGCTGGATACAATGGTTTATTCACATGACCTAATCCTGTACCAGCAATAATAATACCTTTGTAACCATTTTCAACCAGAGAATCAATCATATCCGGCTGCATATTTGGATAATAATATATGATAGCAACTTTTTCCTCGAAAAATGGGAGTATAGTAACATTGCGGTCTTTACGGCGGTGATTATATTCTTGTTTTATTGGAACAACACCTTTACGGGTTACACTTGCTAAAGGAACATCTCCAATGGTTCTGAAAGTAGAGCGATAGGAAGAGTGCATTTTACGAACTCTGGTTCCGCGGTGCAATAATCCATACTCATCTGAAGTAGGACCAAACATGCAGACCATTACTTCGGCAATATTTCCATGACCGGCAGCTGTGGCGGCATGCATAAGATTAAGTGCTGCATCTGAACTCGGGCGGTCAGAAGAACGTTGTGATCCAACCAAAACAATTGGAACAGGAGAATTCTGAACCATAAAAGTAAGAGCTGCAGCTGTGTGACTTAATGTATCGGTACCATGACCAATGATAATTCCATCGATTCCGTTTTCTATTTCTTTGCCAATCGCGACGGCTAGTTTTTTATATTGTTCAGGGCCCATGTTCTCACTGAAAACAGCGAAAACTTTTTCAGTTGTCAAATTGCAGATGTCAGCTAATTCTGGCACTGCACCATATAATTCTCCCGGTGAAAATGCAGGAATTACTGCACCGGTTCTGTAATCAAGTCTGGAAGCAATAGTTCCGCCGGTACCTATTAATTTGACTTTTGGAAAACCTTCGGTATAAGGAAATTCTTTTTCTGGAATTTTATAATTGGCTTTTTTATAACCGGTTTCAATCATTTCGGTTATATTGACAATATCAACACCAATATTATAACCGGTAACTATCTTCATAACAATGTGCTGATCATCATCATTTTCGGAACGGGGTAAAATAGTTCCCTGAAAAATACCTCTTGTAGTATTTACATTGGCTTGCCCCCAAACCCGAACATTATATTTTTTTAATACTTCTAATGCTGCACCTTTATAACCCTGAAAAAAATCTTCACTCATTGCTGTTGAATTAAAGTAGATTAAAATCTATTGACTGATCAAAATTTAAAGCACAAAAGTAGAGAAAAAATCAATATTTTCAGGCGGTATTTTATTATTTATTTATTATTTCCCCCTCCTAAATTACGAATTCTTATTTCCTGATGTTGTAACTATTTATAGAAATCTGATATTCTGTTCAATGTTCAATTTTTGGGACTCATTAATTCCAACTTATTCTTGATGAAGATATCAATAGGGTGTTTTGATTATAGATAATATTTACAAAGTAAATGTTTAGGTTTGCTTTTTTAAAAATCATGGTTATAGTTTAGAATAGCTTTTTAAAAAGAATTGTTTGAATAGAAATATAAGCTGGAGCTTTTTAATCTCTTAG
>JBMOKG010000041.1:0-43748 GCA_049315385.1 Bacteroidales bacterium
ACTCGTGACCTCCGGGTTATGAATCCGACGCTCTAACCATCTGAGCTACCTCGCCGTTTTAAGGACTGCAAAATTATAAAATTATTTAATTTTGTAGCTGTTTTTTTTGAAAAAAATATAAATTTTTACTGTTTTCCTTTTTCAAGTTTAATTTTCAGTTCTTTAAGTTTGTTTCTTTTTATAATAAGTTTATCGATTTGTGATAGAAAAACACCGAAAATAACAATCGATATACCTAAAATTTTTGAAAAAGTAAAGCTTTCGTCAAGCATAAAGTAGGAGAAAATTGCTGTTACAATGGGAATCAGATTCGTAAATATATTTGCCCTGCTTACACCTATTTTCTTAACAACATGAATATAACATATAAATGCAAGCGAAGAAGCAAATATTGCCAGTTGTACCAATGCTGCAATTGCTCTAAATGAAGGTGTTACTATTAAAAATTCTTTAAAATCAAAAATAAGAAATAAAGGTAAAAAGTAAAAAATACCTATTATGTTCTGAAATGTAATAATAGTAGGAGAATTGTATATTACAGCTAATTTTTTAATAGTTACGGCATAGCCTATTGTTGAAAATACTGCTAAAAAAAGTAACATTATTCCTTTTGGAGATGCAGTAAAATTAAGATTATGATCAAAAATCATTACTATAACACCAAAAAACGAAATTATTATACCTGATATATTAAAGATTGATAGCTTTTCTTTCAGTAAGAAATATGCAAATATTGGTGATATTACAGGAATTGTAGCAATAATAACTGACGCTACTGTTGAAGAAACTTCTCTGATTCCAAAATTTTCGCCTAAAAAATACAATAAAGGTTCAAACATTGCAGATAGTAAAAATAAAGTATAATGTTTTTTTTTTATTATTTGTAACTGTTTGCTAATTTTGAGGACAAAATATAATACCGATGATGAGATAATTAATCGAAGAAAAATTGTAGTAATTGGCGCATAAAATTCTAAAACTATTTTGGTCCAGACAAAAGACATACCCCAAAAAAGCATGGATAAAATGGCAAGTATGAAAATAAAGTATTTTTTATCTGATTTCAATCAAAAAAAGTTTTATTAAGTAATAAATAATAATTTTGTATTCGTTGCAAATATAGAGAAAATTGCAATACAGGATTGTTAAAATACTCATAACGCTTAACTTATATGACAAGAATAGGATTACTTTCTGATACTCACGCATTCATTCATCCGAAAATTTTTGAATTTTTTAAAGATTGTCAACAAATTTGGCATGCAGGAGATATAGGTAGTTTTGAAGTTGCTGATCAATTAAAAGCTTTTAAACCTTTAATTGCTGTATTTGGAAATATAGATGATTATTCCATGCGACTCTCTTATCCCGAAATACAATTGTTTAATTGTGAAAAAGTCAAAGTATTAATCACCCATATTGGAGGTTATCCAGGGAAATATTCTTTAACCGTAAAAGATATCATTAAATTAGAAAAGCCTCAATTATTTATTTCAGGACATTCACATATTTTAAAAGTTATTTATGATCAAAAAAATGAATTATTGCACATTAATCCGGGAGCTGCTGGCAAATCAGGATTCCATCATGTTATTACTTTGATTCGATTTCAAATTATTGAAAATAATATTCAGGATCTTGAAATATTAGAATTAGAAAAATAAATTGTTTTCTTACTATGGTAGTAGTGTTAATTAGCTGAGGCAACTATTTTTTATTAATAATTGTCATTAAAATACTAAAGAATTGAATTGAAAACAAATTAGTTTTGAATAAAATAATTTCCGAAGATTCTAATTTAAATGTTTATTTTTACGAGTAAATTATTTTTAGTTCTTTTATATTAATAATTCAGCGTTTTAAAAGAATAAAAAAAATAAGATCACTATTGGTAATTTAAAAGCAAATTTCTTATTAAAATTTATATTATAATTAAATTAATTTTGTAAATAATAGATTATTAAGCATTTAAATTTAAGAATATGAAAAACAAAGCAAAATTTTATTACTACCCATTAATAGTAGTGGGCTTTTTATTGATTTTTACATATGGTTGTAAGAAGAGCGATGATAGTTCAACTGTTACTCCAACTCCCGTGCCAACAACAGTAACTGATATTGATGGGAATGTATATCAGACGGTTACAGTTGGAACACAAGTCTGGCTAAAGCAAAATCTTAAAGTGTCACGTTTCCGCAACGGAGATACGATAACTAATGTAACGGATGGAGTTACTTGGAGTAATATCACTACTGCTGCTTGTTGTGATTTTGGAAATAATTCTTCAAATAGTATTACTTATGGGAGACTATATAATTTTTATGCAGCAAATGATAGCAGGAAAATTGCTCCTTTAGGTTGGCACGTATCTACTGATGCCGATTGGACTAAGCTTAAAACTTATTTAGGTGGAGACAATATCGCAGGTGGTAAACTTAAAGAAACCGGAACTTTGCATTGGTCAAGTCCTAATACAGCAGCAACCAATAGTAGCGGTTTTACTGCTATTCCCGGAGGTTTTCGTGAAATGGATGGTTCTTTTGATAATTCTAATATGTTGCGTGTTGGTATTTATTGGACAACTACATCTTTTAATTCAACTTCAGCATGGTATTTAGCATTGAATTATGATGCTGCTGTTGTTGGTCGTGATAAAGGAAGTACGAATAGAGGTTATTCATTGAGATGTGTAAAAGATTAAAAATAAGCCATTAAAAATCATGATTGATTCTTGTTTAAACTTAAAATCTATTTAAATTCTATTTTTTCGAAAATAGATTCTTATATTTTTTTAAACATTTACCAGCAAATTGATGTTTATTGTTTAGCTTCTGAAATTATAAATTCAATAAGTAAACAGATAAAAGAAAAAGAATGAATAATCCAGTAATCATTGAAATGTTTTACACACTTACCTGTCCCAATTGTAGAATATTGAAAAAAATGATAAATGATATAATACCATCATTCGGTGATAAATTTATATTTAAGAAAAGTATGGCTAGTTCACCAATAGGTATGATTAGAACAATGAAATTAGGTATACATTCTGTACCAACACTTTTAATTAATAATGAAGTAATTTTCAGAAGTGTACCAACTAAAGAAGAATTAATTAATAAACTTAAACTGTATTAAAAAAATGGAAACAAAAAAGAAACTTAGATGTCCTCTGGGAGTTCCCGCTGGAATTATTGTATCATTAATTGGATTAGCAGGAACTATCGGACACATTATTCAATTTGAACCTATGGGATTGGCTGCATCTATAGCTTTATTATTGATTGGGGCACCTTTTGTCCGTGTTACTTTGATGGTTCATTCAGCAAATGATAGACTGGATGCTCTTGAAGAAAAGTTAAAAGTCAAATAATCTAATTGAATAAGAATTAAAAAAACTGCATTTTATAAATAAAAAAGCCTTGAAATTTTTTCAAGGCTTTTTTATTTGTAAAATTATTATTTCTTTATTTTCTTTGGAGCAGCAGTTGTACGTTGTTTTGCCATATCTTCCAATCTTTGTTGAAATTTTGATTTAACAACAGGTTTCTTTTTGTTTTCCTGAATTTGGGCATGTATTTTATCTTCATTTACAAACAATCGAATAGCATACATCTGACCAAAAGTAAGCATTGTTGATAAGAAATAGTAATAATTTAAAGCTGAAGAATAACTGTTTAAAAATCCTAAAAACATAATTGGCATGATGTACATCATAGTTTTCATCCCTGGCATTGAATTAGTAGAACCCATCATATCCTGATTCATTTTAGTGTAGATAAGGTTTGAAATTGCCATCAAAAGAGCAAATAAGCTGATATGGTTGCCATAAAACGAACTTAATAATGGTATTTGTGTTGTCCAAGAAAAGATTGAATCATAACTTGATAAATCTGTTGCCCATAGGAATGGTTGTTGACGTAACTCTATAGAAGCAGGGAAAAAGCGGAACATTGCAATTAAAATCGGGAATTGTAAAAGCATCGGAATACATCCTGCCATTGGATTAACACCAGCCTTTTTATACAATGACATTGTAGCTTTCTGCTTGTCCATTGCTTGTTCCTTTTTGGGAAACTTAAGACCAATCTCATCAATCTCAGGTTTTAAAACTTTCATTTTAGCTGAAGACATGTAAGATTTGTAAGCGATTGGAAATAAAACTATTTTTAATAAAATTGTAAGTATTAAAATAATGATACCATAATTCCAGTTGAACTTACTTAAAAAATCAAAAACAGGAATTACAGCATATCTGTTAATCCATTGAAGTAAAAAGAAACTCCATCCCAAAGGGATCTGACGCTCCAAATCTAATTGGTATTTTTTCAGTATATTATATTTATTAGGGCCGAAGTAAAATTGCATCGTAATACTATTATTTGTATTGGATTGATAAGGAATTCCAATCAACGAATGCATCGTTTTTAAATAACGGCTTCCTTCTTTAGATTTATCAGTGAATGATTTAATTTCAGCGTTAATAAACTGATCCTGTGCAATTAATGTGGCACTAAAAAATTGCTGTTTAAATGAAATCCATTTTATAGGAAATTTAAGCGTCGCTTCATCATCCTTTGTTTCTTTTAAATAATCTACATCATCTTTAAGTGGTTTGTAATAAACTGAAGAAATAATGTGTTCATTTTTATGACTTTTTTCCTGACTTTTAAGTTCTGCATTCCAGTTTAGGTCAATGAAGTTAGCATTTGATGCAATAATATCCTGCATTCCTACAGTGTTCATTTTGAATCCCATCATATAATTGTTTCCATATAAGGTATATACGAATTCAATATATTTAGATGAAAGTGCAGTTGAATCCCCAGCAAATAAGCGCATACTAAAAGTTAATGAATCATTACCGCTTACTTTTAAGTGGTTTTTATCAATGGGATTATTTTTCCCGTCAAAAGCCTGGAAAAATAAATTTCCTGTATTGATACTTCTGTTATTGGAAAAGAAAGAAAGATTAAATTCAGATGAATCTTTTGTAAATAAAATCAGCGGTAATGAGTCAAATGTTTTGAACTTTTTTAATTCTACCTGAGCAATTCTTCCACCTTTTGATGAAACTGTAAGTCTGATTAAATCGTTTTCTATTATATAATCTTTATCTTCTCCTAAAGCTGCATTTGCAAAGCTGCCTAACTCATCCTTTAATTTACCGGGAGTAGATTTTAATGAATCTTCTGTGTTTTTAAGACTATCCTGTGTATTGCTTTGCGGCATGTTTACCTGTGTTTTCGCAGTTGGATTTTGTTGTATCAATGCAAGTGAATCCTGTGCACTTTTTGCAGCTAACTCTTCTTTTGATGGAGCACTCCACCAGCTATACCCTATAAAAAGTATGAAAATTAATAGTAATCCTAATATTGTATTCCTGTCCATAATAATTAATAAATGTAAATATTTTTAATATATAGTTGGCAAAAGTAAGAAATTATAATCAATTATAAATTACAAATCTTTGATAGGACAATTAAAAAGCCGATAGAGGGAAGGCTATCGGCTTTTGATTTATGCTTGTTTTTTTAAACAATCTTTTTTGTTAGCTTATCGGGATTTTGTCTGCAATCAAAAACAGCACTTATATTTACATAATTGTTTGTTTTAGAATATATGATTTTATAGTTTCCATTTACCAAAAAACGATATTCATTTTGTCGGTTTTTAAGCAAAGGTTCTTTGACACCAGAAAGTGGATTTTCTTTAAGTTGAAAAGTTCTGTCAATAATTTCCAAAACAATTTTTTTTGCAATTGCAGGGTTTGCTTTGTACTTATAATAGTCGAATATTTGCTCTAACTGACTTAATGCTAGCTCTGACCAGAAAACTTTTATTTCCATTTGGTAATTTCATTTTTCAGATCGTTAACTTCTATAAATCTGCCGTTTGCAAAATCATCTTCCGATTGATCTATCATTTCATTAAACTGCTCTAATGAAATTGGTTTAATTTCTTCTTCAAGAATTTTTTTTCTTTCTTCATGCATAAACTTATCGAGTTTATTAATGATTTCTTCGCTGTTAATCCGAAGAAATTCCTGAATAAACTGTAGTTTCCGTGTCTGTAAATCCATATTCTTTTTTTACAAAGTTACAACAATATTTAATTAATAGATTAAAATATAAACAGTAATTATATAATTAAAGAAAGCCTATAGAGGGATGCTATCAGCTTTTGGTCTTATATGATTTTATCTTAAAATGTTCTTACTGCCCGAACATGAGCATGGTAGTCTTTAAAATAAGTATCGCTGCTTTGAGTGCCACCCGCAAAATGTTGACACCATGGATGGTAGCTATCATCCTCACTGGAACTCCAATAAATAGCATTTGCAAAACCTCCAATTTCACCCTGATTCCAATATAGCCAGTACAATTCATTTTTGCTTGGTAAATACCAGTCATTATATCCATTTAAAACCAAATCATTACAAATTCGAGCAGCTATTCCGGATGTACTGCAACCGTTTACAATGGCAGTAGTATTTGCTTGTCCTGTACCTAATGACAATAAAGTACCTCCAATCGTAATACTGTTACATCCCCATTCAGCAGATTCGCTTTGATCATAAGGTGCTGCAATTAATCCATGGTTTTCATTGATAACATAACCAGGATCACCTTGTTTGAATAAATATGCAACAAATCCTCCCTGATAACTTTCTCCCAATATTATATTGGTTCGAAAAGAAATTTCATTACCATAAGCAGTCCCATTAATATTTGTAGCATATGCACGGACATAATATTTGGTATTTACTTCTAATCCTGTTATATAACTGTAATAAAATGTTAAATTCATTACTTCAATTTTTTTATTATTGGAAATTGTTGGTGATGGCGAAGTATTCCAACAAATACCTTTTTCTAATATAGTAGCTCCTCCATTAGATGTAATTTTCCCACCACTATTTGCTGAAGTTGAAGTGATATTATTTATGTCGATTGTACTTAATATTGGAATTGATGTAGTGGGTGTTGGCGCTGGAGTTGGTGTTTCTTCCTCTTTTTTACAATGAGTACTAAGTAATAATACTAAAAACAGAAATCCTGTTGTGCCGATTTTTGCAATTGCTTTTTTCATAATCAATGATTATTTAGTATGTTAATATTAGATTTATTAGATTATTAAATCTCACACTAGCATTATTTCCAATACTGCTTTATTTATATTAAAAATGTATAAAATTTACTGACTGTAAAAGTAAATAAATTTAATTTAAAAATCTAAATTTGATAAAAATATTTGTTAAATTTCAGTTTTTATTTTCAATTCACAATGGAAGGTAAGTAAATTGAAATTTATCATAGTTGATTTATATTGAAAACCAAAACTTATATAATAGTATTAACTATATATAGTTGATATTCAGTGAAGATACGAATGAAGTTATACTGATTTTAATTAGAAATAAAAAAATACAAATATTGAAACTGTTTATGAACCCGAAGAACTTCATAATTACAAAGTAAAGCAATGAATTATAAAAAAGGATTTTTAAAAGCTAATTGTTTTGAAACTTAAATTCTGGAAAATAATAAAAAATTTAAACATTAAAAATTCAGCAATAGTTCAATATTTTGAATTTTCGTGTCTGTCTTTAAAATCGCTTGTTTATAGATTTATGACTAAGATTTATAAATCTACGATTTATAACTAATGTAATTATCTGATTTTCAAAATTTCTAAAATCTTTAATCCTTCTTCTCTATTCAATATTACTTATAAATAACCAACATTATAGGCAGACTTTATTTAATCTCATTGCTATTTCTGCGGGCTGCATCTACAAATCCAATAAAAAGTGGATGAGGACTTGCTACGGTACTGCTATATTCAGGGTGAAATTGCACACCAATAAACCAAGGATGATCTTTCAACTCTACTATTTCTACCAGGTTGTCTTTAGGATTTATTCCGACAGCTATCATTCCTGCTTCTTGATATGCATCCATATATTTATTGTTAAACTCATATCTATGGCGATGTCGTTCACTGATATTAATGGTTTTGTAAATATTAAATGCTTTTGAACCTTCATTTAATTTGCATGGATAAGCTCCTAAACGCATTGTTCCACCTTTGGCACAAACTGTTTTTTGATCTTTCATGATGTCAATAACAGGATAGGGCGTTTTTGAATTCATTTCAGTAGAATGTGCTTCAGTAAAACCTAACACATTTCTTCCGAATTCAATAACAGCACATTGCATTCCAAGACAAATACCCAAAAAAGGGATTTTGTTTTCTCGCGCATATTTAATAGCAGTTATCTTTCCTTCGATTCCTCTTTCTCCAAATCCGGGAGCAACAAGAATTCCGTTTAAACCTTTTAAAATATCTTTAGCAGTTTCATCATTTATACTTTCTGAGTGAATCATTTTTAAGTTCACTTTGCATTGTAAATCAGCTCCTGCATGTATAAATGATTCAATAATTGATTTATAAGCATCTTTAAGTTCAACATATTTTCCTACAAGGCCAATGTTAACTTCACTTTTTGGGTTTTTAAGTTTAAAAAGAAATTCTTCCCATTTTTCTAAATCAGGTTCACCTTCAATTGGCATTTGTGTTTTAATTAATACCTGAATATCTAATTTTTCTTCACGCATTAAAACAGGAACTTCGTATATAGTTTTAGCATCAATTGATTCGATAACGCAAGATGGTTCAACATTACAAAATAAAGCAATTTTATGACGAATGTTTTCATTAAGTGGTCTTTCTGTTCTGCAGACAATAATATCAGGTTGAACTCCCTGTTCCAACATCATTTTAACTGAATGTTGGGTGGGTTTCGTCTTTAATTCGCCTGCTGCAGCTAAATAGGGGATATATGTCAGATGAATTACAACGCAATTACTTCCTTTTTCCCAACGCATCTGTCGAACAGCTTCAATGTATGGTAAAGATTCAATATCTCCAACAGTTCCACCTATTTCAGTAATTACAAAGTCATAATCATCTTTGCTTCCTAAAATTTTGACCCGATGTTTGATTTCATCTGTAATATGCGGAATTACCTGGACTGTTTCACCCAGATAGTCACCACGTCTTTCTTTTTCGATTACTGATTGATAAATCCGGCCAGTTGTAATATTATTAGCCTGAGAAGTTCTTACATTGGTAAATCTTTCATAATGGCCTAAATCTAAATCTGTTTCGGCACCATCTTCTGTAACATAACATTCTCCATGTTCATAAGGATTCAGTGTACCGGGATCTATATTAATATATGGATCAAGCTTCTGAATAGTAACTGAGTATCCTCTGGCTTTTAACAATTTTGCTAAAGAAGCAGAAATAATTCCTTTTCCCAGTGAAGATGTTACTCCACCTGTTACAAAGATGTACTTAGTGTTCATTTTTTTTTATTATTATTGAATTCATCTATAAAATTAAATAGTATAAGTCTGCTTTTAAAAGCTTGTTTTAGTGTTAAATAAAAAATAATAGCGATTGATCTTTTTAGGATAAGGATCAAAAAAAATGCAGATTGCTTTATTAAACCGGACTTAATTTTTTGTTCTGCAAAATTAAAAAAACAAAGGGATTACAGAAATTTAATTTTGTAATCCCTTAAAATAAATTATTTCTTTATAAATTATTCGCCTAAATATGCTCTGAGTAGTTTACTTCTTGAAGTGTTTTTTAATCTACGGATTGCTTTTTCTTTAATTTGTCTAACTCTTTCACGAGTCAGATCAAATTTTGCTCCTATTTCATCTAAAGTTAGCCCATGACTCATTCCAATTCCATAAAAAAGATTGACAACATCCCGTTCTTTATCCGTTAATGTTGCAAGTGAGCGTTCAATTTCTTTTGCTAAGGATTCTCGCATTAAAATTGAATCGGTTATTGGATTGTCTTCTGAGATAAAGACATCAATAAAATTAGTGTCTTCATCCTGAATTAATGGCGCATCCATTGAAACATAACGTGTTGTAATATTCATTACATCAGCAATTTTATCTCTGGGTATATCAAGAGCATCAGCAATTTCCTGAATTGAAGGAGTTCTTTCTAATCTTTGTTCAAGTCGTGATGATTCTTTTTTTATCTTATTTAATGAACCAACTTGATTTAAAGGTAATCTTACGATTCTTGATTGTTCTGCAAGTGCTTGTAAAATTGATTGTCGAATCCACCATACAGCATAAGAAATGAATTTAAAACCACGGGTTTCATCAAATCTTTTAGCAGCTTTAATCAAACCCAAATTACCTTCATTGATTAAATCCGGAAGACTTAAACCTTGATTTTGATATTGTTTTGCAACTGAAACAACGAAACGTAAGTTTGCTTTTGTCAGTTTTTCCAATGCTATCTGATCTCCAGCTCTAATTCGTTGAGCTAACAATACTTCTTCCTCTGCAGAAATTAATTCTTCCTTTCCAATATCCTGTAAATATTTATCAAGAGAAGCCGTTTCACGGTTTGTTATAGATTTAGTAATTTTTAGTTGCCTCATATAGATGAATTAGTTCTTAGTTTGTTTAATGTCAAATACTTAATTATCATATTATTATTACAAACCTAAATAAAATAGTTAATATATAAACAAAACATATCTTATTTTTTTGGCTTTTATTGTAAAAGCAAACTTTTTATTTTTGTATAAATTTACTTCTAAAATCTTAGTTATACGATATAATTTTTATTTTGTTCTGTTAAAATTTATGAATAATATTAAATCTTATAAGTTAACTATAAAATAATAAGTTCTCCAATCTCCCGGATATGTTCCTGTAAATAAAGTCTGGCCTTTTTTGTTTGTATAAGTTTTAATATCATTTAAATTTCTAACTGCTTTTTTGTCAATTTCTAAAATGATAAAACCCTCTCTAATTCCAGCTGTTTTAAAAACAGAATTGTTTAATTTGTTTATCATTACACCATTATTTAAATTGAATTTTGCCAGTGATTCATTGTTTAAAGCTTCAAAATTAGCTCCTAAAAGATTAAAAGTCTGTTTTTCTTCTTTAAATACTAAATCTGTTTTCCCATTTTGATTTTGCAATACTACGTTAAAATCCATCAACTTACCGTTTCTCTCTACAGATAATAAAACTTTATCCGCAGGACGATATTGACTGACACATTCTAATAATTCTGAATTACTATTGACAAATTTCCCATTTATTGAAACAATAATATCTCCTTCTTTTATTCCTGCTAATGCTGCTGCTCCATTTTCATTAGCAACTCCAATATAAACACCTTTTATGTTGTTTAGTTTTTTGTTTTCTGCTAATTTCCCATCTATTTCAGCAACAGATACACCTAAATATGCACGTTGAACTATTCCATATTTTCTCAAATCTTCTGTTATTTTTCTAACAATATTTACCGGTATTGCAAAGGAATATCCACTATAAGAACCAGTATTTGAAGCAATAGCAGCATTTATACCAATTAGTTCACCTTTTGTATTCACTAATGCACCACCACTATTACCGGGGTTTACAGCAGCATCAGTTTGAATAAATGATTCAATTGGACTATCATTACTGTTTTTACCTAATATATTAATATTCCTGGCTTTTGCACTAACGATACCAGCCGTAACTGTTGATGTTAGATTGAACGGGTTTCCAACTGCAACTACCCATTCTCCGATTCTTACATCATCTGAATTTCCAAAAATAATTGTCGGTAAATCAGTTGCTTCAATTTTTAATAATGCTAAATCTGTAGATGGATCAGAGCCAATAATTTTTGCTAAATATATATGCTTATCATTTAAAGTAACTTCTATTTTTTCTGCTTCTTGTACTACATGATTGTTTGTAACAATATATCCATCCGAAGATATTATAACCCCTGAACCTGAAGCAGATAATGTTTGTGTATTTTCATAAGGATTGCTAAAGAAACCAAAAAAATCATTATAAAGTGTGGTTCGTCTCTGGAATTCAGTACGAATATTAACAACAGTATGTACTGTCATTTCAGCTGCTTGTGTGAAATCACAGCCTGAATTTATATTTCCGTTATAGTTGGTAAACTGAGATGGAACTCTTTTTTGATTAAAAATTTCCTGTTCTGAATTTCTTTTTTCAAAAAATTTATAAGAACTAACTGCGACTAATCCTCCTCCAAATGAGGCTAAGAACAATAATACAAAATACTTTTTCATTTTTTCATTTTTATAATTAAACAATAAAATATAGTTTTTAAAACAGACATTCTGGCTCTGAAGTTCAATGATGAAACCAGAATTAATCGTTTATCTGATTTTTACACTTAACGCAAATGCTTTTTTACTATTATTCAAAGATCGTTAAAATTTGTTAAATAATTGATATTGAAATACATGTATGCTTCCTGGGTCTTGTTAAAATTTATAATATAATTAAATAAAATATGAAGCAATTTATTTATAAGGAGATTGCATAATTTAAATAAGTGACAGTTTATGTTTCCAATATGAAAATATAGTCTTTAATGAATCTGTTCACAAGATATATTGTTTAGTTCTAAAAAGTTTTGGTATAAGTTATTTTACTCACTTTACAATTTTTTCTAAACCAATAATATTTTATCTTTCAGAAATTAATTCTGAAGAGTTTAAACAAAAAAAGGAATGATTTTCTTATTGCTTTTCTTTTAAGTTAAAAACTGAAAGAAATAGAATATAAAAAGCACAACATACTAACACTAACATTCCGGCAGTTAAGCCAATATTATCTGTTAAAAAGCCAATAACAGGAGGGATAATTGCTCCACCCGAAACAGCCATAATCATAAGACCAGAGATTTCATTTGAACGTAAAGGGTATTTTTCAACGGTTAAAGAAAAAATCAAAGGAAAAATATTTGCCACACCTAAACCTATTATAAATATAATAATCATTGCACTCATGTAAGTAGGTGCAAAAACAAGTGCCAGAATAGAAGCTAAACCAAGAATAGATGTCCAAAAGAAAAATTTTCTCGAAGGTAATAAGGTAAGCATTAATGCTCCTGAAAATGTTCCTAACATTTTCCCAAAGAAATATACACTTCTTCCTTTTTCTGCTAATTCTTGAGCAACACCAAATTTATTTAAGAGAAATTGACCTGAAACAGCGTTTATTCCCACATCAATACCAACTACAAGGAATATTCCTAAAACCATAAATACTACGAAATTATTTCCTAATAGTTTGAATGAAGATGACATACTCGCTCTTTTCTCTGTGTTCTTTGTTTCTTCAATTTTAGACATTGACAACCAAATAACTGCTAAAACTGATACCAATCCAAAGGCAAGGAACATCAACTTCCAATCACCAAATTCTGATGCAAACCATGCCGCAACAAAAGGAGCTATCATAGATCCAACAGCTTTTACAAATTGAGAGAAACTTAAATAACTTGATTTCTTATCAGATGGAACAACATCAACTAAAAGAGGATTAGCAGAAACCTGAACTATAGTATTTCCTATTCCCAACAAAGCAAACCCAATGAAAATTGAAGCTTTTGAAAATAGAAAATAGGGTAGCAATAGCCCTAAAACAGTTATTATCATACCAATATTTAAAATATTCCGTTTGCCAAAACGATCCTGAAGAACACCTACAGGAACAGATAAGAAAAAGAACCAGATAAAAACAGCAGAAGGTATTAGTTGAACCATGGTATTACTTAATCCAAAGGCTAGTTTTACCCGGTCAACTCCAATTCCAACCAAATCGCAGAAACTCATTACAAAAAACGACATTAATACAGGTAAAATAAATTTATAGTTTACATCTTTTTTCATGTGTAATTATTTTAAATGAACAGATTATTTACATTTTTGGTAATAGATCTTTTACTTTTTCAAAATACATATCGTCAATTAAGCGGGCAGATCCAATGATAGCAGCTGTTTCCATTAATTCAGATAAGTAAACAATTGTTTTAATTTTGTTTTTGTTCAAAGTCTCTGTAAGATAATCCCCGAATAAATCATAGGAACCAATAATGTTTCCACCAATCACGAGACTTTGTGCATCAAATTTTTCAAGCCATGGACTCAGAAATATACCCATATTACTTCCGTATTCCTGAAATAACTGTAAGGCTGTTTTATCTCCATTTTTAGCTTCATTTGCAATATCTAATACTCCGCAAATACTTTTTCCGGTTCTATGATAATAATTATTTACAAACCATCTTGTTGAAAAAGAATCATCTGCTATTCCTTCATTAAAAGGGAGATGCCATAAACAACCGGATTTAGAAACATTTTCTCCCTCAATTACCGGAACGCCTTTGTTAATGAAGGCAGAGCCAAAACCAGTACCTAAAGTTAAAGCTATTGTTCTCTCTTCATTTTTGGCTTTTCCTACCCATGTTTCTGCTATACCAAATGCAGTAGCATCATTAATGAAACGAATTGTAATATCGTCAGTCAGACTTAGTCTTTTTCTTATTTCATTTTCAACATTAATGTTGTATAAATTCTCAAATTTTTCTACTTCTTTTGTAAACAAAGCAATTCCATTGGAGTAATCAAAAGGACCCGGCATAGCAAATCCAATTCCAACTAATGAAGAAATGTTAATTTTTGACATTGTGTTTTGTAAAGCTTTTATCCAATGTGTAAATATCTCATTTGCGGAAGCTTTATTATTTACTTTTTCTTCAGCAATTGAATTTGGGATAAATTCATTCTTATTAATATCAATAGCTGCACACACAATGTGATGTCCTCCTATGTCTACTCCAATCGCAATTCTCTTGTTCATTGATAATTGATTATTTATATAAAAAGTTTCAAAGATAATTATATTTTTGCATTTCAAAACCATATTCATGAAATATTTACTTTCTGATACGTCTAATTATGATAAATATCCATTTGTTAATGTGGATGGATATGAAAAAGAATGTTTCATAGGATGGAATGAGATCAATAAACAGCTTAAATATCAGATTTGCAATATTAATAAGAAAAAGACTATAATAGTTGCTGAATGTTATATAGGTATTTATGAAAGTTTATTAGTTGAATTAACAAAAGAACTTAAACCTTCACACATTTTTTTATCTTCAGAAGTTATGTTGAGCCATCAGGAAATTGATAAAATGGTATTTCCTGATATTACAGAAGATGAGATATTTGGATTTATCACCCGATTGAAAATTGAAAATTTTTTCAATCCCCAAAAAATGCATTCACTTCAGGAAGAAATAAATCAATTACCTGAGGGTGTGATTCTTGTATA
Source organism: Bacteroidales bacterium (assembly GCA_049315385.1). Lineage (GTDB taxonomy): Bacteria > Bacteroidota > Bacteroidia > Bacteroidales > JACABE01 > JACABE01. The sequence continues at coordinate 15,211 of JBMOKG010000041.1, forward strand.
TGGAACTGCTGCTTCACTCCTTGCAAAAGCTGATATTCTTTTGTATTTTGATATGCCAAGATGGGAAGGTCAGTTACGTTTTAGAAGAAATGAAGTTGCTAATTTAGGTGCAGATAATAAAGACATGGCTGCATCTTTGCAATATAAAAGAGCTTTTTTTGTTGACTGGCGTGTTTGTGATTATTTTAAGAAAAAAATAATGCCTGAAGTCGATTTTTTAATCGATACTGTTGATTCTTTTATGCCAAAAATGATTACAGTTCAAGCATTCCGACAAGGATTGAAAAATGCTGTTCGTCGTCCATTTAGAGTAGTACCTTTTTTTGATCCAGGACCTTGGGGTGGTCAATGGATGAAAGAAATTTGTAATCTTGATATAACTAAAATTAACTATGCGTGGTGTTTTGATTGTGTTATTGAAGAAAATAGTTTATTACTGAAATTTGGCGATGTCCTTTTTGAAACGCCTTCTATAAATTTAGTGTTCTTTTTCCCAGAAGATTTACTCGGAAATGCCGTGTATGGAAGATTTGGTGATGAGTTTCCTATTCGCTTTGATTTTCTGGATACTATGGAAGGTGGGAATTTAAGTTTGCAGGTACATCCATTAACTCAATATATTCAGGAAAATTTTGGTATTCATTATACCCAGGATGAAAGCTATTATCTTTTGGATGTTGGTGATAATAGTTGTGTCTATTTAGGTTTGAAAGAAAATATTGATGCTGAAGAGATGATAGCTGCCTTGAAAACTTCTGAGATATCAGGTAGTTTTGATGCTGAAAAATATGTAGAGAAATGGACTGCAAAAAAACACGACCATTTTCTGATTCCTGCAGGCACTATTCATTGTTCTGGTACAAATGCAATGGTACTTGAAATAAGTGCAACACCTTACATTTTTACTTTTAAACTTTGGGACTGGAACCGATTAGGTATGAATGGATTGCCCCGGCCTATTAATATCGGGCATGGGACGAAAAATATTCAGTGGAATAGAACAACAGAATGGACAAAAAATAATTTGATAAATAAGGTATCAATAATTGCTGAAGGTTTAGGATGGAAAGAAGAAAAGACCGGATTGCATGAAAATGAATTTATTGAAACCCGGAGACATTGGTTTTCCGAAAAAGTCATACATTTCACAAATGGTGGTTTTAATGTTTTAAATCTTATAGAAGGCGAGGAGGCTATCGTTGAAAGTGAGGATCACGAATTTGAGCCATTAATTGTACATTATGCTGAAACATTTATAATACCAGCTTTTGTGAAAAAATATACCATACAACCTTATGGGAAAAGTATAGGAAAACTATGCGGAACCATTAAAGCTTTTGTCAGAACTCAGGCTTAAAAAAGAAGGCTCTGAGCTTAATTGTATGATATTTAGATTTTTAATAGTAAAAAAACACATATTTATTTTTTATCTACCTTATAGACCAAAATTGCTTCGTTCTTATTGATAGGATTGGCTTTATGCAAAAGCTTATCTAGAAATCCGGGTTCAAACTTGTTTACAAAGCTGATTTGTTTGTAGTAATTTTTAATGTAATTTATTCTATTTCTAATGTTTGCATCAGAGATAAAATAAATATAATCAGGGTGGATTTCATTTAGAAAAATTGTATTTTTTATTTCAAAAACATAAGCTGATTTTTTCTCAATCAATAAAGTATCAGAAAGATTGATTTTTTCAGTTGAAAAATTATAAAATGTTAACCACTTTTTACTATAAAAACTTGGTAACATTACATTTCCTGCACTATTTGAATATTCAACCAAAATTACTTTTGCAGTTTTGTCATTTTGAATAGCAATCATGGATTCAATCCGGGCTTTTTTGCTGTAATAGCTTAACGAAAGTGGGAGCATCAGGCAATTGAAAGCTAAAAATATTATAAAACAAATATTCAAAATTGATTTAGTCTTTTGATTTCCATCATTGTAAATTTTATAAATCCCTGTTTGACCAAGAATTACAAACATTGGTAACAAAGTAAAGATAAATCTTTCTTGTTTATTTGGATAAAGAGAATGAAAGATAAGGAACAACAATGTAGGAATAAAAATCAGAAGTGTGTTTTTTCTGATACTTTTATAAACTCCAAACCAGTAAATAATTCCCATAGGGAGTAATAATAGCCCTGATAAAACTAAAATATATGAATACCATGCATTGGTGATATAAGCATTTTTATTTGCAATATTATACATCACATATTCCTGCATTTCTGCAAATGGCCTTCCCCATATAAAATAATCTATACCTCCCTGAACAAGAACAACAGAGACTAAACTACCTGCTGCAAAAAGTAATGCCTTTGTAAATTTGCAATGAAATAGAATCACAACTCCCATTCCAATTATATAAACACTTGTTTGAAAACGTGTTGAAAAAGCAAAACCAGCAATAAACCCAGCCAGTAAAAATTGAAGTAATTTGTTGCTATCATGGTTTTTATATACAATCCAGCTTGACCAAAGTAAGAAAGGAATACATACCATTTCCACTAAGTTCCTTACGCTTAACCAGGGCATTAACCAGAGAATGGCCAGTATAAAAGCAACTATTTTTGCATTTTTAATATCTGAAATTTTCTCAGTAATTTTATAAGAAAAGTAAATGATTGATAAAGAATAAATTGCATGTATCAGACGAATGATAAACATCTTTGAATCTGTAGATAAAAAAGAAAAAAGATTCATTATGCAGAAAAAACAATAATGAATTCCTACATAAAAAAAACTATGTCCTTCCGGTTTTGGATTTACCTGATTCCAGGGTAGCCAATCATTATAATCGTAGCCATCTGCCCAGGATTGGGAAGCCTCTATAATCAAAAAATGATCATCATGATAACCATATCCTTTGGCGAAAATTACTGCTATCAATCTGAGAATAAGTGCTATTCCAAGAATATGCTGTATGCTTAGTTTTTTTGATATTAGTTCAAACATTTAATTCTCATTCTAATAATTGTTAAAGTAACAGTTTCTTTCAGATTTTTTCTGATGATTAATGAATAATATATTGATATTTGAAAGATTACAAATATCTTTCTCTCAAAATTCAAAAATAAAATCCATGATAGAAATTGAATTTAAGATATAATAATTTAAATGCAAAAATAATAAAAAAAATCAATTGCCATTCATTTCAATAATTTATACTTTTACTATTTATTTTTTTTAATTACTTTAAATAGAATAGATTGTGTGTTTGTTATGGTTTATTATGTTTTAAACAGAATTTGGTTGATAAAATTTAAGGATAATTATATTTACTCACGTTCACTTTAATTACTTTTGTACAAAATTTTTTAAAATGGTAGCAGAATATACTGAAGACAGTATTAGGTCGTTGGATTGGAATGAACACATCAGATTACGTCCGGGGATGTATATTGGGAAGTTGGGAGATGGTGCATCACAGGATGATGGAATATATGTTCTTGTAAAAGAAATTGTAGATAATGCAATTGATGAGTTTGTAATGGGCTTTGGCAGAACTATCGAGATAACTATTCAGGAACAGAAAGTTACTATTCGTGATTTTGGTCGCGGCATGCCTTTGGGAAAAGTAATAGATTGTGTATCTAAAATTAATACCGGAGCAAAATACGATTCTAAAGTTTTTCAAAAAGCTGTCGGTCTCAATGGTGTCGGTACTAAAGCTGTTAATGCATTAACTTCTTATTTTAAAGTACAAGCTATTCGCGAAGGAAAAACAAAAATAGTAGAATTTAGTAAAGGCTTTGTGACGAAAGATTATGAAATTCAAGCTTCTGAACTAAGAAACGGAACTATAATTACCTTTGTTCCTGATGCTGAAATTTTTGGAAATTATCATTTTATTGATGAATACCTGGATAAATTACTTTGGAATTATGCTTATCTGAATAATGGATTGACAATCAATTATAATGGTAATAAATTTGTTGCAAAAAACGGTTTACTTGATTTATTAGAAAGTAATATAAATGGTTCTACTACTTACCCTATTATTCATATAAAAGAAGATGATCTTGAATTTGCGTTTTCTCACAGCACCAGTCAGTATATTGAAGAATATTATTCATTTGTAAACGGACAACATACTACTCAAGGTGGTACACATCAGGCGGCTTTCCGCGAAGCGATTGTAAAAACAATCAGGGAGTTTTACAAAAAAGATTTTGAACCAAGCGATATTAGAAGTTCTATTGTTGTAGCTTTAAGTTTTAAAATACAGGAACCAGTTTTTGAGTCTCAGACTAAAACAAAATTAGGTTCCATGTATATTGAACCTAATGGGGCAACAGTAAGGAATTATATTATGGATATTGTAAAACGTAATCTTGATAACTATCTGCATATCAATTCAGAAACTGCTGAATTATTGTTACGTAAGATCATGCAATCTGAGAAAGAACGCAAGGATATGGCTAATATCAAAAAAGCCGCCCGTGAAAGTGTTAAGAAGGTGAGTTTGCATAATAAAAAACTGAGAGATTGTCGTGTACATTATAACAGTAATGATGAACGTCGTCTTGAAACTACATTGTTTATTACGGAAGGTGATTCAGCAAGTGGTTCTATCACTAAATCCAGAGATGTAAATACCCAGGCTGTTTTTAGTTTGAGGGGTAAACCTTTAAACTGTTATGGAATGTCGAAAAGGATAGTATATGAAAATGAGGAATTTAATCTTTTACAGGCAGCTTTAAATATTGATGAGGATATTGAAAACCTTAGATACAACAATATAGTAGCTGCTACTGATGCAGATGTTGATGGTATGCATATCAGAATGTTGTTACTCGCATTTTTCCTTCAATTTTTCCCTGATTTGGTAAAGTTGGGGCATTTATATATACTACAGACTCCATTATTCAGAGTAAGAAATAAGCAAAAAACCATTTACTGTTATTCTGAAGAAGAACGAGTCAATGCAATTGCCCAATTAGGAACCAATCCGGAAATTACACGATTTAAAGGATTGGGGGAAATTTCTCCAGATGAATTCAGACATTTTATTGGTCAAAATATTCGTCTGGAACCAGTTATACTTAAAAAGGATGCTTCAATTAAAAGTATATTAGAGTTTTATATGGGTAAAAACACACCTGAACGACAAGGCTTTATAATTGATAACTTAAGAACAGATGTATAAGTATTAAACCGTAAACTTTTTAATACCTACCTTAAACTGATTCTTACTATTGTTTTTATTAGCTTATTACTATTTTTGTTCATATTTTACTAACACAATCTACTTTAATGCCTTTAATTAAGATATTATAACAAAAAAAAAACTAAAATATTAAAAAATAATATAACTTTGCAATGTATTATAACTATTAGAATATACATTTAAAGTTTTTATTTATAGATATTTGCATGTTTTAAAAGTGTGATTTAGTTGATATTATTGTAATTTTTTTATTTTAAACATTTATATTTTATGAAAGCTATTTATTTTTTACAGAAAAAAAGTATTTTATTTATTTGCTTTTCACTTCTAATGGCCTCAGTTAATGCAGCGCCTGTTGGAAAAGAAAAGGCACAGCTTGTTGCTAAGAATTTTTTGAAGAACAAATTCAAAGCAAATTCAGCTAATTTTATCAAAACCTATGAAGCCATGGTAGATAATACTCAAAATAAATGCACTATGCATGTTTTCAAAGGCGATAATTCTTATATTGTTATTGCTGCTGACGACAGAATTTATCCTGTATTGGCTTATTCTGACGAAAGTTCTTATCCTGTTAAAGGCAAAGTACCTGCTTTTGATTGGTGGATGGAAGGTTTGAGCAAAGATATTGCTTCTGAATGCCGTTATAAATCTTCAGTAAAACAGGAAATTGTTTCTGCATGGGATTTATATTCTTCTACCGAAAAATCAGCTTTAAATACTAAAAGTACTAATGCAGTTGCACCTATTCTGTCTACTTTCTGGAATCAGGATGATCAGTATAATTACTATTGTCCCTCTTCTATTACAGGTCCTGATGGTAAATGTTATGCAGGTTGTGTAGCTACAGCAATGTCTCAGGTTATGAAACGTTATAATTATCCTGCTCAGGGAAGAGGTGCATATTCTTATTCTCATCCTGCTTTTGGTATGCTTTCTGCAGATTTTGGTAATACTACTTACAATTGGGATGCTATGCCAAATGCAATTATATCTGCTGTTGATACATTAGGTAATCATGCTGTTGCAAAATTAATGTATCACTGTGGTGTTGCTGTTGATATGGATTATTCTCCTGCTGGCTCAGGAACACAATCTGAATATGCTGCTAATGCATTGTATACATATTTTAAATATAGACGTTATGTTAATACAGCTGATAAAATCAATTTTACAGATGATGTATGGAGAAGTATGTTGATTGAAAATCTTGATATGGGCTATCCAATGATTTACAGTGGAAATCCTTCAGCTGGAGGTACAGGTCATGCTTGGGTGTGTGATGGTTATGATTCTCCTACTCACTTCCATTTCAATTATGGTTGGGGCGGTTCTGCAAATGGTCATTTTTATTTAAATAATGTAACAGCTCAGGGAACTAATTTTAATGGTAATCAGGGAATCGTTTATAATATTGTACCAGATCTTCCTCAGTATCCTTTATGTATTGCTTCAAAAAAATACACTGCTCAAAATTACACTTTCACTGATGGAAGTTATACTGATACTTATTTAAATAATACAAATTGCCAATGGTTAATTCAACCGGATACATTAGGTACTGATACCTTAAGACTTTCTTTCCTTGAGTTCAGAACTTTTGATGTAAATGATATTTTAACTGTTTATGATGGAACCACTACAGCAAATCCAATAGGTAGTTATTCCGGTCATAATTTACCTCCAACCCTTACTTCTACTACTGGTGCTTTCTTATTGGTATTTATAACTGATGGCGGAAATACAGATTTAGGATGGAAAGTTAAATATACAACAACTCCTAAAATAATAGTTGGAATTCAGGAAAGTGAAGTTGTAAAACAATTAAGCATATATCCTAATCCTGCTCATGGAACCCTCAATATTAACGGTAATTTTAAAACTTCCGGTACTGTAAAATATGATATTTCAAATATTTTAGGTTCTAAAGTTATTTCTTCAAATATGAGTGTTTCTCTGGGTAATCAAAATAAGGCTATCGATATCAGTCAGTTAAAATCTGGTATTTACTTCCTTAACATTGAAAATGGTAAATCAGTTACTAAATTTGTAGTTGAATAACTTTAAAATAACTTTTTTTAAAAAGCCATTTCCTTTTTCCGGAAGTGGCTTTTTTTTATATTATTATCATTTGATTTTTTGTTGATTTTGAAAAAACTTATTCCAATATTTCTCTTATTTATTATCTTATATCATCTATTAGGCTATATTGCAGTATTTAAACTTATGCAATACAATGTGAAATGTAGTATGAAAATGAGTATAAAAAACTCGCTCCCTGATTCTGAATTGTTTACTTTCATTTTTCCTGATAATCCTAAATTACAGCAGAAAATGGGCATCCAATGGATAGAAGATCATGAATTTTTGTTCAGAGGGAAAATGTATGACGTAGTACATAAAGTACAATCAGGCAAGGATATCGTTTTGAAATGTATAAATGATACACAGGAAGAAGTCTTGTTTGCAGATTTAGATAAACAGATTGAGAAATGCATGCAATCAGATCCTGTGAAATCAAAAACACTGAATCTGCTTCAGAAATATAATTTTTTATATTTTCAACAAAGTATAAAACATATTGAAATTCAAGATTTTGCTTTTATACAGAAAAATAAATTCATTCAATTTTACTTTTATAATCTAGCAAAAGAAATACCTACCCCACCTCCTCAGATTTCCTGATTTTTATATTTCTTAAATTTAGTTTACAGTGAATAAGAACTAGAATCAAATGAATGCTATTCATTTTGATTGTTGTAGCTGTTTTTTTATGTGATTCAGAATGCTTTCATTAATTATGAATTAAATATTTAATGATATTTATTGCTATAATATTAAATGACAAGATACTATTTCACCAATTTATTCAGCATAACAGTTTTATTTCTCACTTTTTCTAAAATAGAATTTCTGTTCAGGCAAATAATTTGCTTTTCAGAATAGATAAACTTTAAATAATAATTTTTAAAAAATATACAATGAAGAAAATATATATAGCTTTTTTTATGCTATTCTTAGCTGTAACTGGATTTGCTCAACAAATTAAAATACTTGATAAATCAGATTTACAAGCTATTCCCAATGTTGCAGTAATTGGGAAAAATTATTCAGTTACGTCAGACAAAAATGGAAGAGTTGATATCAGTAGTTTTAAAGCAGATGATTTGTTGACTTTTAAACATATTGCTTATCAATCGTATACTACTACTAAAAAAGATATTATCAGTTCAAATAATCTTGTATTATTAACAGATAATGTCATAAAACTGGATGAAGTTATTTTTTCTGCAAATAAGATTGAAGAAAACAAATCAGATATTCCACATCATATTGAAGTAATCAGCAGCAAACAGATTGCTTTTAATAATCCACAAACAAGCGGCGATTTGTTACAACAAACAGGAAATGTTTTTATACAGCAAAGTCAGATGGGTGGGAGTAGTCCTGTATTGCGTGGATTTGAAGCCAATAAGATTTTAATGGTAATGGATGGGGTTCGTATGAACAATGCCATATACCGTTCAGGTCATTTGCAGAATGTGATTACGATTGACCCGAATGTACTGGATAGGGTAGAAGTGATTTTTGGTCCTGGTTCTGTAATGTATGGAAGTGATGCGATTGGTGGTGTTATGTCTTTTTATACTAAGAATCCAATATTATCTGCAAACGATAAATTGTTCGTTAAAGCAGCCGCATTTACACGATATTCTTCTGCAAATAATGAAATTGCAGGAAGCGTAAATGTAAATCTTGGAATGAAAAAATGGGCTTTTTTAAGCAGTATTTCCTATAAAAATCTGGGTGATTTACGCATGGGTAATAATGGCCGTGACAGTAAATATGGTGATTGGGGTAAATCATTGTTTTATGCTGAAAGAATAAATGGAAAAGATTCAATGATGAGTAATGATAATCCTAATGTTCAGAAAAGAAGCGCATACACTCAGTATGATATTATGCAAAAAGTACTTTTTCAACCCAATGACAATCTTAAATATATTTTGAATTTACAATATTCGAATTCAAGCAATATACCTCGTTATGACCGTTTGGCTGAATTGGATGGCAGTAATTTAAAATATGCTGATTGGTATTATGGACCACAAAGTCGTTTGTTTGCTTCGTTAAGAACAGAATTAAAAAGCAAGCATAATTTTTATGATAATGCTGCTATTACTGCTGCTTATCAAAATATCAGCGAAGACAGAGTAACCCGTAAATTTAATAAGACCGCAGAAAGCCATCAGGAAGAAACAGTTGATGTATTATCATTGAATGTCGATTTTATGAAAAAAATGACTGCGAAAAATGAAATACGTTATGGAGTGGAAGCTGTTTATAATCATGTAGGTTCTGTTGCATATAATATAAATGTAAATAATGATGTAAAAACCTTTAATAATGTGAGCCGTTATCCTGATAATGGCAGTGATTATAAAACGCTGGCAGCATTTGTATCTCATAATTGGGAATTGAGCAAACAATTGATTTTCTCTCAGGGAATCCGCATAAGTAGTATTTCAGTAAAAGCTGAATACACAGATACAATGATGAAAATTACTAAATTTCCTTTTGATAAATCAATAAAACAAAATAATTCTGCATTTTCAGGTAATTTAGGACTCGTATATTTGCCAGGAAAAGATTGGCGATTTGCAGTGATGGGTTCATGCGGTTTTCGTGCTCCAAATATAGATGATATAACCAAAGTTAACGATTCTAAAGCAGGGAATATAGTAGTTTTGCCAAATCCCAATCTTAAACCGGAATTTGCTTACAATGCAGATTTATCTATCAGCAAAACAATAAATAATCTTTTGCAAATTGAATTATGCGGTTTTTATACAATTTTGAAAGATGTTCTTGTTGTAAAAGCTTCAAAGTTCAATGGACAGGATTCAATAATCTGGAGTGGTTTAAAAACAGCTGTACAATCTGCTACGAATTCAGGTGAAGCTTATGTTTGTGGTTTGCAGGGAAATATATTAATCCAGTTAAATGAAAAAGTATCTTTAAGTAGTAATCTTACCTATACTTATGGTAGGTTGAAAGATGGTAATTTGCCAATGGATCATATCCCTCCGGTTTTTGGAATAACTTCTTTAAAATTTGAAACAAAAAAATTCAAATCAGAAGTGTATGTTCGATATAATGGATGGAAAAAGCTAAAAGATTATAGTTTAAGTGGAGAAGATAATTTACCTCAGGCAACAATTGATGGAATGCCTTCATGGTATACACTTAATTTTCGCACTGCTTATCAGTTAAATAATACTCTTAATATTCAATTAGGAATGGAAAATGTTTTAGATAGATATTATCGAAACTTTGCTTCTGGTATAAGTGCTTCAGGACGTAATATTGTAGTTGCTGTAAGAGCTAATTTCTAGTAATAAATGAGGCTGTCATTTTGAAATGTCAGCCTCATTTTAAATACCTATGTGCCTGGACAAGATTTACATACAGGCATATTTGTTTTTAATTTTTTTCTATGTGCATTACGATAATTCTTCATTATTTTTGAGTTCCAAATATCAGTTATTGAAGAATTTAAAATATTCCCAATCATTAGTCCGGGTGTTCCAATTTGGAATAGGGAATAATAACACATTAAAACATCTCCAGTATATTTTATTTCTAAATGTTTAAATGGCAATGAACATTTAGGAAAATCATCGTGATTGTTTTGAATTGGATAAAAGAGGTCTTTCTGATATTCTGTGTTGTTAATCTTTGTAATATATTGAGGCATTACATAATCGCAATATTTTCGCCAGAATCCTATTTCACTTTGATAAAATTGTTCTTGAGAAGGACGAATCATTAATCTAATAATAATCAATATCTTTGATTTTATTTTTCCTTTTAAAGTTATAAGTTTCTCCAGATTAGATAAAAGAATATCATAACTTGCATTGATTCGTGAGGCTTCATAAATATCCTTTCCTCCTGCATCTATAGAGATCTCAACTAAATCCAATGGTGCTTTTAAAATCTGTTCAGCAATATTTATATCTTCCCATTGACCATTGGTTACCAATGATAAATAATTTCCTGTTTTTGCTAATTTTGAAGTATATTCATCAAATTTTGGATGTAGCGTTGATTCCCCATTTCCAACTAATTGAATTCTATTGGATTTCATTTTTGATAAATCATTTAATATTTTATCAAAAACAATATCATTCATAAAACCTGACTTTCTTAATCCTAAATGATTAGTACAATATAAACATTTCAAATTACAATGATTTGTAAATTCGATTGATACAATTGGAGGTTCTTTCGCATCAGAGAATATAAAAGGAAATTGAGCTCTCATAAGATCAGATATAGAAATCCCTTTATTTATCGCATTTCTAAAAATGACACTATAGGATTTTAATCGATATAAAATTCTGATAATTCTATTTGAATTATCAAAGTAAGGATTAAACAGGCTTTTATTATTCTGTTTAAATGGAGAAATAATCATCATCTTAAAATATTTTTTTAAAATATAAGAATGAGTGAATTATAAGGTTTCAATATTTTTTTTTGATTTCCGGTATAGGTAAGTGTTAAAAATATTTCTTTTCCCAAATCTATACTGTTTGTCAGAATTGATCATTTTAGAGAAAACTGTTTTTGAAACACCAAAATATTCATAAGTTGTTCCATCTAAAAAAGTAATTTCAAGTAATTGTCCTTTGTGTTTAAAGTCAAGAATGCCTGATATAGAAGTAGTAATCTTGTACTCTTCCAGATTGGCAGCTTTAGTTTCGGGAGCAATACTAACTAGAAAATGATAAGCATCAATAATCTGACGGCTTTTAATTTCAGCTTGGTCATACAATTCATCTCCTTTTTGAAACTTATCAGGATGCCAATCTTTTACCAGATTTCTATAGGTAGATTTTAGCTTTTTAAGATCTGTATCTTGTTCATAATTGAACAATTTTTTATATTCGTTAATTCGTTTCATGGATAGATATTTCTGAATTTTACAACCAAATTAAATATAAGTATTTTATTTCAAACACTTAGGTATTTAATAAATCGGCTGCAAAAGTACAGTTTTAATTGGTTGGAATAAGAATTATTATTGATCCGTAAAAATTTAGAGGAGTATGATTAACATAAACAAGCGAATTGATGATTCAAAATTATCATTTCATCAATTCGCTAAATCATTCTATTTATTTTGAAGATAAAAATCTTTCGGCTTCAATAGCAGCCATACAACCGCTTCCGGCAGCTGTAATTGCCTGACGGTAATGATGATCCTGAACATCACCGGCTGCAAAAACTCCTTCGATATTTGTTTTACATGAACCTGGAACAGTTTTAATGTAATCCATTTCGTCAAGTTCTAATTTGCCTTTAAATATATCTGTATTGGGAGAATGGCCGATGGCTACAAAGAATCCATGTATTGCTAATTGTTTGTCTTCTCCTGTTTTTACATTTTGTAATAAAACACCATTTACACCAGAGAAGTCACCTAAGATTTCTTTGGTAGTATGATTCCACATAACTTCGATATTTGGAGTAGTGAAAACTTTTTCCTGCATGGCTTTTGATGCTCTTAATTCGTCTCTTCTTACAATCATATAAACTTTGTTACATAATTTGGCAAGATAAGTCGCTTCTTCAGCAGCAGTATCACCTCCACCAACAATTGCTACATCTTTACCGCGATAGAAGAATCCATCGCACGTAGCACAAGCAGAAACACCCTGACCATTATATTTTTTTTCAGATTCAATACCTAACCATTTTGCTGAAGCTCCGGTTGCGATTATTACAGTATCAGCTAATATTTTTTTTCCATCATCAGCTTTAACCTTAAATGGACGTTCCGCAAAATCAACTTCTGTAACAATTCCCCATCTTGTTTCAGTGCCAAATCTTTCAGCCTGAGACTTTAATTGTTCCATCATTTCTGGTCCGGTTATACCTTCAGGATATCCTGGAAAGTTATCAACTTCTGTTGTTATTGTTAATTGTCCACCTGGTTGTAAGCCTTGATAAACTACTGGTTTTAAATCAGCTCTGGCTGCATAAATAGCTGCTGTATATCCAGCAGGACCTGAACCTATAATGAGGCATTTTAATCTTTCAAATTCTTCGTTCATTGCTGATTGTATTATATATTTGCTGATATAAACTTTATAAAAGTTAGATTAGTATATTGAAGTGTTTAATTTATTCGTCACTTTCTTCCATCTCTTCACTAACACTCTCTGTGTCAATATGGTTGGAACCTAAATCATCATGTTCTTCATCTCCTGTATCATGATCTGCAATTTTATCTGTAGGTCCGGAAACACCGCGAAATAATAATTTGTCAAAATCTTCTTCACTCATTTTATTATCTACCTTTACATCTACTTTTACCAAATAAGCTGCATCATCAGTATCTAAAGGAACTACATAGATTACATCATTATTTGGTTTTGTAATTTTTGTAATAAAATCAGAATATCCGTAAGGATATTTTTCTTTAAATGCTTCCAAAGCATCAGATGGAAGGTTGTGATAACTAATAATCACCTTTCTTTTATTCATTTTTGTTCTATTCTTATTTTTTGCAATGATATTAATTTTTTTAATAGAAAATAAAATTAATTTTATTTTTTACTGATAAATTTCTTTTTTTGCTGCTTTAAAAGTGTTTTGAAGTAATGCAACTATTGTCATTAAACCCACTCCTCCAGGAACAGGAGAAATATAACTACATTTTTTTGATACATTTGCAAAATCAACATCTCCAATTAATTTAAATCCAGATTTTGTATCAGTTGATACAACACGGTGAATACCCACATCTATTACTACAGCACCTTCTTTTACCATATTTGAGGTTACAAAGTGAGGTTTCCCTATTGCTGCTATTAAAATATCTGCCTGAAGTGTAATATCTTCCAGATTTTTTGTTTTACTGTGGCAAATTGTAACAGTGGCATTTGCAAATTTATTATTTCTAGACATTAGAATACTCATAGGAGTACCTACAATATTACTTCTTCCTAGAATTACACAATGTTTTCCTTCTGTTTCTATTTTGCTTCTTTCAAGCATCTGCATGATACCATAAGGTGTAGCAGGGAGATAGCAAGGTAGACTTGCAAGCATTCTGCCGGCATTCATTGGATGAAATCCATCAACATCTTTTTTCGGATCAATACTTTCTATAATTTTATCAACTGAAATATTTTTAGGTAGAGGCATTTGTACGATAAATCCATCAATTTCATCATCATTATTTAAAAAATCAACAGCTTTTAATAATTCTGTTTCTGTAATAGTTGCAGGATAACGATAAATAGAAGATATAAACCCAACCTCTTTGCAAGATCTTTCTTTACTTGCCACGTAAGTCTGGCTGGCGGGATCTTCGCCTACAAGAATTGCAGCCAGATGAGGAGGGTTTTGACCATTATCAATCATTTTCCTGACTTCTGTTGCTATTTCTGATTTTATTTGTTCAGCAATTAATTTGCCATCTATTATTTCCATTTTTAAATTTTTTTTATTTCGGATGTCGATTGCACGAATACCGGATTTAGATGAAATTTACTATGAATATTTAAGTTGTTATATAAATAATTTATAATCAGCAATTACTTAACGTCTTTTCATATTGCCCATTGATTGCATTAATTTACTCCCTTTTCCTCCGCTCATCATTTTCATCATTTTTCGAGTTTCGTCAAATTGTTTGATCAAACGATTTACTTCCTGTATATCAGTTCCGCTTCCGGTTGCTATTCTTTTTCTTCGGCTACCATTTAATAAAGAAGGGTTTGCTCTTTCATTTGGGGTCATAGATGTAATAATAGCTTCAATGCTTTTAAATGCATCATCTTCAATCTCAACATCTTTTAGCATTTTCCCCATTCCTGGTATCATGCCAACAAGATCTTTCATATTTCCCATTTTTTTGATTTGCTTAATTTGAGATAGGAAATCATCAAAATTAAAAGTATCCTGCTGTATCTTTTTCTGTAATTTTTTAGCAGCTTCTTCATCAAATTGTTCCTGTGCTCGTTCAACCAAAGAGACAATGTCACCCATTCCCAGAATACGATCTGCCATACGCTCTGGATAGAAAACATCCAAAGCATCCATTTTTTCACCAATACCTACAAACTTGATAGGTTTTTCAACTACTGACCTAATGGTTAAGGCAGCACCACCTCTGGTATCACCATCTAATTTTGTTAGAATTACTCCATCGAAATTTAGAATATCATTAAATGCTTTTGCCGTATTTACTGCATCTTGCCCTGTCATTGCATCTACAACAAATAGAGTCTCCTGAGGATTTACTTCTCTTTTAATTGCAGCAATCTCGTTCATCATTTCTTCATCGATAGCTAAACGACCTGCAGTATCTATAATTACAGTTGTAATGCCTTTTTCTCTGGCATACGAAACTGCTTTTTTAGCAATTTTAACAGGTTCTTTGCTGTCGATATCTGAATATACTTCTACGCCGATTTGTTCGCCTAAAACTTTTAATTGTTCAATAGCTGCAGGACGATAGACATCACAAGCTACCAATAAAACATTGCGTCCTTTTTTAGACTTTATATAATTTGCTAATTTTGCTGAGAAAGTTGTTTTACCACTACCTTGCAATCCTGACATTAAAATAATAGCAGGGCTTCCCTTTAGATTTATTTCGACTTTTTCGCCTCCCATTAAAGAAGCTAATTCATCATGAACGATCTTAATCATTAACTGGCTTGGTGATATAGCAGTTAAAACATTTTGACCTAATGATTTTTCTTTAACGGTTTCTGTAAACTGTTTTGCAATTTTAAAGCTAACATCAGCATCAAGTAAAGCTTTTCTAACTTCTTTAAGGGTTTCTGCAACATTAATTTCAGATATACGTCCTTGACCTTTAAGAACTTTAAATGCCCTGTCAAATTTTTCACTTAAATTTTCAAACATGTTTTTTAATTTTTTTAAGGATTGCAAAAATAATAAAAAGAATATATTATTTTGATAAATATATTTGCATTTATTCAAATTTTGCAAATCAAAAATATTGAGTAACTTTGCATGCTTTTTTATAAAAATAATTAACAATATAGTATGGCTACAACGCAAGATTTTAAAAACGGATTATGTATAGAATTTAATGGAGATTTATATTCCATATTTGAATTTCAGCATGTGAAACCTGGTAAAGGTCCGGCATTTGTTCGCACAAAATTAAAAAATTTAAAAACAGGTAAAGTAATTCCAAATACTTTTACTGCCGGTGTAAAAATAGATATAGCACGCGTTGAAAGGAGGCCTTATCAATTCTTATATAAAGAAGAAGGTGGTTATAATTTTATGCATGCTGAAACATTTGAACAACTTTTAATTGATGAATCTATAATTAATGCCCCACAGTTTTTAAAAGAAGGTCAAAGCGTTGAAATTACAGTTCATGCTGACACAGAAACTCCATTACAATGTGAATTGCCAGCATTTGTTGAAATGTTGATAACTTATACTGAACCTGGTGATAAAGGCAATACTGCTACAAATGTAATGAAAGAAGCAACAGTTGAAACAGGTGCTATTATTCGTGTTCCTTTGTTTATCGCAGAAGGTGAAAAAGTTAAGGTTGATACACGTACTGGAGTATATTCTGAAAGAGTAAAATCTTTTTAAAGATCTAATATTTAATAATATAATAATTGATAAATGAAATTACCCGCTCCATATAAATTAAAAGAAATAGCATCTATTATAAAAGCTGATTTTGAAGGCAATCCCGATTTTTTAATCACTGGTATCAATGAAATTCACATGGTTGAAGCCGGTGATTTAACCTTTGTTGACCATCCAAAATATTATAAAAAAGCACTTACTTCAAATGCAACTACAATTATAATTAATGCAAAAGTTGAATGTCCTGAAAATAAAGCTTTACTTTTTTGTGATGATCCTTTTGAAGCTTATGTATCTTTGGTAAGAAAATTCAGAGGTTTTCAACCATCTGCATCTTCTATTAGTGAATCAGCAATAATAGGTGAAGGTACAGTAATTCAACCAGGTGCATTTGTTGGTAATAATGTTAGCATTGGAACAAATTGCGTTATTCATGCCAATGTTAGTATTTACGATCATACTGTAATTGGAAACAATGTCATTATTCATTCAAATACTGTAATTGGCGCTGATGCCTATTATTTTCAGCGCAAACCTCAGGGATACAGAAAAATGGAATCCTGTGGAAAGGTAGTAATTTCTGATAATGTAGAAATTGGCGCGTTGTGTGCTATTGATAAAGGTGTTTCAGGTGATACATTTATTGGAAAAGGAACTAAATTTGACAATCAGGTTCAGATTGGGCATGATACCCGAATTGGTGCAAATTGTTTGATTGGTTCTCAATCTGCTGTTGCAGGAGTTACTGTAATTGAAGATGATGTTATTATTTGGGCAAAAGTATCTGTAAATAAAGATCTTCATGTTGGTAAAGGAGCAGTAATTTTAGCTACTTCAGGAGTTGATAAAAATCTAGCCGGCGATAAAGTGTATTTTGGAATTCCTGCTGATGAAGCAAGAAAAAAGTGGAAAGAAATTGCTTACACTAAGCTGCTTCCAGATTTTATGGACAATGCAAATAAAAAAATATAATACAAAAAACGGAACTATATCAGTTCCGTTTTTTGTTTTTAGGGTTATAAGAAATATCCTTTTTATGTTTATAACATAAAAACATCAGCAAGAATATTTATTAAGCTTATTTTGAATCTTTTGAACTGTAATTTTGAAGCAAGTTAAATGAATCAAATAATTGTATAATTTATGGTAACTGAAAAAGAACTTATTTTCTTAAGTTTATTTTATAATTCAAACAGTTCCCTTTTTATCGTCTTTAAGATGATAAACATCCAAAGCTACAATCATTGCAATAAAACCCCAGAAAGGAACTGATGCTTTGTCTGTATCAAGGAAATTATTTAGAAAACCATGAGTATAATAAGTTATAAGACTTAATAATGCAATAAAACATAAAAGCTTTACCTTTTTATCATTTGATTTCCTATAAACTTTTAATGCAGTTAAAATTGCAGTAAAGGCAATGGCTAGAACAGATAATAATCCCAATATGCCAGTCTCTGCAAGTGGTCCGATATATTCACTGTGTGCATTTCCTCTGTTCCCTGCATTTGTACTTATAATTGTCCGCTCATAAGAAAACTGAAAAGGTGCGTAGCAAAATTGATAGGTTCCAGGTCCAAACCCCCAGAAAGGCCTTTTTTTAAACATTCTAAAAGCTGCTTCCCAACGATTAAATCTTTCCAGGTTAGATGCATCAGTTGATATATTAGACATAGATTGAATGTGTTCCACTAAATTGTTTGAAGAATCTTGTTTGTTCTTTTCTAACTTCATAATTATTTCACTTCGAAGAATAAAGAATAAACTTATTAAAATAATAGAAGTCAATACTATCCACTTAATTTTGATTTTTAGTTTGATGATTAAGGCAAATCCAATGGCAGCTGCAAGTCCCATCCATGCTGCACGACAATAAGAAAGATATAGACCAATCAGTAAAATAACAGCAACCAAAAATGTAAGGAACCTTTGAATATTTGAATAAGATTTATCAAAAAGAAAACCTATAATTACAGGTGCAAAAAAAACTATCATTGCTCCATAGGCAGTATGATCATTATAAAAAGGATCCATTATCCAATGTCCTACGTCTTCATCGAATGAATATTGAGCATGCTTGATTGTAGTATAAATTATAACTAGACATAATGATATGATGTACATCCATGAAAAATATTTAAAATTCTTAATATCTTTAAATAATTGTGTAGCTAAAAAGAAAAACGGAATAATAAACCATAACTTTGCTATAAAGAATTTAAAAGATACCAACGGTATTTCACTGGTAATAGATGTCAATAGCATCCAGCATAAATAGAATAATATCGAAATAGTTACAGGATGTCTGATGATTTTAATATCATAAGCCTGATCAAAAAATATTTTGTAAAAATACATTACTAAAACTCCAACCATTAGAGGTTCAGTTGGTAATGAAAGTCCTAACTGGGCTTGATAATTGCTTAATGTAATGGAAAGTGGAGTTAGAAAAGTAATTAAAAGTAAAACTTTGTCTAATGAAGTAAAATACATCAACAATAAAATTCCAATTAAAGGAATTGACATGAACCAGAAAAATTCATTGGCAATAAATAGAGCATTAATCAGGATAAATAATCCGCTAATACCATAAATAAAACTTAGTTTTTGTTTATTTGTCAATGATAAAGAAATTGAAAATTAGGATTTTACAATACTTTTCTTGTAAATATTTTCAATAAATATTAAAACAAGAATTGAAAGCATGAAAGCTGAAAATGATGATACTAAAACGATGAGCCATCGAACAGGAGTTGTCTTTTTTTCTGCCTTATATGCTGAATCAACCACAAATTTTTGAGGAATATATTCTTCTGCATCAATTTTAGCTTCGTCATATTTTGCTTTTATTTTATTGGATTGTTCTATTTTATAATTGAGATTAGCTCTTAATGTAACATATAATCCACCATATTTAGATAATGTATCTAGTTTTGCTTCAAGTCTTTCAATAGCCGGTTTAGTGCCTTTCCCGATTTGAATTGCTAATTCCTGATTGGTCATTTCTGCTTGGGTTTCGTAATCATTTACGCCTTTTTCACGAATAAATTTTAAAGAATCTTCCAGTATTATCATTTCTTTTTGAATACTTTCATAGTTTCCTTTTACAATCTCAAATCCTCTGATTGCACGTTCTTTTTGCATTGCATTTTTAGTAGAATCCAGTAAATTTGAAATAGTATTTGCAATATTGGCAGCAATTTCAGGATTTTTATCCAGTACACTGATTTCAACAGCCATAAATTCTGTTCGTCTAAAACTGATGTTATCGTTATATTCCTGAATCAAATAAGTATTCTTGAATTTTGAATCTTCACTGATATTATAATGCTTTGCAAGGTTAAATCTTTCGATAACTTTATCTCTGATTTTACTGGAGTTTAATATTTGCAATAATTGTTCGGCTTGTTCTTCTTCACCAAAATCAAGAATTTCGGTTTTACTCCCTGGATTTTCTGTTAAAAGGGATTTTGAAATTGAATTAGAAGAGGTTGGAAATAAAATAACAGTTGATTTGAACTTAGGCGTAATTAAAAAAGATGCTAAACCTGAAAGTATTGCAGCTGATATAGTAATAATAATTAATACTTTTCTCCAATTCCACAAAAAAATAAAAAAATTGGTAGAATTAAAATCATTAGTGCTTTTATTAATTTCTGTCATATTGATTAAATTTTGTCAGGCAAAAGTAGGAAAATTTATTGATAAAGTGATTTAGTGAATTACTAAATAATAGGATGTTCTATAATTTTACGATTTAATACTTTAGAATTAAAGACCTGATAAATAAAAACCCAGAGTACTTTTTGTTTAACTTACTTTGCTTTATTTTGTATAAGTGTAAGCAGTGATTTGAAATTCAATAATTTGAGAAATGATGCATATACTATTGATAAGATTACCATTCCTGCAAAATTATAAATCCATTTATCTTCAATAAAGTGTTTAGAGAAAATATTGATAAAAACAACTCCGATTGCAAAAGCAAGAATAGATATTAAAAAACGATAATCAACTTTAAATTTAAATACTTTTTGAGCGAAAATAACTTGAATTGTTGCACTTAAAAATTGTGTAATAATACTTGAGTATGCTGATCCTACAGCTTCTAATCTGGGTATTAATATAAAATTAAGTGAGATATTTAATAACATTCCAGTTGCTGCTATAAAATTCAATTCTTTAAGGTTCCCATTTGCTGTAAGTAATGTTCCAAAAACATAAGTAGTTGAAACAGCAATAAATCCCATCATCAGCCATTTAAATACATCCGCTGATTCTTTAACATGATTTGTGTATAATAATCCCATAAGTTCCATACTGTAAAAAAAGGAACCAATTCCAACAATTAAAGCCAGTGTAATAAGTAACTTATAAGATAATTTTACAATATGTACAATCTCATCACCATTTTTTAACATTTTTGAAAATAATGGAAGTAATAAAACAGCAAAGAGATAAGGAATCATATTTGAAGCATCAAGTAAGCGATATGCAGAAGCATAAATACCAGCCTGCTCATCTCCTTGAGTGTTTGGCAATAATCGTTCAAGCATAACTGAATCAATACGATTGTAAAAAGTCATGAGTAAAGCGAGAATTGCAAAAGGGAAACTTCGCTTAATAATCATAACGAAAAAGGGACGGTTCCAGTTAAGACGGGTAAAAGCTGATTTTCTTTTGACAATTATAAATGCAATAATTGCAGTAATAAGATATGCAGCTGTTTGAGCATAAACAAACCATTCTATTTTGAATGGTTCTGAAGTTATATTTCCCCAAATTAGAATACTGCAAAAAATAATCATCAGACTTCTATCCAATACAGAGACAATACTGTCTGTTTTAAATAATAATAATCCTGAAATATTGCTTCTTAAATACAATACAAAAGAAATTAAAAACTGATTGAAGACCATCCATCCTAGAATATATAACTGATGATGATTATATCCAACAATTAATCCAAAACTAAATGTAATAATAGTAAACACTAATGCCAGCATTAGTTTTAATATCACAATACTCGAAAAGTGTTTGTTGAGTAAGTGATTGTTTTGTGCAATATTTTTATTATTAAAATTGGTTATACCAAAGTCTAATAGAATATTAAACAGAAAAGAGAAATTAAAGATTGCAAAATAAAAGCCAAAATCAGCAGCACCAACCATATTTTGGACTTTTACGTCGATTCCTAAAATCCAAAATGGTTTGATTAACAAATTTAATGTTAATAGAATGATGAGATTAGTGAGAAATTTTCGCTGCATATCTTTATTATAATCTGCAAAAATAACAAAGCTTTACGAATTACCATAAAAATATTGTAATTTGCATACTTAGTTTACATATTTTTGTAAAATAATAATATAAAGATGCGAAATTATATTTAAAATACTAATATTGATGATTATAGCTGTTAATACAAGGCTTTTACTTAAAGGGAAATTAGATGGTATTGGTTGGTTTACTTATGAAACAATAAAACGAATTACGATTCAACATCCGGAACATCAGTTTGTTTTATTCTTTGATCGCCCTTTTAATGAAGGTTTTGTTTTTGCTTCGAATGTAACTGCTGTATTATTATATCCTCCTGCCCGCCATCCTGTTTTGTGGTATCTTTTTTTTGAATGGAGTGTTACAAGAGCACTAAAAAAATATAAAGCCGATATTTTCGTTTCTCCTGATGGTTGGCTTTCTCTACGATCAAATGTTAAATCATTAGCAGTTATTCATGATTTGAATTTTGAACACTTTCCTCAATTTGTTAAGCGTTCGCACAGGGTTTATCTTAATTATTTCTTTCATCGTTTTGCTCAAAAAGCAAATCGTATAGCAACGGTTTCTCAATATTCTAAAATTGATATTTCCGAACACTATGGAATTACAAAAGATAAAATTGATGTTGTTTATAATGGAGCTCATGATTTATACAGGCCGGTTTCAGAAGCTGTAAAGCTTAGTGTTAAAGCCAGATTTACTGACAATTATCCTTATTTTATCTTTATCAGTACATTGCATCCGCGAAAAAATTTAATGAATTTATTTAAAGCTTTTGATTTGTTCCGGAAAAATAATTTGAATGATACCAAATTGGTAATTGTAGGACAAAAGCAATGGTGGAATGGAGAAATATCAGAAGCATACAATGAAATGGAATTTAAAAATGAAGTAATCTTCACTGGAAGGCTTGCTCCTGAAATACTCAATGAGTTATTAGCTTCTTCACTTGCTTTAACTTATGTTTCGTATTTTGAAGGATTCGGAATACCAATTGTTGAAGCCTTTTATGCAGAAACTGCAGTAATAACTTCTAATATAACCTCAATGCCGGAAATTGCAGGAAATGCTGCTTTGTTGGTTGATCCATATTCTATTACAGAAATAGCTGATGCAATGCAGAAAATAGCTACAGATGATGAATTCCGTACTTCATTAATTGAAAAAGGTAAAAAGAGAAGAATTGAATTTAGTTGGGATAAAACTGCAGAAAAATTATGGAGTTCAATTGAAAAGATTTTGTAATTTTTTCTTAAGGATGAGCAATAAAATAATATTCTTTGTTTTTAATGTATAAATCGCAAAACTCATTTAATGATAAAGGTGATTTGTTTTTCAACCAGGATTTTAAAATAGAGATTTTTAAGCTATTGGAAGTGAGAAAATTAAAAACTTCCTCAGGTTTTGTACCATAAAAATCACTTGCACCCAAACCACATTCAAATATTATAATTGGTTTGTTTTCTCTGATTATTCTTTTGGCACTTTTTAATACTCCGTATTCAGCACCTTCCACATCAATTTTAATAAAATCAATTTTAATAGAGGATGGAATTATATTGTCAAGAGGGATGATTTCTACTTCAATTTCTTCAATTTCGGGATTTTTAACAGCATATTTTCTTTTTTGTAATCCGCTATATGCTGGTGCATTTTTTACATATTGGAAACTTGCTTTTCCTGGATTTTCACCAATTGCATAAGGTAAAATATAATTTTCAGGAGAATAATTATCTATTAGTTTCTTATATAATAATGGGATTGGTTCAAATCCATAATGGCCTCCCATTGGTGATTGTTGTAAAATCAAATCCAATATTTCACCTTTATGGCATCCAATATCAATGCATACTGAATCTTTTTTTACTACTCTTTTAATAATCAATTTTGTAAGGCGATCGTATTCAAGATTTTTTGTAATATCTAAATGTAGAAAATTTAGAATTGCACGAATATTGTGTTTGAGTTTCATAAATTGTAAAAGAATAATTGTTTTGCAAAATTAGAAAATATATTGCTTTTTATAACTTATAAATACACTAATAATCAATCTGAAATAGTATTTTTGCAAAATCAGTAAAAAACGATAAATTTTGAATAAAGATAAATTATTAATCGAAGGATTGGAACTTCCTGTGATGGAAGAGTTTTACAGTCTGCAAGGTGAAGGATTTCATACAGGTGAAGCTGCTTATTTTATTAGAGTAGGCGGTTGTGATGTTGGTTGCCACTGGTGTGATATAAAAGAATCATGGAATGCTGCTACTCATCCTGCAATATCTACAGATGGTATTGTTGAAAGAGCTGATGGCTTTCCCGGAAAAGCTGTTATAGTTACAGGTGGTGAACCATTGAACTATAATCTAAATTATTTATGCGATCATCTTCATGAAAAGGGAATTAAAACTTTTTTGGAAACATCAGGTTCTTTACCAATGAGTGGTAGTTGGGACTGGGTATGTCTTTCGCCAAAACAAAATATACCTCCGGTAGAGGGTAATTTCTTACTTGCCGGAGAATTAAAAATAATTATTTCGGAAGATTCTGACTTTGAATGGGCTGAACTTAATGCAGCTAAAGTAAGTTCTGAATGTATACTTTATCTGCAGCCGGAATGGAGTAATAGAAACGAAATGATGCCCAAAATTATTAACTATATTATGTCTCATCCTCAATGGAGAATATCTTTACAGAGTCATAAATATATGAGAATACCATAATGAATTAAAGACTAAAAAAGAAATAAAATAACTTTTGATTATAAAATCAGAAAATTCAAACCCAAAATAATTAATTATAAAAAATGCAGTTTCCTAAATTAATAAAAGCTTTTATATTTTTGCTGATATTCATCCTTATAGCAAATAATAACTTTGCTCAGAAAGATACAAAATTAAGCTCAAAATCTAAAAAAGCAATTAAATTTTATGAAAATGCGACTCATTTTTATGATTTGCGCGACAATAATTCATGTTTAGAAGAACTATTCAAAGCAGTTAAGGAAGATTCCAGATTTATTGAGGCATATTTTTTATTAGCTGCTGTTTACAATGATTTACGAAAAAAAGAGGATGCAATAAATGCATATCAAAAAGCTATTGAAATAGATGAAGATTTCTATCCCGGAGCTCTATTTGCTATTGGTAATCTACAACTTTCAATTGGGAAATATGAAGATGCAGGTATCAATTATCAAAAATATTTAGATTATAATGATGGCTCTCCTATGAATTTGCATGCTGCTAAAAAAGCATTAGAGATTATTGACTTTGCCAAGTATCAGATAGCTCATCCTGTTCCTTTTAATATGGTAAATATGGGTGGTAATGTGAATTCAGAAAACAATGAGTATTTACCTGCAATAACTGCAGATGAGCAAACACTTATAATTACTGTTGCCAGACCAAAAGATGAACAATCAACAACTGGAAGTAATATAGAAGAAGATTTTTATATTTGTCATAAAAAAAATGGTGAATGGACTAAAGCAGAACCAATAGGTAGTCCATTGAATACACATGGAAATGAAGGAGCTCAATGTATTTCTCCCGATGGTCAAGTTATTTATTTTACTGCCTGTAATCGAGATGATGGTTATGGAAGTTGTGATATTTACTCTTCAAATAAAATAGGGAACACATGGACTGTTCCGGTAAATCTTGGTCCAATTGTTAATACAACAACATGGGAATCTCAGCCTAGTATTTCTTCAGATGGGAAAACCTTGTACTTTACCAGTGCACGCTCTGGTGGTAAAGGAGGAATGGATATCTGGAAGACTATTATGGATGATAAAGGTAAATGGTGTTTGCCAATAAATCTAGGGGATAGTATTAATACAAAATATGATGATGTATCACCTTTTATTCACCCTGATAATCAAACACTTTATTTTTCTTCTGATGGAAGATTAGGTATGGGAGGAAAAGATATATATTATTCACGTAAAAATGTAAAAGGTGAATGGGCAAAACCATTAAATATTGGATATCCTATTAATACTTATGCTGATGAAACAAGTCTTGTTGTTAATGCAAAAGGTGAATTAGCTTTTTTCTCCTCAAATAAACCTGGGGGATATGGAAAACTTGATTTGTATAGTTTTGAATTGTATGAGAAAGCACGTCCATTTGCTGTAAATTATATGAAAGGCAAAGTTTATGATAGTGAGACTCATAAAGTGCTGGAAGCTAAATTTGAATTGATAAATCTAGTAACAGGAGAAGTTGTGGTGCAATCAAAATCAAATCCATTGTCAGGTGAGTTTTTGGTTTGCCTTCCAATTGATAAAAACTATGCTTTAAATATTTCTAAAGATGGCTATTTGTTTTATTCCGAAAATTTTGCTATTACAGAAAATCATTCCGAAATGAAACCTTTTATTAAAGATTTACCACTTAAACCAATACAAATCGGAGAATCTGTAGTTTTGAGAAACATTTTCTTTGAAACAGATAAATTTGAATTAAAATCAGAATCAAAAGTAGAACTTGGCAAACTACTTTTATTAATGAATCAAAATCCTCGAATGAAAATTGAGATAAGTGGACATACTGATCATGTAGGAACAGAAAAATATAATTTATCACTTTCTGAGAACAGAGCTAAATCTGTTTATAATTATCTCATTGCCAATGGTATTTTAAATACACGTTTGACTTTCAAAGGTTACGGATGGACAAATCCTATTGAAAGCAATGATACTGAAACAGGTAGAGCCAGCAACAGAAGAACAGAATTTAAAGTTATTGGGAATTGATAGGATGATTTAATAATATCTTGAATTAATCAACATTTAATATATTGTGTTTTTTTATATTTTTTCTTACTTAAAAAATCAATTATTTAAGGTTTATAAATATGCCATTTATACCATATATTGAACTCTGTCCGGAAAAAGGAGATGTTGAAACGAGAAAAATTCAACTTTTTCAAAACACAAATAAGTTGGGATTGCCTATTGGAAGTTATGTATTTATTGAGTTATTTTGCAATGAATGCGATTGCAGAAGAGCCATGTTTAATGTATTTAAAGATAATGAGTCTGTAGCTGTAATTTCCTGGGGTTGGGAATCATACAGTTTTTATAGAAAATGGTTGGGAGCTGATGATAAAGAATTAATTAAAGAAATGCAGGGAACTGAATTAAATATGATGAGTCCTCAATCGAAATTAGCACCCAAGGTATTAGCGATGTTTAAAATGGTTTTACTTTCAGATAAATCTTATACAGAACGCGTAAAAACTCATTATCATGAATTCAGAATTGTTTTATTAAATCAGAAGAATAGAAATAAAAAGTAATTTTTGAGAAAACTCAAGTAACTTTTCATCTGCTTATATTATTTATCTATCTTTATTTCTATATGTTGATTTATTTTAAACCTTCCAGGTTTTTAAAACCTGGAAGGTTTGCTGGAATAATCATACTCTTAAGTGTCAAAATTTATTTGTCAAGAATGTTTCATTTTTTAATAAAACCTTTTTTTAAATAGCTAAAAAGTATTCAATCTTAACTTATTATTGATTTCTACTTATCCTCTCCAAGACTTTTTCCACTAACTCTCTGACAGGTTTTTTGTAATCTTTACTAAACTGTTTGGAAACCCTGTTTGCAATTAATACACAAACAGTAAGCGTTTCGTGTCCTAGCATAGCACCTAAACCATATAATGCTGAAGTTTCCATTTCCAGATTACAAATTCGATGACCATTGTAACGGAATGTTTCCAGCTTGTCATTTATTTCAGGATAAGCAAGTTCCAGTCTTATTTGTCTGCCTTGAGGTCCGTAAAAACCGGGAGCTGTAGCAGTAATACCCTTATTGAATCCATCACCCAGTTTTTGTAACAATTTTTGAGATGCTTTTACAACATAAGGTTTAGGAAGATTTTCACCCCATTGTGTATGTTTTATAAAAGCTGAGGCCATCTCATGGTCGCAAACATCTTTTGAAGCCTTGTAAAAGTGCAGCATTCCATCTAATCCTAGTCCATATTCTGACATCATAAATGAATCTACACCCAAATCACCCTGTAAAGCACCTGAAGTGCCTAATCTTACAATATTTAATGAAGTGTGTTTGTCTTTAGGTTCTCTTTTTTCTAAATCAACATTAACTAAAGCATCCAGTTCATTCATCACAATGTCTATATTGTCAGGTCCCATACCAGTAGATATAACACTGATTCTTTTATTGTTGAAATAACCAGTGTGAGTACATAATTCCCTATGTAGAATTTTGCATTCAATTTTATCGAAAAATGCTGATATTTCAGGTACACGACCAGGGTCTCCTACTACTATTATATTTTCTGCTAAATTTTCCGGATGTAGGTTCAAATGATAAATAGCTCCATTAGGACTGATTATCAATTCAGATTCTTTTATTTTTAACATTGTTGAAACAATTTAT
>JBMOKG010000213.1:0-2727 GCA_049315385.1 Bacteroidales bacterium
AATAATGCTGTAGTAACATTAAAATCTGCACCAAATATTACAAGTCAGTTAACACCGGCAGCTGCTTATGGTCAGGGATTTGGAAGTCCATCTCCATTAACTGTTACTGCAACCGGAAACGGCTTGACATATCAATGGTATAGTAATACTTCAGCATCAAATTCAGGAGGAACAATCATTGACGGACAAACCGCTTCAAGTTATACTCCATCAACTGCTGTAATGGGAACTACCTATTATTATTGTGTGGTAAGTGGAGATTGTACGCCTACTTCTACCAGTGCTGTTTCGGGAGCAATTGAAATTATTACCGCATGTACGGCACCTACTTTTTCGGCTCAACCTACCGATAATCAATCAGAATGTATTGATGGTGTGTTGACATTGGGAACTGTAGCAGCCGATCAATCACCAAGTTATCAATGGTATTCAAATAGTTCAAAATTAAATTACGGTGGAACGCTAATAGAAGGAGCAACAAATACCACTTACACTCCGGCATCTACTGTTGCAGGTACTTATTATTATTATGTGGTTGCAACAAACGGAGCTTGTCCTACACCTTCAAATGCAGTTCAAATTACAATTAATCCTGCAACATCAGTTTCAGTTCAACCAGCTGCAACAACTACTTTTGGGTTAAATGCTACTGCAACCGCATTAAGTGTAACTGCTGTTGGTTCGTCGTTGACTTATCAATGGTATAGTAACGCATCTGCTTCAAATACAGGTGGAACAATTATAGATGCCGCAACAAGTAATACATATACACCTGCAACTACTGCACTTGGAACAACATATTATTATTGCGTAGTTTCCGGTGGTTGTGCTCCTACATCAGTACCAAGTAATGTAGCGGAAGTAATTATTGTTCAATTTCAGGATGGTGATTATAAATCAGTAGCATCTGCCAACTGGGGAGTTGCATCTACATGGAACAAATGGAGTGCAGCAACGTCATCATGGTCGGTAGTCGATTTCCCAAATGCAGCAACTGCAAATGTTTACATTCAGGGTGGATTTACTGTAAATAGTGAAACATCAGCAAGAAGTATAAAGAACTTGTATATTTCGGGTAATAGTACACTTAAATCAAGTAACTTAGTAAACACGCCAAATTATTTAAAAGTATATGGCACAACAGTTTCAGTTGAAGCGGGATCAATAATTGGCAATACTTCAACCGGAAATAATGCAGATGGTATCAGTCTTGGTGTTTATACTACAAGCCTTACAATTACTGGCGGTGGTACAGTCAACCTATCTCGTTTGCAAGTCAATCTTGCTTCATCGGAAGTTATTATTGATAATGATGTAACTATCAATTATCATGGTAGTGGAAATGCCGGTAATGCTGGTGGCTTTTATTCAAATGGAACATTCGACAATACAACTTTGACAGTTAATGCAGGCAAAACATTAACCTTTGCACCATGGAGTTGTATTACTCCTGTATCAAGTTCACATGCTCAGGGTGCTGCTAATCAAACTTACAATATAAACGGTACATTGACTTTTGTAGATGGATTAGTTCCCGGTAATGCAACAGCTAATGGTTGGACGGGGCATACAAACAATTACATGAGCTTAGCAGTTACAGGTAAAACCGTTAATCTGAATATTGGTGCTACAGGAACTTTAAATGCGAGTGAGTTTTATCCTAATGGAACAAAAGCAGATAACACTTTGGGTGGTGGTGATATCACGAATATTACAATTGCTGCGGGTGGAGTTATCAATGTATCAAAAATTGCTGATTTACGCAAAAATGGCCAACATATAACCGGCGAAGGCACATTTAATGTTTTATCGGGTGCGGTATTACGAATTGGAAGTGCTGATGGTATTACTACTTCTGGAGCTACAGGTTCTGTACAGTCAGCTACTCGTACGTTCAATAGTGGTGCAGATTATCAATATGAAGGTTCAGTTGCACAGGTTACAGGTAATGGACTTCCTGCAACTCTAAATAGCATGTTGATTAACAACACCAATGGTGTGAGTTTAAGTGGTTCAAACACTGTGAATAGCACATTAACACTCACTGCCGGTAAATTGAGTCTGGGCGCAAATGATTTAACTATTGCAGGAACGGGTACAATTTCAGGAGGTTCGGCTACAAGTTACCTTGTTACCGATGGTGCAGGTAAAGTAACTTTGCCTACAGCTTCATTGGTTCCTACTTTTATTCCAATTGGAGCATCTGCATCAAGTTATGATCCTGTAAGTGTAACTCCTACTACTGCAACTAATTTTGCGGCTAAAGTATACTCTACTTTATCCGGTTCGGCCGTTTATGGTGTACGGTATAATCCTAAAGAATGGAATCTTACTCCAGATGTAAGTTCATCAACATTAATTGCACTTACACCTTCAATAATTAATGAATCAATTGCAAGTCCTGTTATAGGACATTATGTAGGAATTGCATACATAAATAGTTCTGCAACAATGATTAACGGAGGTACTACGTATTCAGGAACTTTCGATACATTCTCACCGTTTGTTACTGGTGCCAACATAGATGTCACAGGATTGAGCAAAAGTTCAAATAGTGATATTAGTGTATATACAGTTGACAAATTACTTTATGTATATGGTTTGAATACAGGTGATATCGTGAATGTTTATAGCGTTAATGGTCAAAAAGTAGCTCAACGAATTGCAACAACAAATACATTGTCAACTCCTTTACAAAAAGGCGCTTACGTAATTAGTATTAAAACT
>JBMOKG010000214.1:0-2689 GCA_049315385.1 Bacteroidales bacterium
ACTGTTGATTATAATCAATTGACTATCTTTGATTTATAACCGGACACTAGTGATATATAATACATCTTAACTATTATCTAACGGGGTAAAGTGCATTTAATACCAGCTCTCTAAGTGCTGGCAATGGATATTCAAAAATTTCTGTTCGCTGGGTGGTTTCCCCTGTAATTTCAAAAGCTACCTTAATCTGAGATAATAAATAGTTCATAGTTTCCTCAACTGCATCAAACAATGTGCTTCTTAACATTTTATCGTCAATAATTAAAGAAGGTGTTTTAAATCTGCCTAAGTGAACATTATAGGAAATATCATTCTTTGCAAAAAGAAGATAGGCTGCATTTGTAACTTTATTTTTCGAAATTAATCTTAGTTTTTCAAGATTTTCTAAAATATCCCCTTCCAAATTAAATCGCCCGTTCATATTCACTCTTTGAACAAATTTTTCTGCTTTATTTAAATCAATATCATCAATACTATGTTCTGGCATAAGATAAGCATCCCAAGAAACCTGTAAAGACTGCATACTCAAATCGGCAATCTCTAATACCGATAACTGATGATTGGAATTCTTAAGCCTTTTATAGTAACGCCCTTTAAAAGATATTGGTTTTATAGGAAACTCCTGAATACTAATTTCTATTATCTTTTTTCCCTTATAATTAATAATTTCAATATCAGGTATTATAGAGGGCTGTGTTTTTAATTTTATTTCGTTTATCCAATTTTGGAAAGTTTCTTTTCCATAACTGAAGTTTTTATTTATACTTCCATCATCATTTACACCTAACAAAACTCGTCCTCCTTTGCTATTGGCAAAAGCTACCAATGTTTCAATGACGGTATCATTGAAATTTGACTTGAATTCAATGTATTGATTTTCTTCCATTTACTTTTTGTAAAATTAATACATCAGAAATTTGCAAATTGTGTTTATCGTATCTTTATCCAAATCAGGATATATCGGCTGACATATTACTTCTTCAGTTATCTTATCTGCTATCGGTAAATTTTCAGCTTGTGAAAATAAATAATATTACCCTATTTTTTAACAGTTAAATATTAGTTTTTAAGTGGTTTGTGCTTTCTTAAAATTTTAATGTTTTGTAAATCTGGTCGTTTTATACCAAATCTTAATGTCCTATGGATAAAAAAAACATTTCTATTCTATTTTTCTAAGGACTTTGATGCCATGACGGGCAAAAATGGAACAGATGATTTTATACTTGATTGGGATTTGTAATAATTAGCATTAATTAATGCTATATTCCTAATTCAATATTGTTTAGTTAGCAGAATATATAAAATTTTACCGCAGAGTTCCGCAAAGTTTTACGCAGAGTTCCGCAAAGAAATACAACAAATATAGGCTCTGCGGCTCTTTGCATATTCTCCGCGTTCTTTGCGTTTAAATCTTTTATACATAAAACCCTTAACTAAACGACATTAATTCCTGAATGATAAATTTTAATAAACCTGACAACTGTTAAAACAGCTGTCAGGTCTCAGATTAAATAGTTTACTACTTATACTGTTTCCAGTGGTGGTATATTGTTCGTTGCATGTTCTTCTTTAAACACCCGTTTCGCTAAACTGGAAATAGAATATTCCTTTAGTTTTACCTTGTCAACACCGCGATACATTGCAAGACCTGCTTTAAGAATGACAGAAATTTTACTCCAGAGTTCGTTTAAAATCTGAATATTATCGCTTGCAATACGGCTGCGTTTGTTTTTCAAATCGTTTTGCAACTGGTTGAACTTTTCAATTCCAGCCATTTGATCTGTTAGTGTCGTAAGCAATAAGGGTTTCATCCCCTTTGCTTCCAGTACGGTCTTGTTAAGTTTCAAATTCGCAATCAGCGATTGTGTATCATTAAGAACACCTTCTACATCAGACTTACTGATGGCTTTACGAATGCTTTTTAATCCGAAATCTTTTTGACCGATACTCAAATCTTTAGCTGCTAATTTTAAATATCCTTCCACATGATTAAGAATTATACGTAGTTTTTTCATTTCAGACATTATCTTTTCGCTAATGTCCTTCTGTTGTTTCAATACATCTGTGGATGTAAACAGTTCTCTGCATTCCTTCTGTAATAACTTTACATCTGCAATAAACGGATCATTAAATACATTCGAATACTCGAAAAAATCCAATTTATCAGTTTCCATACTGGAAAGCGTAAAGCCTGCAATAATAGCTACATCTTCCATCTTACAACCAAACTTTTTTTCTCCCATTATAATGTTATTTAAATTAATATTAAATCAGACTTCTATAAGTCCCTTTTCCTTTCTATTAAAGTATTTCCCTTTGTACTTAATTGTATTTTGCTTCTGCTAGTCATTATAGTGATTTCTCTACTTAGTATAGCAATCTTTCTTGTCAAAGATTTAATTTCTCTGCTTAGTATAGCAATCTTTCCTGTTAGTGTTTTAGTTTCTCTAATCAGTATTACAATCTTTCCAGTTCGTATTTCAATTTCTCTGGTCTGTATTGCAATCCCGCTTATTGCCGTTTGCTTTTTGCTAATCTGCTTTTGAATGTAAAGCGTTGATATGCTTTAAATACGAATGTTGTTTTCCGTTGGGTTTACATAAAATTTTACAGGTATTATTTTAATTTAAAAACATATTTATCATTGATGATTTATTATGATAATTATATAAAGTGAATCGTATTTGTT
>JBMOKG010000215.1:0-2685 GCA_049315385.1 Bacteroidales bacterium
GTGAAGGTTTAGCCGATGGAGTATATTATGTTACAATAAAAGCAAAGGGAATCATTAAAGATGTTGAATACAAAAGCAGTTTGCAAATTCTAAGATAATAATTTACATACTGATTAAAAGAAATAAAATACATTAAAAAGTTTTTTAATGTATTTTATTTCTTTTTAAATATATTTTTCATCCTTTATAAAAATATGAATTACTATAATTAAGCCCATTAAATATGAAAACAAAAAAAACAATTTATCTATTATTATTGGCAATTGCTACTTTTTACACCTCAAACAAATCTGTTTTTGCTCAATTAACAACTACTACTGCCTCTACCATGACTCCACAGCAATTGGTTCAAAGTGTATTGCTTGGTT
Organism: Bacteroidales bacterium; assembly: GCA_049315385.1. Lineage (GTDB taxonomy): Bacteria > Bacteroidota > Bacteroidia > Bacteroidales > JACABE01 > JACABE01. The sequence goes on from JBMOKG010000215.1 coordinate 369, forward strand.
CCGGCGTTACAGTAAGCAATGTTCAGTTTAATGGTTCTTTGCTAGCCCCTGCAACTTCAAACCAGCTGGGTTCTTTTACAACCGGCTTTACCCCTACCAACCTTGGATTTCCTGCAGGAATTATTATGGCTTCAGGAGCTATAGCCAGTGCTACAAATGGCGCCATTACGACAGCAATTACTGGAACACAGCTAACATTAGTGCCTGAATTAACTCAATATGCAGGAACCAGTGCCATTCATGATGCAGCAGTATTGGAATTTGACTTTCTTCCTTTATCAGATACTATCAAATTCAGATATGCTTTTGGATCAAATGAATATCCCAACTTTGTATGTTCTTCATATAATGATATTTTCGGATTTTTTATAACAGGTCAAAATCCAAATGGTCCGAATTATGTAGGCACAAACATTGCATTGATTCCCGGAACCAACAATCCCGTTTCTATCAACACTGTAAATGGTGGTATATCAGCAGGTAGCGCATCGCCATGTGTTTTAACCAATACTCAATATTACCATACACCAATACCAAACGTAACTTATCACGGACTTACTACAGTACTTACAGCCATTGCTGTTGTGGTTCCCTGTACACCCTATCATATAAAATTAGCAATTGCAGATTTAGGTGATAATGCATATGATTCAGGTGTTTTTCTGGAAGCTAACAGTTTTTCGAGTAATGCTGTTACAATATCAACCTCCTATACTTCTGTGACAGCAGCTCCTATGGCTATTGAAGCTTGTAATAATGCAATTGTAAAATTCACTATTCCTGTTGTTAAAACTGATACCACTGTTTTTCCACTTATTATATCAGGAACTGCAATAAATGGAATAGATTATCAACAAATCCCTAATGTTGTTTATATTTTACCAGGCCAGACTTCAACATCTTTAACTATTATTCCTATCCAGGATAATATTACTGAACCAATGGAAACTGTTTTTATTAAAGTAGATGATACTACCATTACGAGTTGTGCTATTGCAGGTGATTCAATCCTTATTAATATTTTAAGTAGAGATACGTTCAATCTTATCCCAAGCAATGACACTTCTATATGTCAGACATTTCTACCTGCACCTGCTTTTAGCACACCTATAAGTGTTACAGCTTCCGGAGGTGCCGGTGCCCTAAACTACACTTGGTCTCCTGCAGCAGGATTAGACTCAACAACTATTTATAATCCAATTTGTACACCAGCAGCAACAACAGTTTATACAGTAATTGTGAATGATAATACAGGATGTCCGGGCAGTAGTACTTCGCTCACGGTAACTGTCAATCCTCAACCGGATGTCAGTTTTACGTCTACACCTTTTCTACCAGCATTGGGATGTGCCCCTTTAAGTATTAGCTTTAATGATGAAACTTCCCCAGTTGCTGCTACACGAACCTGGGATTTTGGGGATGGAACTACAAGTGGCGATCAAGCGCCAACCCATGTTTATTCAACGCCAGGCATTTATGCTATTAAATTATCAATTATTACTGCAGGAGGCTGTACCGGTGAATACATTAGTCAACCAGATGCTATCACAATTTATTCTCAGCCATTGGCAGATTTTACATGGAATCCACCAATTGGTACAAGAACTAATCCAATGATCAACTTTGTAAATTTAACCACTCCTATCGATACTACATTTTTGTGGCATTGGGATTTTGGGGATGGAAATACTGATATAGTAAAAAATCCTTCGCATACATATCCAAGTATTCCTGAAGAAAAGGATTATACAGTTACTCTGATTGCCACAAGTAATTTTGGATGTAATGATACTGTTACTTACACTAATGTGAAAATTGTGGATGATATATTGATATTTCCTAATATTATTACACCAAACGGTGATAATAATAACGATAAATTTGAGATTGGAGCATTAAAAAAAGGAGGAGCTTATACCGAAACTCAGGTTATCATTTACAATCGCTGGGGTAAAAAAGTATATGAAAGTAATAATTATCAGAATGATTTTGACGGACAGGGCCTTGCTGATGGTGTGTATTACGTTACCATCAAAGCAAAAGGTATTCTTAAAGATATTGAATATAAGAGTAGTCTGCAAATTTTAAGATAAATATCTCCAATTTACTATCACGCATTTAATGTGAAATAGAAAAATAGTATAAAAAGTAAGATTTTTTTGAAAAGATTAAAAAAAAATCTTACTTTTGCAATCCTAAATGGTAGATGTAGTTCAGCTGGTTAGAGCATCAGTTTGTGGTTCTGAAAGTCGTGGGTTCGAATCCCATCATCTACCCAAAAGCGGTTTAACTTACTTTAAATCAATAACTTACAATA
>JBMOKG010000216.1:0-2659 GCA_049315385.1 Bacteroidales bacterium
TACAATTTTATAAAAAGGAAGGGGGCGCCGGAAAAAAGAGTGCTGAAAAAGGGAAAAGGTATTCAATAGATAAGTATTTTGTCAGATATTTTTTAAACGTTTAAATCATATCCCACTGAACAATTAAAAAATTATCTTTTTTTAAACCATGTTTTAAACCAGCTGTCAACCAGCTTATTTGAGTAGAACGAATACTGTCTTTCTTTGATCGTTTAGATTCTGCGAATATGATCCTGTCATCTTTCCAACCTAAAACATCCCAACAGCCTGAATAAGAGTTTTTGTTTTGTTCTGCAACTTTACTCAATAAATGTTTAATTTTTTCATCAGTAATAGATTGATGGCATTGATTCTTATATTTATCATCTTTCCATTGCGTTAGGCAAATCGGTTCTGATTTACTTTTTCCGTAAGTTTCAATCCAACGTGATTGCCAACCTTCGGCAATAAAATGTTCCATAATTGCTAATTCAGCAAACATTGGTTTATCATTAATTGAAACGAGTGGTTTCCCACCAAAGGTTTCATTTAATGGTTCACCCTTCCATTTATCAAATTTCACGATACATTTCGGAATTTCAATAATTTCATTTTCAACTGTAAAATATTCAATATCTGTAGGGTGAAGAAATTTTGGATACATTTTTATTATTTTATTTATTCGTTTTAAAATGTGTCAAAGCAAAAATATTGACAATTCGATTTATTGAGCCAATTGTTAGTCAATTAATTTTAATCCGATTTCAACTGTTTTTCAGGAGTTTATATAGTGCAATTGGTGCGATTATGGAGCAATTCTCTTTATTTTAAAGAATAATATTGAAACCAATAGTAAAAAGCTTCAGGGTTTGTCTTTTTGAGTTTATTCAATTTAGTATTCCCTGGTTGTTCAATTATCCAATCGCTCATATCTATATTATTATACCGATGAATTGGAGTTCCAGTTTGCATTAAAGCAATCAGATAGGCTGTCCTGGCAGCATGTATTGTTGCTTTTTCTATATAATACTTTTCTGAGAAGATATAGTTTGAAATTTGCTTTAAACCTGACTGCAATACCTCATAATTGGACTTTCCTATTATTTGACGCAAGGAAATGCTCAAGCAATTCTCTACAATATCATCTAAAACAATATTTTCATCATCACCCAGATTGCGATATTTTAACTCCACTTTGGCAAAATTGATAAACACTTCTTTTATTATCGCAATATCATCTATCTTCTCAAATATATTCCCAATATCATACAGTTGTTTGATAATTTCCTGACCCATTGGCTTTTCTTTTTTGAAGTAAGGAATTCCGGTTGTATTGGGTGCAAAAGCAGTTAATTTGTCGCCCATGATATTATTAAAATCCGGAGTTGTTGTTTGAAGGATTTCACCTTCCTGGGTAATAAAAGAAGATTGTATTGGAGTAGAAATTAGATTACTGTAATGATTGTCCTCAAATAAAATATCTAACAATACAAATTCTTCATTATCGGTTTTTAACGAACAAGGGAAGTAAAACTTGTAATGTGCTTTAGCAATTCCACTCAGTACTTTTCTTTGTTTCTCTTCTACTCTCGTAAATCCTTTTTGTATTGCAATATCGGATAGTAGCTGTTTAAGATCTTCATATTTTTCAGAAATAATAATATCAATATCGATAGAAAGCCTTTTGGTACTATTGAGTAACAACATTAATGCAGTGCCTCCTTTAAAAACAAATTTAATTTTCGATTCGCTTAATCCTTCCAAAAGTATTAATGCCCGAATAAGTTTCTGAACCAATACCTTATCAGCTTTATTTGCAGAAGATATTTCTGAAATCCATTTATTTGAAATACAATTTTTTTGAATCATTTTTTATTATATTTTTGACAGTAAATTAACTTTACTGTCATTTTATAGTATTTATATAATCTGCCATTATAGATCTCTTTTCCTTTCTACTTGCGTATCTTAGCAATCTGTCAAGATTAATAGTATATTTTGAAAACGCATTATTAAAGATATGAGTTAATTCGTAACCTTGTAAAAATTCAAATTCTTTATCTGTAAACAAGTCCACCAATAGTTTTTCAATGCATGTAGTTGGAACATTTCTTACCAATTGATCGGGGAAACCCGAAACCAATGGTCTTACTACAATTACACTTTCGCCTGAATAAACATCTTCATTAGATTTTCCTTTTAATACATTTTTATATTTATCCCTGAGTTGCCCGAATACAGCTTCAACAGCATCCCTTTCAACTTCCACATATATAGTATCTTTATTTATAAGATGTTGTGATAAAGAATTAATCTCGCTTATATGCCAAATAATATATCTCAAATAAGGGAAATTCATCTTCATCGAATTGTTTATCCTGAACATCTTCGCAGAGATTTGAGGCAGAAAAATATTTGTTGCTCCCAATTTATAAGTTCCCCGACCTATTCGTTGGATAATAGCTGCTTTAACCAAAGAATAAATCCTCCAGTTAACGGTTGATTTTGCCACTTTAGCATCAAAAGACTTATAAAAAGCAAGCAAATCATTTATTTGGAAATAAGTTTTATTCCCAAATGTTTTTTTAAGTTTTTCAATATGTAATTCAGCATTTTTCATTTAAAAAATATTTCATGCAAAAATAACTATATTTTGACAGTAAAACGCATTTACTGTCAA
>JBMOKG010000114.1:0-11891 GCA_049315385.1 Bacteroidales bacterium
CCACCATTTATACTATACTGATATTCATTTGCTGCTCCTGTTGACCCACCTGTTCCGCCTGCTCCTGTTACAGTTCCAGTATTAAAGCCAGCACAAATAGTTGTGCCATTTGCAGGTGTGGAGGTACTTAATGTTGGTGATACAGGTGCTGAGGATACTGGCCAGGTGCAAATAGTTGACCATGCTGAATTTGAACATACTACTCCATCTGTTCTTCTTGCCTGAACAATTATACTGTTTGTTGCTCCATTCGTAATTATGGCTGAGCCATTGGTGTAAGCTAAGTATGTACTACCACCATTAATACTATATTGATATTCATTGGCTGCTCCGTTAGATCCACCCGATCCGCCGGTTCCTGTAACGGTTCCTGTGTTATAGCCTGCACAAATGGTAGTTCCGCTAACTGGGATTGCTGTACCTAAAGTTGGGGCAATTGGTGTAGATATCACAGTAATAGTGCGATCAGATATTGCAGCACAACCTCCAACAACATTGGTTGTCAATCTTAAAACTACAATTCCACTATAATTTACTGCGGGAGTATATGTAACAGATGCTGGAGTTGCAGTCTGGGCAGTTGAACTTAATGTTCCCCCTCCAGAAATAATAGACCAAGCAGCAGTAGATGCACCTCCTCCAAAACTAGCACCACTCAATGTTATTGAAGAAGGAATTGCAGACTGACAAACTGTGTTAGAACCACCAGCTAACGCAAAATGAGCTGAAAAAGTAATTGTAATCGGTGTAGTATAAAGAGAATAGCATGTAATTCCACCACTTATAGATAAAGTTCTTCTTTTATAACTAGTTGTAGAAGTCAAAGCTGGAGGAGAATAAGTTGCAGCTGTTGCACCACTGATTGTAATATAACTTCCAGAAGCATTTGTCTGCCATTCATAAGAAACTGATCCAGAACCAGTACCTGGAGTAATCGATGTAAAAGATGCTGGAGTAGCTCCACTACAAATAGTTTGTGATGTACCAATACTACCAGCAGTTACAACTGTATTTACAGTCACATTTACGGTATCTGATGCTGCACAAACCTGCTCGAAAAAAATATCATCCAAGGCAAAATCGTTACCTGAAGCTATAGTATTTTGATTTACCAATGATAACACAGCTGTTGTACTTGAACCTGAATTCCAGTTATAAATAAACTTTTGCCATAAACAAGTTGTACTTGTAACAGTATATGTAACTCCAAAAGGACTTCCATTTGCATACAACTGTAATTGAGAAGGGTTGGAGCCCACTACACTTTGCTCCCAATATGTAAACTGATAATCAGTAGCAGGAACAACATTTACAGTTTGTGACCATACAATACCAGCTGGTACGGTAGAACCATTAACAACCATTTGCATTCCACTTCCAGACGTATGATCAACACAAGTAGCAAAATTTGAATGTCTTGATTGAGGATTTATAATGACATCATAAGTTCCTTCTGGATACAAACCGTCAGAAGTAGGTAATGCTAATGTATATGAACTTGTAAAAGCTGTATTTCCAGATTCAAAATCTCCATTCGTAACCAAGTTTATTCCACTTAACGCACTTCCGGTAACTGTATATGTACCACTCATAGTTGGTGTAATATTACCAAGAACAGGATTTTGACTAATAGAATAAAAGCTGTTAGGACCTGCCCAGTACTGGTTGTTTGTATTTGTTCCAGTACTTGTCAATGTAATATTAGAATCTCCACAATAAGTACCACCACCATCAGCAACAATAGAAGTAAGGGGGACAATATATGCGATAACTGGAGTTCTTAGGGACGACACACAACCACTATTATTTACATCAACGTAATAAGTTGTATTTGAAGATATACTTGGAGTAGTAAAGAGAGAACCTGTTCCTAATGAGCTACCACCACTTGACGTAGCATACCAATTTATTGTCCCTACAGAAGTTGAGGCACTTAATGAAACTGTACCTGCTCCACACCGGCTACCTGGAGCAGTTCCTGTAATAATTGCTGAATTAACCTGAAATACACCTGAAATTAAACTTGTTACAGTATTACATGTACCTGTTACTATGCAATAGTAATATGATGTTCCTGCAGCTGAAGCTTGAGGTGTATAGGTGTTAGTTTGAGCTCCATTGATCGATCCAAGAGAAGTTCCACCTGAAGTGCTTGCACTTGAATTTCTATACCATTGGTAACTTAACCCAACTCCTGTTGAAGTTACTGAAATAGGTGTAAAGCTACCTCCAAAACATTGTGTCTGTGCTCCTGTAGATTGGTTGATTATTGCGGTTAAAGGATTAACTAAAAACGCACCTGAAATTGAGCTCGTTGCTGTACTACATGTCCCAGTTACTATGCAATAATAAAATAATGTTCCTACAACAGAAGCTTGAGGTGTATAAGTATTAGTTTGAGCTCCATTGCTCGAGCCAAGTGAAGTTCCACCTGAAGTACTTGCACTTATATTGCTATACCATTGATAGCTTAATCCAACACCTGTTGCTGTAACAGAAATTGATGTAAAAGCTCCACCAATGCATTGAGTCTGTGTTCCCGTTGATTGACTGCTAATACCAGTCATCAAATTAACAGTTAATGTATTATCTGTATTATTTGGAGCAGCTTTTAAACTTGTATTACCAGAATAAGTATATGTGATAATGTACGGTGTTACAGAAGCTGGAATTGCAGCTGTATTAAAATTGATTGAAAACCCTCCCACTCCATCGGAAATTGTAGTACTTTGAGTATTTCCATTGATAGTAATTCCAATAGTTTCGCCATTCGCAGGATACATAGGACCAATTGCGCTAACAGCCCCAATTAGTGTTACTGTAGATGTACCATAACAGATACTTTGACTAGCAGTAAGACTTGAAAATGAAGGAGTTGATCTTGTATCAGTAGTAACAGTTACTAAGCCTGTTGTTGCTGCAAAATAAGTGTTATCTTTGTAAGTAGCAGAAGAAGTTGTTGAACCCCATGTCCCATTGATTTTATTAAAACCGCCCAAAGTAAGTGTGTTGGCTGTAATATTGATTCCAGTATTAATACTTGCAGTAGCTCCTGAAATACTCAGATTTCCAGCAATAGAAGTACCGGTTATAATTGATTTTGCGCCAGATCCGGAAAGAATAAGATTATTATAGGCAACCGCAGCAATAGACTGACTCCCTGACGCATTCCATTCAACAGTTCCTGTACCTGCAGTAAATGTTCCACCACTACCACTCACACTACCACCAATTTTCAAGAGACTCGATCCTCCATTCAATGCACCTGCAGTTCTTGTCCATGTACCTGTGAAAGTATGTGTTAATCCTGTGCCAAGACTCAAGGTGCCTCCCGAGCCATTTATAGTTAATAAAGCTCCATTGATATTACCCTGCAAAGTGGCAGTACCTCCGGTTTTTGTCAGAGAAACAGTCCCCGTTGTTGTAAAAGCTCCTATGTTTTGAGTAGCCGTTCCTGCAATTGTAACTCCACCTGTTGTACCACTTGCAGTTCCACTATTGATAAAATTACCATTTAAGGTTAATAAAAAGTTTGACATTGACAAACTTGCACCATTGCTAATTGTAAGAGGAGCAGTAGAGTTGAATATTTTAGCTTCATTTAAAGTGATAGTTCCTGTATTGTTAATAATTACTCCACCTGTTGCATCAAAAGTAGTAATCCATTCTTCTGATGTAACAGTTCTATTTGAAGCTGTGTTATATTTAAGGGTTGCATTGGCACCATAAGTTACTACACCTGTTGTAACAACAATTGTTGCTGTTCCTTCCATAGAAAGAATTCCATTTACTGTTGGAGTAGTAGCAAACGTTTTTACACCCGAACCAGAAAGAGTAAGATTGTTGAATATATAAGGCGCAACAGACTGATCTCCTGAAAGATTACAGTTAACAGTTCCCGTTGAGGCAGTAAATGTTCCACCTGTTCCGAAAGTACCACCAACATTAAGCACTCCTGATCCATTAAAAATAATTCTTGCTTGTGCAGCAGTTCCAGAAAAAGTAATATTACCACTTATTGAAATTGTACCTGTTGAAACAGACAAAGTACAAAACCGACTAGCAGTAGAACTACCAGGAATAGCAATACTTGCAGCACTTAATGTTCCAGTCCCTACATCAATTGTACTTGTGATAACACCTGTTGAAGGTGTGTTCATAGTAATTGCACCAGTAACTGTAAGGGTATTTGTACCACTGATAGTGATTCCATTATTTGCAGATGGAGCATTAATAGTGATACTAGCAACTGCAGCAGTGTTTATATTTACAGTAACAATAACACCAGAATTAATAATAATTACATCTCCAGCAACAGGAACTGCAGAACCACCCCACGTTGCAGTAGCACTCCAATTTCCAGAAACTGATGCTGTACGAGTTGCAGCATTTACATTATCAACCCCCAATATTAATAAAAACAACAAGCCAACGATGAAAAACATCGCTTGAAAGCGTTTCTTATAAATGGAGATTATTTTTATCATAAAGATATCAATCCTAAAACCTATTCTTTTATCCATTAAAAGCCTAAAAATAAAGGCTTAATATTTTTTAAAGTCTAACATTAACTAATATACACTAAAACTGCAACTATATATTAAACAATATTTTAAAAAAAATTGTTACACAAAACGTGATTTTTTTTAACAATAATCATGTTCTGTATGCAAATATACAACTATTTTATTATACATCAACGCTTTTATTGAAATAACAAAGTGAAATTTTTTGTCTTTTTTTGTTACTTTCAATCTCATTTTTTATCAAAAATTACTAATTAAAATTCTATATAATATTTTTTAAATTAATACAAATTTAGTTACATAGTTTGCACTTTATTGTATCAATTTTATTCAAATATAAAAAACCAGTTTTTAAAAAATTATTCATTAGAGAAATAGAATCTAAGTTTAATCAAGTACTGACACAACAAAAAGCATAAAAACAAGGCTTATTTTTTTAAAATTAGTAAATCTATTTTTAATTTTTTGCAAGATAGACACTAATATTCGCGGTAAAACCTGTTAATATGATATTGTGAATAATAATATTACCTAAGTAGTACTTAACAATATTCGCGCCAAACTTTATAAATATTTGTTTATCTGAAAACTATAAAAAGGTATATTTTTTCTTTTTACATTAACCTACAAAAATGAATACTTAATCTTCTTAATTTGTAAATGAGCAAGTTAAAAATCAATACTATTTTTTACAAAATTCTTGCAAATTTATTTTACATTTGTCATAATTTTTAAGCAATAATAATATGAAGGTTTTTAAATTTGGTGGAGCTTCTGTAAATAGTGCCAATGCAGTTAAAAATACAGAGGAAATATTAAATAAATATAGCTCAGAAAAAATATTGGTTGTTGTTTCGGCTATGGGAAAAACCACCAATGCTTTAGAAAAATTGACTCAAGCATATTTTAACAATAGCAATGAAACAAATACTTTGCTTAATGAAGTTAAAATTTTTCATTTCAACATTATAGATGACCTTTTTAAAGATAAAAATCACGAAGTATTTACCGACATTAAACAAATTTTTGATGAATTATTGCATAAACTTAAAACACGATCTTCGGAAAGCTATGATTTTGAATATGATCAAATTGTTTCTAATGGAGAATTGATTTCTACAAAAATTATCAGTCATTATTTGAATTACAAAGGCATAATAAATCAATGGATCGATGCACGAAAAATTATTAAAACTGACAATAACTACCGCGAAGGAAAGGTAAACTGGCAAGAAACCATGCACAAAACCAATAATTTAGTCATTCCTTTTTTTGAAAACAAAAGTTTGCCACGACATCTTATGATTACACAAGGATTTATTGGCAATACACCCGACGAACATTCTGTAACTCTGGGTCGCGAAGGTTCTGACTATTCAGCAGCTATATTTGCTTTCAATTTGAATGCTTCGGAAATGGTTATTTGGAAAGATGTTCCAGGCTTGCTAAATGCTGACCCTAAGTTTTTTGAAGACACGCATAAGTTAGATGCTATTTCTTATCGCGAAGCCATTGAATTGGCATATTACGGTGCAACAATTATTCACCCAAAAACAATTAAACCGCTTCAAAACAAAAACATTCCATTATATGTAAAATCATTTATACAGCCTGAAAACGAAGGAACGATTATTTCTAATCATGAAAATGCTGATGGATTGATTCCTTCTTTTATTTTCAAACAGGAACAAGCTTTAATTTCTATTTCCCCCAAAGATTTCTCATTTATAGCCGAAGAAAATTTATCAGATATTTTTGGTGTTTTTTCAAATAATAAGATTAAAATTAACTTGATGCAAAACTCAGCTATTAGTTTTTCGGTTTGTATTGATGGCAATGTAAAACGCTTTGATGCATTAATAAAAGCCTTGCAAGAAAACTATAAAGTGAGATACAATCTTCAACTTGATTTAATTACTATTCGCCATTACAACCAAGCTACAATTGATAAAGTTGTAGATAATCGAAAAATATTATTGGAACAACGCAGTAGAACAACTGCACAATTGATAGTTGAGAATCCTGCATTGCTTTAAATCAGAATCGAGGAATTTGGTTTTGGCTCCATCGATTTTCTGTTTCAATCATCACATACTAAATCAAAAAATTATCTATTCTTTAGCTTCAAAACTTAAACTAAGATTACCTTTAAAATTAACCGCAACTTTTATTGATTCCGGTGTTAGAAAAATATTTTCAATATTCAAGTCTTTCAGCTGACCATTGAGTAAGATATTTTTTGAAATATAATTATTGGTAAGTTCTTTTTGGATAAGAGCTTTTGATTGAGCAAGCTGATTGCCCAACGGAAATACCAAACTTGGCTCTATCATTTTAACAAATTTATTGTGCAATAACCAATTGGCAGTTTTGAGTAAAGCATTTCTAGTTTCCAATTCAAAATCAATGTCAGTAATTTTCACAGTAGAATTTGCTGAGTCATAAATGGGTTTGCCTGTAAAATAAATAACACCATTCAAACTTCCAGCTAATGTTGCACCAATTACCATTTTATTATTATTCCCATAAACTTTAATATCAACAACAGTTACTGATTTTTTATCTTGCGTAAATGTTTTCCCTTTTAAAAATTGTTTAGCAAGCGTATCTGCTGATTTGTACGATATATCGGCCAACAAATTAATGGTAAAATTATTGTCCATTGTTTTTACCATCTTAAAATCGGGTAAACCAGCGTTGGGTATTACTTTAGGTTCATCACCCATATACGATTCTACCAAAGATTTTACACCCATCGAAATCTTCAACTTACCATTTTGATTAACAATGGGCATCGACGATATTTCCTGAGGATTAAGTTTTAACCACAAATTATATTCATTATTAATTTTTATAGGCTTCTGCATAGTAGTCCAAATATCCTGAATATATTTTCGCAATGAAAACTTTTGCTTTATTGATTTATCAATTTCACTACTTAATAATGCTTGATTTTTCTTTAAAATTGAATTTGCAATAAATTTAATAGGAACATCAATAGGTCCTATTTTAATAGCAGGAGTACTCAACCATTCAAAACCATCAGAAGTAGTAAAGGTAGTAATTGTCCAGTCTTTGTTTATATATAACGTTGTTTTAAATTTAAGGGCTATTTCGGCATTTATTTCGCGATAATCAGATATTTTAACACCCAGTATTTCTTTTTTAAACCCAGCTTTTATCCATAATTTCAGTGGAATGCGATACGATAGCAGATTATTTTCATAGTTAATATAAAAATCTTCCTTTTTCCAGGCTTTCACCATGATATTGTCGTTATCGTTATCCTCCAAACTATTGTCTTCGTATATCAAGCCACTAAACTTTTTATTGATGCTATTTTGAATATCCATCAAATTAATATAAAAAGGCAAATTTATCTCCGAAGGCTTGGGTCTATAATTAGGTGCATTATAAACTTCTTCCGGGCGAGCAATCTTTAAAGATTTACAGCTCATTAAAGATACAATTACCAATGTAAGAAGAATAAAATACTGTATTTTAAATAGATTTTTCATGTGTTTTTATTTATTTTATTTATTTGTCACATGGAATACGCCATATAATATCATTTTTACTTGAAATAAAATATTATACTTATGGCTATTTCATAACTCAGATTATTAAAGGGCAAAAGTAGAAAATTATATTATAAGTACTAAGAACCATTTATTGTCATATTTGAAATATAGCATTAATTTTCCTAATGTATTTTTCATGAACGCGGATAACGCAGATCCCTTAGGGAAACGCTGATAAAACGGATTATTAATATATGAAAATCAAAATATTCTGAATAATTCGTGAAAATCTGCATTTATGGAACGTATCCGTTTAATCAGCGTTCTAATGTTTTTTTACATTAATTACCGAAACTAAAAATATGCGAATTTGCTATTTACTACTTATGTTTGTTATTAAAATCAACGATAAGATTTATTAAAAATAGCTTTTGGTTTGAAATAATTTTATACATTTGCATCCTATTATCGGGGCGTTAGCTCAGTTGGCTAGAGTGTCAGACTGGCAGTCTGAAGGTCATGGGTTCGACTCCCATACGCTCCACAAAAAACAATAAACAAGCCCTGAAAATCAATTAGTTTGCAAGGCTTGTTTATTTTTACACACATTTTTACACACAAAAATTATAATTAACTGCTAAATAATAACAAGGTTTTTACTTAAGTTGTGCATTTTCTTAAGCTTAATTTATAGATTAATACTTCGGATAATCTAAATTTATACTTGCTACTATCAACATTTACCGGATTAAGGATTTTATTTTTGACTAATTTAGTGAGCGTGTTACTATGGATTCCTAAAATATCAGTTACAGTTCTGCTTTCTACAAGTTCGGGAAAGTAACCGATAAGATTATTGATACTATTTTCTTTAGTAGCCTTATTTATGGCTTGTAAGAAGTCATCTTCCGTTAATTGATATATTGTTGTTTGCTTCATAATAATACCTCCCAGAAATTTATTATTATTAAGTAATTTGATTTTTCATTTTAACTACTGCTCTAATTACTGTATTTATAGAAACATTTCTTTTGTCTGCAACCTCCCAATAGCTATCGGTTGGAATCATACCCCCATCCTGTTCAGTTAGAACATCTTCATAAAGTGATAAGTAGCCAACTATCAAACAGGGAATAATACCATTCTTAGTAAGCGTATCAGTCACGCTCTCGTTTGATTTAAAAAATTCGTAAAGTGTCATAAGCTTTTTTAATTATTAAAAAGACACACATGCTGCGAAAATAACCTAATCATAAAATGAGGAAAGTATGAGTTTCTAAAACTCTCACGTGTGTCTTATTTTTATAATTTCTTTGCCTGTATTGATTTTTTAATATGATTGTTGTTTTCGCACTGCAAATATACATTTAATTTTTACATTCAATAATAAAAATAATCTTTATCTATTTAATTATTAAAACCGTAGCGATTACCGTAGCGATTTTTGTAACTGTTTGGTTTATAATATTAGCTTGAGTCCAGCTACGACCGACATATTAATAGACAAACAATAATATGCTTATATTTAGATAGTTATATTTAGATGGTTATATTTTATATTTTATTTTTAATTCCGCTCAATTTAATCATTATTTCCTTGTAATTCCTGATTTATACATTCGAATTTACTAAAAATGATATTTTGCACCCTTGTAGGTTGGTTTTATTTCTGGATACATTCTCATTATAAAAACATCTAACCAGTCTGGAGACCTTCCTAGATTTTCCTTTATTTTCTCTTTTGGCAGGATTCTTAATTTGCCGTCCTTGTCTGATTCGTAAGTTTTTAATTGTCCTAATTCCTGTTCAATCCTATCTTTTACCGTTGATGGCATTTCACAAGCAATATAAATTTTATCAATCAATTCAGCAAGCTTGTATCCACATTCGGTTTTTAAATTCTGGTAGGCAGTATCAAGAGCTTTCGAATTATTTACAAAACCTGTTGCGTGGCAATTATCAACAACGCCACCGCCGACCCCATCATCATCTACAATTGTATTTTTTGCACTCACTTGGTGTTTAGAGCGAAATGCATTAATGCAGTTTTGTATCTCAACCGTTGAAGATATGGCAAATGTTTTATATTCAACCAGTTTGAAACCGTCCCAAGCCGTTACAATAGCGTCATCACTCCCGTAACGTGCAACATCTGATATTATACATTTAGTCCCTGATTGCACATGTGAATTTGTCCAGATATTTGAAATTCTATCATAGTCAATCATTGAAGTAGGGTCGCTGTCATAATCCCAATTTCCAAACATTAACCTCTCTTTTGTGGAACGGTCTTTGATGTTGTTAAGCTGCTCTTTATAGTCCTTTGAAGTGAATTTATTATCATAGTAAAGAGACTGTATAAATTTAATATCATTGCTTAATGTCCCGTTTGAAAATGGTTTATAAAAGTCACGATAAGTCCAATTCTTTTTTGGGTTGCCTGTCATAGCTAAGGTTGGTTTTAATCCGAACTGATCGTTCATGTGTCTTCCTATTCTCGATTTTAGAACATCATAAGCAAGAAAATGAATTTCTCCACACTCTTCAATAGCTCCGTCAGTGTACTCAAGAGAACCAAACCGTTCATATAAAGGGTCAGATGGAGCGTATTTCAAATCTAGTAAATCAATTCTTGAACCGTTTTTAAATTCGATGTAGTTGTATTGCCCGTTTAATTTCCATTCAGTTTCTGGAATATTATGAAACTTGCATACTTTAGCCCACGTTATGAATGTAGACCCCATTAATCGCTTCAACTCTTCACGTCCAATAAAAGACTTATATCCCGGATATAGATAACAATTTACAAGTCTCGTTTCACAAAGCCACCAAGTCTTACCACCACCAGCACCACCACCAAAAAAAACTTCACGAGAAGTCTTCAAAGCTTCCCAAGCCTCATGCTGTTTCAATGTAGGGTGTAGAGTGATTCTCATTATTCAGTTGGGATTATGTAATTGATACCTGTAATCTTTTCACCTTTTGTTTTGTGGTCAATATCTTGTTTGTCGGTAAGTCCTAAGTCACGAGCTATAATATTGGCATTAAAGAAGCCTGATGCTGCTCCTGAAAATTTCTGATTATAAATTGTTTCCCGTATGTGTGTAATGACTGCGGAAAAATCTTTGTCTACAGGGTTGTTTTTGTCTTTAACACCTTCTTCAAATTCATTAAAATACTGTATATTAACATGTAAGTATGAAGTAAGTCCTTGTATTGTAAAAGGTCGCATTTTTGTTACATCTGTTTTTGTAACTATTCCTTTAGCATGAAATACTAATTGTTCTTTGAACGGATTTTTAACACACCAATCAAAATACTCATAAACTGCTTCTTTTAATAATTCAGGCGTTGAGAATAATTTATCCCGTCCGTGCTTTGAGCGAAGTAACCAAAATTTATTGCCTATTCGCTTATCTCCTGCTTTAGCCTTTTTTTGTTCCATTATTTTTCTATTTCAAGATTAAGTTCATTATTAACCGATTCCGTAAGTACGAATTTCTTTTTAGCAATAGCCTTACTAACATTTTTGTCATTCTTTATTGCATTTGGCAACAACCTTATAACTATTTCATACTGCTTTTCTGGCTCAGCATTTTTAAATGTTTTTAAATCTGTATTATAGTACTCTTGTAAAATATAATTAATAAATTCCTTAATTTCATTTACTGGATCGTTATCCAATACAATTCTTTTTATCTCCATTTTTTTTATTTTTTAATTGTTATTACTATTTTTTAATTGATTGATTGATAAATATCATAATACTCATTTGTTGTAATATTCATTTTGTGAGTAATATTAATTTCATCACAAAGGACTTGTAAATTATTGTTTGTTAAAT
>JBMOKG010000217.1:0-2629 GCA_049315385.1 Bacteroidales bacterium
TGGAGAATCCGCGCAAAGTGTACCACTAATTCCGCGGCAAAGTGGTCCTCACATTCCGCAGTAAACTGGTCCACCTATTCCGCGGCAAAGTGTACCGCCTAAAACACAAATTTGTCAGCTGTTTTTCAAACTGTATCTTGTAAAGATTAATATGGTATTTTACCATAAAATCAATACAGATATGGCTAATAAAAACATCGACATGAGTAAACTAAGACAAATCCTTAAATTTTCCATCAAACATCACGAAGGGACGCGTGTGATACGTGATATAACAGGTGTTTCAAGAACAACTATCCAAAAGTATATTAAGCAGTTTCGTGAATTTAAAATACCTTGGGATGAATTATCAACACTTAGCGACAAGGAGTTAGATGATTTATTTCATACTAATCCAGAACTGCCAGAACCACCAGAAAGGGAGAAAGAGTTATATGCTTTATTTCCACAGATGGAAAAGCGTATGAAACAACCTGGAATGACCCTTGAAAAGCTATGGAAAGAGTATTCAAATAATACTTTAGATGCATTCCAAAAAACTGGATTTTACAAACATTATCGTAAATGGAAGGGGCGCTCACATCCATCTATGCATATGGTACATAAAGCAGGTGATAAGATGTTTGTTGATTTTACAGGAAAAAAACTTGAAATAATAGACGAACAAACAGGAGAAGTAAATTCTATGGAGGTGTTTGTTGCAATACTAGGAGCCAGCCAACTGACATATGTTCAAGCAATAGAAAGTCAGGATATCGCAGATTTTATCATGTGCTGTGAAAACGCTTTACATTACTTTGGAGGAGCACCAGCAGCCATAGTGCCTGATAATTTAAAATCTGCAGTCACTAAAAGTAATCGTTTTGAACCAACGATTAATCAAAATTTTGAAGCATTTGCAGAGCATTATGGTATGATTGTATTGCCCGCAAGAGCCTATAAACCAAAAGATAAGTCATTAGTAGAAGGAGCTGTGAAGATTTCTTATACCAAGATTTTCACTATGCTGTATGGACAAAGCTATCATTCTTTAACAAACTTGAATGAAAATATTATGAAACATCTTGAAAATCACAATAAAGCATTATTTAGTGGGCGGACTTATTCACGTATGGATCAGTTTTTAGAAATGGAAAAACATACACTTCAACCCTTATCACCAATGCGTTTTGAGATGAGAGAAAATGTACATGTAACTGTAATGAAGAATGGGCATGTATGTCTTCATCGGGACAAGCATTACTATAGTGTCCCTTTCATTCACGTGGGCAGGAAAGTAAAAATATTTTTCTCTAAAAGTAACATTGATATTTATTACAAATATGAGTTGATAGCAACGCATCAACGGATAAAAAGCCCGCATACCTATACTACAGAAGCCGCTCATATGGCAACTTACAACAATCATCTTTTGGATTGGAATCCACAGCGTTTTATTGAAGATGCAAATAAGATTCATGAAGATGTAGGGCATTATATTGCAATAGTAATATCAAAGAAAGCACATCCAGAACAGGCTTATAAATCCTGCCAGGGAATACTTTCTTTTGCCAAACGTATCAGTAATGAAAGACTTATCAATGCTTGCAGGCGCGCACATCAATGCGGATATTATAATTATAAAGCAATTGAAACTATCCTGCAAAGGAATCTTGATCAATATGAAATAGATGAAATTATGCCTCTAATGCCTGATCATGAGAATATCAGAGGTGAAGAATATTATAAATAAAAATTAAATAACCCTAAAAATAAAACTATCATGAATGAAGAAATTGTAAAAAAAATGAAAGAGCTAAAGCTTCACGGTATGCTTAGAGCCTTCCAGACAAGTCTGGAGTCAGATACAATGAACTCCCTTACAAAGGATGAATTGATTGAACACCTGATTGAAGAAGAATGGGATGACCGATACAACAGGAAAATTGCACGCATTACACTAAATGCCAAGTTCCATTACAAAGCATCAATAGAACAATTGTTTTTTGATGCGGAACGCGGAATAGATAAGAATCAGGTGATGCGTCTTGCTGAATGTACATTTATTAAAAATAAAGAAAACGTTATGATTACTGGTAGTACAGGTATAGGGAAAAGCTATCTTGCTTCAGCAATTGGGCAACAGGCTTGCACGTTGGGATACAGAGTGATGTACTATAATGCTACAAAACTTTTTGCTAAGCTAAAAATGGCAAAGGCTGACGGTTCATATATCAACGAAATTGCCAAATTAGAGCGTCAACAGTTACTTATTCTTGATGATTTAGGAATACAGCCACTCGATGCACAAAGTCGCTCAGCACTTATGGAAATTATCGAGGACAGGCATGAAAAGGCATCCACATTAATAACGTCACAGGTTCCCGTATCAAAATGGTATGAGATTATTGGTGAAAAAACAATAGCAGATGCAATAATGGACAGAATAATACATAATGCTCACAGATTAGAGCTTACAGGAGAATCATTAAGAAAAAAGTATCTTAAAAACACAGAATTAAATTTTAATTAAAAAAATAAATTATATTTGTAGAATGAAAAACAGCAGTAAAAAATGGCAATTTGTGCACTTAACTTTAGAGGTACAGTTTACTGCGGAATAGGTGGTCTACTATGCGCGGAATATCCA
>JBMOKG010000218.1:0-2627 GCA_049315385.1 Bacteroidales bacterium
TTGTTTTTTCTATGTCATTTTTACCGTTAAAAACAACCGTTATTATGCTAATTAATGGAGTATTTATTGTCATTAATAGGATGTATTAGGTTTTTGAAGATTTAAATATATCAATAGCTCGAAAATAAGCATCAAGTGTTTGAAATGCCATTTTTTCTATTGTATAATTTTCTAAATATGTATTGCCTTTTTCAATTAATATTCTTCTTAATTTGCTGTCAGAAATAATTCTTTCAATATTATTTCTCAATTCTATTTCGTTGTAAGCGTCAAAATATAAAGCTCCATCTTTTGCAATCTCAGGGAAACAGCTGGAATTACTCAGAATAATTGGACATTCCATAGCCCATGATTCAAGTATTGGAAATCCAAAACCTTCATATTCTGAAGGAAAAATAGTACAAATTGCATTTTTATATGCAGATTTTAATTGCTCTTCATTACAATCAGATCTTTTAACATATTTGGTAATACCAAGAGAATCAATTTGATTGATTTCCTCTATAGAAAATGATTTTCCACCTACGCAAAGTAAAATAAATTGATGTTTTATTAATAATGGTGCTATTGCTTTCAACAATACCTTGAAATTTTTATACTTATCACGCTGTCCAACAAATAAAAAATATTGATTTTCAATAAGTCTTTCTAATGGATTAGAATTGAATTCATTTCTAATTGGATTTCCATGATAGATTATTTTTATTTTTTCAGGATTTATATTTAAAAAATGAATTAGATCTTTTTTCGTATTTTCAGATATTGCAATTATTAAATCTGCTCTTTTTAAAGTTATTTGTTTATGAAACCTTATAAAATCCCATTTTGAAAAAAAATGAGGATAAATTTCATGAATCATATCATGAACAGTAACTACTAACAAAGTCTTTGAAGGGATAAACGGTAAAATATATGAATTATAATAGGATAGATGCAAAATATCAGGTTTAAATAATAATAATGTTATAATATTATAAAACTTATTTAAAGGAAACAATATTACCTTGCTCCATCTCCATAAAGCAAATTTAGAACTTTTTCTACCAAAAAATGATTCAAAATAGTAACTCTTTGGACAAATAATGGGGATTTTGACTTCATGATATTTTGAAAATGATGTTGCTAAATCATAAATATACCTTGATATACCACCAAACCTTTGAAAATAAATTGCTTGGTAATCAAACATTATTCGTAGTCTTTTCTTTTGCATAAAGTAAACTTATACTTATTTATTCTTCCAAACTAATTTATATTCAATAATTTAAAACTATTTTAGTCATATTTTTTACAATAGATTTTTTTTAAAAATCCTTTACCTAATTATAAAAAATATTTTTTATAGAAATTACTTAGGAATATTTTCTTTCTGAAATTTTATATTTAGCCTATTTTTCATATACAAATTATCATCCCACGTTTTGGAAACAAATTTCTTATTACTTAAAAATCTTTTATTTGCAATTCTGACCAATTTTCTTAAAAACAGATCAAATCTTTTTAACTTTAGAAATTTTATTTTACGAGATATTATATGTAATCCAAGCACATTGTAATAGTTACAGTTTATTTGTTTTGCTATCCAATATAGCGTTTGTTTTGAAGGTAAGAAGATATGTTGCCCTGTTTCTGGGCTAAAATACCACCATTCTGTATTTGATGTATAGTCAAATTTTTTCAAAGGTGAAATTGAAAAAATAAAACAATCAGTTTTTGACATAATTTCTTTTATCGTTTCAAATGGATTAGGTAAATGTTCTAATACCTCAAAAGCAAGAGTAATATCCATTTTTGAGAAACCATCATATTCAAACCCTTTTGCTAATAAATTTTCTGAATACTTATCAGACCAATATGTATCAACACCTTTGTCTCTAAGCATACGAGTTAATATTCCATATCCGCCACCATAGTCAAGTACTTTAATGCTATTGTCAAAATATCGTTTAATTATAGAAAATAAATCATTACATATTTCAAAATTTCTAAGCATTATGCCTGTATCAGTTACAGAAATAGAATCATTATAAGCTTCTTCAATCCAATATGGTGATTCTGTAAAAATACATTTACAGTTATTACAAAAAAAATAATCAATATTATATTTTCCAAGAATCTTATCATTCATTATGATTTTTGTAGAGTTATTGCAGATAATGCAATTTTTGTCAGTTTTATTCATTCGTTCTATATATAAATAATCTACGTAATGCAATGTATATTAACTTAATAAAAGTTTTATGTAAATATTTTTCATAAAAATACTTATCGGCTATTTTATCCCTTATTATATTTTGGGGATGTTGTATAGGAAGTATACTATGAACTGGAATATTTGCACATATATCATTTGAATTGTTTGTGTGTGTTGAATTTACTCCAAATCCTATATTTGAAACTAAATTAACATTTGGGAGAATAATCAAACCATCATTTTTCCATATAGAAAAGCTTAGTTGGTAATCCCAAGTGTCAATTGGTTTTCTTTTCATTAAAAGGAATTTCTCTAGCCATATTTCTCGTTCTGTCCATAACTGGAAATATTGTTTTAGTTGGGTTTTGTAAAACTTAGTTGAATAATTCTCTAATGTAAAATCATATTTATTCCAAGATCTCTGCCAAGTTGC
>JBMOKG010000219.1:0-2592 GCA_049315385.1 Bacteroidales bacterium
GATAGCATTGTTTGAAACCGGCACGTAATGCTTCTACCCGGACTTCTTTGATTTTAGCTTTGGGTTTGACGGCTTCTGTTTTATACACCTCAAAATGCTTAAGTAAACGTTTGGTGCGGAGTTTCTCTAAATCTGCTTCATTCTCAGGATCGGGAACATACCATTTGCCATGTTCATCTTTTAAGAAGTTTTCTTCCAAAATGGTTCTCATCTCGGGTAAAACATCACCGCCACGCATATTGCCAGCTACTTCTTTCATCCATAAAGGATGCAAATCAGAATCTGTCTTTGTTTCTTTTTCAAGAATGTTTCTCAACCAATAAATGCTATCTTGCTCATTGGCAACAAAAATATTTAATTGAATAAAATTCGGTAATTCTGCTTTCTTTTTATCATACTCTTGAACTTGTACATTGGTAAAAAACATCCCATCCCGTTCAATAAAACGCTCTCGTAAACCTTGCTGAAATTTACCTGCATCAATAGGCACGGGCAAACTCTTTTGAACAAAGAACTTAATCAATCGATCAAATAATATTTTAGGGCTACGTTCGATTATTGCAGTGGTTGCATTTTCCGTTATAATATGGATTGGCAAATGATTCAGGTGTTCCTCAATAAAGGCCCATATTCCTTTTTCGTTAGATATTTCTACTTTAAAATTTTCAAAAAAACTTGCAGTTGGCTTATAACAGGTAATAACTAAATCTTGTTTTACAGCAACTGGCCCTAACATAGCATGTAGGCCGCCTCTGGTTTTATTCAAAGCATCTACTTTTGAAATCACGAATCCTGTTCTGTTCAATCCATTCTGGATAATATTCCAAATTGCTGCTGAGGTATTTGAAAACTCTATTGTCATCCAAGAACCAGGTTTTAAAATTCTATATAGTTCTTGGAATGATTTTAACATTAACCTATCATAGTCAAACTTGTTTTTGTTTTGGCCTTTACTCTCTATAGCTTCCTCCTTATTATTTGTTAATACTTTTAACCAAGCTTCTGAAATATTGTTAAGTTCAGAATACATAATATTTGCACCAAATGGAGGATCAACAAAAACGTAATCAATAGTATTATCAGAAATGTTTAGTAAGTCAGTAGCGGATTGTTGAGAAACTATCTGTCGTGATGAAAATGCAAGTGCTTTAGAAATTTTTTTAAACTGGAATTCTAACTGATCTAAAAAATTATTTTCAACAAATAATGGAGGTAAATAGAGCGTATTTGCCATTGGTCCTACCAAAGCTCTACTTCCATGCTGTGGCATAAAACGATTAAATTTAGTTAGTTTTGGTAATATTGCAGTTAATAAAAAGATAAATTGATTTTTTTGTTTGAACTCATTAATTTCATTTAAATAAACTGAAATAAAAGATAAAATTCTATTTGTACTGAAATGATGTACCTTAACATACCCATACTTTTCATTTCTCTTAGTTTCAACACCTTCAATTAATAATTGATCAGGTATTAAGCTAGGAAAGGGTATTTGTATTCCATCTGATTTCTCAACATCAGCTTCGTCAACAATTTTATTATATCGCTTTTTTTGAATAGAATAATTAATGAGGATAGGTTTGAATTCAATTTGATTAATTACTTCACCATTTATAGAATCTTTTTTAGTTTTGAATACAGGTGTTAGATTACTTTTCTTTTCTTCGAACCCACACTTTGGACACTTTGGTAGATCTCTTAATGTTGCACTATTTTTATAGGCTGCTGTATAGAAATCAAACTCTGAACCACATTCATTGCAACTATATAATTGCGAATAAACGGTGTAGTTTATTTTGCCATCTAATTTATTATTGTGAGATGTTTTAAATAATGAATCATATTTCTTCAAATTATCTTTAAGCTTACTGTATTCTTGATCAAACAATTCAGAATCAAAATCAGAATTATGCACGTTTGATATATGTGATGCGATTGAAGATAAATCAATATTAATAACATTACGTTTACCTTTGTTAAGACGAGAATGCATTCTATTAAAATCTGTTCTGAATATTTGCTCAGCTTCTCTTTCAATAGATTCACAATATGAAGCTCCAACACCTGTCATGCCTGTGCCTGCAAAGGTGTCAACAATTATATCACCTGGTTGAGTATAGTAAAATAGAAATCTTGAAGTTATTTCGTGTGGAACTTTAGTATGGTAAGTATGAGCATTATATATTGCATGATTCTTACCTGCTTTTATATCTTCAGGATATGGTTCAATCACTTCAAAATTTGAGCTTCTTATACCTTGTTTTTCCAATTCCTTTTTCTCTTCTTCCCAAATTGCAATAAAATCATTGAGCCAAGGGTTAGGGCATGCTGTATAATAAGGTGGATCAGAGAGATTCAAAATATCTTCATCTTCTCCAATAGGAAAACCTTCCATTTTTTTAAGTTCTGGCAATTTTTTGCGGAGTTCTTCAGTAAAATATGCTCTTCGTTCTTCCTCAGAATTAAATTCTTTCCCTAAAACTGTTATTTTTGTATTTTCAGTCATCATTGATTAAATTAAAAAATTATTTAGTAGCAGAAAGCATCTTTTGTGGGGATACAACCGGGATGATTATATTTTCTAAGCCAGCA
>JBMOKG010000042.1:0-41827 GCA_049315385.1 Bacteroidales bacterium
GTCCATGCAAAATTACTTGAAACACTGGCTGTTAAAGCAATATTGGGGCTTGTTCCACTACAAGTTGTGGCAGTTATGTTATTATTAACTGAAGGTGCAGAATTTACTGTAACTGCTATTGTAAAAGGATTTCCGACGCAACTTCCTGTTGTAGAAGTTGGAGTAACAATATATTGTACACTGCCATTCGTAATATTTGGATTGATTAATACTTGATTAATACTTGCTCCTGAACTGGCAGTAGCTCCTGTTATACTTCCTGTTATGGTTCCAATCGTCCATGCAAAATTACTTGGAGTGCTGGAAGTTAATGCAATATTAGGACTTGTTCCACTACATGTTGTTGCTGTTGCATTATTGGTAACAGCAGGAATTGGGTTTACTGTAATAGTTATTGTAGTGGGATTTCCGACGCAACTTCCTGTTGTAGAAGTTGGAGTAACAATATATTGTACACTGCCATTCGTAATATTTGGATTGATTAATACTTGATTAATACTTGCTCCTGAACTGGCAGTAGCTCCTGTTATACTTCCTGTTATGGTTCCAATCGTCCATGCAAAATTACTTGGAGTGCTGGAAGTTAATGCAATATTAGGGCTTGTTCCACTACATGTTGTTGCTGTTGCATTATTGCTAACAGCAGGAGTGGGATTTACGGTAATTGCAAAAGAAGAAGAATTTCCAACTCCACAAGCATTGCTTCCATGAACTGTAATATTTCCTGAAACAGCAGTGTTTGAGTAATTAACAGCTATGCTATTAGTGGTGCTAGTACCAATTACACCTGTTGGTATTGTCCATATATAAGAAGTTGCATTATTTATTGAAGGAACTGTATAAATTACTCCATTTTGCCCTTTACATAAAGTTGTTGTACCAGTTATTATTCCAGCAGGTGAAGGAAATTGATTCACAAAAACAACAACACTATCAATAGAAGTGCAATTATTTGATCCTGTAACAGTAAGATAATAAGTTGAAGACAGACTTGGTGTCACAGTGTGTGTAATTCCCAAACCTAATCCTTGATCCCAACTATAAATAAGAGTTCCTGACCCTGTACTTCCTGACCCACTTATTATTACAGAATTGCCAACACATATTGTGGTGTCATTGTTTATTACTATAAGTGGTTTTGGATAAACTGTAAGTGTTGCATAACTGGAAGATTCGGTACAATTTTTTGTAACCAAACACCTAAAATTCTTATTATTTAAAGAATAAGGCGTTTTATTAATTTGAAGTGAATTGGTATTTACACCTGAATATGTTGTGTTATTCTGGAGATCAAACCATTGAGTTCCATTTAGTACTTGCCATTGATAAGTACTTCCAGAAGCAGTTGCAACAGAAAAATTAGTCTGTAATCCTTCACAAATTTGAGTGGATATAGGTTGTGAAAGTATTAAAGGGCTGACACTTCCATTTGAATATGTAGGAATAATAACATTAATTCCATCAGGTTTAGACAACTCAGATGCCATTAAAAAAGTTAAATTTGAGTTTCCACCTTTGTACTTAAATTTTAAATCGCAAAGTTTTTCTGACACTAAGTTAACACCATTTAAAGTATTATCAATCCATGAAATAACAACTTTCCATGCATTATAACCAACTGTGGGTACTCCACACATGATTCCAGATGTTATGGTATTTACATTATCAAACCCAACATAAGTTAAAACTGCTGTATCATAACTTATATACAATGTAAGTGCAGCTAAAGAATCAATATTGCTAAAATTTATAGGAACAATTGTAGTATCATTTAAACAAGCATTCGAATTTGGAAGTGTAATTTGTTGAGCAGAAATTATGCTAATATTAAGCATAAAAATTGCAAGAATGCTGATAATTTTTATAAATAACTTTTTCATAGTATTATATATTAAGTTATTGCTTGTGTTATTTTAGAATTAATTTTTTATTAATTTAAAAGTTTTTTTAATCTCTCTTTTCTCTTTATTTTTTGATAGAATTTCAAAAAAATAATTCCCTTTTTCGAGATTATTTAGTTGTTTAATTATAAAATGTGATGATTGTTTGTTGATTATAATCTTTTGAACACATTTGCCATCCATTTGAAAAACATTTATTCCTTCAATAAAAGCTGGATCAAGAAAATCAATAGAAATATTATTATTAAATGGGTTTGGATAGATTTTGCAATCAAAAAGATTATTATCACTTATAGACAATCCAGTAAAGCTTATATTTCCATTTATAAAATTTAAACTAATAATATCTCCTTTATAATTAGCAAGTTCACAGTCTGGTAAAAAAATAAGTGGGCAATCATTTCCTGCTATTACTTTAAAATGAAATACCACAAATATTTCTGCAACAAAACTTACACTATTTAAATTTGACCACGAAATTGCAATTTTCCCAAGACGAGTATTGTTAGATAAATTATGTATATCATTAATTAGAACTCCTGTAGTATGAGGATTAAGATTGGTATAATTAATAAAATTCACTTTTGTTGTATCATAACTAATAAATAAGGTAATGGAACCAAGACTATCTATATTAGAAACATTTACAGTAACGCTTGCAGTATCTCCTAAATTAGCTTGAACATTATCAATTTGAAGAGTCTGTGCTTTTCCCTGATTAATTAAAAATGCAAGAATAGTAAAAAAGATTATTTTTAATAAATTCATTATATTTTTTAATTATTTGGTATAACAATCATCAAATGTGATGCTATGTATTTTCTTGTTTTTCCTTCCACATCAATTTTATAAGAATATGTACCACCTTCTAAACCAGAACCATCAAAACGCACACTATAACTACCAGCTTTTTGTTTTGCCAAAACCACGGTTTTTATTTCCTGACCTATTATATTATAAACTTTTAGAGTAACCATTCCATCTTCTGGTAATTCGTATCTAATTTCAGTAGATTTACTAAATGGATTTGGGAAATTTGGACTCAATTCATAATCTAAAAATGGAGATATAATAATATTTGGCACACTTAAGCTCACACCATCAATAACGTTTGCATTTTTGTCGGCAAACTCACTGTGATTGTCAAGGGTAAAAATTACATGATCTTTTTCAGAAACTTCTCTATTGACTCGTACATGCATTGTAAATAAAACATCATTTTTATCAAAGCTCATTGGAGATATGCTATCCCATGCAAGTATTAACTTTCCTGCCTTTGCTTTATACAAAAATCCAGGTAAAGATGAAATTACATTTTCAATTTTAATAATATTATCAGGATAATCCATCATATAAGTGATGGCTGCTGTTTGGATTTTATTATTAAGAATTACAGGTAATTCAATGAGCTGATTTCTATCAGCAGGTATTTCTCCATGCTGAGTTAAGATAATATTTGAACTTTTAGAAAATACTGCTGAATAATTTCCATTAACGTCTCCAGCGCATAATGACTTCATTAGATGGTTAATATTATTTTTTTCAACTTTAATAGTATCCTTTAAAAAAATCCAATCATTTGTAGGAAAATGATTGATTTCACCAACAATTCGTTTTCTTAATAAAAGTGCATCGATACTAGTAATATTTCCTGATTCATTAATATCAGCTGCTTTTGCTTGTAAAGAATTAAATGATGATAATCCAACTATTTGCCTTTGAATAATTAAAGCATCGGTTGAATTTACACCACCCCATGCTAAATCAGAGTATCCATCAATTAAATATGTTGTTTTTGATTTAAATCCAAAATCATAATCACCAGATTGATTGGTATATACAGAATCTAAAATAATACCATTTGTATTTCGTAAAAATACTTTCACATTATTAAGAGGTGTATTTGCATTATTTTGATATGTGATTTTGCCTGAGATTAATCGAGGATAACCAAGAAATGTGTGAGCATCTGATGTTTCTTTCATAGGTTCTGTATTCCCAACATTATCTTCGGCTATACTTATAAACTTATATTCATCATCCTCAACTCCAACAATATATACAATACTGTCTTTATTGTAAGTTCCAACCAATTCATAAGCTCCAGTATTCTTTGCCATAAATAATTTAACAATTTTCACACCCGAACCGCCAGCATCATCATTAGCTGTGAATGAAATTTTTATAAAATTTGTATCTGTAATTGCAGGTAGAGAATTTACAAAACTTGTAGGATAATAAGCATCAATAACATTTTTCCATATATTGGTTTTAATAGCATCGTTGATATCAAAAACAATAGAAGCTTCAGCTTTTAAAGAGTCTCCGGTTTGAACTGTATTTTTGGGCAACATTGTAAAACTAACAAATCCTTCACCTCTATGGGTAATACTATCATTTACTAATAAAAATCCTTTATTAGCATCATTTGGCACCAATCCAGTTGCAGGATCAATTGATTCTAGTATCCAAAAAGCTTTTTTGTTTTGAACATCAATCCCTGCGGTTACATCAACCATAACTCCCAAAGAATCTGAAACATCTAATCTTTTTGAATAAAATGTAGTATTTTGAGGAACACTAAAAATAAAACTACCAAATCCAAAATCACTTAAACGCATGGAAAGCATATTTGCAGTAGTATCAAAAGGCATTTCAATTTTAACTTTTTGAGCAGGAACTGTAGCAAACTCTGGATCGTTTTCATAGCGTATAGTATATGGAAGTTTTTCAGAAACCCCAATAATTTTTTGTTGTCCAAATCCATCAGGGCCAGTAATATCATTAGGATCTGATGAACAATCGACCCTGATAAACAACACATAGGTAGAAGCGTGTTTTAAGCAATGTGCAGAATCAGTAACTGTTACAGTGTAATTACCAGAAGAAGTTGCTGTCATAGAATAAGAAGGCCAACTGCAAACATAAGGTGGTTTTCCTCCTGAAACAGAAGCTGTGAGTGTAATTGATGGAGGAGATGCATTACTACAATAGGTAGTTGATACATCACCTCCAGTTATATTTACTTCCATGTCAGTTTTATTATCAATAAAAACCTCACCCTGACCGGTACAACCACTTGCATCGGTAATAATGCAGGTATATGGACCAACAGCCAGGTTATTGATACTTGTCCCTATTCCACCATTAGACCAAAGATAAGTGTAGGGAGCTGTTCCTCCACTTACACTTACTGTTGCGCTTCCATCGGATGCACCACAGGAAGCATCTTCCTTGGTAAAAGTTATTTGCCCATGAATAAACTCAGGGAGCAAAAAAATTATTAGTAAAATGAAAGCATACTTTCTTAATATACTCATACTGTCATTTTTAAACCATTGATAGTTATTTTTTAAAAAATTACCATTTTCAGTCAACACTGAAGTGGAATTATAATTATTCAATCCTCTTGTTTTCATTTCTGTAAATCTTTATATTTTTACAATATCAGGTAAAATCATTATTCGCAGGCATCTCCTATTCCATTACAATTCGCATCCAATTGATCCGGATTGAAAAATTTTGGGCAATTATCAATTACATTTTGAACACCATCATTATCCATATCAGCATCACATACATCCCCAACAGCATCATGTTCCGTATCAAGCTGATCAGGATTGAATGTTAATGGGCAATTGTCGCATGCATCTCCTATTCCATCACCATCACTATCTAACTGATTAGAATTTGGATAATAAGGGCAATTATCAATAGTATTAGGCACACCATCACCATCAATGTCTGTGTCTAAGTTATTTGGATGTCCATCATTATCAATATCTTGATCGCACGCATCTCCAATATAATCATTGTCAATGTCTGACTGATTAGGGTTTAAAGCAGTTCGACAATTATCACAAGAATCGCCAATACCATCATTATCAAAATCGGATTGGGATGGATTGTAAAACTTAAGGCAGTTATCACAAACATCACCTACACCATCACCATCAAAATCAACTTGGTCATGGTTTGTTTTAGTAGGACAATTATCACAGGCATCACCAATACCATCACTGTCTGTATCTTTTTGATTTGAGTTTGCATTACATGGGCAGTTATCGTTTAGGTTTGATATACCATCATTATCAATATCATCAGTACCTATAAGAGAAGCAGGAGTATGAGATTTTAAATAAACTGCAATATTTGATGAAATTGGAAATGAATCAACCATTGTTGATAGTTTCCATTGATTATTTTCCTGAACAAAGAAATAGGGTGAAAGATATTCGGAGTTATCTAAAAATGTTAACTTTGTAATAATAAAAAAGCCTCCTTGTA
The DNA here is from genome assembly GCA_049315385.1 of Bacteroidales bacterium. Classification (GTDB taxonomy): domain Bacteria; phylum Bacteroidota; class Bacteroidia; order Bacteroidales; family JACABE01; genus JACABE01. The sequence goes on from JBMOKG010000042.1 coordinate 6,189, forward strand.
ATTGAAATCCAAATTTCATTTTCATACTTGAAATAGAATCAATAATCCCTTGATATTTTGCTCTGACTATTGGATTTGACTGTATATTATTTATTAATGCATGATCTGAAGATTTATAAAGAGTTGTTATACTGTCAATATTTCCTCGTAAATATTCTCTAAAGAGTTTGCACAACATTGCTGTCGGTGAATTAATCAGATTACAATCAGCGCTACCTGATACAGTATCAATAGGCCAACCTTCACTCATAGGGGCAATCATACCGTTAATTATATACAAAAGCTTAGTTTTGCAAATTTCATGTGCAGGATCCGATCTATAACCTACAGAATCAATAGGTACAATAACGTTATAGGATGTAATATTATATGTTGGGAAAGTGTCAAGAAGTGGTATATAAGCAGTGAAAATGAAATAATTATTTTCTTTTTCTGCAAAAAGTTGTAAGCTTATTATATTACAAAAAATTACAATAAATAGAATTCTATTAAATTTTGATATAAATAAGTGAAAATTTTTCATGATTTAAGATTTTTAATTTATTAGTAGCACCTTTGATTTATTACACTAACACTAACACTTTCTGTTATATAACCTAAAAGTGTTATTGAACCAACTGCATCGAGTTTAAAACATACACTATTTTCTCGATTAGTAAATTTTCCTGATACAATGCAATATTCCCAGGGAGGAGTATTAATCTGTCCAACGAGCATAATGCTCATATCTATTATTTTACCTCCGGCTATTGTAGCACTTAAACCTCCGCCAATATTACCTGCAATAGCAACATTAATACAATTATCAGCACCTTCACAGGTTGTTTTAATATTTCCTAAAGAAAATGCAACTCCGGCACTCGCCATTACTCTAAAATTTATAGAACCTGCATAAGGAATTCCATAAAAAGGAAAATCGCATTGTATTCCTTTATCATAATTAATGGTTCCATTATAAGCATACATATCTTTTATACAACCAACATCACAACACAATTTTCCAGTTGAAAAACTCATATTTTGTGACCAACCACCTGTAGGTTGGCAACTCCAAACACCAAGAACAGCAGAAACTTTATTTGTAATATCATCAATTCCCTCAAGTATTTCTGCAACTTTAAGAGCTCCTGTTCCAACCTGAACCTGCCCTTGTACATCTTCATCAACACATGAAATATTAACGGTTGCTGTTTTTGTTGTATTATTTGGTCCTCTTGCAGTAAATGTAACTGGTAATGTAGCTGTTGAGCTTGGCAAAGGAAACCCAAGAAAGATATTTCCAGGTACAGTTGTTGGACTTATAGTAACAGTATTTTCTAATCCCGGAGGATCTGTAACAATTGTAAACTGACTTAATCCAATTGAGTCTCCTTTTTTCCAGCAACATTTATTTGGAGTAACTGTTAAACCATCCATACCATCTTTGACAGTTACCGTCATCTGGCTTACATCGCTGATTTTAAAATTATCCCCTGTCACTTTAAGTGTATAAGTGGTTGTAGTTGTAGGTTTAGCTATGGGATGAAGTATTTTAGGGTCACTGAGTCCTGTTGCAGGTGTCCATAAGTAGCAACAGCTACTACAACCACTTCCGCCAATTACAACACTGGAGTCTTTAAGTATCGTCTTATTTGGACCTGCATATCCCTGAGATAAAGCTTTTAATGGCAATGCTAAGCAGATTGCCATAATTACTAAAAAATATCCGATTGTTTTTTTTGCTGTCATTGTCTTATTTTTTTATCAATGATTTTTATATTATAAATAAACTATTGATTTGAAACTGAAATAGTAAATCCTAAACCTGCCACGGTTCGTGTATAAATAACAATAGATCCTGTAACTCCGGGTCTTAGGATATTATTTGGCTCGCCCTGTATTTGTAAAGGAATATTTAATTGCATACTATTATTTGCTAAACCAGCAGCATCTAATGAAATTGGAGAACCGGCATAACTCTTGATATTAATTGAAGGTGCTACAATATCAGTATTACCCAGATTAGCATATTCTATTGTAAAACTGGCTATCCTTCCGTTTCTGACATTATTAGGAGCAATCGCATTTACTGAAAGAAAATTTGGTGCACCGTTTTTCACTTCAAATCCATTTGGAATTACGATGGTTCCTTCGCAAAGATGTTCTACAATCACATTATAAATGCCCGGAACCGCATCTTTTAAATCAAAGCGTACAAAAACCTTGGTAAAGTTAATGAATTGAAGAGCTTCAGCATGGATCGTATCATTCCCTTTTACAAGTTTTATTTTCATGAATGCATTGAATTTCGAACCTAATAAAGCTACTGTTATTTTTCCTGAATTACCACCTTTATTAGCATTAATGGAACGAACTTCAAAATTTAAAATTTCAGGTTTTATTGTTATATTTTGCTTGTTAGCAACTACTGTTCTTCCGTATAACATAAGATAATAATTTCCTTTGAAAAGGAAAGGTACCAATAACTCCTGATTTCCCAGATAAGGAAAAGAATGGGTATATTCATAATTCAATCTTGTTGATAACAGATTGTATTTCAAATACATTTCATTTGAACCATTGACTGAATCTGCTTTTAAAGTAGAAAGCATGGACTCTCCTTGCAAAGAGTCAGGAACATCTATCAGATAATACAAATCGGTATCATTAAATAATGTATCATTTTTGGCTACATTAAAATATAGTCTTTTCATATCAATGTAAGAAGTTTTAGCTGAATAGGATGTATTGTTAGTATCATTGCTTTCATGTATATTATTTAAAATATCAGTTCTAACAATCACATATGTATTCCCTATTGCAATACCAGGTATTTTTTTATGAATTGATCGGATTTGGGTACCTAATGTTGGGAGATTTAATGATGATTGATAATCTCCAATTAGTTTATCTGAAATATCCCATAAAGTATCTGTTGATAAATAAACCATATCTTTCATATTACCTGTTGCAGGATTGGTTCCAATATTTTCTATTACCCATGAAACGTTTATAAAATCGCCGACCATAGAACTATCGGGTATTGAAATTGATTTTACAACAATATCGGCTGGTGGTGGTTGAACTGCAATGATAAAAGTATTGGCTGTATTATTAGTTTCTCCATTGAATTCAAATACAGCATCTGTATTATCTGTTTTAAAAATCAATACATAATTCCCGCCATAGTTAACAGGAATTGTAACATACAATGAATCTTGATAGTATTGTGCAGTATCTAAAATTCCTTTGGCATAATTATAGGTTCCGATATCAATATCCCCTTGATTTATTGTAAAATCACTTGACAAATATATCTTATCCGTCCAATTCCCAAGTGTTGTTGGACCTGCACCCTGATTTTTAACTTTAAATACAACTTTAAATGCTTGCCCAGATATGCATTGCTGAGGAACTGTAAATGTTTTTACAACCAAGTCAGGCGAAGGTGTGAGTTTAATTTTTATAGTTGCAGCTTGATTGTTTCTGATTTTAAGTTTACGGTTATCAATCGTTACTAACTCATTATTATTATTCGTACGATCGGTAATCATAATTAGGTAATAATTTCCGTTCAATCCATTAGGAATCAATGCATTTTCGGAATTCGAATAAGAATTTCCAGCCAACAATGGTCCGTTTTGTTTCCATTCTTTAACTAAAATATCACTTCCAGGATTCCAGACAGTATCAATAGAAAGATAAAGCGCATCATACCAATAGGATGGAAGTGTTGGCTTATTGCTATTATTTATAGTAGTCCATTGAATATTAATATTTTGACCAGAAAAAGTAGAGTCTGGAGCTGTAAATGCAGTTAAAGAAAGGTTTACTGGATATGGTTTAATAAAAATAGGATTACTTCTAAGGATATTATTGCTTTCAAATAAATATTCAAAGATTGAATTATTTTCATCAGTTTGTGCATAGAAGAAATAATAACCTGAAGAAAAAGAAGATAATAGTGTTGAAGAGTAAGTGTTTATATAGCTTGTCCCTGTATCAAGTTGTTGAGAATGAATGTAATTTGAAAGTAAAATAGCAGTGGTATCAAAATCAGCACTGGAAGAAATATATAATTTATCTGTCCATGAAGTTCCAATGATCGAAGTATTTCCAATATTTTTAACAGTAAAGCTTGCTGTAAAATTCTCACCAGAAGTCAACGAATCAGGAATAACTAATTCTTTTAGCTTTAAATCTGCCCAAGGTGCTAAAGTAATATGAATGCTGGGTCCTTTATTTTTATTGTCAGCATTATTACCACCTTCATAAATATTCTGGTTAAAATTGGTATGAATAAAAATATAAAAATTACCAGAAACGCCATTTGGTATATTTACAGTTATTAGATTATTGATACTGTCACCTGGCAGTAAGGTTGTATTATAAGATTTAATACTAAGTAAAACAACAGAATCTGATTGAAATACAGGCGAATAAGAAAGGTAAATTTTATCTGAAACATTAGAATAATAAAGCTTACCCAGACCGATATTTTTTGTAGTCCATCCAATATTAATTGCTTGTCCTGAATTTATAGCGGTAACATGATTTACATTGTTTAAAGTAAGATTTGGATTGAATAAAGTTACAGGAATCTGGCTTCTTAATATATTATTATTTTCGTTAGAGCCCTCATAAACTGTATCTTTCGCATCAGTAAAAATATAAACATAATACTCGCCAGCTATAATTTCAGGGAGGGAAATGTAATGACTTTTTAATACACTATCACCCGAATATAAAAGTGGTTGAACATAAGTTAAACTACCAACTGTTATAACGGAATCTAAATTGAAATTAGAAGATTTAGAAAGATAAATTTTATCAGTCCATTTTTTATTTACAATTTGTCCAAGTCCTGTATTTTTTATTTTCCATTCAAAAATTGCGGGTTGTCCAGAATTAAAAGAAGAAGGAAAAGTTATCTGAGTAACAGTTAAGTCAGGTTTATTCAGCTGAATAGGATTAAGACTATTGTTGACATTATTGGTCTCTGATGGAGATTCATAGACTTTATTTGTATAATCAGAATATACATATATATAATAATTACCACTAATATTTTGAGGCAATAGCAGTGTTTTTTGTTTCACTATTGAGTCTCCTGCCAATAATGCCAGATGATAGGTAAAACTACCTACTGAAATCAAGGAATCTGGATGAAAAATATTTGTTTTTGAAACGAAAATATGATCAGTAACTTCAGTATCTACTAATTTCCCAGCACCGTTATTTTTAACAGTCCAAGAGATAGTAACCGGTTGATTGTTATTCTCAAAAAGTGGGCTTTCAACATTGGTAACAATCAAATCAGGTGTGATAACATTAGAAGGAATTATTTGTCTGGTAACATTATTGCTATCATCGGTGTATTCAAATACTTCCAAATTTGCATCCGTTTTTACATAAAAATAATAAGGTCCACTTATACCAGCAGGAATGCTAACACTTAAACTGGCAATATAGCTACTATCAACACCAAGATCACCATGACGCTGAAAACTTCCCAAAAAGAATGCATTTGATAAGTTATAATTTGAAGCATTTGTTAAATAGATTTTATCTGTCCAATGGCCATTTGAAGTAGGTATTGCACCCTGGTTTTTTACAGTATAGTTAATAGTATAAACAACTTTATTTACAAGTACTGAAGGTGCCTGAATGCTTTTTACAATCAGATCGGGAGGAGGAGTTAGGAAGATCTGAAACGGAGTGCTTTTTGTTAGATTATTATTTTCATATACATTCTCAAACACTTGATTGGTAGCATCCGTTTTAATATATAAATAATATGATCCAAAAATATTGGGAGGAATTGTCAACTGAACATTATTATAATAAATACTATCTGGTTGCAATGGCAATGACCTTGGGAAACTGCCTAGTAAAATTGCAGTTGAAGCATTAAAGGCAGTATCTGCACTCATATAAACTACATCACTCCAGCTTCCTGTTGCTGTAGCATAGCCTTGATTTTTAACGGAGAATGGTAAAAGGAAATTTTGTCCTGAAAAAACATTGGTAAGAGGAACAATTTGATGAATTGCCAGATCAGGAACAGGGGGCATAATAATATCCAGTTGTTTATAAAAGAAATTATCGTGATATGAACCATTATCACTTACTTCATGAACATAACCGTTACTATGTGCCCATGCCATTATGTAAGGATAGGGAACTCCAGTTATGCTGGGAGTATAGGGTACCGGAGCATTAATCGGTCCATTTCCTACCAATGACCAATCAATAAATAAGGCATCATTTGCATCAGTTACCACAAAAATATAATAAGTCCCCATAAAATTATTAGGGACATTAACCTGAACTGTATTCGTATAACTTTGACCAGGGCCTAAGTAACTTACATTCTGAAACTGACCCAAACCAATATCTTCACCTACCCTCACTTCAATATCAGGTGAAATCCAAATATAATCGTTCCATGAACTTTCAGTGGTGGCACCTAAACCATCATTTTTAACAGTCCATGAAACTGTTAAAGGTTGACCTGCGTATGCTTGAGATGTTGTAATTTGTGTAACATGAAGTTCAGGTAAAGCTTTAATACTAAATTGCTGAACAGGACCATTTGTGATATGGCAGAGGTTTTTTGACACAACTTGCCATTTATAGGATTTCCCAAAATCCAAACCTCCATTGATAGAGAAATTTATGAGAGATAAATTTGAAAGTCGCGGAGTAAGGGGTCTGTTAATACTATCAGCCGACCATAAATAAATATCATATAAAGATGCATAAGCAGCTGGAGACCAGGAGAATTGAACTGGAGCCGATAGATTTAATGAATTATTTGCAGGTAACATATTGGTCACAGAAGAAGGTTGTGGATCAGTAAATATTGATATAAGTTTACTTCCGTTAACTATATCAACTCCATCACTAATGGTAACTGAATAAGTAGTATTTACTAGAGGTTTAACTTTTATCGTTGCGAACGTTGAAGTGAACCCAACAGGATTTGATGACCAGCTGTAAGTGTAGTTTCCATGCCCATTCAATGCTTGGGCTGTTATTTGCATAGAGTCACCCAGACACAATGCATTATTAGGGGATGCAATGTTTAACGACAATGTTTCTGTAACACTTCCACCTCTATAGACTACTGAAGGTAAAATTACATTTCCCTGAATATCTGTTGCCTCACAAGCTGAAGCAAATGATATTGAACTAACACCTCCATTGTATTTAAATCTAAGATCAAACAACTTTTCATTTCCGAGTATCGCTCCATTTACATCAGCCCATGATACAATTATGGTATTTCCTGTTTTATTTATTAATGGATTACCACCTAACAACAATGGATTTATATTAATAGCTCTTCCATAATCCAAAACTATACCGTTATATTGAATATACAAGGTAAGTGATCCTGTTTGAGGAAAATTTTGTGCCCTAAATCCAATATCAATGCTATCGCCCTGATTAGCTACTATCGTATCTGCTTTTATCATTGCTGTTTGAGCGATTATTGGCTGCAACAACATTAAGCTGAAGAAAGCCAGTAACATACTTCTTTTCATACTATAGAATTTATGAAATATATTGATTCCTATTATATTAACAAATTTAAAAAATATGCTTTTTGTTTCCATGATTTCTTGTTTTTCAAAAATCAATAATTATTTGCCTTACTTGATAATCATCATTCTTCTTGTCTGATCAAATATGTTTTTAAGTCCAATTGCCTGTATACGATAAGTATATGCTCCTTGTGAAAGATCTTTACCATCAATTTGCAATTCGTGCCAACCAATAGAAAGTTTTTCTGTGATCATTGATTTTATTTCAACACCTAGAGTATTTATAATACTAAGTCGTAAAGATGAGTTTTCAGGGATATATATTCGAACCGTTGTTGATACATCGAAAGGATTTGGAAAATTATCTTCCAATATAAAATCATCAAACTTATCAACTATATTCATGCATTCCATTTCAAGCTGTAAATCATTGATTACTTTTCCATTAATATCCGAAATTTCACTTTGATTTAATATTGAAAAACCTATTTTATCAAGCGGAGCATTTGGTTTAACTTTACATTTGACAGATAATAAAATATTGTCGTTGATTATTAGACCTTTTTCATTATAAATACCTATGGCTAAAATTCCATTTTTAGAATTAAACTCAATATCAGTACCATTTGAGTAAACAGCCAATATTTCAATTAAATCCTCAGGGTATTGAAAGAATAGCGTAACTGCACCTGGTTTTACGTTTTGTTTTAAACTTACTGGCAAATCAAAGCTTTCTCCTGCAATTAAATTCTTATTGGTCGGAATACATTGTAATGATGGAGTCCCTTCAGAAGATTTTGTGGAATAAATGTTGTAGGATCCGTTTACATCTCCCAAACATAATACTCTAACTACAATATTTTCTATATTTTGAGATACATAATATAAATTATGTCTTTCAGAAGTCCAATCACCTGATGAAAAAGAGGTTATAAGACCAACAGTTCGCCTTAATACTTGTAAAGCATCAGCACTTGAAACTGTATTGCTGTTGTTAACATCAGCAGCATTTAAATTAACTCCAGTAAGAGAAGAAAGGCTAACGATATGACGTCTAATTCCAAGAGCATCAGTTGAATTGACTCCTCCAAAAACAGCTGTAGGTTTAGCATACAGATAATAAGAGGCGTAAGCTACCTTTGAAAACATAAAATCACCAGACACTGAAGATAAAACAGAATCTTTTATACCATTTGATGAATTTTCAAGGTAAACCCATGCATTAGGAATGGAAGTATGTGATGAGTTATTGTATTGAATATTTCCAGATACTGTAAACCTCACTTTAATATAAACATTATTGTTTGCTGTACAGTTATTTGCATCCGTTACAGTAAGTGTATAGTAAGTAGAATTTAAAGGAGAAGCAAGAGGATTCAAAATATTGGTTGATGATAAATAATTTGCAGGACTCCATAACAATGTATAAGGATAACTACCTCCTGTAACACTTGCATTTAAATATGCTGAACTACCTGAATTAATAATAGTATCGCTGCCTGCATTAACAATAGGGTTAGGATTAACAGTAATATTTACGGTATCCTTAACTAAAGATTGACAGCCATTGTTGTCAATCACACTTAAGAAATGCATTACATTATTTACAGGTACAAAAGAATAATTTGCAAAATTTGAAACTACATTCATTAATTGATTCAACCAAATATATTGATAAGGAGGAGTCCCACCACTTGCAGAACCATTTAATAATACTGCGAAATTTTGGCATACAGACTTATCAACTCCTGCATCTGCAAAAGGAGGCTGAGTTAATCCTATCTTAATGGTATCGCTGTAAACACACCCATTTGCATCTGTTACTGTTAGGTAATAACTTCCACTGTTCGTAACATTTAAGTTTGGATTATAAGTATTGTTACTCCAGTTATAAGTAAGATAGCTTCCTGATGAAACAACATTGGCATTACCTGTACATAAAATTGTATCACTTCCGATATCAACGGGTGTTAAATTATATTGGGCATTCACAGTAATCGATGTAGTATCAAAAGGTTTTACAGGGTCATCCGATTGAACAATCAGTTTGAAAGGATGTGTTCCCTGAGGTAAGAGATGTCTGTTAATTTGAATATTTATTTGTGTTGAATCTCCTGGATTTAATATGCCAGACTTATTACTCAAATTTACCCATCCTAGTGTAGAAGAGGTATTGCTCGAATAGCTTGCCCCATTTATTGTCCCAACATGACCATTCCCTGAAAAATCTGCAACAGTTATTCCGTTAACTCTATCTAGGGTCCAGTACCCAAGCAATCCAGGTTCATTTCCAACTAAAATGTGATTCATAGAATAACTGATCTGGCTTTGACTTCTTTCTTTATTCCATATTCTTACTTCATCAATATTTCCTGAAAAATAATTGCTATAACTAGGAACTCCACCAATAAAAGGATAACTATATGCTGTATAAGTTGAATTAGCAATAGCAGATTTAACTAATTGACCATTAACATACAGACGAATTGTTGACCCGTTAAAAACACCAGCAACATGATACCAGACACCAGAAGATATTGTATCATCGGCAATTACACTTTGAGGCATTCCTGTTTGAGATGATTTAAATATAGTTGCAATTTTTTTGTCAACTATAAAAATCCCCCAAGGTGTATTATTATTAGACGAGCCTGCAATCAATTTATTTCCATAAGATAGCACATCAGGTTTTATCCAAGCCTCCACAGTCCATTTGGTATCTGGAGTCCAGTTTCCTAAACTTACAGAATTATTTAAACCGTTAAATAGCAAACTTCCTTTTTCCTGATTGGGAATAAATGCATACCAGTTTAATGGAACGATTCCTGGATTTTTAATTTTAAGTGTGGTTGTAATTTGACTATCGCAAGTAAAATTTGCTGTTATTAAATCAGGCAAAGTGATAATTTCGGGTGCACCTAAAGTTTTTGCTTTTAAAGGAACATTTATATTTCCAGCATTGTTGAATATCTTTAAAGTATCAATAAAGTTACCGATAGATGATGAAGAAAATGTTACATTTACAGCTGCAGAATCTTTTGGCAATATTATTAAACTAACCGGATTTACATCAACTTCAGTTAAGTCATGCATTATATTTGTAATTTTCAAACTATCACACCCCATATTCTTTATAAACAATACTTTTGAAGATATTGCACTTATCATCACTGTATCCATAATAAGTGGATTATTTGCAATTGAAATAATAGGATTGGCTTTAACTATCAATTGTATAGGAATTAATAACTGTAAATGTAAAGGATCGTTGGTATTGATAATAAGTTGTGACTGATAATTTCCGTTTATTAATCCATTTCCGTCAATATATAATTGAACCGTAGCAGAATCTCCGACAGCAATCGTACCTGATGAAGGCGTAATATTGTTTATATTCAATGTATTAATATTCACTTCATCTATTGACCAATGGTCGCAACATGAACCACTGTGGGATAGCTGACGCCATCTGAATTGGGTATTAAAATTCTGAGCACTTATAGGTATTGCTAATTGAATGGCTGTAAAATAGGAATAATTTCCTACATAAAAAGTTTGAAGAATATTCCAGCTTGATCCATTATTAACGGATGATTCCAGTACAACATCCTCACCACCATCAGCCTGTTCACAAGGGCTTCCTCCACTTCCGCTTATTTTTATATAAAATGAAATGTTACCACCTCCCAAGGTATTCAATGATTTTGTGGTTATGGATCTTAATCCGTCACCACCAAAATAAAGTGCATTGTTACCATAAGCAGTTCCACAGGAAGCCGCCGATGCCCCATTTGAATTATTGACCCAGTTTGAATTATTAATTCCATTATCAAAGTTGTCGGTCAAACCAATACCTCCCATGAGTCCGTTCCAGCTTAAAATTTCATTTCCACTATTTTTAATATTAAAATATTTTGTAAGGTTTTGATTACATATTGTAATAGTATCATTAAAAGAAGCAGGATTAACAAATGCAAGAGGTGCTGCCACAGCAACAGCATGTAAATACAATTGACGCAAACCTCCATTTGAAACTATTTGTAAGGTATCATAGTAACTTCCAACATTAATAGGATTAAAACTAACTTTAAGTTTTGCTGTATCTTTAGGTAATAAGGTAAAAGAAGTTTGATTGACTCCAAAAACAGTATTTCCATGTGTTATATTTGTTATTTTAAGAGTATCGCACCCAATATTGGTGAAATACATTGAGTCGGTTATGGAAGCACCAGCCATTACACTATTCATATTTAAATTTGTAGTGAGTAATTGCAGGAGAGGGCTACCAGTCAAATTAAGCTGAGTAGGAATAATAACTAATGAATGTAAAGGATCATTTGTTGAAATTCCAATTCCTGAATAATGAATTCTACTATTTAATCCGCTTGTAACAAAAGTTACTTGTGCATTAATTGAGTCTCCATCTGCCAATACGCCATTGGATGGATAAACATCTATGCCTGTATTCTCAATTTTTGCTGCTGAATTTACCCTATTAGTATTATACAATACTGCCTTTTGGTTATTATTAAAGCTAAATGCTGTATCACCAGAAGCTTCATTAAACCCCCACAATCCCATTAATGCAGGTGTAGGCATGAGTATTGCTTGTTTAAAATTGTTTTTTATATTTGCAGCTGAACGATTTTCACTCCAAATACGTAATTCATCAATTTCCCCGCTAAAATAATAACCAGAAGATGAATTGTAGCCGTTTCCTAATCTTACTTCCGAAAAACTGCTAGGCCAATATGGATTATAATTGCCACTAGTGTTTACAATGCCATCAAAATAAGTCCAGACTTGATTAATTGTCAAATCCCAGCTTACTGCAACATGATGCCATTTACCATAATCAGTATTTGAAGTAATTGTATAACTAGTGTAAGTAGTTCCATTATCATTTCCTATAACTAAATACAAAGAACTATTAGATTGATAAATGTTTACACCTTTCCAATTATTATTAAGTCCTGAAGATGAAAAAAGTATTTTAGTTCCAGAAGTTGTATTTGCTTTCATCCAAAATTCGACACAGCCTTTTTGAGGGATAGATCCCAAATTACCAATTCTGACATTTGAATTACTTCCATTAAACAACAGTGCTTTTCCTGCTCCTTTACTAAAATAGGCATTCCAATTCATAGTAGTATTTCCCGTGTTCTTTATCAGTATGGTACGGTTAATTGTATCATTGCAATTGGATGAATTAGCTATGAGACTATCTGGTGTTAATATAAGTTGAGGTGTTGGCAATATAGTTCCACTTACATACAAATTTTTTGTATCACTATTATTAAGTATCGTAATTGTATCAGTATGGACTCCCTGTATTAAAGAACTAAAGTTTACTGTAATAATAGAAGAATCATAAGGTGAAACAACTGAAGGATAAACAGTTGAAAATGCCGCATCTGTGTGATTAAGAGCAGCTATTCTCAGGGAATCACATGAAGTATTGTAAATTTTAAAACTTTTAGTTGATATAACACCTGCCATGATTGATGGAAAGTTCCATACACTGTCTTTAAGCATGATTTGAGGCAATCCTGTTATAGTTAAATACAACGGTAATTTAACTATAGGAGTAAAAGGATCATTAGATTTTATTATTATATCTTGTTTATGATTTCCTGCATTCAAAAGCCAGGCTTTAAGTGTTATATTAACTTCAGTTGAGTCATTTGGAAGTACAACACCAGCAACAGAAGGAATAGAAATCCATTTTGGAAGCAATCCAACTTTTGAAATTGAATAATTTGTGGCTTTAGTAAGCATAGGACCTGAATTATATCCATTTGTGTAAAGATGACCCCATGTCATAGTAGTTGCTATTACCAAACCAGATCCATAAGCATATTCAATAGTTGTTGGCCTTGCAGAATTCATAGTTTGGGTAATTATTTTAACATTGGCCGGAAGATTAGATAAGTATCCAGAATTTGCATCATTTCCATTTAAAGTTTCGGGCAAACCATTTACAATGGGATGAGTCATCAAAATAGATTTGTTTTGTGTTTCATTATTGCCAGTCAGTGCATTAACCCCACCCGCCAGATTTATTGTATTCCCATTATAACTTGCAAGTTGATACTGAACGATTCCTCCATTATTTAAAAAAGCTTCAAATTTAGCCTTATTGCTTGAAATAGTATTGTAATATGCAGTAGATTGATTACCGACTACTATAATAATATCATACATTAAAAAATTAGTAGAAGCTAACATGCTGTATGAAATTTTGGTTGCTGTTTTATTGAAATTGGTTTGAATAAAATTTTTCATATCTATTCCCCATTCAGCAGCATCCTGAATTACCAATATTGATGTATCTCCAATTAACCCTAACCCTTTAGATCCAATAGTATATGATAAATTAGACCATCCGGTATTATAAATTTTAAATTGTTTTGTAATTGAATCAATACAGGACGGAATTAAAGCATTTATTGTATCAGGATTGATTTGAATTAATGAAGGCGGTGGGAATGCAAGCAAGATTTTAAATAAAGTATCATTTGTATTATCCATATCTCCTGTTAAACCCGAAAAAACAGTAAAATTATTATTTGTTGTACTAGTAGTAAGTTGAGGAAGAGAAATATTTGCAAATTCCTGAGGTAATAACTGGCCATTCCAAGTATAAGAAACTGGCGTTTGATTATTAAAAATATAAGTCAGAGGAATTTGTATTAAAGTATCTAATCCAATATTTTTAAGTCTTACTATTACATCTGAAGGAACCAACTGATAAATTGAATCTGGTTTTACAACACTAAGTAACTGAACATCTTTTTGTAAGGGTTCAGGCATAATGTTTATGGTATAATCTTCTGTTTCTCCGTATTCTGAATATACTGTACATGAATTGTACGAATAAATAGAGTTATTTCTTACAGCTCTGATTCGAATTCTGGTTTTACCAGTAAAGTTATAAGTAGAAGAAATGTTGATACTTCCTTTAAGTTGAGTACTATCGGAATATTTCGAATAAAGAAATTCTCCGGCATCATCAAAGTCACCATCATGATTCAAATCCAACCAAATACCATATCCTACATTTGAGAAATTATTCACTGATTTTATCGTAATAGGATAATTTATACTTTTTTGTAAAGTAGTTGTATATAAATTCTCAGGATAATTAATATAACCACCTGTATTTGTGTTGCACAAAGAATTATTATTTTGCAGATAATTGACCATAAAACCATTGATATATGTATTGGAACAGCCATTGCTTGCAGTTGCATTACAATAAGTATAGTTTTCAATATTCTTTAAAATGGTATCATTCAAATATATGGAATCTCCCTGGAGATATGTAAATGCTTTAATGGTATAAGAACCTAGATTAGAAAGATTAATTTTCTGTATAAAATAGTAATGTAAAGTGTCTCCTGAAGCTAAACTTCTGATTATTTTTTCAGTAACAGCCTGAGTTGAATCTGTCTTTTTATAAGAAACAAACATACTATCTATCGTAGCTGTTCCATAATTTTTAACTACTACTGCTACTGTTTCAGCATTTGAAATTTCAAAACCAGTATTTGGTGAAATTATGGATATTATTCCGATATCATTGCTCGCCATATTGCTAATGCTTATATTCAAAGGTACTCTATTGCTTTCACAACCGACACCAATTTTTATACCTTTAAAACGGATATTTGGCCGGTAACTTTGTAAACTTCCACCTGTTAATGAGCAACCAGTTCCCCCATCCATATAACTGTGCCAAACTTTATTTGTAATATATGTTGAATATACATATGAATTACTGGTATAACTGGTATAATAAGAATTATCATAACAAATATTGATTAGTATATTACTCACACCATCCCAATAAAATGGATTCTGGAATACGATTTCCTTCCATCCGGTTCCGGGAACAATATAATTGCCTGAATACACCGTTGTAAAATCTGAATTAATAAAACCTGTCAAATTTGTCAGAGATGTATTTTGTATCAGGATTTTAAACCCATTCATATTTTGAAAAGAACTTGAAACATTTGAAATATTGAAAGAAAGTGAAGAAATCATTCCTGGTTGCAATCCGCTGGCAATTATTTCGTCTGCAGTGTACAAAATTTGAGTTCTTGAATCATGATAATAAGTAAAAAATGGATATCCTTGAGTATTAGTTCCTGTTCCTATGGTTGTATAATCCAATCCTCCTTTTCGGGAAGAAACATAAAGAGTATCTGCTTGATACAAAATAGGAGTAATGAATGGATTTCCGATTTTAATACTATTCAACGCTGACATAGAATCATACCATATTGGAATATAAGACGGAAGAACCTGTGCATTTAAAGTGACACTACTGGCATAAGGGATAATAGTATCTGCTACTACAGGGGCAGGTTGTAAATATTTCGACAAAGTCGATGTATTAGCACTATCATTCAAATGGTTAAAATCACTTGTATAATTAATCCAACATTGAATGAAAAATGAAGTATCTTGGAGATATGAATTTACAGAAAGGTTTGCTCCTGTTAAAAAAGTATAATGAATAGTATCACCTGTGGCGATATCTCTGTTTATCGTTTCATTAACAAGTTGTTGAGCAATATCAACACTAAATAATATGGAAGCATTGCCAGCAACAAAATTCGAATCTCCAACATTTTTTACAATTACTTCAACTTTTTCATTGTTCGATAATCCACATCCTGATGATACATTAATAAAACCAACTAATTCTAAATCATTGAAAGGCAAATCAAATTCATCTGCACCAATATCAGGTGTTAGTGTATTTCTTAGTTGATTATCAATATCGGTCGTTATGCCATAAATTGGAATTGCTTTTCCATTTAAAGAAATATTAGTGGTATGTAAATCATTATTTGATGTGTATTGCGGATTAGAACTCATTGAATTGCTATCCATTAATGTTGCCGAAGTCCACAAAGGTAAATCAGAGCTAATAATTCCATTCTTTTTTGCAAAAGTTCCGTTTGAATAAATATTGTTGTAATCAGAATAACATTGATTACAACTTCCAATATTAAAAGCAGTTCCATTTGCATTATTTGAAATTATATTATTTTTAATATCTAAACCGTTAGAATTCTGAATATTAAGAGCATCTGTATTACTATTATTTCCATAAATATTTATACTATTATAATAAACACCAATTGTTGTATTATTATTCATTAAAATACCTATTGCTGTGGAAGAAGCATTCAGAGAAATAAAATTATTTTCAATTCTTGATTTCAGAAGATCTCCTGAATTATAATTCATTGATATACCGTAAATAGTATTAAAATTATTTACATCAATTGTATTTCTACTGATTATCATTTTCCCGTTTCCACTATTGGAATAAATCCCGTAATAAAAAGTAGAATATATCCCAGAATAAATGTAATTATTTGAAATGTTTATATTTGCTTGATGATTAACATAAATTCCATAATTTCCTTGATGTAAAAAATTATTCCCAGAGATGGTATTATCATTCATTGTATAAGAACCATCAAACATTACACCATAGGATCCATAGTATAAAGTATTATTCAATATAGATATATTAGAAGTAGCAGTAGAAGGAGAAATATATATCAATGCTAAACTATTATAATTCCCTGAATAAGAATCGCTGCCGACGATGTTATTCTCAGAAATATTTATATCGCTGCTTGAACCTGTAATATGTATTACTCTGCTATAATTATAAGAATACCCTGAAGAAATAGTTAGATTTTGAAAATAAATAAAAGATGTATTTTGTAACAAAATAGTATAATTATCAGCAGTATTAGTCTGATTGTAATTTAATATTACACTGGTTTTATCATTATTTGTTGATGTAAAAGTTATCGTATTGGTAGCAGATGCACCTGCTATTAAAGGAATATTAATCTGCTCATTATAAGTTCCTGTATCAACATTAAATATAACTGGACCAGATACACCTTTAAAAACTAAATCGTTTACTGCTTCGGTAAAGGAGAGATAATTACCGTTTCCTTGTGCATTTATAACATAAGTTCCGTTTAAAGGAGCAACAACTTCAATATAACCCAATGTATCTATGGAAGTTGGATATTGAATAGCATCGTTGATATTAAGTGATTCTAAATTTGCTTTCAAATGAGATCCTAAGATAGCGTTGTTAGCTACAGAATAAGTCAGCCAAAAGTAATTTGTACCTGGAAGTAATGAAATTGAATCTAAAAACAAAAGTTGATTGCTTGGATTGGAGATTTGTGACCCAAATGGATATTGCATAGAAAAATCAGCAGAATTAAAAGTGTAAAATAATTTTGCATCGTTAATATCAGGGGAAGAACCTAAACTATTAATATCTATCGTTTTTAAATATAATGGATTTAAACTTCCATCGCAAACAATTTTTATTTTTGCTATCTTAACATTTTGAGTACCAAGTAAAGTAATTCCATTAATTTGATTAAAAAGAATGCTGTCAATTACCATAGGTACTGAAGGCGTCAAAGTAACGGTATAATCTTCCGTTTCACCATATTCATAAAAATTTGTGCAAGAATTACTCGAATTTAAATAATTACTTCTAAGTGTTCGTATTCTCAACCTTGTATTCCCAACATAACTATAGATAGATGGAATATTAAGATTTCCTGACAGCTGATTACCCTGAGAATAATGATTGTAAATATATTCTCCGACATCATCAAAATCACCATCATGATTCAAATCCAGCCATATACCATAACCAATATTACTGTTATACAAATTCATAGTAGTTATTGTAAAAGGATAAGGAATACCTTTTTCTAATACAGTAGTAAAAGCGTTTTCTGGATAAATAATATGACTACCTGGTTCACTGTTACATCCAGAGGTATTATTCGATAATGTATTTATAACGAAGTTGTCAATAAAAGCATCATAACAACCATAATTATAGGTTGCTGCACAATAAGTAAAGTTTTCAACTATTTTATGAATTGTGTCATTCAAAGAAATAGTATCCCCGGGAAGTTGAGTAAAAGCAGTAAAATTGTAGATTCCAATTGTTGAAATATCAGCAGTTTGCGTAAAATAATAATGCAAAGTATCTCCTGGAGCTAAATTACTAACAATCATCTCAGTAACTAAAGGAGCATTATCATTTTTTTGATAGGATACAATCATGCTGTCCAATACATTTGTTCCGTAATTTTTAACTACTACCCCAACAGTTACTGGATTTGACATTTCAAAATCAGTAGAAGGAGAAAGAATAGCTATTATTCCTATATCTTTGGATGGCATATTGTTAAGAGCTATATGTAAGGGAGATCTGCTACTTTCACAACCACTCCCCAACTTGGTTCCATTAAAACGGATATTGGGCTGGTAATTTTGAAAATACCCATTGGTAATACCACATCCTGAATTACTATTTATATTACCAAAAAAGGATTTACCCGTTTGATAGGTCCCATAAACGTAGGAAAAACTCCCATAATCATTATTGTCGAAGCAAATATTTATTAAAATATTGCTGACTCCATCCCACATAAAAGGATTTTGAAAATTTATTTCTTGCCAACCAGTTCCCGGAACAGTATAAGTAGATGAGAATACATTTGTCCATCCGTTTTCTTCAAAAGCAGTTAGATCAGATAAATTGGTATTTTTCATATTGATACTAAAACCTGTCATTGCTGTAAGAGATTGTGTATAGACATTAAAAGCAAGGGATGTAATAATTCCAGCTACAAATCCAGCAGCTTGCATTTGATCAGCAGTGTAAATTATCTGTGAACGTGCTGAATAATAGGAATAAAAAGGAAAATCTAAAATATAAGTATTATCATTACCTATGACTCCATATTCAAGTCCTCCTTTTTGAGTAGTTACATAAAGTGTATCAGGATTATATAAAACGGGAGTAGTAAATTGATTTCCAATTTTGAGTTTATTCACAGAAGTTAATGATTCATACCATGCAGGAATATAATCCTGAACAACTGGAGTATTTAAACTTACAGAAGTTGCATAAGAAATGATAGTATCTGAAGTAAAGGGAGCTGCAGGTATATATTTTGTGGCAGATATATTTTGAATACTATCATTGGCATGAATGGAATCATTGCCATATTCAAGCCAAGCTTTGATTAAGAATAAAGTATCATGCATCAGTGTATTTACTGATAAACTTGCTGGGTTGGCAAAAACATAATGAATTGTATCACCTGAAACAATATTGCGATTAATTGTTTCAGCAATCAATTGCTGAGAAAAATCGATACTATATTTGATAATTGCATTTCCGGCAATAAAATTTGAAGTACCTGCATTTTCAATTATTACTTCAATTTTCTCGTTATTGCTAAGTCCACATCCTGAAGGTAAATTTATAAATGCTTCTGCTTTTAAATCATAGGCTGGTGGATCAAATTCATCAGCACCAATATCAGGAGTGGATGAATTTCTTAATTGACCATCAATATCTTCTGTTATACCAGAAATAGGTATGGCTTTACCGTTTAATTTTATATTTGTTGTATGTAAATCTGTATCGGAATAAAATTGAGGAAACACGCTTACAGAATTACTATCTACTTGTGTTGCTGCAATCCATGAAACTAAATCAGGAATATCATCGATGTTCAATTTTCCAATAATTCCATTTGAATAAATATTGTTATAATCAGATTGACATTGATTACATATTTCTGCATTGATAGCGGTACCAAAAGCAGTATTGGAGATAATATTATTTTTGAACACCAAATTTGAAGATTTTTGGATTTTTAAGGTATTCGAATTACTGTTATTTCCAACAATGCTGATACTGTTATAATAAACTTGTAAAATAGAGTCATTTTCTAATACAATACCATTAGCTGAACCTAATGTTGGATGTAATGAAATAAAATTATTTGCTATAATAGAATTTTGAATATTCCCAATACAATCATATAAAAAAATACCAAAAATGTTATTAAAATTTTTTGCAATAATTTGATTTGCATTAATTTGCACCCCCCCCCTTTCTTCAAAGCAAAATATTCCATAGTAATAACTTGAAAATAAATCAGTATAAATATAGTTGTTTGAAATTTTTAAATTTGATTGTCTGAAAGCATAAATTCCATAACCACCTTGATTAATCATAGTATTGCCTGAAATAATATTGTCAGACATTGAACTATAACCTTCAAAAAACACACCATAATATCCATTTTGAAGGAAATTATTTAAAATAGTAATATTAGAAGAACTAAAGCTAGATAATGAAACTAAAGCCATATTACTATTACCATAATAAGATTCTGATCCAATAATGTAATTGTCACTAAAATTTATGTGATGAGTTAAACCAGTAATATCAATTACTTTTCCGTAATCATTTGAATATCCGGAAGTAATAGTTAAATTTTCAAAATTGACAAATGACGTATTTTCTAATAAAACTGTATAATTATTTTGTGGATTGGTATGTGTATGGATTAAATTAACACTAGAATTGTCATTGTTTGTAGATTTGAAAGTTATTGTATTTGTTGCTGAAACACCAATTATTGAAGGAATCCTAATTTGCTCATTGTAAATGCCACTATCTGCATTAAACACAACAGCTCCCGACACACCCTTGATTATCAAATCATTAACAGCTTCATTGAAATTAAGGTAGTCTCCGTTGCCTTGGGCATTTATTAAATAAGTTCCGTTTAAAGGAGCAACTATCTCAATAAAGGCAGAAGTATCAATTGATGTAGGCAATTGAAGGCTATCGTTAATATTTATAGATTCAAGATTTGCTTTCAAATGCGTTCCAATTGAAGTATTATTGGATACAGAATAAGTAAGCCAGAAATAATTTGTATCAGGCAATAGAGAAACAGAATCAGTAAAAAGAAGTTGATTTCCGGGACTGCTAATATGGCTACCCACTGATGTTTGCATTGAAAAAACAGGAGAATTGTTGGTGTAAAACAATTTCGCATCTGATATGTATGAAAAAGAACCTAAAGAGTTTAAAGTAATATTTTTAAGATATAAGGGATTTAAACTTCCATCTGTAACAACCTTAATACATGACATTATTACATCTTGTGTGCCTGGTATAGCAATCCCTTGTATTTGATTGAACATTATACTTACTAAATTCATTTGACTTGCAGCTAATACATTTACTGTATAATCCTCAACCTCTCCATAAAATGGAGAAGCAGCATCCCCACAAGGTGTTACATTTCCTTCATATCTAATCCTTATCCGCATTCTTGTTTCTCCGATAGTAGAATTTAAGGGTACAGTAATGATTCCTGTATATGGATTTGTTGAATTGCTCAACCCATAATACTCTGTTGTATTGTCAAAAATTGAATCTTTATTCCAATCAACCCACACATCACAATAATTGAAGGTATAATGTTGTGAATTTGTGACAGCTATCTGATAAGGATAACCTTGTTTAATACTGGCAGTATTGGTTGTAGTATAATCATTGTAATTGGAACAAGAACTCCAATTATCAATATCTGTAAATTGTACACGGCTGATATACATATAACAACCATTGGTCGCTGTGCAATATTGCGCCTGTGTATTCAACGATAATACTAAAAAAACAATAAATATTAAAACAGACTTAAAATTAAAATTTATGAAAGAAGTAGATTTTGTTTTCATGTGGTTAGTTTTTTTAAATTAATTATAGGCACATGCTGATAAAAATATCAATCAAAAACTAAAAGCAAAAAGGATAGTTTGAAATATATGCAAGGCGTATATTATGAGACACTTACATGTAATTTCAAAAGAAGTAATTACTTAAATCATACGATTTGCAATATTTTTTAACTAACAAAGATAATACATTTATTATCAGTTTATAAAATTTAACATTTTTATTTCATCAGAGGTGAATAAAATTTTGTTAATAATTGAATTATAGGCATATAAATTCATTTTCTATTATACACTAAAATAATCCTAATAATTATTTCCCAATAAATTAAATGTTTGTTAAAAAAATAATCAATTATTTATTTTTTAGAGTAGTGTTTGAAAGTGACAAAATAGTTATCATAACCCATACAACTAATACTTCCTTTTATAAACTGTTATTATGAACAAATCACAGAATCTGTAATTTCATAAAGGAGAGTAATGTAAAAAATATAAATATTAAAATATTATAGATTATATTTGCAGTAAAATTTAGATACTCCTATGAAAACCTTATCATTCTTTCTATTGTTTTCGTTTTTAATTTTAGAAGCTGAATCTCAACCAATACCTACTATCCGGCAAATCTTTGACTTTAATGTAAATGACGAATTTCAATCGATAGATGAAACTCCTATTTACGCTCCCTTATATGGATATCAATCAATAATTCTTAATAAAACCTTTTCAAATGATAGTAATACTGTAAGTTACTCAGCAATTCATAATTCATATTCTATTACCCCTGGTCCAAATCCGGTATTCAGCTATCATTCAGATACAATAAATTATTCAATTTCTAACTTAGATTCATTAATTACAACATTAATTCCGCATTTTACTATAGATTCCTGCAATAGATTGCATGACACAGTTTATACAGCTGCAAACTATTGCAACAAAATTATTTATAAAAACACCCGATGTAATAATTGTTGTTTTGAAGGCACCTATTATGAAGAAATTTATGGTGTTGGTTTAGGGAGGGTGTATTATTTCAGACGACATGCCGCTGATGCAGATATTAAATATTATTTGAGATATTTTAAAAAAGGAAATCAATACTGTGGAACTCCTGACCCTCATTTTACAGGAATAAATTCTTATGATAGGTTCAATAATATTATTTCAATATTTCCAAACCCCTCTAATTCAACAATCAACATTATTACTAATTTGGATTATAAATTATCATTAGTTGATATAACTGGAAAAAGTATATTAAATCAAATTTCTCGAAATAAAAATGAAACATTATTGGATATCAGTTTTCTTAAAAACGGTATGTATTTTATTACTATTGAAACTCAAAATGGCATTTGTTCTAGAAAATTAATCAAAAATTAAAAATTTCAATTTTGAAGGTTATTGATAGTGGCATGCCAGAAGAAGAATTATGGTCAACATTTTTTAATGTTGATCTTATTTTATCTGAATTAGAAATTGATAATAGCATCAATGATTTGGTTGAAATCGGCTTTGGCTATGGTACATTTACATTAGCAGCAGCAAAAAGGATTAAAGGTTCTTTATATGCATTTGATATCGAAGACAAGATGTTCCAATTGCTTTCTCAAAAATTATCAGCATCCAAAATTATTAATGTCACGCCTGAAAAACGGGATATACTTGAATCCAGTACAGGCATGGAAGCAGAATCCATTAACTATGTCATGCTTTTCAACATTTTACATCACAATAAGCCCTATGATTTCCTTAATGAAGCTTGGCGAATTTTAAAGCCAAATGGAAAAATCGGCATTATCCATTGGCGAAGTGATATTCTTACACCACGCGGCCCTGAAGTTATCATCAGACCTAAACCTGAACAAATTTCACAGTGGATAGATTTTACTAAATTTGATTTGCATAAGCCCCCATTTATATTGGAACCTTATCATTTTGGAGTAATAATTACAAAAAAATAAAAAGCATTTTTTCTAGCTATTTTATAAAGAAAATATAACTGTTTTAATAATATAATTTGATTTGTCTTTACAAAAGAACTAAAAAAAACTCCGCTGAATTTAAAAAATCAACGGAGTTTAATAAAACAAGAAAAAAACAATTTTTGTCTATTTTTTGTTAGTGGACATTTTCTTTAAAGCATTAATTTTTTTATATCCAAAAGCCACACCCATCAACATTAAAAAACTTAAACCCCCATCAATGGGTGCTCCAGGTTGATCGGTTGTTTCTCCATGGGTATAAGGTGGTGGTAGCGGTTGCGCAAATAATCCGATACTGCTAATTAAAATAAGTGTAGTTAAAATTATTTTTTTCATATTCTTCCTTTTTTCCTCTTTAAAACCCTATCTCAATGCGAGAAATGGTATAAAGTTTTTCTAATTATTATTTGTTTGTAATTATTTATTCCCGATTTAAAGAACATTTGTATTTAAAAACTTTCCTTACATCACTTTATATTATTAATAGATGTAAGGAAAGTTTTGTTTACTTATTTAATCAATACTTTTTCTGAATACACATTTTTATTTGTAATAACTCTTACAATGTAATATCCATTAACGTTTCCATTCATATTAACAATAATTGTGCCATTGTTGCTATCAATAGTTTTCACCAATTGACCCAATGTATTATAAATAGAAATTTGTTTAACTACCTCATTGCTATTTATGTAAATATTATTGTTATTAGAATATATAGAGGTATTTTGAATTTGATTGTCCAAAATTCCTAATGGTGAAGCTGCAAATATCAATTGAAAACGATCAGCATTGTCATTGGTAGTAGCTGCAAATGTATAATTAGGATTTTGATTCAAATTAGTAATAGTGTTTGTTTTCAAATCTTTTAAGTAAACATAAGTAGTTGTGGCAAAACTATTCAATTCACTGGCTGTAATAGTATAATTACCATTTGCACCAGCTTTAAAACTAACTGGAACTACTGGATGTTGAGCTATAGTTGTTAGTGAATTGATGCTCCAATTTTTATTCAACTTTGTTGAATACAAACTTGGTGCCGATGCTTCTAAACTAAACATTTTTGGTGCACCACTTTGATCGCTTGTACTTCCAAATCTTACAACGATTCCATCATGATATGAATTAGCATTACCAGAAACTGCCAAACGAAGCATTTCTTCTGTAGTTGAAGATTTAAGGAAATTTTGAGTAGAATGAACCCTTGCTGTATTATTTATACCAAAAGTCCCAGCAGTATTAGCCAACACCCAAAATCCTTGTCCCATTGCAATATCTTTGGTAACACTTGGCAAATTACTTATACCATTTGAAAGACAAGAACCGTATTGACCAGCAGCTGCATCCCAAATCCACATTGCATTTTCAGTACCATCAGGCATTAACATACTTCTTGTAAAACCAGCAGCAACACTCCAGTCAATAGCTGATGGATAAGGATTGGCTACAAAATTCCAACCACTATAAGTCCCTGTAGTAACAGTTAGTGGAATAGTAACATTTCCTTCGTTAAGAACACCAGCAAAATCTTTTAATGTTTGGAAAGGATATGAAACTGCATAACCTTTAGCAGGAATAAAGTTGGTAGAGCTTCCAAAATTAGCAGCAGCAAAATTAGTTGTATCAGCAAGTTCAATCCAAGCTCCGGTAGGTTCATTCCATACGAAGAAAGATTCTGGTTCATTAAAATTAGGAGCTATAGCTTGTCCGCTTACAGGAGAAGCCAGCATGTGGAATTCGTCAGCATTCATATGAGGTATGAAACGTTCAACCGTTGCATTAACACCAGCAGTGTAATGTTTTAAGGAAGCTGTTCCTGAACCATCCGATTTTATAACTAAACCCGTAATACCTGCATTATTAGTAAGAGTGCCATTCACAGTTAAATTTTGATTGCTTGCAACAGTAAGATTTCCTGTTAAAATTGTTAGTTTTCCAGCTATGGTTGTATTTCCTGACAAAGCTACATTAGGTGCTGTACCCGAAATTACTACATCAGCAGTATAGGTTGTTGATGGTAATGTATAAGTATTGGATATATTATATGAGTTATGATTTCTTAGGTAAATGTTAGCTTGAGTAACGGTTGTGAAATCAGTAGCATTTACATTGTTATCAGCTCCATCAGAAGCTCTAAGTAATCCTCCATCGGCTGGTGGTGCAGAAGCTGCAGCACCTTCACCTAAAACATTAGAAGTTATTGTTCCATAAGCCAATCCATCAATAATAGTATTGGGTGTATTTACTAATCTTAAAGCCAATTGACCTGA
Source organism: Bacteroidales bacterium (assembly GCA_049315385.1). Taxonomy (GTDB): domain Bacteria; phylum Bacteroidota; class Bacteroidia; order Bacteroidales; family JACABE01; genus JACABE01. The sequence continues at coordinate 32,607 of JBMOKG010000042.1, forward strand.
AGCAGCTGCAAAACCTGCTGTAATAGCTCCATCTCTTGCTAAAGAAGTTGTTTGTCCAACGGTTATGGTAGCATCTGGTGATAGCAACCAATATTGATAAGGAGCCAATGTACCTGATAAAGTTCCACCAGCAGTACCTGTACCACCTGAAGCAGCTTTATATTCTATTTTGAACAAAGATAAATCAAAGGTTTTATCAGTTTTATTTACAAGTTCAACATATTCATTACTTGAGCCATTATAGTCTGAGCTAAATTGATTGATTACTATCTCTCCAGGAAGAGGAAGTAATAAAATATCAAAAGAATTACTTGTAGCACCGGTTAAAGAACCTGAAACAGCATCCAGTGTTACAGATGTTGCAGCCGAAGGAAATGATAATGTGTTAAATGTTGCCAATCCATTAATAGGAGCAACAGAAACAGGAGAAGCATTCAAAGTAGCACCGATCGCCATGATGTTTATATTCGTAGCATAATTTAAATCTCTATTTCCATTTGCATCAGTTGCACTAATAGTAACAGCTGGTGTAATATTAACCGAAGTGCCCACATTTGAAGGTTGTTGAACAAAATTTAATTTTGTAGCAACCACATCTATCAATATTTGATGCGAAATTGTTGGTGTAACAAATGTTGGTAAAAATGTTGAACCTGTTGCATCAGCAGTAAAACCATGAGATGAAGCAGTATTATCAACTTTAAATTCAAAAATTGAATTGTCTGTTAAGCCTGAAGTTTTCAGATAAATATATAATGAAATCGTAAAAGCAGGATCAGTATTATCAGGAACATTCAAATTACCTGAAGTAATTGGAAAAACAATAGAAGATGCAGTAATTACAGGAGTACCGGTTGTTACAAATGTAGTACCACCATCTGTTGATAGTTTTACGCCCTGAATTGTATTTGCCCAATTAGCAGTATTGGCTGTTCCTGCTTTTATTGTTACCTGTGTAATTTTTGTAGGTTCAGCATCACCACTATAATCATAAATATCCATATCAAATACACGAATTGCTGCTGCATCCGAGGTTATCAATGAAGATATTGATACAGGGTTAGGCTGACTTAGCAATGCTGGTCCTGACACCTCTGAATTGGCATCTAATGCCAAATTTGTAATAGCATCTGTAACAGGCACTACTGCATCAGTTTTGTAGTTATAGGTTACTACATTTACTCCATCCCAATTGTAAGGGAATATAGTGAAATAATAATGTGTTCCTGCAGCTAATCCTGTTATTGCTTTAGAAGTATCAGCAAGGTTAGTAATATTAGCAGCAACTGTAGCATCTCCAATTGTACTTCCAACTATATAAGCATTGGCATCTACTGGAGCTCCTGAAGGAGCAGAGCCTGTTTTTTGTAGAATTAAATAACCTGCTGCATTTGTAATTGTGCTTGCTGCACTAAAAGTAAGGTCAATTTGAACTTGAGAAACGGCTGTGGCAACAAAAGAAGTTGCATGATTGGAAGGTTCTGCTGTTACACCTAAACCACTTACGGCTTTATCTTTTTGAGTTGCTCCAGTACTAACATTTGTAATATTTCCACTATAGGTTTGAACTAATAAAGGTGCAAAGCGAACGTAAATAGTTGTTGGACTCACTATTCCAGCTATTTGAGTTAAAGTAATAGGATTTGTGGCAACAAAAGCAAGTCCTGTAGTTGTTGAAATTTCAAAACCTGCAGGTGGAGTAATGATAATATCCGAAGTAAGATTTGAACCTTCAACATTATAACTTTGTTCTAATGAAAATGTATTGACTTGTGTATTAGCAAAAGTAGTTAAACTACCTGTTATTGTAATTAGAGGAGAAGTTGCAGAAATAACAGTTCCAGATACAGCTATGTTTTTTGAAATAGCAGCGGTAGAATTGCAAACAACATTTCCTGAAGGTGAACCTACCCCTGCTGATGCAGCTATTCTTACTTCAATTGTTTTAGTCGTAACAACTCCTGAAATTGGAGCAAAAGAAACTGAAGATCCATAAGAACCAACTCCGCTTTCTCTAACTTCAAAATTTGCAGGTGCAGTTATCACTAAATCACTCATAAGATTTGATCCGTCAACAGTAAATGTTTGTTCAACCGATTCAGCACCGGATGAAGTTGTAAAACCACTTAAAGTACTTGGTGTTGGTGTACTAATAGTTGCATAATCTGTAAGATTCACAACAGCACGTCTTAAAACAGTTGTTGTATTTGCACCGCTTGCCCATATACCATCAGCATCGGTATTATAATAATATATGGAATTATCAGCATTACGGACTTCGATACGGCGAACTCCATTAGGATTATTAGCTCCAATAGGTATTATGGAAGCATAATCTCCAATAGCACTTGTCCCAGTTTGCATAAATACATCATTTACTGATGTTGGTATTTCTGTTTGATTATCATTGGTAGCAGTAGCAGTTCTTATTTGATATGAATACAATGGATTTCCCGTTCCGCTTACATTATCATAAGTTAATATATATTTACCAGAAGCATCAACGTTCGTAGTTCCTTTTACAAATGCACCATCATCGGTTGTTCCTGCTGTTAGTGCAGTAGTACCTAAATCAAGACATGTAATTGTTTTTGTAGTTACAAAATTGGGGGCAGAAGACATAGTAGCACCATGAACCGCATAACCAATTCTAAGATTATGGACAGAACCTGGGAGAAAACGTCCACCAGTACTATTATTTGATGGTTCAAAATAAACCCAAAAGATACCACTACTTCCCGATGAATTGGTAGTAAAGATATTAGCTATATTTGTATTAATAAAACTTGAACCAATCCACCATACTCCAGCTCCAAAGGAAGTACTTGCTTCTGAAGTTAGAGACATGCCAAGTTTAAGGTCATAAGCTGTGTTGGGTAAAAGATTATCAATATTTAAACAAACAGCAATTGGAGTACGTGCATTATTAAAAGTACCAGCAGTTCTACCACCAATATACTGAGGAACAACAAGCTCAGTTAATAATGGGACAAGAGTTACAATAAAAGTATTGCTAGTTGCATCAGATAATTGACTTAGAGATGCTGTTAGTGACAATCCTGTTCCAGCGACGGTATGAACAATTCCTCCAAAAGTACCAAATCCTGCAGCTAAAGTAGCTGAGACAGCGCCAGTCATTGTTCCTGAAGAAATCAATGATACAGTTCCTGTTTTATCAAGGTCGCGATTGTTGTTTGCATCCGTGGCTTCAATAGTAACAGCAGGAGACATCGTAGCATTAATATTTACACTTGTGGGTTGTTGTACAAATTTTAATTTTGTTGCAACTACATCAATCAACATCTGATTTGAAACTGGAGCTGTGGCGAAAGTTGGAAGAAATGTTGAGCCTGTAGCATCAGCAGTAAATCCATGTGAGGAAATAGCAGAATTTACCTTAAATTCAAGTATTTTATTATCAGTTAAACCAGAATTTTTTAAATAAACATATAATGAAATGGTCTTTGCATTTCCATTCAGAATATTTAAATTGCCAGAAGCAATTGGAATTACGATTGTAGAATCCGTAATTACAGGAGTACCTATAGTTACAAATGAAGTACCTGCATCTGTTGAGAGTTTTACACCTTGTAAAGTACTAGCCCATTTGGCTGTATTGTTTGGCCCTGCTTTAATGGCAACTTGAGTAATTATTGTAGGTTGAGCATCAGCAGTTGCATAATCCCAAATATCCATATCAAAAACACGAACAGCATCAACTGCATTGTTAATCAAAGAAGAAATCAATACAGGATTAGGTTGTGATCCTAATGCTGGACCAGAAACTTCAGAGGTTGCATCCAATGGAAGTAATGTAGTACCATTTGTTGAAGGGAAAATACCATCTGTTTTATAATTATAAGTTGTACTATTTAGTCCATTATTAAATGGAATAATTGTAAAATAATAGTTAGTTCCAGCACTTAAACCATTGATACTTGCTGATGTTGCAGAAGTATTTGTAACAATAGCTGCTACAGTAGCATCTCCTATTGTATTTCCTACACTATAAGCAATAGCATCAGCAGGAATACCTGTTGGAACTGAAGCTGTTTTCTTCAATATCATATATCCACTTGCATTTGATATTGATGTTAATGCATCAAAATTAACATCTATTTGAGTTTGAGATATTACATTGTTTGTAAATGAAGTCGAATGCGAAACTGGTTCATCCGAAAGTGTCCAGAAATTAATTTCAGTAGCACTTAATGTGGTTCCAATGCTATTAGTAGCATAAGCTTTGTAGAAATAATTTGTAGCTGGTGTTAAACTAAAACTTTTTGAATAACTACCAACAGCAGTTATTCCTTCTGCTGTTTTATTATCAGTAATCAAAACCCCTGCAGATGTATTATAACAAAATCCTCTTTCTGTAATTGTAGAACCACCATCAGAAGTAATATTCCCGTTGAAAGTGGCAGTAGTAGTTCCAATAGCTGAAGCAGCAGTTGTAGTAACTGAAGGTACGATAGCTCCACCATTAGCAGTAATCAACACATCATCTATTCCAAGTGCTTGTGCATTTGAGGTAGTAGAACCTGAAGTTACAGAATAACTCCATGCCAGATATAAGCCTGCACTGGCTGCTACTGAAACAGATAATGTTTTATTTGTAACATTTGTAGTTACACCAGGTGCAGATGCATAACCAGTATTATCAGCATCTGCAGCAAAACTTGTCAAAAAATTACTACCAGCTGAGGTCCATACAGCTCCATCGGTTGAATAATACATTTGGATAGAAAATCCAGATGAATTAGATCCCTTACGATATTTTTCAACAGCATAACTAATTGTGAAATCGGTGATTATAGCACCGCTGTTTGTAAGATAAGCATAGATATTCACAGTTTTTGAAGCAGTACCAGACGAAATACCTCCTACGGCTCTATCAGTAGCACTTGCTGCTATCCCTGCCCCAAAATTATAAATCCCATTACCTGCAGATGTACTCATGTCATTTCCACCAAGAACACCAGTTGCACTAACAGCAGCAGTATAAGTACCTAGCGTTCTTACAACTGTCTGTTTATCAACTTTCCATCCAGTTGGTAGAGTAGCAGTAGCTGAAGTACCAATAGAATTAAAATCCTGAGAAACAGGATTTCCCACACTAATAGCTATTTGTCCCCAACTCTGAACGCTTATAAAAAGCATCACAATGAGAATTCCCATTAATTTGAGCCCAAAAGTTCGGGCTTTGTTTGTAATTTGTTTTTTCATAATACAATTTTTAATTTTTAAATAAGTACATAACATAGAAAAAATCATGTTTTTCAAGTGTTTTGCAATGTTTTGATTTTGTTTATAATTATTTTAATAAATAGTATTTTCCTTTTAATATAAGGATACGAAAGTACAAAAAATAAACACACTGATTCAAATTTTATATTATTTTTTTATTAACATTCAGTATTATTTGCTTAAAGTGGAATTTAGTTTAATTTTTAAATACAAAAACAATAAAGTTAAGAGATAAAAATATATTGTATTTTTGCATTTAATAAAAGCTTTTAAACAAAAGGATTAAAAACAACATATTTATTATTAACAACATACACACAGCAACCCTATCAGGATTAAGTCAATACGTTACAATAATCTTTAAGGTTTTTATGGAATTATGTTGTAAATAAAGCTTTAAACAATTAGTTATGAAGATACATAAAAAACCATTGGTATTTATTACCGTTCTATTAATTGTTTTGGTCAGTTTTGGTCAGGAACAAAAAAGTTTTGAAGAAATAAAAAAACTAATGAACGAGCAAGTTGTATCATGGAATGAAGGAGATATTCCTGCTTATATGCAGCATTACTGGCAATCGGATTCCATGATGTTTGTCGGCAAAAAAGGGATAACTTATGGCTGGCATGAAACACTCAATCATTATTTAAAATCATATCCCAAAAAAGCCACAATGGGCAAACTGGTTTTCGACCATTTGACATTTCAATGGATAGATACAAGCAATATTATTGTAATTGGTAGTTGGCAACTCGAACGGGAAAAAGAAAATATAGGTGGCTATTTTTCATTGTTATGGAAGAAAATTAATGGAAAATGGAAAATAGTAATTGACCATACCAGTTGATGATTTGGTGATGTAAAAAGATTAGAAAAGCTGCCTAATATATGTAAAACAATGATTAATAGTAGCAAGTAACGAGTGAAAACTAACTTGCAAACCATTAATCATTAACAATTAACCATTAACTACCAACATGCACGCAAAAGATATCAGTAAAATTATTCAACGATATTTTTCTTTTGAACCTACATTGGATCAAAAGGAGTTGATTGATAAGTTGAGTGTGTTTTTTCATAAAACAGAAAACGAAGATGCTTTTCTGATAAAAGGTTATGCCGGAACAGGCAAAACAACAGTTGTAAGTGCATTGGTTAAAGCATTCCCATACCTCGATAAGAAAGCCGTTTTACTTGCTCCAACGGGTCGGGCTGCTAAAGTTTTATCCGAATATTCAGGAATGCGTGCATTTACCATTCACAAAAAGATTTATCGTGTACAAACTTCAAAAGACGGTCATACGTTTTTAACCTTACAACAAAATAAGCATCGCAATACTATTTTTATTGTTGACGAAGCTTCGATGATACCTGATATGAACCACAAAACAGAAACAGGTTTGTTTTCAGGAAGAAGTGTATTGGAAGATTTGATTCTATACATTAACGAAGGCTTGAATTGCAATTTAATATTAATTGGAGATACTGCTCAATTGCCTCCTGTTGGTTCTGATTTAAGTCCGGCTTTGGATAAAAACTTCCTTAAAGGAGCTTTTAGACTGAATATTACCGAACATGAGTTAACTATGGTAGTTCGTCAGGCAAAGGAATCGGGTATATTGACCAATGCTACTCATTTGCGTGAAAAAATAAAAGACGAATCTTTTGAAGTACCATTCTTTAATCTCGAAGGTTTCACAGATGTGCAGCGAATTGGTGGTGCAGACTTGGAGGATTGTCTCAACAACAGTTATTCTAATGAAGAACGGGATAATGTAGTAGTAATTTGTCGTTCCAATAAACGAGCAAATGTTTTTAATCAAGAAATCCGCAACCGTATCTTGTTTCAGGAAGATGAAATTTCGGCGGGTGATTATATGATGGTGCTTCGCAATAATTATTATTGGTTGCCTGAAGAATCGGAAACGGGTTTTATTGCCAATGGTGATACTATTGAGATTTTAAAAATCAGAAAAATTGAAGAGATATATGGATTTCGTTTTGCAGATGTTACAGTACGATTGATTGATTTCCCTGATGAAAAGAACTTGGACGTAAAGATTATACTCGACACCATTATGCTGGAAGCACCTGCCCTACCCTTTATTGAAAGCCGTAAATTGTGGGACGAAATCATGAAAGATTATGAGGATATTCCCACTAAAAGAGAAAGAATACAGAAAGTTAAAAACAGTCCTTACCTGAATGCACTACAAGTAAAATATGCTTACTCACTTACCTGCCACAAAACCCAAGGTGGACAGTGGAATACAGTGTTTGTCGATCAAGGTTATCTTACCAAGGAAATGATTAATACTGAATTTCTTCGTTGGCTTTATACTGCTACTACTCGTGCTATTAAAAAGTTGTATTTCATCAATTTTGCAGATTATTTTATTGAAGACAATAAGTAATTTATTTGTTTATCTAGTGTAACTGATATACGTTTTCATTACTAATTTCTTTTACTATAAAATTTAATGCTTTTGAACTTCGCCTGGTTCTTTAAATATCGGAATTTGCAGATAATCTTCGATATTGATGCGGTTTGATAAAATCTTTTTGAGACTTTCAGTTGGTTTAAACCATACAATTACAGTATCTTTCCTGTTGGACAAATTGCATTCCGACATACAAACAACTACGGGTAAGAGTTTAATATCTTTATGAAAAACGCTATAGTTGTCCAAACTTGCATTTCCTTTTGTATTTCCTACAATCAAGGGATAAAAATCATGGGTGGAAATTCCATTTTGAAGCAATAATTTGTCGTCATTATTTACCGGATTCAAATTCTCAAATTCACTACGATGAATACTTGTCAAATAGTTCTTGTTGTTACAATAAAAAGCCAATGTACAATGACTTCCGCCATCTTGTTTTTGCATTGAATTAATGTTGAGATAATACAAACCTTTACTATTCAAGTGAATTCCTAATTGTTTTAATTCATTGGCATTTAAAAATAAATAATTCACTTTTGGGCTTGGTGTAAAGCTGCATATTACAAGCATTACAATAATTACAAATACTGTTTTCATTTTCATGATAATTGTTTTTTGAGTTATTTTTATATAACGCTTAATTTATAAAGCTTATTATAAAAAAAGAAAAGTTATCCGTTATTTTTATTAACGGATTAAAGTTACTTTTCCTCTTACTGTTTGATCAATACCATTCAATGCTTTATAAAAAACAGCCCAGACATAAACACCATCCGGACAAATTTCGCGTTGATATTTACCATCCCAAGGTAAATTCGAGTTGGTTTCATAAACAAGTACACCCCATCGATTAAAAATCATCATTTTGAAAGGAAAATCATGGTTAAAAGTTCCTACTGGTATAAATTCATCATTTAATCCATCACCATTAGGCGTAAAAGCATTAGGAGCATAAAATACATCACCATTAATCACAATTCTTTTACCTATACTATCAGGGCATCCATAAATATTATCTGCAATAAGTGTTGTCCAATAACTACCTATTTTATTGTAGTCATGGTAAGGATTTTTGAATGTAGAAGATGAATCATCACCAAAGTTCCATTTCCAACTACTTGCATTCGTTGATAAGTCAGTAAATGCTACTCTCCAGAAATTAGGAATTGGAGCATCATCATAAGTTGCTTCAAAATAAGCTTTTGCACGGGGATTTACATAAACCGTTGTTTCATTTGAATCAACACACCCACCTATTCCTGTAAGTATAACCTTAACATTATAATTCCCAGCATTCAAATACGTATGATTAACAAATTGCCCATTTGCAAAATTAGTATCACCAAAATCCCATGAATAAATTAGATCATTTATTAAACCTGAAAAATTTATAGGTGTTGCTGGTTCCGGAGCACATATATTATTTGTATCTAATTTTATAGCTGAAGATGGATCGGGGTATAAACGATATACTATTTCAGAAGTACCAACGCAATGAAAAATATTATAGGCAACATTCTGAATTGTAT
>JBMOKG010000220.1:0-2569 GCA_049315385.1 Bacteroidales bacterium
CAAAAACAGAACTTCAAGGAAGGATTATTTATGGATTAGGAGCTCTTATATTTTTTCCTTCTTCCGCCACTTGCATGGCATAAAACAAATCATTGAAGGTTTTCCGATTGAGTTTTATAATACCATCGCTGAGTGTATTTTTCCGTTTGTGTTCCTCTTTGTATTTCTGCCAGAGCTGAAGATTTATCTCACATATTCGGGTGGAGTTCTCATTTAGCGGACGGATTTTATTCTTGTTCAATAAGGAATTCATCTCTACTTCGACATTGATATACTGTTCCGAGAACTTAGTGAAGCTCCGTCCAAATGTATCAGAAGCGGTTGTTTCCAACATTGTAAGATAAAACTTATCCACTGCTTTGGCAGTTTGGTCTATCTGTTGTGTTATCTGAGCATCATAAGCTGGCACAAATGTGACTTTGCAGGCAGTCATTGTCAGTAATGAAATGCTAAACAGAAGAATGGAAAAAGTGCGTGTGTATGTTTTCATAATTTTATGATAAGAAGTACATTTAGTATTTATGATTGCTCTTGAGTTTACTTTGGATTTTGCCGGACTTCTGTTTCACATAAACCTGATACACCCAACCTATTTTACCTTTGTATTCTATAGGCAACCAGTTTTTATAAGATATAATACCTTCTATTGGTTCAATAATAGTACCTTTTCGTATTTTACATATTACTTTACCATTAATTTCCGGTGTAGCTCTAATACTGACTTCAGCAGTTGTAATCAGGGTCTGCCCAAAAGACGAAAGGGTGTAGAGCAAAACTGAGATAAATAACAGCATTTTTTTCATTCAAGGTAAAAAGAATATTTAATTCTCAATTTTAAATAGTGATAATAGAATTTGCGAGTCTTCTTTCGTTACCGAATCTTGTCGTATAATACCTTTGTTCTATTCCAAAAAGGAGTTTTTTCAATTCTTCTTCATCAGAGATAGTAAAATTTTGATTTGCCTCATCGAAATTTAGATTATCACAATACTCTCGGATATAACTAAACATATCTTTTTTCTCAACAGCAGTATACTTTTGTAAGGTCTCCATTGCCATAGCAATTCTTTTTCGGTTTGCAGTTTTTACTTTTTCGGCAGAGTAGTTTTTATCTAATTTAATAAAGTCATTTTCAAGGAACTCCACTGTTTCTTGTTCAGTTGCTTCTTTATACAACTCATCAATCCCTTTAAAAATACCCGTAATTGAAGTAAGTTTTTTAAAATACAGAATGTCGGTGTTTTTTATATAAATTGCATCTGGGAGGTTTTCTATAACAATAATTGGTTCATTCACAATAAATTTAGGTTCATCATTAAATGAGATATAATCTCGCCTTACTATTTGGCTTGCTGATAGCTTCTGGAAAAAATAAACTCCATCCTGTATTGAGCATAGAAAATCGATACTTCCATAATCAACTCTTTGAATCTCATTGTAGCCTGCTGAAATGAATCTTATTTTTAAAAAGTCAATGCAATATTCTTTTGTCGAAAAACTACTAATTGCGAACCATTCATCCTCTTCCAATTTATAGTTTGTATCATATTCTTTTGGATTATTCAAATCATCAGGCAGTTGATATACACTAACATTTGATAGAACTTTGAACATATCTCCTTTTCTGGCTCTTTTGGCCTTTGTTTTTGCTAATAAGTAATTCATAATATTATTTTTGTTGGTCTATAAAAGTGAAGTTATTAATACGTTTTAGTTTTGGAAAATTTAGTATGTTTGGATCTTTAAGTTCCTTTCTGGGGATTAGAAAAATTTTGATATTCGTTGCAGTAGTAAGGAAATAGAAATGATAGCCGAAAATCAGAAATAACGGATTAAAATAAAGTGTCTGTGATAAAAATGTAAACAAGAAAAGAATGGCAAAAACAAAAACTAATGTATCGCAATACGTAACACTTAATGCTACAAAGAAATAACCCAAATAACTAGGTAAATATGCATTGTTTGCTTGTTCAATTTCTTTAATAGCAGAAACTCCCTGTTCTTCTTCTAGACTGTCACTTATAAGTAATTTTGATAGAAGCAAGCTCAGAAAAGTAAAAAAAACTGGCACACAGAAATATAAGACATAAGAAATAAAATGGGGCATGTCCTTAAGCAGTGGATGTAATTCATTTAAAACCTTATGACCTTTTACCAGATATATTACAATTATTAACGAAGTGGCATTAAAAGTCAGGAATAGACGAAAAAGTAAGTTTATCATTTTTATCTATTTATATAGTTATTCTTCTTCAATTACATTCATTTCCTTAATGTACTTTCCCATCTCTGTCAGCAACATTGTATCAACCCTTTTTATATATTTCCCTAAATCAGAATAATTCACATTAAATGTTTTTTTGATTACATCTACTTTGGATTGTAAAATCAATTGTGATTTTATCTCATCAAATGTTTGGGCATATTTATTGGTTTCGAGTAGTAAAACTGTACAAGATACACTCCCATGGGTTCCTATCCCATCTGTTGTAAATTCAGCAAAACCGATTCCAATTAAAAAGTATTCCTCTCTGCTAATTCCATTCTTGGCACAGAGGTCGTACATTTC
>JBMOKG010000115.1:0-11372 GCA_049315385.1 Bacteroidales bacterium
TAGTTGCAATACCCTTCAAATTACCACTATCTGCCCGCTTGCTTTTAGCCCGTGTTACCAACTGGGCGTTCTTGTCTGTCAATGGTTTGAGATATGTTTTCAATTCAGTCATTCCGTTTTCTTTGTCTTTAAAAGATTTAGTTTTTTCAGTGTCAGCAAGGTCAGCGATGGCAGACAGACAAGCTCTATGGCAGGTTTTGGTTTTAGCGATGGCTTGTGCGACCTGACATTGTGCTTGGCTGTGTGGGCATTTATTTCAAAAAACTTTATCATTATAAAAATAAATAATAACAATAATTAAACTGAATAAGTAAGCAAGAAAAATTAATTTTTCATTATGTTTTTTTCTTATAAAAAGGAATAATTGAAAAAGACCAATAAAACAAAGAGGAATATAGTATTCCAATTTGGGGATTTTAAAATATAACAATAGGTAAAATAAAAGGAAAAATACACCAGTAATAATTTTAGATAAACGAAAACCTAATACTCCGGGCAAAGTTGTAATTTTAGCATGTTTATCACCTTCGTAATCCTTTATATCTATTAGGTTAGAACATAAAGAAAAACCTATAAGAAAAACAACATACATAGAAATAGGAAAGTTAATTAAAAAAATATTATTATTACCAGGTTCTTTAATAGCAGTGGAAAATAAAGTAAAGTATTCGTACCCATATACAAAAATAATTAGTGAATTAAAGCCAATAATAAATTTTGAAAATAAAAGAACTCTCTTTAGCCTTAAAGGTGGAATTGAATATAAATAATAACCACCAATAAAAATGGAAACTAAAAAAACAAACTTCCAAGAAACAATCGCTGCTGTATATATTGACAAAAACAGAAATAAAACAGCTAACTGATTATATTTTTTTATAGGGATTATTTTTTGGACAGATGGGCGAAGCGGATTAGATATTTTATCAATTTTTAAATCAACTATATTATTTGTTATAACAGAAAATAGCCATGCAAAAATTATTGAAATTATTGAAAAAATAAAACCCCAAAACGATATTGTATTATACACAAAAGGAGAAAATAATATTTTTCGTGCTATCACAATACCCAGAATGAAAACAAAGATATAATGCAGAGTTCTTTCTAAGCGAATATCTTTTATAATTGCAAAAAAATATTGTTTATTTGTCTTATAAAAAATATAACATAAGAATAACAATGACAAAAATGAAAACACATAAACAAAATCATAGTCTAAATCATGAAAAGGATAATCTATGTATAATCTGAAAATACTATAAAAGGGTTTAAGCAAAAAAGGAGTGCTTAAAAAAAGAAATAAAACAATATATTCAACAAAGACGGATAATAAGGCTTTTAAAAAATTTGTTTTATAATAGAAATATAAGAAGCTGAAAAATAAAACAAGGCATATCTCTATCTTAATCCCCAGCGTAATTCCAATTTTATCGTATTTGCCAAAAAAAGTAATAAAACTCAAAAATGGGTTAATTTCGAGGTTCAATAAATTATAACCCATTACTGTTTTATTCCCTAAACTAAATAATAGGTCAAAAAGAGGTGGAAAAATAAGAATTACAAAACCAATTAAAACAATTTTTGCAACTTTAATAACAGGAGTTTTTGAGAAAAATGTAAAGAGCACAATTAATGATAAGCAAACAGATATTGTAAAAACAATAAAATGAAGTGCTGTGGATAAAGGAAAGTAAGATGCACTTGAAATCAATTCAAAAAAACATCTTATTAAAATAATAAAAATAAATGTGAGAATATAATTCCCAATAGGTACTTTAGAATTTTCTATTTTTTCAATCAATTGGCTGAAAAATACTTGAATCTTATTCATTGTTGTATTTTGCTTTACTTATAATAATCATAATACTTTGAATCGTAACCACCTTTTCCTTTGCAAGTAGGGCACTCGGTTACAAAACCGCTACCACCACAGGTGGGACAATCTTTTTTACCAGAACCATTACAAACAAGACAAACTTTATCTACATAAGGGTTATCATGATGAAGTTTTCCTGCAGTACAACAAACCGTAAAGTAATTAGTCGAGCCCGAGGATACCCAACTACCTGGTGTCGTTTCTGAGTATTGCACACAATTATTGCACCTTATTTCTCCTCTACCTTTACATTCCTGACACCTTTTTTCTGCTACAGAACCAGAGCCATTACATGTTTTACATGAAGTTGAAACTTTTGCATTTTCAAAAAATGATTCTATAGATGACCAATCATCACAAGAACTATATATTGTACTGTTTAATAATGAACGAATTTGAGCAGCATTAGTTCTATGCTTGCTATCATCGTAGCTTGACATATTATCAACAATTATTTTCAGTGGATAATATTTTAAAACAAACTCTTCATTTAATTTATTTTCTTTAATCTGATTTATTGTTGAAGATGGCAAATTGTAACTTGAAAGGATTGTAGTGTATGCTTGTATCCTTTTTTCTAACACTGGTTTAAAACTAACATAGTTGTATGAATAACTAGATAAAATATTTTTATAGCTATCCTCAACGCTAAATACGCTTAAAACTTCATTTCCAAAATATTCGTTTAGAATATTGGAAATCGCAGAAGTTTTATATGAGACCTTATTTAAAATACTATATGTATTTTGAAACCCCGATATATTAGAAATAGAAGGCAAGATGCTACTTGCATATTTTGTCAAAATATCTTTTTGAACATTATCGGATTTATTGTAGAGAAAATTATCTATTGCCGTAAATTGTTCAGCTAATGTTTTACTCGTAATTGATTTTTTAAAATCAGATACAATAATGAAATCCCGCTTTGAAATTGCGGAATTATTCATCTTGCTATAAGGAAATGTACTGATATAAAAATTGTAATCAACTATTGTATTTAGACCTTCTGTAATTTTAAAGGCTTTCTCATGTATTTCATCTTTTCTGTAATCTTGAAAATCGGCAAGAAATGATTTATAAACCTCAAGCGTATTAATTGATACCGCAACATAATATGCCTTATCTTTTGCATCATTTGTCTTATGGTATGGAAATTTGGTAATATACTCTTTGTAAAATTCCAAAGTATTTATTGAACAGGCTTTATCATACGCTTTATTTTTTGCATCTGTAATATGATTGCTATTGGGATATTTTGTAATAAACTCTTTGTAAGCGTCTAATGTATTGGTTTTAACATACGTATTGAATGTACGTGTGTCTATTAAATCATTAACAGTTTTCAAAGAACTTTCAAATGTATATCTATCAACTGCTTGCTTTTTCTTTAACTTTTCAAATTGCGATTTCAAATTAGCATCATTAATATTACTAATCAAGTATTGGTAATACTCTTTAGCTTTGTCGAGGTTTTGCAAGTCTTGATTGTATTGATAAATTCTTGCAAGTTGATAATAACATTCAACCTTTTTATTGCCTTTAGTTTTGGCAGTTTCTAAATTACTTACTGTTGTCGAAGTAATTTTATTCTTATTAATATCTGACATTGCACTACCGAAGTATTTATTACATGCAACCATTGTTGTAAATACTAAGAATAAACCGATGATGTAAAAAATTTGCTTTTTCATTTTTTTATGTTTTAGTTATTAAGAAATTGCACCTAATCCAAGTAATAAACCAAGACCAAGAATCCATAAGCTCGGTTTTTTCCCAAAAATATAGGATATGTTATGAAAACTCATTTTATTTTCCGTGTTAAAATTGGACATATAATGATAACTGAACCCTCCACCATACTTGTTATTAAGCATTATTGTTAATCCTAATTTGTAATATGGTTCAGAAAAAACATATTTATCGGTATATAAAGCCAATGGTGCCCAACCTGTTGGTGTATTCCTTGAATATGTATATGTATTAAAATTACCAAAATTATACCCCCCCCCTATATCAAGGTTGATGATTTTTATTGGTCTTATTGAATATGAAAGTCCTAAATGCAATTTATGAAATGATACTTTAAATTGCGAGTAACCATTATTTCTATTACCACCATCTAAGTATGCATCATTCACTGTAAGACCAAATTCAAATGTTAAAGGGATTTTCTGAGAATTGTTATAATACATATTAATATTATATCCATTATTGTTTTTATTTATTGGCATCAAAGTATCAATACCAAAGAATGGGTAATAAAAATTTTCATTTATTTTTGAATAGCCGGTACTTATATGAAAACCACCAAACATATCATGCACATCATCGTCTCCTTTAAAACAATGGGTAAATTTTCTCCAATGCCTTTGGCTTTTATCACTACTGTTTTGTTTTTGTTTTTGTTTTATTTCTTGCCGTTTACCTTCAATAAATTTATTTGAAGGGTCAATCATTAATACATTATTAATATGTGCCTCAGCAAGTGTAAAGTTTCCACTATTAATAGCTATGTCTATTTCGTCAAACTCTTTCTTCAAGTTTTGAGCAAAATTGATTTTTTTAGTAATGTCATCTGATTGGTTTTGGTCAAAAGCTTTACTATAATAGTCAATTGCTTGTTGATACTTGCCATTATTCATAGCTTCATCCCCCATGCTTGAATAGTTTTGTGCATTTACCGCATTTAGAATGCACGTACTAAAGAAAATAATTGTAAGAATTTTTCTCATATCATATTTGTTTAAAAGTTAGCATTTCTTTAAAATCTATTTCAAAGTGTAAATTTTTAATTTTCATATTGCATTTATTAGTTGAATTTGCCAAAAAAAAACAGCGTGGTCAAATCGCCAACTGTTATTGATGTCCGTCCAAGAACCCACTGAACAAGTAAAGCAACGACCACGCCTTGACGTGGCGTTTTTGCTTACTATCCTGTTCAGTTTTGAAAATTTGGACGGTTTCAATAACAGAATTCTGCTAAACGCTATTTTCTTTATATTTTCTTAAATTCTACATTTTATTAAGTTTTTGTTTTACAATATTATTCATTTAACAATGTCAAAAATAATCATTTTAAAATACATGCAAAATAAATTGCGGGTCAGCAAGATTTGGCTCTTTGACTTTTGCGAAGCGTTGGCTCGTGTGTCGGGCAAAAGGCAATGTGCCAAATGTGGGTCGGCTTTCCGCTTTCTTTTCTTGCGGGTCGGCAAAAAAACTAAATCTTTTTTCTATCATGTCATTTTTTTTCATTCTCAAACCATTTTCTCAGTCATTTTCAGTGTCGCTGTCTTTTCTTCGCCTTGTTGGTAACATATATATAGGTCTGACAAAATCATCCTTTACCTCCATATTTTGATTGTATAGTCCTGACAAATGTCATGCTTATTTCACCCTACAAATATACAATAATTTAATTCTCAAGTGTATTTTTTAACAGTTTAATCATTTAAACCTGCAATTATACATAAGCACAATTTCTGCTTCACAGGCTTTACTTAAATTGGTAATTATAAATAAATTGAACCATGGATTGTGGAATAAAATATTTGCCATATTACTATACATGAGTTAGGAGTATATATCCGGCAAAAAAAGATAAGGGGATATGAAGATTATTAGAAAGATTTTATTGTTTTATGATGAAAGTATTTTTTTACTTAAATATTTAAAGTCTTTTGGTTTGATATTATAGGAAGTAGAAGTATATCTGGAATAAATAATTTCGCCAGTTTGCGAATTAACAACACTTACATATTTATCAGTACTGCTTTTAATATAAATTAAGTAATAAAATACTGAAGTTTCTGATAGAATTTTTTTGTTTAGGTCAACAGTAGGTAAATATTCATATTTAAATTTATATTTTGATATCATTTCTTTCTCATCATGATATTGATTTTCTGCTCCTGTAAATTTATCGAATTTTGTTAAAATATAAGCTGGAATATACAAAACTTCCTTTTTTAAATTGATTAACTCTTCTTTATTATTAATTTCAGAATACAATTTCTTTTCCTCATTTTTATTTAATAGCCGCATTAATAATTGAATATAATTTTTCAAAAATCCAGTACCCCAATTGCGTATACATCTGTTTCCATCATAATCTAAATTTAATATTATTTCAGGATGCTTTAAGGTATTATAATCTGTAAAAAGTTCTATTCTTGCCATCTGATTTTTATAAGAATCATCAAATTCCTTTTCTTTTTTCCCCTTTTCAAAAAATTTATCTTTACAATTCCATAATTCAAGATATATCTGTGTAATTTGATAATTCAATCCATTACTCATCATACCATTTGATCTGGCTGTTTGCATTGTAATATTTCTTCTAAATGCACTTATCGTTAAAAAAGAGTTTTCAGGTAATAAGTATTTTTCAATTTCAGTGTATTTTATAAATTTAATCTTTGAAACGGTCCAATAAGTATTGAAAATTGTAAAATAATCCTTAACATTTTCCAGATCAGGATCTTTCATTGCTATATAGGTGGTCCCATTTTTTATTTTTCCGATTTGGTCAATATTTGAAATTTCGATCTGGCTTTTAACATTAAGTGGAGAAGCCAAATATATTAACAAAGTTAATAGTAAGGATTTAGTTATTATTTTCATATCTAATTAATTAGGTTGTGTAAAAAATATCTTTCGTTATTGATTTATTTTTGTTTTAAATCAATGTAAAAGTATTAAGCAGGTCATGCAAATTTAGTTCAACAGATTTTATATATCTTTTAAAATCTAAGCTTTACATCCATTATTCGGAAGGATTTTCCTGATAATAGTCAGACTTTTCCCCGCAAAAATAAATGATATTTATCACCAATATCTAAAATAATTTAATTTTAACAAAAAAACCCGAAGCAAACACTTCGGGTTAAAGATAAACATTATTTTTTGCGTTCAATTCTTAAACCATCTAAACTCCAGCTATTACTTATTTATAATCAGTTTCTGAGTCATTCTCCATTCATCAGATTTGATTTCAACTAAATAGATTCCATTTTTTAAATAATCAACATTGATCCGGCTCTGATACTGTTCTAAAATTTCAGTCCTGATCAATTTACCGACTACCGAATAAATATTTACTGTCAGCTTGGTATTGTTTGGGTTTTCAATATTCAGATTTACGATGTCAGTGGCAGGATTAGGATAAATGGAGGAAACAAGAGGAAGGCTTCCCGTATTGTCATCAATTGCCAAAAGGCTTCCACAATAAATCTGTTTATTGTACGAAGCGTAATTCGAGTAAGCATAAGTAACATCAGCTTTCATGGCATTGACCGTTGCAACACTCATGGTTTGCGATTGTAGAACGAGGCTTGGGTGAACATTGGTCATATTAAATGCCATATCGTTGTTACAAAGTCCGTTCCCATTGCTATCAATCACGGCTATCACACGGCCTTCATTAAACCCCATTCCAACATGAACCGTCGTAGATCCGTTTTCGGTGAGACCCCGGAATTCAACATTTTTGTTGGTTGTAGCAGTGTTTCCGTAGGCTCGTTTTTTCCAGATAACAGAGCCGGTATTCGAAAGATTAATCATGGCAATAGTAAAAGCCGAGTTATCGTAAATACTTCCGTCAACAATCACGTTTCTCCCGTTGTTGATAGCTTTGATATCATTAAGGATAAACTGGTCATAGGTTACTGTCAGTTCGTTGAACGATTGCAGGCTGAGTGCCTGGTTGTAAATTGCTACAAACTCGGTTTTATTGTTGTTGGTATTGTTATAACCTCCCAAAATGGCATATCCACCGGTAGTATTTAGTTTCACAATACGGGTAGGGATTATCTGCATTGCCGAGTAGGTATAGGCAGAATGCGAATTGATGCTTCCTGTAGGGCTTATTTTCATGCACAGTAAGGAGTTGATGTTGTAGCTCGACGAAACCACGTATTCTGATACATCGGCTATGATACTATAGCAGGTAATTCCTCCTGTGCTCAGTGGGTATAAATACTGGTTTTGCCACTCTATGGTGCCATCGGCAGCGCACTTTATGATAAAATTAGATAAGGGATTCTGCCCGCCTCCTATCAAAAAGCCATTGTCGCCGGGTAAAGCTTTCGAAAGGGCTATTGAATTCACATTGCCTGAAGTCAGGTAATATATTTTCTGCCATAGTAATGCACCAGCAGAACTGAATTTTACAATCCAGGTAGATGCTGTATGCTCACGCGAGCCCAATAAAAAATAAAAACTACCGTCGTTGGCTTCCACTATTTTTGGAGAACCGATCATGATGTTGGTATCGTTGAAAACATATTTCCACGTCATGTTGAAGCTATTGTCCCAACGAATAATCTGAACTTTGTAAGTGCTGTCGAAACCCGTAGTGATATATCCCCCGGAAGAAACTTTTTCAATTTTTTCAAAATAACCGTTGTTAGCTACCTTAAGGTAGGCAGTGGTTTGAGCCTGAATCAGTATCACGCTAAGCGATAAAAGTAATGTAAATCTTAGTTTTTTCATAAAAGGTTTTTAATTGTTTTTTAAAGTGAGATAATTGCCAATTAGACATTATTAATTGGGAAAGGGTTGCATAGGGAGAAAAAAATGTTGAAAGCTTTCCTTTTTAATTATTGATCGTTTTAATGAATACAAAAATAACGTTCCGCAGCTAGTTGCTGGCGGGGAGTGTAGATTTCCTTTCCCGTCAGGCTGCTAAAATAATTTAAGTTGTTTGTATGTTTTTGTTGTTAGCCCTACTTGGAGTATAATGTTTTCTGGAACCAGAGCTTTCTTTAATTAGAGAAAATATTCAGATGATTTTAAATACTTTTTATAATCAGCTTTTCAAATTTAAATATAATACCTCAATAAATAAAGAGGAATTTTAGAAACTGACAGTATTGATCAATCGTTTATAATCTATAGTGGCTTTGCGACTAGTTTAAAATGCTTATATAATTCAAACCATGTAATACTTAAAAGACCAGCAATTACACAAATTAGTAATTCTATTATCCCAATTTTTTCAAACTGGAATAAGTTTGTTAAAAATGGAATTTTCAGGATGAGTATCAAAAACAAAATAGCTCCACCAACAACCCATTTAACCGTTTTATTAGGAGTAACAATGATTTTAAAGATATTAGATGTCCAGGAACGGTTTGAAAGAATAACTGCGATATTTGATACAATTAATGTGACAAAAGTAAAAGTTCTGAGCGCTTTTTCGGAGTATCCCATTTTTTGACCAATAAAATATATCAAAAGGCAGACAATTAATATTCCCACTCCCTGGAAACAACTAAACACTATTTTTTTAGCACCAAAGAAAGCATCGTTGATATTTTTTGGTGGTCGTGTCATGACATCTATTTCTTCTTTTTCAGCTTCAAATATTATGGAACAGGCAGGGTCGATTATTAATTCAAGAAAAACAATATGCACAGGCCATAGAATTAATGGCATATCAGCAAAGAAAACAGGAATTAATGATAGCCCTGCAATAGGGACATGAATGGCGAATATATATCCCAAGGCTTTTTGAAGATTATCGAAAATTCTGCGACCCATCTTTACTGCCCCAACAATAGAAGCAAAATTATCATCCATCAGTACCAGTGAAGAAGCCTCCCTTGCAACATCAGTTCCTTTAGCTCCCATAGCAATTCCGATGTTTGCCGTTTTCAATGCCGGAGCATCATTAACACCATCGCCAGTCATAGCTACGATTTCATTATTTTTCTTTAATGCATTCACAATTTTCAGTTTTTGTTCTGGTATTACTCTGGCAAAAACATTTACATCTTTTATCTTTTTGGAAAGTTCCTCTTCACTCATTTCCAGCAATTCATTTCCTGCAATGCACAATTCGGGGTTTTTTAGTCCTATTTCTTTTGCTATACTTAAGGCTGTTATTGGATAATCTCCTGTAATCATAATCACACGGATACCAGCTTTGTGGCATTCAGCAACTGCATCGGGAATGTTTTCTCTGATGGGGTCTGACAGCCCGATTAATCCAAGAAATTCAAAACTGAAATCATGTTGTGTTTCAGGAAGGCTCTCTGAACTTATTATTGATTTGGTAACACCTAATACCCTTAATCCCGATGAAGCCATTTCAGAAACAGCCTTATCGTATTTGCCTTTCTTAGCTATATCAAGATGACATAAATCAAATATTGCTTCCGGTGCTCCTTTGGCTGCAATTACTTTGACTTTTGTATTTGTGCTCTTAAACACTCTGGACATAGCCAATAATTCCTGTGACAAAGGATATTCTTTTTCCATCACCCAATCTGAGTGAAGATGCTCTGTGTTTTGAAAATATTTATCTCCAATACTGCAAATGGCTTTTTCCATGGGGTCGAATGGATTCACCTGACTCGATAAAATTCCATACTCTAAAATTTCATGAAATGTTTCTGGAATTTCTATATTTGGAGAAACAGTATGAAAATCACTACCATTAAATAATCGGGTAACAGTCATTTTATTTTGTGTCAGGGTTCCTGTTTTGTCAGTGCATAATACAGTAGCCGACCCTAGTGTTTCAATAGCAGCAGGTTTTCGGGTCAATACATTGTTTTTTGACATACGCCAGGCTCCGAGAGCAAGAAATATTGTAAGAACTACAGGAAATTCCTCAGGAAGCATAGCCATTGCCAATGTAATTCCTGCTAAAAACCCATTAAGTAAATCACCCCTGGTTAAGGTATAAACAAAAATAACTACTACACAAAGCAAAATTCCAATAATTGCTAAACGCCTTACCAGAATGCTCATCTCTTTTTTTAACTTTGTAGGCTCTTCTTTAACTGATTCCAATGCTTTCCCAATCTTTCCAATTTCAGTTTTTATTCCGGTTGCTAAAACTCTAACAACACCATTCCCTTGAACAATCATAGAACCAGAATAAACATAGGGTATATCATCGCCTCCCGGATTACTATTCATATCTCCTTCCTTTCCAACTATTTTTCTGACTGGTACAGATTCTCCGGTAAGTAATGACTCATCAGCCATAAGGTTAATGCACGATAAAACGATGGCATCTGCAGGAACTCTATCACCCTCTTGTAACACAACAATATCATCAATTACTACTTCTTTTCCAGATATTCTTTTTTCAATCCCATTTCTAATAACTAATGCTCTTGGACTGGCAAGGTCTTTCAATGCATCCAGGGCTTTTTCTGTTTTCTTCTCCTGATAAAATTCAATACCCATTATTACAAATACAAATCCTAGAAGCATCAGTCCTTCCTGTACATCTCCAAGCAACAGATACAGCATACCACATGCAACCAACAATAAGAACATTGGTTCTTTTACCACACCAAATATGATGTGTAATATGCCTTTTGGCTTTGAAGAAGGAAGTTCATTAAAGCCTTCTTTTTCCAATATCTGTTTGGCTTGCTGTTCGGACAAACCGCTATATTTTTCTGTTTGAAATACTTTTTCCATAATATTAATTATAAGACAAATGTACATTGATATTATACTGATATTCAATCAA
>JBMOKG010000221.1:0-2528 GCA_049315385.1 Bacteroidales bacterium
ATAGTAAATTGTTCGTCAAATAATCCTTTTTCCCCTTTTATTTTATATTTTTGTAGTGACATGTTTTTTTGCATTAATTAATATGCAAATATACACTTATTTATCTGAATAACAATAATTTAAATTATAGAACTCCCCTATAATAAGTCAGTTTAGATGATAATTATTTTAAGGTATACTTTTTCCCAATATGATAAGCAAGGCAAATCTCATTATACAAAAATTGTTGATATGAAATTATAGGATTATAATCTATTTTAGTTGATACAATAATATCTAAGAAATTAGTAGCTTCTACGCAAAACTCATTACAAAGTTTAAAAGTAATTGATTTTTGCGAAAGCCCGCAGGCATTCATGGTCAATAGCGATTTGATGTACAAATTTTTAGCTAATTTTTCTTTAATATCAACTACTATATTCATGCTATAATCTACTTTAAAATACTGTTCTTTACCCATGAATAAATAATTATGATCGTCTTTAAAAAGTTTTTCTTTTATTTGCAACTTCCCATCAAAAGCAAAATAACAAATTTTGAACCGTGAATTCTTAAAGAGTTTGCGTTCAAATCCATATCCTACAGAAATTATACCCGGTGAAAAGAACTTGCCGATTTTTTCTTTTACCAAACTATCTTTTATATAGCGGTATTTATAAGTGTTTAAAAGCGGACCATCGAAAGTAATGCTGAAAACCGACTTGCCGTTTAAATTGGTATTGATAACTGTTTCCCAGAAGAACCGGTCAAAATCTTTGCGGGTAATAGAATCGTAAAAATTCACAAAGGCAAGTTCCTGCTTGATATTTGACCGCAATACGCTTACAGTATTTAATTTTTTTTGGAAACTAATATTTAATTCATCTCTCAATAAAAAACAAATCAGCTTGGTTTTGCTGTTGTGCAATGCCGAAGCTGCTATACGTAATGTGGGAAACAAATAATTAATACCTGTATTGTTATTAGCACTTAAAGCAACAGTGCTGTCTTGTAATTGAGCATTGCAACTTATTATAAACGTGAAAAAGTTAATTATCACAATTAAAATAAGTCTTAGATGCATTTTATCAAATTAAGAGGATTATTTATTAAGAATATTTTTTTCTAAAATTTTTTCGAGCTCTGCATCCATTGAAGTTGTATATCCAAAATGTTGCCAAACTAATTTGTTATCAGGGGAAATTAAGAACAAAGTTGGAAATCCACTTATACCTAAAAGCTTTTTACAATTTCCTTTCGGATCAATTAAATATTGATAAGTTAAACCTTTTTCATTAAATAATCTTGATAAAGCCTTTCTATCATTGTCAATTGGGTTTATCCCATAAACAATCAATCCATTTTCTTTATACTTTACAGCCATTTTATTAAAAAAATCCATCGCTTTATAACAAGGGAAACAGCCTATATACCAAAAATCAACCAATATCCACCTATCTTTAAATATTGACAACTTAGTTGAATCACCATTCATTTTTATCATAATTGAGTTTAATAGAATTTCCGCTGTATCTAATTTAATTCTATTAATTGTTTTTTTATCAATATTAGATTCATTTAGTTCACTTTTCCCTTTGTTAAATTTTTGTATTTGTTTATTAATATCAAAAATGGAATCGCAATTTTCACCAAGGGATGTGTGAGAAGTGATATCAAGTCGCAAATAGACTTCAATTAGTTCAGGTCTTTTTTCATAGTTTGAACAAATAATTGAAAATCTTCTTAAGAAGGTATCTGATTTACAAATATTAATTTTATACGAGACATCGTATCCTAAATCATGTTTGAAATTATATTCAAAAAGCCAGGTATCTTCATTTTCAATTTTTTCTTCAGAGATTAATTTCCAATTGATAAAAAAGTTAAAATACTTGTCAGGGAAGAAAAGGATTGAATAAAATGGAAAATTACTTTTAAAATTAGAATAACTATTATTTTCATCATCATTAAAACTAAAGCTAAGTAATTTAGATATACTATCTCCTTTAAATTTAACCAATGAATGCCAATTATTTCCATCCATTAAAGTTAAATCAAAGTTTTTATTTGAATTGATAGCTTCATAAAATTTAAATTTATATTTCGATGACTTATAAGTGTCGTCTTTTTTTGAAATAAATTTTATATAAGGTGACGCTTTTAAAACTGTTGTATCTAAACTAAAATTCATCTTAGACAATTTAACAATTGTAAAAAAGTGAGCTCCTTTCAAATTTTTTAAAGTTTGATTTATTATTGGATTTCCCGTTTCAGCAAAAATAGAAACTGGTATAAAAAACATAAAAAAAAATAAAAATATTTTATTTTTCATATCAGATAAAATTATTGTCTAAAAATAATAGACTTGCCATAATCGTATATTTATGACAAGTCTATTAAACATGAGTATTATAATAATGCAATTATAGAAACAATTAGAGTTAGCCATCCTAATAATCCAGCACCACCACCACTTTCATTTGTTACTGTATGATTACATGTTCCTTGTACATTACATTTACAACCAGTAATTTCTCCAGATTGAGGAT
>JBMOKG010000222.1:0-2522 GCA_049315385.1 Bacteroidales bacterium
ATTTCAGAAGTACCAACGCAATGAAAAATATTATAGGCAACATTCTGAATTGTATAGTATCCAGTATTAGGTATTGAAATTAAAGGGTTAATTTGAGTTGAATCTTGTATTGAAATCCCGTTAAGTTTCCAAATATAAGACGTGGCGCAAACCGACTGATTATTAACCTGTACCAATGAACTATTTTCAAAGCTACAAGAATCCAACAAAGAAAACTTACTTAAAGGCATTGGAAGTACTCTTACAGAATCTGAGATTGTATCATAACAACCTAAGTTTTCAGCAATCAGGTTGATATACATAAACGTATCTGCACAATTGTTTGCATTTAAAAAAGTTTGAGGTGTTGGCTGTATTAGCCCAGATGTATTTCCATTCCCAAATGTCCAAGCATAATTATTTAAACTCAAGCTATCAGTTTGATTTAATATAGTTGTTTGAAATGGATGACAACCACTCCGATTAGATATATTAAACTTGGCAGTTGGTGTAAATCGTATATTAACAATTTGCCTGCTGGTATCTGAGCAACCATTGCTGCTATAAGCTACCAAATAAACAGGGAAATTTCCAAAATGATTAAATTTATGTTTCGGATTAGATAAATTAGACTGTCCTCCATCTCCAAAACTCCATGTATATTGTGCTAAACCTGTTGTTATAGAGTTAAAACTTACAGTATCATAAATGCAATGATTCCCACTATAATTAAACCCAACAATTGGTGAAGGAAATACTCTAATGGTATCACTTCGCATTGTATCTGTACTACAAGTATTGTTTACTGCAAGGTAAGTAACATAATTACCTGGAGCTGTATAAGTATGAGATACTGAAGCTTGATTGCTTACTGCAGAATCACCAAAATTCCAATTATAATTTATAGCTCCTTGCGAATAACTGGTATAATTAACAGTTAATGGAGCACATCCTTTAAGTGTATCAGTATTAAAGAAAGCTGTTATACTCTTTGGCAATACTGTAATGTATTTAATGGTTGTGTCGCTACCACATTCATTGTAAGCTATTAATGTGATTTTATAAGTTGTATCATCATTTCCTGTGTAATAAAAAGTATGATGCATAACTTGTGAAAAAATATTTGAATGAATAACAGCACTTCCATCGCCAAAACTCCATGTTAAACTATCAGGATGACCTAGTATGGTATCTAATAATAAAACAGGCGAAGGAGAACAAGCCCAATTTTGTGTAATACCAAAATCAGTAATTGGTTTTGGGAAAACCGTAATCGTATCATAATAAAATCTTGTTCCACAAATATTAGAAGCTTTTAATGAAACGTAAAATATAGAATCATTTATTCCAGGAGGATAAACTTTTGTAAAAGGACCTGATAATACCGAAGTACTTGGAGTTCCAATATTAAAATTCCATAAATAACTCAAATACAAACCTGAAGTATAATTTGTAAATGTAACTGGCAAGGGTCCACAACTATCAGATACAGAAAGTGAAAATTTAGTATTTGGTGGATTAATAATATGGATTTTATGTTTTACAGAATCAACACAACCAAATTGAGTAGTATCTATAAGTTTTACATTATAATATCCAGTATCAACATAAACATGTGAAGAATTAAAAGAAGATGCAAAAGTGCCATCACCAAAGAGCCATTTATACGAAGTTGCTCCAGTTGATGTATTTGTAAAATTGACACTAGCAGGTGTAACACAACCCAATGTATCATAAGTAGTTGTAAATTTGGGAACAGGTAATGGATATATTGTTATATTTTTACTGATTGAATTGCTGATATTCAAATTATTGGTAACAGTTAAAGTTACAGAATAAGTATTTGGTGCTGCATAAAGATAATGAGGATTTTGAACATTTGATGTATCTCCATTTCCAAAATTCCAATGCCATTTATTAATTGTACCTACTGTATTTATTGACATATCTGTAAATATCACAGAATCTCCAAAACAAACATTTGATGTAGAAAAATTTGGAATGGGTAATGGATGAATAGTAACACTATGCACAACTGTATCTTTACAACCAAATGGAATTGTAGTAACAATTAAATTAGCGTTATAAATGCTATCAACAATACCTGTATTAGTAAAAGATACTAATGGATTTTGAGAAGTTAAATTAGGATAATTATATCCAAAACTCCAAACATAACTCAAAGGTAAAATAGTTGATAGATTTGTAAAATTAACATTTAGTGGAGTTCCGCCGGATATAGGAGTATAAGTATAAGAAGCATTAGGTTTTGGATGTAAAGTTTTTTCAATTATATTTGACGTTATACTTGCACAACCTCCACTACTTGAAAAGCTGATAACACAATAATAATAAGTAGTTCCAACTATTGTTGCTGAGGGTGTATAGCTACTTAATGTTTGTCCACTTATAACTGTTGCTCCAACAGTCGTTGCTGTTGAGTTGGAATACCATTGATATGACGCAATGCCTGTACCATTTGTATAGTTAACATTTATTGGCGCAAATTTAAATCCATTACAAGTGTCACTTGTATAGGGTTG
>JBMOKG010000223.1:0-2497 GCA_049315385.1 Bacteroidales bacterium
GCCTGAGGATGATCGCAAACAGGGCAATTCATCAAAGCTTTTTCGCCATAATGAACATGACCGCATTTACGGCAAACCCACATAACCTTACCTTCTCTCTTAAATACTTTAGCTGTTTCGAGATTGTTGAGTAATTTTCTGTAACGATCTTCATGTTCTTTTTCAATAGCAGCAATCAATTTGAAGGACATTGATACTTTTTTAAACCCTTCTTCTTCGGCAATCTTAGAAAAAGCAGGATACAAATCTGTCCATTCTTCATTTTCTCCTTCAGCAGCAGCTTTTAAATTTTCAGCAGTAGTTGCTATCATTCCGGCAGGATAAGAAGCCGTAATTTCAACTACTCCACCTTCGAGATAGCGGAAAAAGATTTTGGCATGTTGCTCTTCCTGAAGAGCTGTTTCTTCAAACATCGCTGCTATTTGTTCAAAACCTTCTTTTTTGGCTTGTTTTGCAAAAAACTGATACCGATTTTTTGCCTGCGATTCGCCTGCAAATGCTTTTAGCAGGTTTTTTTCTGTTTTAGTTCCTTTTATACTCATGATTTTTATTTTTTTAATGAAACAAAAATAATCATTAATTTTGGAAAAAATATAAAATTGCATGGAATTAGTTTTTGCCACCAACAATACTCACAAAATAAAAGAGATAAGTCCTCTTATTACCAACAGCTTTCGTTTATTAAGCCTTTCAGACCTTAATTTTTTTGAAGATATCCCCGAAACACAAGCCACATTGCAAGGCAACGCTTCACAAAAATCACATTATATATTCGATAGGTATGCTATCAATTGCTTTGCTGATGATACAGGGCTGGAAATAGAAGCCCTAAACGGCGAACCCGGTGTTTTTTCTGCACGCTATGCCGGCGAAGGATGCAATTTTCAGGATAACATTGACAAGGTGTTGCTAAAAATGCAGGGAATTACCCATCGAAATGCACGCTTTCGCACTGTAATTTCATTAATATTAAATGGAAAAGAATATTTTTTTGAAGGATATGTAAATGGCAAAATACTTACCGAAAAACATGGCAATGATGGTTTTGGCTACGACCCAATATTTATGCCCGACGGCTACACTATTTCGTTTGCAGAAATGACGTTAGAAGAAAAGAATAAAATCAGCCACCGAGGTATAGCAGTCAGAAAACTTGCCGCATTCTTGAATAGTTGATAATTAGTCAATGATGAGATGAACTAATTTAAATCCTGCAATTTATCTATTTTTGAGAGAGATGACTGTTTTTATAATAAATTATTATTTCTCTTGCGGTTATTGAAATAAGCATAAATAACAAAATAACAGAACTTGCAAATCCAATTTTTTCGCCTGCAAAATAAGCCTTAGGTTCAAATTTAAATTCTATTTTATGATTGCCTTGAGGTATATTCATAGCTCTTAACACATAATTTGCACGAATATAAGGAACTAATTCTCCATCGAGATAAGCATTCCAACCATTAGCGTAATAAATTTCAGAAAAAACAGCAAATTCATTTCTCTTAGCCGATGTTTGATACGTTAAATGATTCGGCTGATAATTAATTAGTTTAATAGTTGATGTAGAATCTTTTCCTTCTCTAAAATCTTTAATATAATCCTTAAATTTCTTGTCAATAATAGCTGTAATAGAAGGTTCAAAGTTTGATAAAGCATTAATTTCTGAATCTGGATTTTCTACTATTTTATAATTATCAACAAACCAAGCATTGCCCAAAGCAGCAACATTGCGTTGAGTTTGAGGACGCTTGTTTTGATCTAAAGCAATAAAATATTTAGTATTCAGCATATTCAATACTTTTACATTGTTTTTGCTGATATGACGATCTATTAAATCCTGATAGCGACGTAATTTCGCAGCACTGTACCCTCCAATTGATTTATGAAAATAAGAAGTACTTGCATCAGTAAATGGTTTTCTTGCTACATTAAAAACCCTATAATTTGGGTCTTTATCTTCTGATATTAGCATATCAGCATCAGTAGGCTGAAGTGGTTTTTCAACATTATTTTTATCGGTAAAATTACCATTGTCAAAATATCTTTTGTTTACAGTAAACATATCAATAACAATCAGTAAAATAAATGCAGTAATGATATATTCTTTTTTATATTTATTTTTAATAAATGCCCAGATACAAAAAGCTGCAAGCAGAATAAATAAGAGCGAACGCCAGCAATCTAAAGTAAAAGCAGATCTTCTGTCAGCAATAATTGCATTCATTAACCATTCAGGGTAAGGCAATTGGCTGTCAACTGTACCTTTGAAATCAAAAAGTGAAGAACCTGCTAATGCAAAGAAAAGTGCTATTCCTCCTGTAATATAAATTGATAATTTACCATATTTTAAGATATCTGATTGATTTGTTTTTTTAGTAAATATTTGATTGAGTGCAAAAACACCCAATAATGGAATACATAATTCAGCAATAATCAAAATAGAGGAAACTGCTCTGAATTTAGAATACATTGGGAAATAATTGAAAAAGAACTG
>JBMOKG010000224.1:0-2494 GCA_049315385.1 Bacteroidales bacterium
GTGTAAAAGTTTGAACCGGCACAAACGAAGCTCCGTCGTAAGGATTATCCATTAAGCCAACAATTAATTGTATGGTATTCGTAGTTCCTATTGTTTTCGATGCCCAGAACTTTAAAGAATCATTGGCAAAATTAGTAAGACCGGGAGTAACTAATATTAAAGGAGAAATAGTATCGGTATTATTCCAAAATTTAACAACATTTGGGGTAGAATGAGCATCATTTAAAGAACTAATAACCTTTATATCATTTACTGTTTGGTAGGGGTCTTTAGTTCTAAGCTTGTTCCAATGAGTTGGAATTGCGTTTATAGCTGTAGTTTCAAATGTTTCGAAAAGATTTGGCAATAAAGCTAAAACATTTCCTAATAAAGCAATTGTATTATTACCAGTACCATTGCTGTTAATAGTTAAATTTTCATTATAGGTACCCACGGTAGTAGCTGTAAAAACAATGGTAGCAGTATCTGAACCACCTGGTAATATAGTTCCTGTGTAAGTACTACTAAATGGAGCAGCCACAGTAACACCTGATATTACTAAGTTAGAAGTTCCGATATTACCAATTGCTACTTTCATTTTCGTAGTTCCATTCACATACAATTCATTGAAGTTAAGAGCGGTTGCATTCAAAGTCATAGTAGCACCTGTTGGAATTGCTTCCACTTTAATGTCATCTAAATAGCATTCTTTTAAACTAGATGTAGCACCTCTTTTATAACGCCATTGAAATTTTACATTATTGCCTGCATAGCTAGTAAGGTTTTGGAAACCTTGAACATAAGCCGGCATAGCAGAAGTTGGTGATAAAACATCTAATACAATCCAGCTAGTACCACCATTGGTTGATACTTCAAAGAAAGTAGTATCTGTACCCGAAACGGCTGTACATTTCCACCAATATGAAATACGATAATTTGCAGGAAGATTAAATCTTGGTGTAGTTAATGCTGAAGTAGTAGTACTGGTAGTAGGACTTGCAAAAGCAGCATTAGCTCCTGAATGAAAAATTGAACTTGTATGCCAGATAGCATTAGCAGCAGTTGTAGGATATACCCAATCGGTAAACGATCCATACCAACCAGGGTAAAACACAGTAGAGTCTTCAAACCCTTGATTGTATGGAAAAGAAGCAATTATTAATTCTGTTGTAAATTTCCATAATGGAGAATTTTCGGTTTGAGCTCCGTCTTTAGCAACAACTCTCCAAAAGTATTTTGTTTTAGAAGTTAATAAATTGGGAAGTGGATAACTATAAGTTCCGGCAGCAGCAACTGTTGCATTGTTTACAACTTTTACAGCAGCGTTTAAGTTTAATACATTTAATGAATCGGTTCCAAAATACAAATCATACGATGTAGTATTTGCACCTAAACTAAACGACAATGCATTACTTGCAGAAGCTTTATCCTGATTATCGGCAGGTATAGGTGCAGATGGTGTAGCAGGGCCAGTACTGGCATAAAACATACGAATGTTTGGAAATGCTTTTGGATATGGCTCCCATCCTGAAGAATTAGGCCAACAATTGGTAGGAGAATCACATCCTGATTCAGCTATTCGAATAATACCAGTGTAATTTGTGCAATTAAAATTTTTATAATGACTGGTATTATCTCTATCTTCAACTATTATTAATAAATTATCTGTTCCATTGTAAGCAAAATCAGTAATGTCAATGGAATTCCATCCTGATGCACTCATTGTAATTGTACCGTTATAAACCAAAGTATAACCACTTGTTAAAGGATCTTCATATCCTAATGTAGTAGCAGATGCACTTGTGTGCTTCATGTATATTTTTTGGTTATTTAACGTTAATGGACCATTAATTAAATTAAATGCAATAGCAGTAATTGTTTTTGCAGCTCCGATTTCTGATTGCAAATAAATGGTACGAGTCCATGAGTTTGCATAACTACCAAAAAATGGTTGATTGTTTGATGTTGTTCCCGTTCCGATTTCTACATAACTTTGAGCATTAATGCAGTTAATCATGCAACAGAGTAAAAATGCTAACGCAATACTTTTGCGTAATAATTTGAATTTTGATAACATAGTA
Organism: Bacteroidales bacterium; assembly: GCA_049315385.1. Classification (GTDB taxonomy): domain Bacteria; phylum Bacteroidota; class Bacteroidia; order Bacteroidales; family JACABE01; genus JACABE01. The sequence continues at coordinate 2,061 of JBMOKG010000224.1, forward strand.
GATTAATTTATTTAATTGTTGTTGTTTATTATTATTTTAAGATGCAATACATGCACTTAATTTTATGATTCATCCGCAAAAATCACAAATTAAAAGGCAATGAACAACTTAAAGGTGTTCGAATACGTGAATTCAAACAGATTGATGTAGATTTGCAAGGAATTTTCGATTATATTATCAGAATAAAAGAATAAAAAAAACGATTTCATCCCTTTAAAAAGATAAAATCGCTTTTGTAAATTCAGGATAAAACGAAGTTGAGTGAGGCAATTACGAATAATACTTATTCAACATTAAGTATTTTAGGCACTCCAATTACCCAAGGCTTCTTTCTGTTTATTCTTTAATGGTCATTTCGTTGATTAAATTTTTAGCACCTGCATATTTATCAATAATAAATAAGCAATAACGAATGTCTAAAGTAATATTTCTGC
>JBMOKG010000043.1:0-40535 GCA_049315385.1 Bacteroidales bacterium
AAAGGATTATGTTTACTATGAAAAGGAAAGTTTATTTTGTGACGGCTGGGGGTGCTGTAGGTATTCAATACTGATTGATTTTTAGCAAAATTACCGTAAGTGCTGATTTTTTTGTTTCTTTTTTCATCAGGAAAAAAGAAAGATAAATAAATAATATCTCATTATATTAAGTCTTTTGTGAATTTTAATTATCAACGCTATTATAAACTACAGCCTACTTCTTTTACTATTTCATTGTTCTTCCCTTTGAAAAGTATTTTGGTATGGATTTTTTACTTTTTAGTTAATTCCTGGAAAACTTTTTCCAGTTTTACGTCCTCTTTATGAATAGTGAGAACAGACAATTGATTTTTAACTGCAAAATTAAAAATATCCTGTCGTAAATCGTTTTGATTTTCGCATTCAATTTCCCAGATATTATTTTTTATATTAGTAAGTTTAAGAACACCTTCAATTGCTTTAAGTAACTTAAAATCAAATTCTTTATCAAATTCAACAGTAATAATACTACGATTAAATAACTGGTCCGAAAGTTTGTCAGTAGCTGCATCTGCAACGATTACTCCTTTATTTATAATGATAGCTCTTTGGCAAATTGCATCTACTTCCTGCATGATATGTGTTGAAAGCATGATTGTTTTCTTTTTCCCGATTTCACGAATGAGGTTACGGATTTCAACAATCTGATTTGGGTCCAGACCTGAAGTAGGTTCGTCTAAAATTAATACTTCCGGATCATGAATCATTGCCTGTGCAAGCCCAACACGTTGACGAAATCCTTTTGACAACATTCCGATTTTCTTTTTATGTTCAACTTCAAGACCGGTTATATCAATCATTAGATCTACTCTTTCTTTGGTTTTTTCGCCTAATTTATGAATACCTGCGATAAATTCAAGGTATTCTCTCACATACATATCAAGATAAAGAGGGTTATTCTCAGGAAGATACCCTATCCTTTTGCGAACTTCAATAGATTGTTCAAATATATCATAACCATATACACTAACATCTCCTGAAGTTGGAGGAATAAAGCAGCTAATAATTTTCATCAACGTTGATTTCCCGGCACCGTTTGGGCCAAGCAAACCCACTACCTCTCCCGGTTTTATCTCAAAACTGATATTATGTAAGGCTTTTTGTTCACCATATAATTTAGTGATATTGTTTACTATGATTGACATATTTGCAGTATTTATTATGACAGCGAAATTACTATAAAAACTTTAGCTAGCCAAGTTATTAAGCTTTTTTATAAAAATATTGAACCAAAATTAATTAGTAAATGAGTTGTATATTAAACTTTACAAACTAGCTACGAATCATTTTTTGCCAAAAAAATAGGTTGTATTTTAAAATAGCGTTTTATAATAAATGAAAAGAAATCTATTCTTGCTTTTTATAGTTTATCATTTTACATCACTATGCTATGAAGCAGGATCGACCTCATAGAATTTAAGCTACAAAACAAGCCTTTAAAACAGCAGTGGCCTTGTGCAAACAATACGTAAGTAGCGAAGTGCAAAAGGATAATAAAAGTAAGTTTGTTTATTTCGCTACGTCTTATATTGCGCGGGGTTTTAAAGGTGTAGTTTTGAAGTAAATTCTATGCAGTCTTGATTTTTTGTAACTTTTTGATCAAGCAAAAAGTTAAAAATAAATAAGTTACGATAAATATTGCAAGAATAAAAGGATTTAAATGAGATTTTTATTAAAACGGACTCAGCTAGTAATTAATATCTAAATATTCAATATATAATAGATAATAGAAAATACAACGCTATTATTAACTACAGCCAAAAAATATATTTCTATGATAATTTTTTAATAATAATATCACAGCTACAAATGATTCAATAATCATACAGGAAAGAATTACAGTGTTTGACTTCAAAAGACTTTCAGGAACTCAGGAAATGCTGCTTATGAAAATTAAGTGGCAATTGAAGACAAAGTCAGAAGCAAAATTTGTGTAGAATTGAAAATAGTTAAGAATCTGTATTTTTATTTTTTGAAAAAAAAATAACAGTATGAATGTAGAATTCATACTGTTATTTCTATAGTATTTTAAAATCAGGAAATAAAGCTTCCCGAAAAACTTAGTTTATTTTTTATCGAAAGTTTCGTCAGAAACAGTAAGTTTTTTTCTTCCCTTAGCTCTTCTTGCCGATAATACTCTACGTCCATTGGCAGTTGCCATTCTTTCTCTGAAACCGTGTTTGTTTTTTCTTTTTCTTACTGATGGTTGAAATGTTCTTTTCATTGCTCTAAATTTTAAAGGACTGCAAAAGTAGTATTTTTTTTGAAACTAACAAAATAATTCTGAAAATAATTTAATAAAAACAAAGGCAGCCAAATGGCTGCCTTTGTTTTTATCATTAGTGTTTGATGTTATTTAGTAATCAACATTTTATTTACAAGGCGTTTACCTTTAAATTCAATGGTATAGTAATAAACTCCATCAGAAAGATAATCTACATTCAGATCAATTAAATGTCTACCGGCAATTTTTTCGTCGATGCTTGAGTAAACTTTTTGACCAAACAAATTCATAATATCAAATTTAACTTCACCTGAAGTAGGTATGTTGTATTCAATATTAGTTAAACCAGAAGTTGGATTTGGCAAATTCTGACCTAACCAGAGACTATTTGGATCAACCTCATTAACACCAAGACCTCCGATATTAATAGAAGAAGAAGTACCTGAACAGGTAGCTCCTACGCCATTAACAGTCAAAACACCGTTTAATGATCCAGCTCCGAAGGTAATGGTAGCAGAAGTACCGTTATTAACAATCGTTACATTCGCAGCAGGAGTATATACCCAATTATAGGATACAGCTGTTGACAAAGAAGAAATTGAATATGTATTAACAGAACCAGTCGTTACAGTTGTTGGCCCTGTTATTGCACCGGCAGCAGGAACACCACAAATTAAAACTGATTTACTTGCTGTATCATTGTGCATATAAGCGTCGTTTGCTAATCTGGTGTATGAAGCAAATGCAAATGAAGTACCTGATGGAATAGCCATAGGTGTTGCAAATGTATATTGAACAGTATCACCCGATGCTAAACTTCCGCTCCATGTTGCATCAATAGCTGTTACGGTTCCACGTCGATATGTCAAAGGAATCGAAGTTTGTGTTTGAGTTCCAAAGTTCTTTATTACAACTTTTATTAATGCACCACCACCTGTACTTACTACTAAACCAGGATTAAGTATTTCGGTTATACCCACATCATTAGCTGCAGGATTAACAGTTACCAATTTGCAGATTTTATTGTTCTGAACATAAACATCACCCACAACTTCAGTATAAGCACATATAGTATAACTTTGAATACCTACCTGATAATTTTGAGTAAAAGTAAAAGGAGCAGTAGCACCAGGCATAATTGGTCCGGTTAATATACCCGTTACAATTGCGCCAGTACCTACCTGATATCTCACAGGTACATTATTTAAAATATCAGTACCAAAGTTTCTAACTGTAATAGTAACTGGAACATTATCACCAACCAATGAGATTGCAGCAGGAGAAGTTATAGCAACTACACCACCATCCTGAGGAATTGCAGCTAGTGTTAATTCAAAGTCATCAATTGCCCAACCTTTCATGACAGGAGTTGCTGTTGTTGAACTGAAAATAAATCTAAACTGAACAGTAGTTCCAAGATTAGTAAGGTTTTTAACTCTGTATTTAGATTGTTTCCATACTGTATCAATAAGATTCCAGGTATTAGAAACATTATTGTACCAGTTAGTTGCATTAGTATCATTTTGAACACCTAAATTCACCCAAGCTCCACTTGCATTCTTATATTCAATAAATCCATTTGCACCTGTACCAAATTGACGCCATTGCCAGAATTTTAATGTATCAGGAATCATAGTTTGGATATCAAACACAGGAGTATACAAAACGCTGTTGTTACTTACTACATAATTGCCACTTAATTTGGTTGCCCAAACATTAACAGGACTATGTGCAGCATTCAGAGATGGAGAAGTAGAAGTTGGAATACCTTGTTCCCAAAGATTAGTAACGGTTGCACCATTTACAGTATCAGTTGCGAACCAGTATTTATTTACTTCAAAGTTATCTGCATAAGGAGGAGTTGTACTATATTCTTTAAATACTCTTACTTTTAATGTATCATTTGGATAATTAGTATCACCAACTATGCCATTTGTATAAGTAGTAATAGTATTCACACCATAATTCAGATTTACAGCAAGCTGGACAGAATCAATTTGCAGTGATTGTAAAGCCTGTGATGAAGGTGTCCAGGCATGAGTAGTAAGTGTTCCATTATTAACTTTATAATTAATATTTGCAGTTGATAATGAATCACTACCGTAGTTACGAATATAGAAATAAGGTGAAACAGGATTAGCAATAGAATAAGGAATAAACGTTCCAATACCTATTTTACTCATACCACCATCATGAGGAATTGGAGGAATAATACTTACTTTATAATCTTCAGTTTCTCCATAATAATAGGTATTACAAGGTTGTACAGATGCCGAAGTACCAGATTCCTGAACAGTAATACGCATTCTGGTAAATCCTGGAATAGCTGTATATGGAACGGTAACATTTCCTAAAAGAGTTGAAATTGTTGTTCCATCATAAGCACCTTCAAAAGCTACTTCACCTGCATCTTCAAAATCACCATCACGATTATAATCAATAAATACTTTTGAATAACCGGAATATACATAAGTGCCGGAGTAAATAACACTTAAAGAAATCGGATAAGTCATTCCTGGTTGAATAGATGCTAATAATCCAACAGTATCAGTATAATTATTATATTGTTGAGTTGCCGTAGGATTACTCATAACAGGCAAAGAATTACCATGATTAATACCTGCAAAGATTACCTGACCTAAGTCTTCGTCTCCAGTATATGTAGCTGCAGAAATACAATAAACAGGTGGATTGTTAATAACAGTTTTCTTTGTTGTATCATTCTGATGTGTTGGATCACCAACTAAATCAGTCCAGGCTACAATGTTAAACGTTTGAGGTTGTGTATTTGAACTTAAATTAACTGTTTGTGAGAATGTAAATACTTTTACACTGTCAGTTAAGATAGTATCAGTCATTATCTGAGATACAACAGGATTGTTTCCTAATTTATATTTAACAGGGAAATTACTGATAGTTGAATAACCATAATTTTTAACACGAACTCTAACAGTATCATGTGAAGATAAATTAACACCTGTAACAGGAGTAATAATTGAAAGAGCACTTGCATCCAAAGCAGGTTGAGCACCAACATTCACTATAGCAGGCAATCTTGGAGAACTGCTGCATCCGGGAACCATACCTAGTATTTTAATATTCGGACGATTCATAGAAACATAAGTACTTGAAGCATTACCACAGTTAGTTGCATTATCACCATAGGAATAAGCTGAACAATTATAAGTATAAGTAGTATATCTCATTTGAGCACATGTAGTATAAGATGCATTGTTAAAACATGTTTCAAAAATGATATTATCAATACCATTCCATACAAATGGAGTCGTAAAAGTATGTGTATTCCAGCCAACAACATCTGTAAATAAAGGTGTTGTGTATACTGAAGTTAAATTGGTAATATAACTACCTGTAGATAAAGCACTACTTGTAGTATGACCTGCTTTAATTTCGAAATTTTGTAATGGAGCTCCTCCAACTACAGCAACATCAAAAGCAATAGAATTTATAGGACCAGCTTGAATACCATTCGCATTTAATTCTGCTTTAGTAATCAATAACTGATGTTTAGCGCCCCACCAGTAATTTCCATAAGGAGCTGGATAGCCTGAAGTACCGTTTGTTGCAGTACCTGTTCCTATTGTTGCCAAAGCAGAATAACTTGTATTAGCTTCTACATAGAAAGTATCAGTTGCAAATAGAATAGGAGTAACAAAAGGACTTCCTGTATGTAATGAAGTAACATTCGTAATTGAATCATACCATTTTAATGGATCATTTGTAATAGAAGTAGCAGTTAGTGATGCAGTTGTTGCATAAGGAATTGTTACATTGGCTGTTGTTGGTAACGGTGGAGTATGTAATGATTGAACATTTCTGTAATTAGTATCATTTCCGTGAATGTTATCATTTGTCAAGGTAGCCCATGCTTTAATTCTATAAATTGAATCATGAGTAGTAACAGCTAAATTTACTAAAGTATTAAATTTGTATAGGAAGCTACTATTTACAGGAATAGAATCACTTACAGTTTCAGTAACAATTGAAGTTTGTACACCACCAAATAATTTAGTATAACTTACAGTCAATCCACCATGAATTGGCATAATACCCTGATTTACAATCAATACTTTGACAGTATCATTCGTTAAACCACATCCTCCGGGAATTGGAGAAATCGAAGCTATCTGAGCATCATATAAAGGTGTTCCCCAGTAATTTTTACAGGTTTGATTGTTAAATAAATTCGAATCTCCTGCCAAAGAAGTATAGGCACAAATTGAATTATTTCCGGCCAGTACAGTCATATTTGCCGGGAATGTAACAGTATCAGCAGTCATTGATAAAAGATTACCAGTATAAGTATAATCAACAGGAGTACCATTATTAATTTTATAACTAACAGTCATAGAAGTAATAGGATCAATTCCGAAGTTTTTGATAGCAACTTTAACTTGGAAACTGGCATTTTCAATTTCAACTGCATTAGGACGACTGATAAAAGTAACACCTGCATCATGAGCTAATAATGGAACTTCATCGGCACCAATTGTTGGATGAAGTGTATCTCTGGTATAACCATCAATATCATCAGTAATTCCGATAATAGGAGTAGCCAGTGTACTTAATCCGGTTGACAATAAGTGTAAGTCAGTTGCTGAAGTAAACATTGGGTTTACAGATACAGAATTTGCATCTTTTGAACTGGCAGCTTGCAAATCAGCCAATGTAGCTTTATTTGCAGTCCAATAACCTAAAATACTACCGGTAGTATAAATGTTGTTATAATTAGATTGAGTAATAGCAGTTGGTGTTGATATATAATAAGCCATTCCACCACCTGTATTAACTATGTTATTATTAACAAAATTAATGAAAGTTCCGCCATAATGATACAATGCTCTTCCATAAGTTGGAGAAGGAACTGCAACACTAATGGAATTATAATAAATATCCTGATAATTAGAAGAGTAAACATACATCCCATAATTTGTTGAAGTTGCATTTCCACCGGAAAGTGCCACCATATTATTAGCAACTAAACCATGAGCAGTAGCAGTTCCTGTCATATAATATACATACAAACCATACTGTGTTCCTGGAGTATTTAAAATAATTTTATTTTTTAGAATATTAGATGCATTCTGGTTGTAATAAGTATAAAAACCATAGATGTAAGTACTGGTTGAATTAGAATTTATTTCATTTCCGATATATTTAACAGAATCCTGATAATATGAATAAATACCATAATAGTAGAAATTCATTACTTTATTCCCGATAAATTCATTTTTCTTCTTTAGACTGGTAGTACTTGTTCCATAGTTATAAATACCATAATAACCATTCATGATTATATTGTTCTGGTATTTATTGTAACAGGAAGCTGAACCGTAATCGTAAATACCGTAGAAATAAGAGCTTGTAGTAACCGGCATTTCAATTCTGTTATTAGCAAAAGTATTATTGGTCGCATTATTTATCAATTCAATTACTCTTCCATAAGTAGTTCCGGCTGCTTTAATAGTCATTGCTCTGAATGTAATATAGTCGGCACTGTCGAGTTGCAATGTGTAATAATTAGTAGCAGTTGAAGCAGCATATTGCAATTTAACCTTTGTACTATCATTGCTTGCAGAACGGAAGGTAATAGTATTAACTGCAGAACTTCCGTTAATTTGAGGAATTCTGACCTGTTCGTTATAAGTACCGGTATCAACTAGGAATGTAACATTTCCGCAAACACCGGCAATTTTCAATGTGGTGACTGCAGCATTAAATGTTGGGAAATTATGATAATTACCACCAGTAGTATCACCGATTGTATAACTTCCATTCAAACAAGCTGTAAAACATGTACTGAACAATGTATCATTAGATGCAATACTGTCAATTGGAGCTCCATTTGGATTTTTGGTCCATGATTTAACACAATACAAACCACCGCTGAAAGTTTCAGTGGCAATGGTAATGGTAGTATCTGTATTAGTTGGTACGTGTCCGGTAAAACTGTAATTTGGTTTAGCTACACCGTTTAAGGTCCATGCAACTGTTGCTGAAGTTAAAGGAGCTTGTCCAAAATTCTTAATTTTCACCTGAATTGGAGTTGCAACACCTGAAGGAGTTGAGCCCATAGGATTTACCAAAGCAATAACACCTGCATCATTTTGTGGTGGTGGACTTACTGTAACTATAACAGGTACACGTGCACTTGCACAACCAGGAACCATACCATCCAGTTTAATATTAGGACGGTTCATTGAAACTGAAACACTAGTTGCCTGTGTACAAACATCTGCTGCATCATTATTCCTATAAGCAACAGAATTAAATGTAGTTGGTGTATATCTTGTTAATCCATTATAAGTATAGCTTGAGTTATTGAAGCAAACTTCAGCTACCACATTGTCAATTCCATTCCATACAAAAGGAGTTGTAAAAGTGTGGGTATTCCACCCTACAACATCTGTATAAGAAGCCGCAGAATAAACAGGGGTTAAACCTGTAATCCAGTTACCGGCAACCATAGCAGTAAGTGGAGTATGTCCCATATTGATTACAAAATTTTGCAAAGCAACACCTTGAGCTGTAGCTACATCAAAAGCTAAAGAAGTTATAGGTCCTGCTTGAATACCACTTGCATTAAGTTCTGCTTTTGTAATTAAAATCTGATGTTTTGCTCCCCAGTAAAAATTACCATAAGGTGCAGGATAACCAGTATTAGTATTTGTAGCAACACCCGTTCCTAAAGTAGCAGAAGCGGAATAGTTGGTATTAGCTTCAACGTAGAATGTATCAGCAAAATACATAAAGAAAGGTGTAGTAAAAGGAGAACCCTGCCCGATTGGAGTTCCTCCTATAGGTAAATCATACCATTTAATATTACCATTTGAAGCTGTTGCAGTGAGAGTAGCAGTACTACCATTAAATATATTAACATTGTTTGCAACCGGAGAAGGTGGTGTAAAACGTGACAGAACTGAATCTTTCACTAAAGTATCATTAGCACTGATTGCATCATTAGGCGTATTTACAATAGCTGTAACTTTAATAAATCTATCAACTGTTGGAGCTGTAAAATCAGCTAAAGCAGTAAATGTATATTGAACAGTATCATAAGGAGGAATTACAACATTGATAGCTTCAGGTGTAATAAAACTACCATTGTCAATTTTATATTTAACAGTAGTATTAGTACTCTTTAAAGTATCTGTACCATGATTAAATATTTTCACAGAAATAGGAACCTGATACAATGCACAACCAGTAGGTGCTATTATTGATCTAAGACCTGCTTCACGTGCAGGTACTGTAACAGTTGCAATAATTGGAACTCTTGGACTTACACAACCGGCAACATTTCCACTTAATTTAATATTAGGACGTGAGGTTGAAAGATAACCTGTACCTGTACCAGGGGCATTGTCAGCATAACTGTACTGATGTGTTCCGGTACCAGCTGTAGTATATTGAAAATAAGGAGTAGTTGTTCCTGTTCCACCATAATTAGCTTCACATAGTACCATCAGATTTCCTGATGTATAATTGAATGGCGTATTTAAAGCAATTGATTTCCAACCGGCAACAGAAAATGTTTGGGTTCCGTCATATACAAGAGTTGCTCCACTAATCATATTAGCCCATGTATCAGCAGTCATACTTGTAAGTGTTGTTTGTTTTAAATAAATTTTAATAGGAAGAACGGTTGCAGCAGTTGTTACTACATTCCATTGCAATGTATTCATCATTCCATAAGCACCTATTTCGGAAGCATTATAAATGGAAGCACTTGTTGTGTATCCCCATCCGGCATAAAATGGATAAGTCTGAGAAGCTGTACCTGTTCCCACAGCTGCATTAAATGACTGACTGGTTTTAGATTCTACATAGAAAGTATCAGTAGCTAATAAAATTGGAGTTGTATATGAAGGACCTGTATGTAAAGATACAGATGTTGTTGGTGTATGATACCAAACTATTGGTCTGTTAGAAACAGCATTTAAAGTAATACTGGTTGCATAAAGTGTAGTACCATTTGTAACTGTTGGTGCTAAAGGAAGATACATTGAAGACATAGTAATCAAATTACTTGAATCATTAGCGTATGCAAAATCACCAGCTAAATCAGTCCAGGCTTTAATCTTATAGGTTGTATCATTAAAAGTAACAGGAGGTACTGCCAGGTTTGCTTTGGTAGCAAATAAAAATTGAATAGTATCTCCGGGATTCAGAGTACGGTTTACTAATTCTGAAACTACAGGATTAATGCTGTCGATTTTATAACGGGCAGTTATTGCATTTGGTAAAATTATACCTGAACCAACATTTTTAATTACAACTTTTACATCCTCTGTAGTAGTTAAACCACAACCACCAACAGGTTTTAATATTGTAATTAGAGTAGCATCCTGAGCTGGTGGCAAAAATTCATCTGCACCAATACAAGGAGGACTTAAACGTGGAGCTCCGTCAATATCAATAGTTACTTCTGGAAGTGTTGTTCCCATACCTTTTAATAAGCCATTAAATGTATGCAAATTTGTCAAACTTAAGAAGTAAGGATTTACAGTAATAGAACTGGAATCTTTGAAACTTGCTGCAATTAAAGCAGGCAAATTAGCATAAGGAGTTGCATTATAATATGCAAAACTTGTACCTGTTGCATAATAATTATTATAATTGGAAGAAGATACAGAGGATGCACCTTCAATAAAGATAGGATATTTATTACTTTGAAGATTATTATTTTTTATATCAGTATTAGTACAAGTACTTACGATATTAATAGCTCTTGTATCAGTATTATTGTTACCATTTGTAATAACTGAATTATTGTATACATTAAACCTAATTGTTGTATTTAATCTAATACCATAGGCATAATTTGTACCATTTAAGACACTTACAAAGTTATTGGCAATTAAACCCTTTGCAGTTGAAGTAGCATTACAGCTTTCAGTTAAGATACCATACATATTAGTACCACCGGTGATACTAACTGTATTTTTTGTAATCTTAATTGAAATATCAGCATATTGTAAATAGATACCAAATTTACTTGCAGAATTTGTTATTGAAGAAACAACTGTATTTGAGTCAATCAAAGTAGAATCAACATATTGAGCATAAATACCATAAACTAAAGAGTTATCAATAGTATTATTTTTAATAACTGTATTTTTTAGTTTAACTGATGCATTTCCTTTTGCAGATATTGCATAAGAACCATTTTTAATATAGTTACCTTTAATAAGGTTATTATTATTCATGTTTGTACCTGATCCATCAATACTTATCAATGTTTGAGCTGCAGCATTACCATTATAACCTACAAAAAGGTTACCTTCTAAAACATTATTGATTGCACCATTAGCAAAAACTACTGCTGTAGAATTAGCTGAATCAGCAGGAGCAAATTTAATATTTTTAAAAGTAATATAATCAGCACCATCAAACTTAACAATCCAGTTGGCAGCAGCAGTTGAAGTATGGTTCATTATGACCGAAGTACTATCATTTGTTGCTGATTTGAAAGTTATTGTACTAATATCTGATGCACCATTTATAGGAGGAAATGTTAACTGATCAGAATAAGTATCAGGTGCAATATAAAATTGAACCGGACCATTTATTCCGCATTGTGTTAAACTTGTATAAACATCTCCTAAAGTTGGAAAATCAGCAGTTGCACCACCAACAGTATAAATTCCACTTAATGGAGCATCACATGCATAAAAAGCAAAATGGAGTGTATCATTTATACTATTTTGATCTAAACTATCATTAGGCAATTCTGACCAGATTTTCAAAGAATGTCCCCCTAATGCAAGACTATTTGATCCGCATACAAAAGATGCAGAAATAGAGTCTTTTGCTAAACCTAAACTATTTTGCCAGAAATATGTAGATATATTTCCACCATCAATAGAATATTTAACAACAGCTTTAGTTAACAATGCAGTTCCATAATTTTTAATTTTTGCTGAAACATTAAACATTTGGTTTGCAGTAACTCCACCTGTAGGATATATAATCTGATTAACACCCACATCCTGTGTTAAAGTGGAAGGAGCAATTACAGTAATTTTAATATTTGGTCTGCTTGTTGAAAGAAGCCCAACAGTTGTTGGAGGCGTATTGTCTTGATATTGATACTGATGAGTTCCTGCTCCTGCAGTAGTGTAAGTAAAATAAGGATAGGAAGAAGTTCCAGCTCCACCATAATTAGTTTCACAAAGCACTAATATGTTTCCTGAAGAATAATTAAAAGGAGTTGTCAAAGCTATTGATTTCCAACCGGCAGTATTAAATATCTGAGTACCGTCATATACAAGTGTAGCACCACTGATCATATTAGCCCATGTATCAGCAGTCATTGAAGTAAGTGTAGTTTGTTTTATGTAAATTTTTATTGGAATAACATCTGATGTTACAGTTCCAACATTCCATTGTAATTGATTAATCAATCCATAGTTGGCTATTTCAGAACCAAGATATAATGAAGCACTGGTGGCATAACCATAATAAGTATAGAAAGGATAAGATTGAGTAGCAGTACCAGTACCGATAATAACAGTACCTCCATTCGAATACTTCACAAAAAAGCTATAATAACCTGATGTAGGTCTGTATGCCAGATTATGAGCACCGGAAGCATCTCTTGCAGTAATGTTATATGTTACTTTTTTGCCCCAGCCAGGAAAAGGAATGGATGCAGAATATAAACTATCAACTGTTGGAGATTTACTTAAACCTAAATGAATAAAAGCTCCATTATCTATTTTATATAAAGCATAAACGGTATCAATACCTGAATTGTCTTTTACATAAGCAGAAATCTGGTAAGGTCCGGAAGAATAAACTGTATCAATAGGATATGATATCATTGTAATTGAAGGAGGATTCAATTCAGAAGGACTGGCAGTTATTTTAATATCATCTAATAACCATCCATATCTGCCTGCACCTGTTGGTTGTCCACTGCTTGTATATTTAAAACGAATCTTCACACTAGTTTTATTAGCTGCTAAAGTAGAAATATCAAATTTTTCATTTTTCCACCAGCTATTTGTTGGAATTGTGTTTCCACCAGCAGCCCAATCAGTATATGCGTTATCTGAAAACTTAGATACGCCGCCTGAAGTTATTAAATTACCTGATCCCTGATATTCGGTAGCTCCTAAAGGAGTCCAGGTAGTACCACCATCATTTGAAATTTCAATGATTCCTCCATCTGCAAAATACAATTTGCAAATTTGAGAGAATTCAAGTACAACATAGGTATTCCCCGTTGTTGCAAATGAAGATGATGTTAAATAAATAGTTTTCCCTGTTTGAAGAACATTGGAATCTGCCTTAACACCTGAATGGTAAAGATTTGTTGAAGCAGCCCATGCCTGAAAACTAGTCGTAGGAAAACCCGCTGAATCGGCAGTAGTCGTGAGACCAATTGATGTCGATTCAAAATTTTCTTGAAAAACAATCGTTTGAGCAGAAACGAAAAATGACATCATTACTGCAAATACAAAAAGTAAAACTTTTTTCATAACAAGTTTAAATTAATGAATAAATAATAAAATAAGGGATAATATGTTTTAAAAATAAAAATTGCATACCCTTTTGAACTTACAAAGATAAATAAAAAATCGACTTTCTTTCTTTTTTTCAGGTAAAAGTATCGTATTTAACAAAAAAAAAACAAGAAATATTTTGTGAATTAATTAACAACAGTTACTATGCCTTTTTTTTGTGCAATATCATGATTTGGTTTACTGTATCTGATTAAATAAACATAAACTCCTGAAAGCACAATATCTCCTTTATACTTCCCATCCCAACCTACCTCGGGATTATTATTTTCAAAAATCAGCTGTCCGAAACGATTGTAAATTTGCATTAAATAATTTTCACTATTGATAAAAGCAGTTACAGGTTTAAATTCTTTATTTACACCCTCAGGTACGAAAGCATTCGGAACGAAGATTTCAGGAGCCTGAACCATTTCTACTTCATTTGAATTACTTTCTTCAACAAAATTATAAATTGAATTTGGATTCTCAATCGCTTTCACATAATATGAAAAAATTCCATTACTCGATGCAAAATTTTGAATATCATCTGAATACTGATAAATACTTCCAGGCAATAATGCAGGGATGTCAGCTACTTTTAATGAGGTGCTTCCATTCATTGTTCTGTACAATGAATAACTTGCAACATTTCCTGCCCAATCACCATAATCAGACCACTCTAATTTATTGAGATAACCCTCTGACGAAATCCCTTTTAGTAATATTGTATGAGAAATATTTGAGGTAATTCCAGGGTTTTCACAACTATCTGTACTTAAAATTTTATAATAATATACTGTAGTTGCAGTATTTACAGCATAATCAATATATGTAAAATCAGCATTTACGGTTGGAGCTAATGTTGCAATTTTTGAAAAAACTCCAAGTGATGATTTTGACCTAAAAACCTGATAAGATGTAACAAAAACCGTAGGATCCGTATGAATTTTTACATCCATCTGATTATCGGAAACAACAGTAACAGAACGTATATATAAAAATTTCGGATTAAGCGATTTTTTTATCTGGTAACACTTTTTACAGGAACTTGATGTTTTATGAAAAGTACTTTCAAAAGCCTGAACATAAAAACAATACGTTGTTGTATCTTCAATATTATTAAATGTATAATTAAGTGAAGCAGGGCTATTGGTTGAAATTACATTAAAATTTCCACCGTTTTTATTCATTAAAATTCTGTAACCACTCAAAACAGGATTCAAATTAATATAAGGAGTCCAGTTTAAAGTAATTGTATTAGCACAAATATTTAGTTGTGAACTTAATAAAATACTATTGTGATTATTGCTAAACAAACTTGTATTTGAACAACTGTCGAAGGCAGCAATCCGATAAGTTTGTGCTGCAGAACACGGATCATTCAAGGAATCAATATATGAAGTATTTAATCGACCGTAAACAGTATCTAATGCAATGCAAGGTGAACCATGACAAATAATATACCCCCAGGTGTCAAGTGAAGGACTCGGATTCCATCCTATTATTACCTTCCCATTCGTATGATTTACACTTACGGTATCCATTCCATTTGTAATTGGAGCTGTATGATCTTCAAATAACTTTCCATCAACCGAAGAAACTGAAAAACAATTTGAAGCATCTTTTACTTCTACTCTATAGTATATAGTATCATGACAAACTTTAACAGTATCAATGTATTGCAAACTTTGAACTGAGTCAACTCTGAGCCAAGAGATTAATAATGAATTACTTTTATAAATCTGATAATAGGAAGATGAAGTAATTAATGGAGGCTGATGAATTGAATTCCAGACCAAATTTGCAAGACCATTTCCTGTATTGGTTACTACCAAATGTATACTTTGTAAAGTATCAGAAGTAGAAGTATAAATATTCGAAGTTGACCTGCACTGTATGTAATAAAAAAATGATTGGTTATTGGCATTTACTCCTACATCAAGATATGTAGTTTGATTTACATTAAAAATACTGTCTATTTTAATATATACACCTGAATAAGTGGCACTTCTAAAAATATGATAGCTGTTAAAACCGGTAATATTTGCAGGAATTGTCCAGCCTAAACTAATATTACCATTATTTATTACTGAAATACAACGCAAAGATGGAGCAGACAAAGCAAAACTTTGTAAAGTTATAGCAAGAAAGAATATGATATTTAAAATCTTTTTCATCTGTTAAACAAAGACACCAAATGTACTAAAAAGGTTGTAAAATTTACATATTTTACTTTTTACCAACGACTAATTCATACAAATTATTGTCTTGTAGATATTTATTAGCTAATTTTTGAATATCTTCCGGTGTTATCGTTTGTATAGTTTTTAAATAATTTTTATAATGGTCTATAGTTACATCATATTGAATCATTGTCTTAACTAAATCAGCTGTAGCAAACGGACCATCAATGCTTCGCATAAACTCTCCCATTTTATATGCCTTAACAAGTGAAAGTTCTTCTTCTTCAATCAATTCTTCTCTTAAGCTTTTTATCTCTTTATAGATTTCTATCAGAGTTTGATTTGTATACTCCTGCCCTACTTCTGTAGTTATAAAAAAATAGCCTGAATGCTTCAATGGCAATATTCCAGAACCAATACCATAAGTAAAACCTTTGTCTTCCCTGATATTTTTCATTAGTCTGGAACCAAAATATCCACCTAAAACTGTATTTAGAATTTCGAATTTATGAAAATCAGCATCCTGCATTGTAAACATCAGCCTTCCAATTCTAACTGCAGATTGAACGGCATCTTCTTTTTCAATAAAATTTTTAAATTGTACAGCTTTTGTAATATTCATATCTTTAGCTGTGGAATTGGGAACTAAGAAATCTCCCCAGCTTTGATTTCCAAAGTAATTTGCAAGTAATAAGATAGTTTCGTCTTTTATTTTCCCTGAAATCAGTATATTGCAATTATTTGAACGAAAATATTGTCTATGAAAATCTATCAAATGTTTATTTTCAATATTATCAATATCTTCAAGTTCCGCTTTTTGACCATATGGATGTTTCGCACCATAAATAAGCTCTGTAAATTTAGTTCTTGCTAAAAAATTAACTTTCTGATTATTAATGGTCAACTGGCTTTTTTGTTTTTCTTTAAAAATAGAAAGTTCATTCTCGGGGAAAACAGGTGATTTTATTATTTCTTCAACAACCGGTAGAATTTTATCCAGATATATATTCAAACAATAAATAGTAATTGAAGCAAAATCCCTGGTAATTTCTTTTTCAATATATGCTCCAAAGAAATCAAGAGTATCAGCAATTTTCTCAGCAGTATAATTTGTAGTTCCTTCAGTTAGCAATTGAATAGTTGAAAAAGCAGAAAAAGGGATATCCTGATAACAACTGCCTGCATTAAAAAGGAATTCAATCTTAACAACATCCTGAGTTCCTTTATTAATTTGAAAATAAGGGATTCCGTTAGTAAATTTGTCTTGTATAGGTATTAAACTATCAATCCCGAATGAATCGGGATTGATAGTTAAAATTTCAGGTGTAAAACTTCGGTTTAAATATTTATTCATTTAATTATCTTATAATTGTCACATGACCATTTATAATTTGTTCGTTATTTAGTTCGTTTTTATATTTTACTGTATAAACATAAACCTCTGCCGGAGCCGGAGATCCTTTTATGGTTCCATCCCAGCCTTCATTCACATTTTTAGAAGTATAAACAATCTGACCGGAACGTGATACTATTATAATTTCAAATTTTGTAATATCTGTAGCATATACTTTAAATATATCAGAAAGCCCATCCCCATTAGGTGAAAAAGCTTTAGGAATATAAGGGGCATAGCAGTCAGAAACATTTACTGTTATTATTCCGGTCTTTCTGTTACCGTTTTCATCAGTAGCAATTACACTATAATCTGTAGATTCAGTAGGACTTACAATAATATATTGTGCTCTCTCTCCACTGCTCCATAAAAAACTAACACCACCATTTACACTAAGTTTCGCTTTTTCGCCCTTACAAATAGTTTGATCAGGAGAAAAGATGATTTCAGAAGCTGGAGTTGTCTTTGAAATTAGTAAATTGTTATTGTTTATAGGTTTTCTGTCGAATTTTTTTTGATTTATATTTGGATTGTTAGTAGTTGAAGCAATCGATGGATTTGAATTATTTTGATTAATCTTTTGTACAGAAGCAGATTCATTTTTATCAACAGCAGCAATTAAATCATGAATATTTTGCTTCTTCGCTACTTTTCCCTGAGGATTATTATTTTTAACTTCTTCATTTTCAACAGTATTCATTATTCTCTCAGAAGCATTTGATTCTTTTACAGATTGAGCTATCTGCTTTTCTTCTATGATAATATTTGTTATCTGTTTCTTATCTATAACTTCATTTCTCACTTCTTTAGTAATAGATTTTGATGACTTTTGTATTGGTAAAGTAAAATATAAAATTATTGAAAGCACTATTATAGAAGCACTTCCAATAATTAAATTTGTTCTGTTAAAGTAATTCACTTTAGGTATTGGTGATATTTCAAGTTGCTCAATGTTATCCCACACCTTAGCGGAAGGTTTTCTTTCAAAATCTTTGAAAGCCTCTCTGAAAACATCTCCCATATTATTTTCTGTACTCATTGTGTGTTATATTACGTTTTCTTTTGAAATCATTTTATTCTGCAAATATCTTTTTGCCTTCATTAATTGTGATTTTGATGTATTTATAGAAATCCCTAGCATTATACCAATTTCCTTGTGACTGTAACCTTCAATTTCATATAGATTAAACACTATACGATAGCCTTCAGGTAAAGATTGAATAACTTTCAACAGATATTCAACCGAAAACATATCAAAATTTAATTTATCATCTTCTATAACTTCTTCAATTTCTGAATAATCCACAGCATAATAATGTTTCAAATTACTTTTATAAACATTAATTGCTGTATTTACAATAATCCTACGGATCCAACCGTCAAAACTACCATCATTCCGAAATTTATCAATACTATTAAAAATTCTGATAAACCCTTCCTGTAATGCATCTTCAGCTTCATCAATATTTCTGAAATACCTCATACAAACTCCGAGCATTTTAGCTGAGTATTTGTCATATAAGGCCTTTTGAGCCTTTTTATCGCCTTTTACGCACCCGCTTATTATTTCTGCTTCAGATATCATTTATAGCCAATAGACAATGTTAGTTTAATTTTTGGTGTCTGTACCTATTATTTTTTTGATAAATAATATAACTTAGAACAATTTTCCTTTCGAAAGGTATTAATTACCAATGTTTTAATTTTATCTTGTGTTACATTCCTGTAACTTTCAATTTCGGTATTAATCAATTCTGCATTCCCAAGTAATTCAAAATATGCCAGATTCATAGCTTTATCAGCAGCTTTCATTTGCGAAAATACCATTAATGATTCTGCTTTGTTCTTTACTTTTTGTAATTCATCAATTTCAACAAAATTATTTTTCAACTTTTCAATTTCATTATCTATCCCCATTTCAGCTTGTTCCATTGTAATTCCATTATGCAGTTTACCTGATATCACAAAAAGTCCATTATCAATGTCACCGGTATGATAAGCACTAATCTCACTAAATAGCTTTTGCTTTTTCACAAGCTCATTATTGAATCTTGATGATTTCCCATTGGAAAGAATATCTGAAATCAAATCAAATGTATAGTAATCAACATCTGTTCTTTTACAAATATGCCAGGTTTTATAAATGGAATCATAAGGAACATCACGTTCAACCGTAAGTATTCTTTCCTCATTCTGAGGCGGTTCTATAGGAATAATGCGTTCTATTTCTTCACCGGCAGAGATATCTCCAAACCATTTTTCGCTTAATTGCTTTATCTGTTCAAGTTCTACATTTCCTGCAACAACCATAATTGCGTTATTAGGACGGTAAAAACGATAAAAGAATGATTTTACATCTTCCATTGTCGCATTTTCAATATGTGAAATTTCTTTTCCTATTGTTGACCATTGATAAGGATGCACATGATATGCTAATGGACGGAGCAAAAGCCAAACATCACCATAAGGCTGATTCAGATAACGTTGTTTAAATTCCTCAACGACGACATTTCTTTGCACTTCTAAACTTTTCTCAGAAAAAGCAAGTTCATTCATGCGGTCAGATTCAAGCCAAAAGGCAGTTTCTAAATTCTGCTGAGGTATAGTTAAATAATAGTTTGTAATATCATTATTAGTAAAAGCATTATTTTCACCTCCTACCCTCTCGAGAGGTTCGTCAAAAACAGGGATGTTTTTTGAGCCTCCAAACATCAGGTGTTCAAACAAATGAGCAAAACCGGTTTTATCAGCATGTTCATTCCTAGCCCCTACGTTATAAAGTATATTAACAGCTGTAATCGGAGTTGATTCATCTTTGTGAACCAGAACTTTAAGTCCGTTTTCGAGCGTAAATTTTTCAAATTCTATCATCAGAAATTATACAATTAGTTTTTTACAAAAATAAGGTTTTTATATCAGTCTCAATGACTCAATTTTGCAAAGATTAACAATTAATTTCAAATAAAGGAAATACTAAAATGATACTTAGATAGTTTCTAATTTGAAGATAAAAAAAACTAAAGCTTTGCCTCCATTGATAAATAAATTTATAATTTTGCAGCATTGAATTTTAGATACAAATAATATCATAAGAATTATGCAAAGAGATCATCAAATTTTTGAGCTGATAGAACAGGAACATCAGCGTCAGATGCATGGAATAGAGCTTATTGCCTCAGAAAATTTCGTCAGCACTCAGGTGTTGGAAGCAATGGGTTCAGTATTAACGAATAAATATGCCGAAGGTTATCCCGGCAAACGTTATTACGGAGGTTGTCAGATTGTTGACCAAACGGAACAATTGGCTATTGACAGAGCCAAATTACTTTTTGGAGCAGAATGGGCTAATGTGCAGCCTCATTCGGGTGCTCAGGCAAATATGGCTGTAATGTTAGCTTGTTTAAAAACAGGAGACACTTTTATGGGCTTAAATTTATCTCATGGTGGTCACCTTTCTCATGGTTCTCCTGTAAATTCATCAGGAATTCTATACAAAGCCATTGATTATAGTGTAGAAGAAGAAACAGGGGTTATCAATTATGACACCATGGAAGAAACTGCATTAAGAGAAAAACCTAAAATGATTATTGCAGGTGCTTCAGCTTACTCAAGAGACTGGGATTTTGCACGCATGCGCGCAATAGCTGATAAAATTGGAGCAATTCTACTTGCTGACATTTCCCATCCGGCAGGACTAATTGCAAAAGGATTATTAAACAATCCATTGCCTCATTGTCATATTGTTACTACTACCACACATAAAACATTAAGAGGTCCTCGTGGTGGTTTAATTATGATGGGAAAGGATTTCGAAAATCCATGGGGTTTGAAAACACCCAAAGGTGAAACTAAAATGATGTCAGCATTATTAGATTCAGCTGTTTTTCCAGGAATTCAGGGTGGCCCGCTGGAACATGTTATTGCAGCTAAAGCTGTTGCTTTTGGCGAAGCTTTATCTGACAGTTACAAGGAATATATCCAACAAGTTAAAAAGAATGCAGCTAAAATGGCTGAATTATTTGTTGTAAAAGGTTACAAAGTTATTTCAGGTGGAACCGACAATCACTTAATGCTGATCGACCTTAGAAGTAAATTTCCTGATATTACCGGCAAAGTTGCAGAAAACACATTGGTAAAAGCGGATATTACTATCAATAAAAACATGGTTCCTTTCGATAGTCGCTCTCCTTTCCAGACTTCAGGATTAAGAGTTGGAACTCCTGCAATTACTACACGTGGCTTGAAAGAGGAACATATGGAAATTATTGTCAATCTGATAGATGAAGTAATGTCAAACATTAATGATGAAAACATAATTCTTTCTGTTAGGAAACGTGTAAACGAATTTATGAAACCATTTCCTTTGTTTGCTTACTAATTAAACAAATAATAAAATACGAAAAAGCTTGCTCATATATTTGAGCAAGCTTTTTCGTTTTAATGCTATCAGTAAAATTATTAGCTGACAGAATTTTATAAAAAGGAAGTATTAATTATTAGAATTATCCACTTTTAAAACTTTAAAATTTAACGGTAGTTCTCCGTTATTTGCAAGTGCTGCAATATACCTTGCTTCAGTTTTTGTATAATTGCCAGTAATTGTACAACGCCCCCCATTTATTTCTGAACGGACAACAGGAGCTGCAATTACAATATCATCCAATACAATTGCTAATGCATTATTAATATTGCGCTTGCATATATCAGCCCACAACAAGACAGCTGATTCTTTAAATTGAATTTCAATTTCGTTATTTCTCGATGTTCCAGCCTGATTAAATTTAACACTTTTAATATCAGATCTAACCACCACAGCAGTTTTTTTGCTATCGATTTTTAACGCATAAAGACAGACATCAGAATTATCAGCATTTTGACTCCAGGCAAATTTGCATCTTTGATTGAGTCCTAGCGTGTTTAAATAATCATTTATTTTTGCTACTTTCACAAAGGAAATAAACCCGATTTCTGAAGATAGATTATCAGCAGTTTCTTCATTAAATAATGAAAATAAGTGATGATTTCCAGGTAAAATATCAGATAAAGATTTACGATTAAAGGTTTCATAAAATGCTAAAATCCCCTTTTTTACTAAAAGATTTTCAATTGTTTTTAAGTCATTATTATTATTAAATCTTAACTGAATCTGATTCTTTTCTGGAACGATAGTAAGTTCAAATTTCTCAGGACTAAAATCCTTCAATCTGTTGGAAATAATCTCTGCAGATTGAGAAAGTGAGACGGATGAAACTTTAATATCAATAGCCTGGATTACTATACTTGATTTTGTTTCTGCTTTATTTGTAAAGCTCATTGCAATGAGTCCAAAGACAAAAAGGGCAATGAAGGTATAAATTATTGTTCTCATTTGTTATTTATTTTAAGTTATTTATTGTTGAATTGCTTACCTATCGGCAGCAGGGAATATATCATCACAATATCCATTTTTTGATTGAATATTACACCTGACTATTCATTTATTTATTGAAATTATAAGTTATTAATATTCATCGCCTTCAAATTAAAAGGCAAATAAATAATAAAAATGTATCGGAGAAATTAACTTAAAATGGGCAAGTCTTTGGAATCTTCAGAAAAGATGTGATGATAAAACATGAGTAGAATATCTGGTTTTATCAATAATTCTGTTTTTTGAAGGGAAATAAACCGATGCGTAATTTTATTGTTGTCCACAATCATTTTGTGGGTTTCATTAAAAAGATGGTTGTGTAAAAATACAAAAGTTTTTTGAAAGCATCGGTTTTGATAAGCATCAATGGAAATGGCATTTCCATTATCCGAAAGATGCGCTGAAATTATCTCATGCTGAAAAGCAGCATTCATTTGAGGAGTAGGTTTAACGGAAAAAGAAGATAATACGGCTAAAAAAAGCACTATACAAAATGTAGTGCATATAAAATTGATAATATCTTCCTTTTTATTAATCATGATGCAAATATAATATTTAATTTGACGATAGGATAAATAATTTTATGAATTATTTATTCACTTCTCAGCGTCCTATGAATATACTTTGATTGACACATTGATTTCTATGGATTTTAATTTAGCTATTTCCCGTGGCGAATTGACATTGTATGATATTCTAAATAAAACTAAATCAGCTATTTCAATTTCTGTAGTTAATTACGTCCTGATAGGTAAAAAATTTTATCTGCCAAATTTTTCAGTGATAAATTTGAGAAAACATACTAAAAACTCATTTCAACATTTTTCCCAATAAAATTCCTAAAATTAATTTTCAGACTTTTATTTTCCAGCTTCGCCTTTCCATGAATGTAGGAATAATTCAAAACAATTGTGAAATTAAATTTACGTGGAAGTTTCTTAAACACAGCTTCATTAATTTCAGCAATTTCAAGTGGTGCACCCCATATATTTTTCTTATCAAGCACACCTTTTGTAACTACTTTAAAGAAGGAAGTATCAGTGTCAGAAGCTGAAACAGTAATTTTAGAAGACCATTTCGAACCAAAATCCTCTCCGTTATTTATGCAAAAAGCATTTAAAATTTTCACCATCTCACTACAGCGGGTACTTTCAAAAAAATACAGATTAGCTGCTATAGGTGTATAGGCATAATAAGACGGACCATTGGCGAATCCTCCGTGCATGGTGAATAATTCATCTTTTACAGGCAGTACAATTACTGAATCCGGAGCATCTGCTGTTGCAAAACTACCCTGGTAATTGACAAAAGGATTAAAACATTGCAGTTTCCAATCCTGTGTTTTTTTAAACAGGGCAAGACTCAGCAAACCTGATGAAATCCTACCACAGGGAGGGTAACTCCTAGATGTAGTAAATGAATATAAACAGCTGGGAATGCCCTGTCTGTCGGTATACTCAATTTTACGGACAATGCTAGTATAATTAAAATCATAAGGAAGGGTATCGTAAAAAACAGTGCTGTCATCATAATAATTATTGTCAATAAAAATCTGAGGTTTACAACTGCTGCATTGCCAGTAGGCAACATTGTAATCATCGTTAAAATTCAGGCAATTTTCATCTATAGGTGCAGGAAAAAGCTTAAACAATACTGTTGTATCATTCAGTGTATCTTTTCCAAAACTAATTCTTTTGAGGTAGTTGGTATCAAAACAGATATTGTATGGTAATTTCAGTGTAAATTCAGAGGAATCTTCAGTTGAGTTATCTGCTTGCTGCATGTTTTCTTCAATGTTTGAAATTACATTGGTGTCAATATTTTCCGTCTCTGCAATTCTTAAGTGTTGAGAGCTAGAGCAGGCTGAAAACATTATTGATACTATCAATACAGTTAAAAATATATTTCTCATAATTAAATGATTAGAATAACAGATTATGTTTCTTTATTAACATTTAAAGACAGCAAATATAACATTTATTGCAAGAATTTGCATTCTATACAATTAATATTAAACATTAAAACTTATAAGTCACTTTTTCATTATATTTATCAAGCTTTAATTTTACAATTAATTATCAGGTTCTAAAAGACTAAATGCTTTTGTGATATTGATAATAGAGATACTAAGCATTAATATAAATAAAATAAAATAAAGAAATAAGCAGATTTCCACTAGGGGAAAAATTTTTCTATCTTCGCTGTAACTTTTCGCAATGTCTGTTCGTCTGATAATAAAATTTGTGAGAAAATACCATATATTGAATGACAACTACTGAATACAATTCTTGTGTAGATGATTATGCTGATGGCGTTTACCGCTTTATCCTCAAAAACATAAAGGACGAAGATAAAGCGAAAGACGTGGTACAGGATTCGTTTATCAAAATGTGGGATAAAGTAGCAGACATTAGTTTTGAAAAAGCACGATCTTATTTATTCACAACTGCTTATCATACCATGATTGACCAGATAAGAAGAGAAAAAAAGCAAACTACACTGGATGATGCTTTCCTGAAAAATCTCACAACAGAAAACCATTACTCCGATTTAAAGGAAGTATTGAATGCTGCATTGGAAAAACTTCCTGAAATTCAGAAATCAGTAATATTACTCAGAGATTATGAAGGTTATAGTTATGAAGAAATTGGAGAAATTACAGATTTAAATGAATCACAGGTTAAAGTTTATATTTACAGAGCCAGATTGTTTTTAAAAAATTACATTGGAGAACTCGAAAGAGTCTTATAATATATGAATATCAACAGAGATAATTACGAAATTTATATACTCGATTACTACGAGGGCAGGCTTCAGAAATCAAAAGAAGAAGCATTGTTTGTATTTCTTGATGCAAATCCTGATCTAAAAGAAGAATTTAATAATTTCGAAAATATAAGCATCAACGATGAAACTCCAATGTGCTTTGATTTTAAAGAAAGTTTGAAAAAAACAGACATAAATACTACTATTGCAATCAATTTAACAAATTACAAAGAGTTCTTTATTGCCGATAACGAAGGAGATTTAAGTAATACTCAAAAGAAACAATTAGAAATTTTCCTTGCCCAACATCCTTTTCTGAAGAATGATTATCATTTATTTCAAATTACAAAACTTTCAGCTGACAAATCTATCATTTTTAAAGAAAAACATAAATTAAAGAAATTTATAATTTTCAATACAACAATAAGTAAAAAATTAGTCTATCAATCCATTTCAATTGCAGCTTCTTTATTAATAATGGCAAGCATAACTACTTTTTATTTCAATAGAAGTAATACGATTCACACAAACGTCACAGCTATAAGTGAACATAATACTGATAAATTAAAATCAGCTGTAAATTTGTCAGAAAAACAAGACAAAACTGAAAAAACTATTATTGACAAAACCAAGGTATTAGCTACTAACATTCAGAAAGTTAAAACTATTAAAAAACAAATTTTAGAAGAAAAAATGCCGGCTTCTACTCTATCTGAAAGAATTACTGAACCAATTCGACTTATTGCTTGTATACCATTTCAAAAATTAACCAACGAAAGTGCAAATTATCAGATTGAAGATGATTCAAGAAATTATTACACCTCACTGAATACCTTATTGGTTCTTGCAGAAGAACAGAGCGATATTAATATAGCTGAACAAATTAATAATACTAAAAAGCCTTCACGTTTTGAGATAGATGATGATTTATTAAAAGGACAACCCATTGCTGAGGCAGGTGGTTTTTTAAAGAACATTGCAGTTATCGGATTCAGTAAAATTGAAGAATTTGGCACTACAGCCAAAGACACTTATCTCGCATTGGAAGAAAAATACAGAATAAAATAATCTCTTTTGTAACAAATCTGCATCTATAACCGTCACACTGAAAACTCAAAAAAATATTAAATTTTATAAACCTAAATCATGAAAAAAATATTATTAGCGCTACCTATGTTTATACTTCTTATAACTTATGTGTCAGCTCAGGAAAACGATCAAAACCTAAAAGAATACAATTTACCTGCTTTTGGTGGAATAGATGCCGGAAGCTTATCCAATGTTTATATTACAAACGGAACCTTACAAAGTGTGAAAATGGAGAAAGATGATGAAGATGATGATCAGAACACTACTTTTACCGTTAAAAACAATATTTTAGAAATAAAATATAATGTTGGAAGTTCAAATACAAATCTTAGCAATAGAAAAATCTATATTTGCTGTCCTAATCTGAGTTATATTAAGGCCAGTGGTGTAACTAAAGTAAAAACATTAAACAAATTAAAACTTGGTGATTTACTAATCACTGCAAATGGTGCATCCAAAATTGAAATGGATATCGATGTACAACATCTAACAACTGATATTTCCGGAGCATCAAAACTTACTTTAAAAGGGAATGGGGTTCAACACATTGCAAATTTAAACGGAGCTGCAAAATTGAATGCAGATGAAATAGTGTTTAATGATATGGAAATACAAGGCAGTGGTGCTGCTAAAGCCAATGTGAATGTAAAAAACAAATTAACAGGAGATATGACAGGTGTCAGCACGGTTAATTACGAAAAGAAACCAGATACTGTAAATTTCAGTTCAGTTAATATTAACAACGAAAATTTTGAAGGTAATGCAAATCCTACATCAAAACACGGAAAAACAAAGAATTACGAAAGCAGGGATACAACTAATATTTCTATTCTTGGAAATGATTTAGAAGTGATTGATGGTAAAGATACTAAGATATCTATTGGAAATACTGAAATGGTTGTTAATGAAAACGGGAATGTAAAAATCGGCAAAAAAGATAAAAACAAACCTTACAATCATAAATTCAAAGGTCACTGGGCTGGATTTGAACTGGCTTTTAATGGTTATGTAAACAATGATTTCGGAACTGTACTTCCTGCAAAATATGAATTTCTTACATTGAATGATGTTAAATCCATTGGTGTAAATTTAAATGTTTTCGAACTCAATGCAAATATTATAAATAATAGATTTGGCGTAGTTTCAGGTGTTGGTTTACAGTGGAACAACTATCGTTTTGCTGACAATGTGGTACTTTCACCTGATTCAGCTACTATTTATGGTTATCATAATACAGCTATTACAAGTTATATAAAAAGCAAACTGGTTGAAAGCTGGGTGAGAGTGCCAATATTTCTTGAATACCAAACCGCACAGAAGAAATGGAAACAATTTCATATAGCTGCAGGTGGTGTATTCGGTTATAAAATCGGATCTCATTCCAAACAGGTTCATTTTGATGATGGTGACCGTAATAAACCAAAAATTTACAATAGTTTTTACCTAAATCCGATAAAAATAGATGCTGAAGTAAGAATTGGCTGGGGACCTATCAATTTATTCGCAAGTTATGCACTTACACCAATGTTTAAAGACAATAAAGGACCTAAAATTTATCCATATATGGTAGGTATTACACTTGCCGGATGGTAATTACAGAAATAGAATATGAGTGTTTTCAAAATCGGTATCAATAGGAAATCTCAACATTTTTATGAACTGCATCTTGGAATATGAAATGAAGTAAGTGAAAAGCATTTTTACATTAAGACATAGCTTTTCTTTAAAAGCTATTTTTCTCACAATTAGTTAAGTTAAGTTTCAAAAAGTGTCAAAAATATTTGACACTTTTTTTTTATTTTTGTAAAATTTATTACTTTTACCAATTCTTTAGAAAATCATAAAAAACATATATATGTCAGGACATAATAAATGGTCAACCATTAAACGTAAAAAAGGAGCTTTGGACTCAAAACGATCAAAAATATTTTCAAGAATTATAAAGGAAATAGCTGTTGCTGTTAGAGAAGGTGGACCCGATCCTGACGGTAATCCACGTTTACGTTTAGCTATTTCCAATGCAAAGGGAGCAAATATGCCCAAAGAAAATCTGCTACGTGCTATTAACAAGGCATCTGATAAAGACTCTGCCAGCTTCGCCGAAACTACTTTCGAATGTTATGCTCCTCATGGTATTGCCATTTTTATAGAATGTACAACTGATAATGAAAAAAGAACGATAAGTAATATTCGTTCATATTTTAATAAATACAATGGTACTCTTGGAACAAATGGTTCATTAAGCTTTTTATTCGACAGAAAAGGAATTTTTACAATCCCTGAAGCTAACTTAAATCTTGAAGAAGTAGAATTGGATTTAATAGATGCCGGAGCTGAAGATATTTCACTGGAAGATGAATACTACACAGTTACAACTGTTTTGGAAGATTTTGGGGCTATGATTAAAAAATTAGAAGAATTAAAAATAGTTGCAGAAAGTGCCGAATTGCAACGTATTCCTAAAAATACAGAAACAATTGATGTGGATTCTGCAAAAAAAGTAATGAAACTGATTGACGTTATTGAAGAAGACGATGACGTGGTGAATGTTTTCCACAATATGGAAATGAGTGACGAACTTATCGCAGAATTAGAAAAATAGTTTTAAAAAGTAGTCGGAAGTCAGGAGACCGAAGTCGGTCTTCTGACTCAATCTATCTTCTTAATTTCCTCATAATTTATAATATCAACATCTTTGTAGTAAAATTTAATGATTTGAGTAGCTTTATAGCGATATCTCACCATTTTAATGGCACCTTCCTGGCTTAAACCGACACCATGTCCATAACCTTTTCCTTTTAAGATTATATTATCCCCCTCTTTTTTCACAGAAAAAAAAGCAGATTTCAACTCTAAATCTTTCCTCATATTTTTTAATGGAATACTGTCGTGAAAATACATCTTTCTGGTGGTTTGATCAAAATCAAATGCATTTTTATACCTCAATGTATCTTCAAGCGGATAATTGTAGGTATTCTTTAAATAATTAAGCCAGTCTTTTACCGGCATCTTTTTCTCCCAGCTACTGTTGCGCATACCATTGGAAAAAGTGTCAACTACAGCTTTCAAATAAGATGTTGGGATTGACCATAATTCTTCAGAATTAATCGTTTCTCCTCCTGAATTAGAACAAAAAGCAGCTGAAATCATTCGTTTATTCTTATCTACAATTACATCTCCTGCAGTAAGATTAGTTGCCATTAATATCTTAAAATTATTGCACCTACTTTTATAAGCCTGACAATGAACATCATCACACAAATTATAACCTTCTTTATAATGTTTCATCATATTATTAATAGCATAAGTCCTTGAGATTATAGCCTGTATTTTGAAAAACTCAAGAGAATCACAACTACCTAATATTTCTGATTGAACC
This sequence comes from Bacteroidales bacterium, assembly GCA_049315385.1. Taxonomy (GTDB): domain Bacteria; phylum Bacteroidota; class Bacteroidia; order Bacteroidales; family JACABE01; genus JACABE01. Next base: position 30,015 of record JBMOKG010000043.1, read on the forward strand.
ACACCAGCTACATAATGTTCAATATCTACACTATTGATGATCTTAAGAAATCCTTTTTCTATAGAAATTTCAAGATTATCATCATAAATCCTTTCATTCAGGTCTTGATTTAAAGGTTTTACCTTTAAAATATTCTTAACACCATCTCCGGCAATTTCCAGATTCGTAAATAAACCAAGATCTTTCTGGTCTTTTTTAATTCTAAGTTTGTTTTTTTCTATACTAATGCTAAGTATTTCATTTTTTTCAATTCCTGTTATTGCAATATCATCCCCATTTACTGCATATTTCCCGACAAGAGAGGTTATTGTCAGCGATTTAATATTTGATTGTGAAAAAATCCGCACATTAAAATCTGCAGAGAAAATTTCATTTGATAAGAATAAAGTAAGAATTAAGGCTAGTATTTTGAGTCTGCTCATGTGTAAATGCAAAATTTTTATTTTTTTAAATAATCAATAATAAGTTGAGCTGCTTTAGCTGATGCTCCGCTTCCTCCCAGTATCATTTTAAGCTGAATGTATTCATTTTCAATTTGAGCTCTATAGATTTTATTGTCTGTTATATTTATAAATTCTTCTTTCAACCTATTCATATTAAAATCATTTTGAATAAGTTCAGTCAGGACAGCTTTGTCCATAATTAAATTTACGAGTGAAATATATTTAACTTTTAAGAATTTACGGGCAATGTAATATGAAATTATATTTCCTTTGTAACAAACCACCTGAGGTACATTTAACAAAGCAGTTTCAAGTGTTGCTGTACCGGAAGTTACCAAAGCTGCATAAGAACTTTTTAAGAGCTTATAGGTTTGTCCATATACAATTTCAACAGCCTCATTTTTGATTATCATTCTATAGAATTGATCCGGAAGAGTATTTACACCAGCTATAATAAACTTGTATTGTGGAAATATTTTTGCTAATTCAATCATTAAAGGCAGCATTACTTTCACTTCCTGTTTTCTGCTGCCTGGTAACAAGGCAATGATTGGTTTTTCAGAATTCGATTGTTGTTTAAAAAAATCATTTGATTTCGGATTGGCTTTTTCAATTGAATGATTTTCAATAGCATCAAGTAAAGGATGGCCAACAAAATCAACTTCCATTCCATGTGATTTGAAAAAATCTTTTTCAAAAGGTAGAATTACAAATAAATGATCTATATATTTTTTCATCTTTTTCACCCGGGATTGATGCCAGGCCCAAACCTGAGGTGAAATATAGTAAAAAACTTTAAGTCCTTCATTGTGCGCCCATTCAGCAATCCGAAGGTTAAACCCCGGATAATCTATCAAAATAAGTGCATCCGGTTTATATGTAGTAATATCTTTTTTACAAAAACGAATATTATTTAATATTGTATTCAGATTAGCAATGACTTCAACGAAGCCCATAAATGCCAGATCTTTATAATGCTTCACAACCTCAACACCTTGTTCGCGCATTAAATCACCACCCCATACTCTGAAATCAGATGTATGATCCAGAGATTTCAACTCTTTAATAAGATTTGAAGCGTGCAAATCACCCGAAGCTTCACCAGCGATAACGTAATACTTCATCTTTTAAAATAGTAAATAAAAAAAGCAATGAGTAGAATGAAAGTCACAAATAAAATAGCTCTTGCTGTTTTTTCAAAATTCAAAGCGATAAAATAGTAACGTACCAAGAGAATATTAATTACTAATGCTAATAAATAAATTTTAACTGAAATTATATTATTTTCAAAGCCTGATAAATAAAGAATTATAAATATAATAAAAGCTGAAATTGCAGGAAAAGCAATTCCAATTAAAGCTCCGATCAGATAATCATCTTTTTTAAATTGTCCAATCATATTTTTCTATTGTTTTTAAATTATGATGTGCCGTTAAATCAAAATGTAATGGAACAATGGCTACAAAATTATTCTGTATTGCCCAATGATCTGTATCTTCCGCTAAATCATCGCTATGAAAGACACCGGTAAGCCAATAATAATCCTTATTATGTGGGTCTTTTCGGACATCGAACGATTCGTTCCAACAAGCACGGGCTTGCCTGCAAACCATAATTCCTTTGATTGGACTTCCATTTAGTTTAGGAATATTTACATTCAAACAAGTATCTTTCGGCAATCCTTTTTCCAATACTTCTAAGGTTATTTTCATTATGTATTGTTCGACATGGCTAAAATCTGCATCCCATGAATAATCATCCAGGGAAAAACCAATAGAATCAACACCTTCAATACAACCTTCAATTGCAGCAGCAATTGTACCTGAGTATATTACATTTACAGATGTATTAGATCCGTGATTTATACCTGAAACAATTAAATCCGGTTTACCATGAAGCAAAGCTTTCTCTGCAATTTTAACACAATCAGCCGGTGTTCCGTTGCAACTATATTCTTCATAGCCTGTTTCACTATGAATCTTTTTTATTCTTAAGGGAGTAGCAACTGTAATAGCATGCCCCATTCCTGATTGTGGTTTATCAGGAGCCATAACAATTACATCACCAATTTTACGCATGATAGTAATTAGCTTTCTGATACCGGGAGCATCTATACTATCATCATTGGTGATAAGTATTTTAGGTTTCTTCATTTTCGATTGTCTTATTTATTTCTGTAATTCCTCCTGAAACGATAAATTTCATAATTTCAGCAGACGGAGCATTTATAGGTGTTACATTTGCAGTTGGAACAATAAAAAGATTTCCTGAAAAATTATAAGAATGAGGAAGATAAACAGCAATTAATCCTTCTTTTATACCTAAATTTGATAAATCTTTTTGAGTAACAAAACCCAATTTATAAATCTCAGCATCTTTATTCATCTGAACCATTACAGCTTCAGTAAATTTCTTTTTTTGTCCTACAAATGCAGACATAAAATCCTTAGTGGATGAGTAAATTACTTTGATAAATGGTATTTTATCCATTACAGCATCAATCAATGCAACCAAAGGTTTTGCAATTAATGATTTACCAAAATAGCCTACAGTTGTAATAATTGAAAGCATTAACAATATCCCCAAGCCTGGAATCCTGATGTGTAATATATTGTCGAGTAAATCATTTGCTCTTGTGTCAATATAATTAAAAGTAAAATAAATAATAAAAAAGGTTGCTCCCAAGGGCGTAATATATAAAAGCCCTTGCATAAAATAATTAAGCAGTAGTTTTGAATATTTATTCAGGCTCATATTGTTTGATTTTTGTTTTCAAAGATAGAGCTTTTTTTCGAAAAATCCTTGTTAATTAAAATTAAAATGCCGCGAAATTAATACATTTAATTCAAAATGAATTAACTACCAAACAATCGTTTTTCATTATGAATAATTTGATTGCTAATTTCAATCATTTGATCCAGGCTTTGCACATGAATAATCTGATGCAGAACATGGGCTTGTTCTACAAACCCAAAACTAAATAATCGCCAAAGATCTTTCATTTTATTCAACGTTTGGGTTTCGGTTTTATATATCCTCAATTCAATGATCAGATCATTTAAAAAAGATTGAAATCTTTCTTTTTCATTAAAATTTCCGGTTATGTTCAATCCTTTTTCATTAATCTGAAATGGTAGAGATGGATTACTAAAAACGCCCCTACCAATCATCCATTTATTTATATCAGGATATTTTTGCTGAATAATACAAAACTCATCATAATTCGTAATATCACCATTATATATTATTTCGTGTTTAAATTCTCCGATAATTGACTGTAATACATCATGATAAATCTCACCTTCATACATTTGTTTTCCTATACGCGGATGAATACAAATGTTTTCGAGTGGATAATCATTAAAAACCGGAATTAGTTTATAAATTTCATCAGTGCTATTATACCCCAAACGGATTTTTACAGAAATTTGCTGACTGACTGCCGGAATAATAATATCAAGAATTGACCGCAACAAATCCGGATAAAGCAATAGTCCGGATCCTCTTTTTTTATTAACTATACTTTTTACAGGGCATCCCAAATTCCAGTTCAGTTTGTCATAACCTAAACCTTCCAGGAATTCAGCCATTTGAATAAAAGAATCTGCTTCTTTGCCCAATATCTGAGGAATAACCGGTATTGAGTTGTTATTTTCAGGTAACACATCTTTAGCTTTTCGCGGATTAACTTTCTCACAAGGTGTAAGGGAAATAAACGGACTCACAGCCAAATCTATTCCTGTATAATGACGACTATATACATTTCTGAATATAAAATCGGTAAAACCATGCAAAGGAGCAAGAATAATCATTTGAGAAATCTTTTTTATTTGCAAAAATAGTCATTTTGCAATAGAATGGCTTTATCAGTTAATTTTATGAAAAGAAAAACAAAACACCTTAAATCCACACAAATCGAATCATATCAAGTGATTAAACCGATATATTTCAAATTTATCATTGGTTTGCCTTTTAACTATCAGTGTTTTTTAATTAGATTTTGGATTAAAGGATAGATAATATCCTCAAATTTATCTACTTAGAAGGCTTTAAATTTCAGGAAATAAAAACTATTCAATAAAAAAAGAGGTTTCAATATATTGAACCTCTTCTTTTAGTTTTCATAATAAATGTTTCTACAAAAGATTTTCTACTATTTTTTTTTATTTATAAACCTGAGTATCCCAACCATTTACAAAAACATATTGACATGGAGCTGTTGTAACAGGATTCTTTTTCCAAATGACAGCTGTAACAAAAATATTATTATAATTCCATTTAGGGTTTAAGGTAATCTTACAATTGTAACTAATTAATTGGTTAACTTTAAAAGTAGTCGCTGTTGAAAATTTTTCACCATAAGCATTATTTAAAACTTGTGAAGCCCTTACTACATTATTGTGTTTATAATCTGATGCTCCTGAAGATTGTTTATATCCTGTTCCTGCAGTTGAGCCACCATTAATATTATTTTCACAAGCATAAAAAGAAATATAATATTCTCCACTGATGTTTTTAAAGAATTTGATTTTTGAAGTAATATTCATATCATTTCCGCTACGTTTTGCTGTAAATTTCAGCTGAGCTTCGGGTGATCTTTTTAATATAGAATCAATTGAAGGTTGTAAACTATTATAACTTAAATAATTATCTCCAATAAAAAATTGAGGAATACCAGAGCCACCATCACGTGAACTTTCATAAGAATAACGCAAGCTAAAACAATCCATCGAGTCATCAGGAAAATTACAATGAAATGCAATGGCAATGATTTTCCCTGAATTATTTTTTTTCATTAAATTAAAATTATTATATCCACTACTACCGCATATTCCACAAGTAGTTGAAGTTAGTTCTCCCATAAAAGCCCTTTGTTTCATTTCTGGCATTAATGGATCGGTGGTTGTTGTTTGAACATCTTCGCTTTTATTACAGGATATAACGAATAAAAATAAAAATCCATAAAAAAATAAATTCAGTTTTTTCATACTTATAAATTTGTTTTGATTTGTTACTAATTATAATTTTTCACTCTCAATAGACAATTCAATTATTAAAAAAGTTGTCTGATTAAAAAACATTTTCTCAGGTTAATTTACTCTTTTGAAAAAGACTTCTTAAATTCAAGTTTTATTCAAATTATAATATATTAATATTCAATATTAAAAAAAAAAAAGGGGTTGTGTGAATTACAACCCCTTATTAATTTCCTTAAATAATTTATATGAATTAAATTAAATAGGCATACATTGCGTAAAATGCTGATGCAACAACTAAATCACTTACAGCAACTTTTTCGTCAGGGGCATGTGCCATTACTTCATTACCAGGACCAAATCCTATCGTAGGAACACCATACATTCCATTAAGCGCAATTCCGTTGGTTGAAAATGTCCATTTATCAACGAAAGGTTTTTTATCAAAAAGATCATTAAAAGCTTTTTCTCCGGTAGTAACTGCAATGTGGTCAGCCTGGATTTTCCAGGTAGGATAGTATTTCTCCATTCCATAATGATTTCCTGTAAAAGCAATTCCTTCATAATACAATACCTCAACTTTTGCATCCATATCTTTTACAATTTCTTCTATTTCCTTTATTGCAGATTCTTTGGTTTCACCCCATGTTAAACGTCTATCGAGATGGATTCTTGCATAATCAGCTACTGCACATAAAGAAGGACTTCCTGAAATAATCTCAGATATTGTTACGCTTCCTTTACCTAAAAATTCATCCTTTGCCAAATGCTCATTCAGCATTTCAATTTCAAGCGCAGCACGAGAAGCCATATAAATAGCATTTTTACCTCTTTCAGGTGCAGAACCATGGGACGATAAGCCTTTAAAATGAACATGTATTTCAATCCTTCCTCTATGTCCGCGATAAATATTCAGATTGGTAGGTTCTGTACTAATAGCAAAATCAGGTTTTATTTTATCTTCTTCTATTATATACTTCCAACACAATCCATCACAATCTTCTTCCATAACACTTCCAACAAAATAGATTGTTAAATCCCGATTAAAACCAAGTTCCTTAAGAATTCTACCAGTGGTAACGAATGCAGCAGGTCCACCTTCCTGATCAACAGTTCCACGGCCATGTACAAAACCATCTTTTATTTCACCGGAAAACGGATCAAAACTCCAGTTTTCCAAATTACCCACATCCACTGTATCCATGTGTCCATCAATAGCCAAAATCTTTTTACCATTTCCAATTCTACCTATAACGTTGCCTATTCCGTCAATAAAAACTTCATCAAAACAGGCTTCTTCCATTTGGCGTTTAAGTTCGTATTGTACTTCTTTTTCTTCCATGCTAAGTGATTTAATCTTCACAAGTTTTGAAAGATTTTCGGCCGTATAATCGCGATATTTTTCTGCTAATGCTTTTATTTTTTCAGCTATTTCGTTCATATTAAATATTATTAATTTGTTTACAAATTTAATAAAAATAGATTTACCCAAATAAATTTTAACTAACTTTGTAACAAAAAAAACATGATAAATTACGAAGCATTGTTTAAGATTTCTTACGGAATTTATATCGTTAGCTCGGGAGATTATAACAAAGGCAATGGATTTATATCAAATACAGTATTTCAGGTTACTTCAGAACCGGCAAGGTTTGCAGCCTGTTGCAATAAAAACAATTTCACATCAGAACTGATTCAAAAACATGCTGCGTTTTCAGTATCAGTATTAAAACAAAATGCATCTTCAGAAATTATCGGAACTTTCGGATATAAAAGTGGAAAGGATATTGATAAGATGAATGGTATGGAACTAATTTACGGAGAATCTGGAGTTCCAATTATAATTAATGAATCCATTGCTTATATCGAATGTAAAGTTGTTCAAACAATTGATTTCGATACACATTGGATGTTTATCGGAGATTTGGTGAACAGTGGGATTCTGGATGAAACTACCACACCTTTAACCTATTTATATTATAGAGAGGTTAAAAAGGGGTTTTCACCTAGAAACGCACCCACTTATATTGACAAATCAAAATTAACTCCAACTATAAAAAATGATGCTTCAAAGAAATTCAAATGTCCTGTATGTGGCTATATTTATGATGAAGCTACAGAAACAATAAAATTTGCTGATTTACCTGATGACTGGGTTTGCCCGGTTTGTGGTGACGAAAAATCTGACTTTATTGAAATTTAATAACCTAAAAAAAATATCATGGAAAAGAAATCTTTAAAAGGTACAAAAACAGAGCAAAATTTACTCAAATCATTTGCCGGTGAATCACAAGCCCGCAATCGTTATGAATTTTTTGCAAGCGTAGCAAAAAAAGAAGGTTACGAACAAATCGCAGCCATTTTTATGGAAACTTCTAATCAGGAGAAAGAACATGCTAAACGTTTCTTTAAATTCCTGGAAGGTGGAATGACAGAGATAACTGCAAGTTTTCCTGCCGGTATAATAGGAACAACAAAAGAAAACCTGAAAGCTGCAGCTGAAGGGGAAAATGAAGAATGGACAGATCTATATCCTCATTTTTCTGAAGTTGCAAAAGAAGAAGGTTTTCCTGAAATCGCAACTGCTTATAAAATGATTGCAAAAGTTGAAGCTGAACATGAACGCAGATACTTAAAGCTTTTACAAAACTTATCCGAAGATAAAGTTTTTATGAAAGATGGCAAGGTTTGGTGGAAATGTTTAAATTGTGGTTACGTTTATGAATCAGAAAAAGCACTTGAAAATTGTCCTGCTTGCTTACATCCAAAAGCATATATGCAGGTAAGAGAAGATAATTACTAACAATAACATAGTTTTTATTTGCATTTTCTCTCTGAAAATAAAAAGCGATACTGTCCTTATATGACTGTATCGCTTTTTTGTTAATAATTTATATCGTACGAAGCTATATTATCTCAATTGATAATTTTTATTTACAAAGAATCTAATAAATCCTAAAGGAACTATGGTTTAATCAATAATAAGCCAGAGTCAGGGAAAATATAAAAAAACATTATATGGTATAGATTGTTCATATTTAACTGAAAAATAAACATAAATGGATACTGATTTTGTGAATACTAAAAATACATCTCAAAAAAAATTATACAACTTAGTTTTTGGACTTGCTGTTTTTACAATTTTATATAATATAGCTGAAGGTATTATTTCAACTTATATTGGTTATAAAGACGAAAGCCTTGTTTTATTCGGCTTTGGTGCTGATAGCTTTATTGAAGTAATTTCCGGACTTGGAATTGCACACATGGTATATCGAATTCAGCATCATACAGATTGTGAAATAGATAATTTTGAAAGAACAGCATTGAAGATTACCGGCTTTGCATTTTTCGCACTAGTAATTGGTTTGGTAGCTACTGCATTTTACAATTTATGGACAGGACATAAACCTGAAACAACATTTTGGGGAGTTATCATTGCTATAATTTCAATTCTTGTGATGTTGCTTTTACTTTACAGTAAAATTAAAGCAGGAAAGAAATTAAATTCAGCGGCTATAATTGCAGATGCGGGTTGTACAAAAGTATGTATTTATATGTCAATTGTTTTATTAATATCCAGCCTTATTTACGAATTAACCGGCTTTGCATATATTGATACAATCGGTACATTTGGACTGGCATGGTTTTCATTAAACGAAGGCCGTGAATGTTTTGAAAAAGCAAGAAATAATAAAATTTGTTCCTGTTAGTATTTATACATAAACCTTTCTTATTTCTAATATTACCTTAAGATTAAGAATTAAACAGTATTTCTAATATTTCTTAAAATTAAAACCTTGCGTAATTGACAAATATTATTGTCACATAAGTTGTTCTCTATTTATCAAATTATTTCTTCCTTACATGGTTTTGTTATTTTTTGTTATAATTTATCAATACTGTCCGATAGACTTAAAAAAAAATATATATTTGAGATTTTTCACTTCATTACTAATGACAATCAATTATTTATATTTTGGGGTTGTGTAAGAAAGCGGTGAAGCTGCTTTCTTACACCACTCTTCTGAAACCTATTGCAATAAGCTGTTATATGAGCAAAGCAAAGAATCTGTAAATTTATATCGGACACTAATCAAATAAAAACTCTTTTCATATCAAGACAAAAGTAAGAAGAAAATAATAAAGCATTTCATCATACGAGAATGAAACTATTGATAAAAAGTTTCTTATTTTTATTTTACTTTTCCTGATGAAAAGTAACAAAAATCAGCGCTTATGGTAATTTTGCTAAAAATCTTTCCGTATTGAATTCCTTCCGCGCCCCCAGCCGTCACAAAATAAATATTCATTTTTATAGTACGCATTATCCGTTGTGACTTCGGGAGCGCTGCGCAGGCCGTCGCTCATTCAATACGTCTGATTTTTTACGCAAAATTCCCTGATGCGCATCCATTGCCTGCCCAGCAATCAATTTCTGAGAAACATTCTATTAATCTTTTGATAAATAAAAAACATCACCTCATCGGCGAATCAAAATAAAATCAATTTTCATATTCATTTTCATATTCAGTAGATTAAAACAAAAAAACAATCTTCGGAGAGGACCGACATCTAAGAATTTATGATACAAAACAAGGTTTTAAAATAGCGAAAGAACTGGTAAGCAATACAATATAGCGATGTCTGTCAAGAAAATATTTGGCTGAATGTTCATTTCGCTATATATAGTATTGCGCAGGAATTTTAAAAACGTAGTTTTGAAGTAAATTATTGGAAGTCTTGAATTTTTGTTACTTTTGTTTCAAGACAAAAGTAAGAAGAAAATAATAAAGCATTTCATCATACGAGAATGAAACTATTGATAAAAAGTTTCTTATTTTTATTTTACTTTTCCTGATGAAAAGTAACAAAAATCAGCGCTTATGGTAATTTTGCTAAAAATCTTTCCGTATTGAATTCCTTCCGCGCCCCCAGCCGTCACAAAATAAATATTCATTTTTATAGTACGCATTATACGTTGTGACTTCGGGAGCGCTGCACAGGCCGTCGCTTATTCAATACGTCTGATTTTTTACGCAAAATTCCCTGATGCGCATCCTTTGCCTGCCCGGCAATCAATTTCTGAGAAACATTCTATT
>JBMOKG010000044.1:0-40215 GCA_049315385.1 Bacteroidales bacterium
AACAATTGATTGTCATTCCGAACGAAGTGAGAAATCTCAATCAAATTACTGTTGTTAAAGTTTACCGGACAATAGTGATTAGAAATCTTATTCTGGTAAAATAGAATTAATCACTTTTATTCATCTATTTGCAAATTTATAAATCATGCAGCATGAAAAAGTATTCCCTTTTATTTGTTCTAGGTATCTTTTTGATTAACAATTGTTTCTCACAAATGAGCTTTAATAAAGAAAATTCACAAAAAAAATCTGCCTTTGAATTAACTTATATTAATGCAAAAAAATTTGATAATACTTTAGCTGATAAGCTAGCCTTTATATCTCAAACAGAATTTACAAATAGCAGAAAAAGAGGTAGTCCTGAATTTAATAATAGTTTAAAGATAAATCCTTTATCATTTATTATCGCTAAGTTTGGTCTTCAATATGAAAGGAAAATTGCTGACAATATGTCTCTGGGTCTTACATTGGGTCTTATCTATTATTCAGATAATTTCATGGAATCAGAATCGAGCCTTAAAGGTTATTCGGTTAATACTGAGTTTCGTTATTATTTTGAAGAAGCAATCGAAGGATTGTACATTTCACCTTACCTAACTTATCTTACACTCACTAAAACAAGTACCGATTCATACTGGTATTCCTATTTTCCAGTCGTTACCAAAACAACACAAACAGTTTTTGGTGGCGGTATGGTAGCTGGCCGGCAATGGATATGGGGCGGTTTTACATTAGATGTTTTTGTTGGTAGTGCTTATACTTTTACGAATAATCAGGAGGTAGATATACGAGGGATACCTATCAGCGGATTAATTCCTGTAATTGGTGTTCAATTTGGCTACTCTTTCTAAAAAATTGGCACTCCTAGGTTAAGGTATAGAACACTTCAACACGACGGGTTTATGAATGTAAACTTCAAAATTCGAATGATAAGCATTCAACCCATCGGTTTTTTTGCCCTGATATAAGATTTTATAAACATAGTTTTGTCACTATTTATATTAGAAATCTTATTCTGGTAAAGTAGAATTAAAAACAAAAATCTAAGTTAAAATATCTTTAATCTAACAGAGTTATGGTTTTCTGTTAAACGTTGTATTATAAGCCATACTATCAGTATTATCTTTTACATAATAATGCCATCTGATAAAATTAATATTTTCCATAGTTGCATAGCCTTCCACCGTATTTCCACTAAGAATTTGTTTAGGTAAAATTACACTCTTAGCACTTACAATTGCATAAGCATTACTGTTGAGGTTCGCAAAATTTGCAATTTTAATATTCGTTTCCGTATTTGCATCAATAGAAATTGTACAATCAAAATTGAGGTTTTTTGCAACCGGAATTTCTGTACAAGCCCAAGAACCAACATAATCATTTCTGGTAGAATCTGCCTGAGAACTTGGACCATTGGATGTAATATCCTTTTTACATGCAGCAAAACCAAGAATTATAAACAAACCAAGAATTAATATATTTTTTGCTTTCATCTGTTATTATTTTAAGTAATGAAATTACAATATTTATGCCAATATTTACAAATCAGGAAAAATTATTTGTTTCTAAAATAAAAACAATGAAAGTTTTGTTATAAATACAAAAGTTTTGTCAGGATATTTTTAATTGTACTATCTTAGCACTCAAATTCCGGAAGCTGTAATAGCAGGTTAATCATGAAATTTATTTTTCGCAATATAAAGACAATTAAACTATTAAGAATAGTAATATTACTAATTTACTGTAATATTGCCCAAACTGGTTTTGCCCAGTTTTATAGTGGGATGCAATTGAACTTTGGGAAAAACCGCGTACAATATGATGATTTTTTCTGGACCTTTTACCGCTATGAGAAGTTTGATGTTTATTTTTACCTTGGTGGTAAGCAATTCGCAAATTTTACAGCCAATTATACCCAAAAACACCTGAAAGAAATTGAGGCAAAACTAGATTATGAAATAGACGAAAAAATGCAATTTATTATTTTTAATAAATTATCAGATTTCAAACAAAGTAATATCGGATATGTAAACGATGAAAGTTATAATACCGGTGGTCTTACCCATATTATGGGAAATAAGGTTTTCTTATATTTCAATGGTAATTATTCTGATTTTCAACAACAAATTCTTGCAGGAATCACTGAAGTTATTTTCAATCAGTTAATGTTTGGAAGCAGCCTGACTTCACAGGTAAAAAACAAAACTATTTTTACTATCCCCGACTGGTATTCAAAAGGTTTAATAGCATATATATCTTCTGACTGGAATACTGAAGTCGATAATATTGTTAGAGATGGCATATTGTCTGGTAAATACAAAAAATTCAATGCGTTAACAGGCGAAGATGCTATATTTGCAGGTCAATCGTTCTGGAAATTTATTGCTGAAAAATACGGTGAACCTAACATCTCAAATATTGTGTATATGTCGAGAGTAAGCCGGAATATTGAAACCGGATTTATATATGTATTAGGAAAATCTTATAAAGAAATTGTAAATGAATGGATTGCTTTTTATCAGGAGAAATACGCAGAATCATTTCAGCGAAGTTTACCCACAAATAAACCCATTTTAAAAAAGACAAAAGCATCAAGACTTTACAACAGGCTTAAAATAAGCAATGATGGTATCCACTCAGCTTATGTATGCAACGAAATGGGACAGTATAAAGTCTGGATTTACAATAACGAAACCGGGAAAAGGAAAAAAATCATGAAATCGGGATATAAGCTGGTTGATAAAACTGATTATTCCTATCCTCTGCTCGCATGGCATCCTTCCGGAGAAATACTTGCTACAATTATTGAAACCAAAGGATTGATTTATCTTTACCTTTATAACCTTGAAGAGAAAAAATCCGAGAAAATATTACTGCAGTATTTCCAGAAAGTGCTGGATTTTTCCTATTCACAAAATGGTCAACTACTGGTTTTATCAGCTGTTCAGAATGGACAATCCGATATTTTTGTATATAATATGGCTTCTCATTCTTCTGAACAACTTACCAAAGATATTTATGATGATTTAACACCAAGATTTATAAACAATTCTAAAGAAATTATATTCAGTTCCAACAGGATTAATGACACGCTTAATTTCTCCGGATCATTGAATATTAATCTCATGAATCAGAAAGATCTTTTTTTATACGATTATGCAAAGCGAAAAAAACTCCTCAGAAGAGTTACTAAAACACCTTCTGAAAACGAGAGTTTTCCCATGGAATATGAGAATGGCTATTTCAGCTACCTGAGTGATGCCAATGGAATAAATAACAGATACATAGCACGTTTCGACAGTGTTATAAGTTTTATTGATACGACTACCCATTATCGCTATATTACAAGATCATTTCCAGCTACCGATTTCAAACAAAGCATCATTGAACAGGATATTAGTCCCAGAGCAAAAAAAACAGCAGAAATTATTTACACCGAAGGGCTTTATAAAATGTTTATTGAAGACTCGAAACCTGTTAGTAGTCTTACATCTTTAAAATTAGAAAATACCGATTATATCAATCGTGAAATTGCCAAAAGAGAAGTCCAGAAGAAAGATACTACCGTCAAAGAAATAGAAAAAAACACTATAGTTCCAAAAAAACTTCGCAATGTGTATTACTCTGATATTGTTAAGGATGAGGAAATAAATGATGAAATAAACATAAACTATAACAAACAAGCATTTCGTCAAATCAATACAAATGACAGCAGTAGCATATTAAATGGAAATCAGGAATTTCTGCAGGAAACACAACGAAATTACGAGGTGGAATACACCGCCAATGATATTACATCACAACTTGATTTTAGTTTTTTAAATGCTAATTATCAGCAATTTTCAGGTGGCGGTTCTCCCATTTATCTTAATCCGGGTTTAAATCTGCTTATGAAAATCGGCTTAAGCGATTTAATGGAAGACTATCGAATAACAGGTGGACTCAGGTTCTCCTTTAATTTCGATAATTTTGAATACTTGTTAAGCTACGAAAATCTTAAACACAGGCTTGATAAACAAATCATTTTCCATCGGCAGTCCATTGATAATAACACTTATTTCTATAGATCTCATCAATATACACATTCCATCTATTACATCTTACGCTGGCCTTTTAATAATGTAATGAGTGCCAGAGGAACTGCTTTTTTAAGAAATGACAGAGAAGTTTTTCTTTCTATAGATCAACTTAGTTTAAAAGAACCCGATGTCAATAATAACTGGTCAGGTTTAAAAGGTGAATTTGTTTTTGATAACACAAGGAATATTGGCTTAAATCTTTATTATGGAACACGTTATAAATTTTGGGGCGAATATTACCAATCGGTAGATAGTAAGAACCGTAATCTTTTTGTCGTTGGTTTTGATTTTCGGAATTATCAGAAAATACATAAATCTTTTATTTGGGCCAATCGTTTTGCTACAAGTACTTCTTTTGGTAAAAATAAATTAATTTATTACATGGGAGGTGTTGACAATTGGTTGTTTCCTAAATTCAATCAGGATATTGATATTGCTACGGATCAGAATTATACTTATCAAACCCTGGCTACCAATATGCGTGGATTTACTCAAAATATCAGAAATGGCAATAGTTTTGTTGTATTGAACAGTGAATTGAGATTTCCGGTATTCAGGTATTTCTCAAATAAACCTATGCGTTCTGATTTCTTATACAATCTTCAAATTATAGGTTTTGGTGATTTAGGCACTGCATGGACTGGTAGTAATCCATGGGATAAAGATAATTCATTATTTACGAAAACATTGTATGGCAACCCATTTATCCTTAAGCTTGAAAAAGAAATTGACCCATTGGTAGGCGGTTTTGGATTTGGATTACGATCAAGATTAGTAGGCTATTTTATGAGAGCTGATTATGCCTGGGGGGTAGAAAGTGGCATTGTAAAATCCGGTGTTTTCTATTTTTCTCTGAGTTTAGACTTTTAGGTTATTTGGCTTTTTGTTTATAGGTATTTAAACTATTAGTATAAAAATATGCATATTACACTTATGACTTTTACAAAGACTCAAAATAAAAATTTCGTCAATAACTTAATAACTTAGTAACGTAATAACTTAATAACTTAATAATATGGATATGAATATAGGTACTGCATTAATTTTACTGGCAATAGGGTTAGCCGCTGGTATTTTCGGAGGAATGGTAGGTTTAGGTGGAGGTGTAATTATGATACCGGCTATGATATATTTTTTAGGAATGAGTCAACAAGCTGCTCAGGGTACTAGTCTGGCTGTGATGTTACCTCCGGTTGGACTCATGGCCGTAATGAATTATTATAAAGCCGGGCAAATGAATTTTAAATATGCAGCTCTAATTGCAATTGCTTTTTTTGTAGGTGGTTATTTTGGATCTAAAATTGCATTAAACATTTCACCTGAGAAAATGAAAAAAGTATTTGCCATTGCTTTGATGCTAATCGCAGTAAATATGCTTATTAAAAAATAAATATATCTTCTGAATATCTTAATAATAACGTTACAATGAATTTCTTAAAACAATAAATTTCTGCGAATTAGAAAATACTGACAGTAAGTATAAAAAGTGGAAAACATGAATAAAACCGAAAATAATTATCACGTTATGAACTTTATATCTATATTTAACTTATGAACCCAATAGATCAGAGAATCATCGATTATATCGGTGAACACCATATATTCACACTTGCAACATCTAGCAACAATCATCCTTATACAGCGACTTGCTTTTATGTGTACATTGCTGATTTGAATATGTTCGTTTTCACATCTGATATCACAACCAAACATATTGCAGATACAATGGATCAGCCTTATGTTGCCGGTGCCATTGCTTTAGAAACAAGCATTGTTGGAAAAATACGAGGTATTCAGTTTACAGGAATAATTAAAAGGCTGGAAGCAAAAGAATTATCATTAGCCAATAAAGCTTATCTCAAAAGATTCCCAATAGCAATATTGGCTAAAACTACGCTATGGGGCATTACACCTGACTTTATAAAAATGACAGATAACCGGCTTGGTTTTGGAAAAAAACTTAGCTGGGAAAACCGCGTTTCATAAAAAACATATTCCTGAATATTTATTAACACACTAAATGTATAGTAATTCAATGATATAGATTACATATTCATTAGATTGTTAATTACTCTTTTGTCTTAAAATGATTATACATTTGTATATTTACAATCCGAATTTTCGATAATTATCAATCTGATTTTCAGTTTTTAAGATTTTATTAATAAACAATTGTTTCATTTTATGGAAAACACACTTTTTGATGCATTAAAAATCAAGTCTTTAGAAAAAGAGAAAGAAAACAATTATAACGATATTATTGAAAATAGAAAATTACCAAATATATTCGACAAAGAACAATACCCAAATACCAAAATTGAAGTAATGACGGAACAAATCAGTAACAAAGAACCTCAGAAATTTAAACATGAAGAAGTCCTGGAAAAAGCAACTGCTTATTTTCATGGTGATACATTGGCAGCTAGTGTATGGATGAACAAATATGCACTAAAAGACAGCGCAGGCAATTTGTATGAATTAACACCTGATGACATGCATAGGAGAATAGCTTCTGAAGTTGCACGTATCGAGAAAAAATATCCAAATCCAATGTCAGAAAATGAAATCTATGAATTATTAAAAGATTTCAAATATATTATACCTCAGGGAAGTCCGATGGCCGGTATTGGAAATAATTTTCAGGTAGCTTCGCTTTCCAATTGTTTTGTAATTGGGAATAACGGCAATTCTGATTCTTATGGTGGTATTATGAAGATAGATCAGGAACAGGTTCAACTGATGAAACGGCGTGGTGGAGTCGGACATGACTTATCTCACATTCGTCCTTCAGGTAGTCCTGTTAAAAACAGCGCACTAACTTCAACAGGAATCGTTCCATTTATGGAAAGATATTCAAATTCAACACGCGAAGTTGCTCAGGATGGGAGACGTGGCGCATTGATGCTAAGCATTTCCATTAAACATCCTGATTCTGAAAAATTTATTGATGCAAAACTGGAAGAAGGGAAAGTAACTGGTGCCAATGTATCTGTTAAAATTGATGATGAGTTTATGCAGGCTGTTGTCGAAAACAAAATGTATCGTCAGCAATACCCTGTGGATGCTAAAAATCCTAGTGTTGTCAGGGAAATTGATGCACTTCAGTTATGGAACAAAATTATTCAAAATGCCTGGCAATCAGCTGAACCCGGCATATTATTCTGGGATACCATACAAAAAGAATCGATTCCAGACTGTTATGCAGATTTAGGTTTTAAAACTACTTCAACCAATCCATGCGGAGAAATCCCTCTCTGCCCATATGATAGTTGCCGTTTATTAGCCATCAATTTATACAGTTATGTTGATATGCCTTTTACAAAAGAAGCTAGTTTTAATTCTGAACTATTTGTAAAACATTCACATATGGCTCAACGAATTATGGATGATGTGATTGATCTTGAGTTAGAAAAAATTGAAAAAATATTAGAAAAAATAGATGCTGATCCTGAAGAAGAAGAAATTAAAAGGATAGAAAGAAACCTTTGGTTAAATATAAAAATGAAAGCCCTGGAAGGAAGAAGAACCGGTTTCGGTATCACTGCTGAAGGAGATATGCTTGCTGCATTGGGTTGTAAATACGGTAGCGATGTTGCTACTGATTTTTCAGTTGAAGTACACAAAATGCTGGCTTTGGAAGCTTATCGTTCATCTATTATTTTAGCTAAAGAAAGAGGAGCCTTTCCACTTTACGATACCGAAAGAGAAAAAAACAATCCTTTCATTCAACGTTTAAATGAAGCTGCACCATTGGTTTATCAGGATATGGTAAACCATGGCAGAAGAAACATTGCATTGTTAACCATCGCTCCTACCGGCAGTGTAAGTATTTGCACACAAACTACTTCTGGAATAGAGCCTGTATTTATGATTTCTTATAAAAGAAGGAAGAAAGTAAATCCAAACGATAAAAATGTAAATGTTTCATTTGTTGATGAAAGCGGCGATTCATGGGAAGAATACAATATTTTTCACCCTAAATTTTTGAAATGGTTAAAAGTTAATCAATACAATGTGGAGGAAGTAAAGCTTTACA
Organism: Bacteroidales bacterium; assembly: GCA_049315385.1. Classification (GTDB taxonomy): domain Bacteria; phylum Bacteroidota; class Bacteroidia; order Bacteroidales; family JACABE01; genus JACABE01. Next base: position 8,116 of record JBMOKG010000044.1, read on the forward strand.
ATGAAGTGGAATTAGAAGCGGTTATAAAGAAATCTCCCTATTATCAGGCAACTTCCAATGATATTGATTGGGTTAGCAAAGTAAAAATGCAGGGTGCTGTTCAGAAATGGGTAGATCATTCTATCAGCGTTACTGTTAATGTTCCAAAAGACACAACCAAAGAACTTGTAAGTGATATTTACAGAACTGCATGGGAAACAGGATGTAAAGGAATCACTATTTATCGTGATGGTTCCCGTGCCGGTGTTTTGGTAGCACATTCTGATACCAAAGAAGATGATTATGAATTCAGAGAAACAAAAGCTCCTACACGTCCGAAAAAACTGGAGGCTGAAGTAGTACGTTTTCAAAACGATTACGAAAAATGGATAGCTGTTGTTGGTGTATTGGATAATAAACCTTATGAAGTTTTTACAGGAAAAGCTGAAGGCTTTTATCTTCCTTCATGGGTGAACAAAGGTATTGTTATCAGGCATAAAGAAGGCAACGAAAAAGCCCGTTACGATTTTCAGTTTGAAGACAAAGAAGGCTACAAAGTTACTATTGAAGGCCTTTCAAGATCATTTGATAAAGAATACTGGAACTATGCAAAATTAATTTCCGGGATTTTACGTCATGGAATGCCATTAACTTCAGCTGTAGATTTAATCTCTAATTTAACGCTAGAAATTAACTCAATAAATACATGGAAAAATGGTGTTGTAAGAGCATTGAAAAAATATATTCCTGATGGTACTGCCGCAATAGAGGCATCCTGCCCTGAATGTGGTGCTAAAGGTGGACTTATCTATAAAGAAGGCTGTTTAGCATGCAAACACTGCGGTTATTCAAAATGCGGTTAATAAAAAAAAGCTGTCCGATGGGCAGCTTTTTTTTATTTATTATATCGATTTATATTATTCCTCATCCTCCAATGCTTTAAAAGTAGAGTACTTTCTCCATTTTTCTGTCACTTCCTGCATATCCTGCGGAAGATCAGAATCGAAAAAGATAAACTTTGATGTTGTAGGATGAATAAACCCTAATGATTTGGCATGCAATGCATGACGGGGAATTATTTTAAAACTGTTCTCAACAAATTGCTTGTATTTAGTAAACGTTGTCCCTTTGATGATATGATTCCCACCATAGGTTTCATCATTAAATACCGGATGACCAATGTATTTTAAATGTGCCCTTATCTGATGGGTACGACCTGTTTCCAGTTCACATTCAATCAGCGTGATATACCCAAATCTTTCCAGAACTTTATAATGTGTAATGGCAGTTTTCCCTGCACTTCCATCGGGGAAAACAGTCATCACTTTCCTGTCGCGGGGATGACGGCCAATATTGCCTTCAATAGTGCCTTCTTCTTCCTTAAAATCGCCCCATACCAATGCATGGTATTTGCGTTCCAGACTGTGGTCGAAAAACTGACGGGCAAGATGAGTCTGTGTAAGTTCATTTTTAGCTACCAGCAATATTCCTGATGTATTTTTATCGATACGGTGAACAAGATAAGGGCGGTTATTGTCATCCAGTGCTTTTCCATTTTTAGTGAGATGAAAATAAAGTGCATTTACCAATGTTCCGGTAAAATTTCCGTATCCGGGATGAACCACCATTTGTGGCGTTTTGTTTATCAATAACAAATCTTTATCTTCGTATACAATGTTTAAAGGAATCTCTTCGGGTAAAATTTCTGTTTCCCTGGGAGGATAAGCCATTACAATGCTGATGACATCCAAAGGTTTTACCTTATAATTGGGCTTGATAGGTTTGTCATTTACCAATATATTGCCTGCATGCGCCGCATTCTGAATTTTATTGCGCGTAGCATTTTCAATACGTATCATCAGGTATTTATCAATGCGCAGCATGCCTTGTCCTTTGTCAACGACGAAGCGGTGATGCTCGAATAAATCCTGTTCTTCTTCCTCTGAAATGAAATTAATTTCTTCCTCTATACCGTTTTCCTCAATCATGAATTTTATATTTCTAAATAGAATCTATCTGGCGATAATAAGTTTTTTTACTGCTTGCTGGCTGGTTTTGGTATTGCTTATTTTTATCAGATATACTGCATTACTAAGCTGACTAACATCAACAACAGTTTTAAATTCCGACTGATAAACCTGTTTGCCTAACATATTAAATATTTGCAACTGATAATCTTCTGCTCTGTTTAACTCATCAGATGGTAATGAAACACCAAGACTTCCTTGTTTTAATGGATTTGGAAATACGTCAAAATCTATAGATGCCAAATTAGTATTATTTACACCTAAGTATTCAATTCCAAAAACGGGACGAATCATCAGCGAACCCTTTTTAAATGATGATTCCCAGTATCCTAATGAATTGTAAAAAATATTTTGTTCAGAGGAAGTATTTCTGTCAAAACCAAGATTTAAGTTATCATCTGTAGTTTGTGTCCAGCCAATATAGATAGTTCCGCTAACATTGAGATGTCTTTCCAAAAGGTAACTATGGAATTTATTAATCCCATTTTCAAAAACAGGCATTGTTAAATTGCTCTGATAGATTGTATCTCCGGGCAATCCTGCATTATCTTTCCAGATAGTAAGATTAAAATACCTTTGATTGGCGTTGTTTAAGGCAGCATTGAAAAACATCTCCACAGCTACCAATGTATCAGGCTGATTCAAAACAAATTTGTAAGCCAGCATTGATCCGGCAGGGGTTAAACCATATCCGTTTTCAGCACTTCCATCATCATAAGCATAAAAATCTTCAAAACGCTGAATAAATCGATTGGTATCATTTTCCGGACGCATATCCTGAGTAAAGCCTTCTTTGAAAATATGTCTGATTTCGTACCAGGATTTATTACCCAATGCCAAAGGGAAATTATAGGTAACCGGAGGATTGGAATGTACAGTCAAATTCTGATAACCGTTGTTCCAGAATGAAGCAATATTTTCAAACCCACGAAGTTCTGAATGTAATAACACATTGTTCTGATCCCATATCTCGTATTTGTAATTTGAAGGATGTGCAATGACATCTAAATTACTGAGTAACATTGTAAGATTAGTTTTAACTTCTGATGACTGAAACTGTCTGGCAGGCATGGCCTGATATTTTTTTAGAAATGTAGGTGCTTTTTCAATAAAACATAAATCAGCAATTGCAGTATCATTCATCGTTCTGTTAACCCCTAAATAAACATAATCAATATTCCACTGATCGGAATTACTAATCATGCTGGGAGAACTACTATTTCCAAGGCTGCAATAATTGCGGAAGCGAAACTGAAAACCATCTTTGTAATAGCTTGCTGAATCCTTAACAGGAATAATTACATATTTAAAGTAGTGATTGGTTTTTAAGTATATAGAATCCAATGGCAGGCCTTTTGTTGACCAGATATGATTCCATGTCTGTAAGCCTGGATTGTAGAATTCAAGAAGCAATGAATCACTTGCTTCAGGAACATCACCCAATCTTTCCCAGGCATTACCACGTCCACCACCCGGTTGAAAATAAAAACTAAAATACAATGAATCTGATATTTTCAGTTTTTTTAATGCAGGCTGAAATATTGAATCTAAGCGGATTGGGCGGGATGTAAGCGTATCGGCTCCAAATGCAGATGCTGTGGCTAATGGATAAATTACACCACTATCGGTCAAAGCATCAAATGTTGCAACACCTATACTCGGAGGGAAAATAGCAAATTGTGTGTTGATGTAAACTTCATTATCCACCCATAAATTAGAATCCGGATAAAGACTGTAGTTGGAAAAATCATCAATAAAAGGTAATTTCACAGAAGATAAACCAGCTTTTAGTTTATGTTTACTTCGGTAATGTTCGCTAAGTTGAGGATTTGTACTTAATTGAGTAATAATTTCCTGAGAAAACACCCAGGAAATATTCAGTAATAAAATACTTAAGATTATAAATGTTTTTTTCATTTTATTGCATTAGAAAAATATCAGAAACTTTCAGATTCAACAGCAGTAGAATCGTATTTATAGTTTTTGATTAAATCATTAAAATTTACTTTTTTATCAGAACGATACCAAATATCAATGCGTTGACCCATATTTATTGTTTTGCCTGAACAATATGCAGGGCTTTGACGAAATACCCTTGCATGTACAGTGTCTTTTCCATCTTCAAAAACCTCACTGCCTATATTTAAAGAAGAAACCCTCAAAATTTTCATTACTTCACTTTGTTTTTTCCCCAATAAAAATGGAATCTGCATTTTGTCACCACCAGTTCCCTGACCTAATACCAAGTCGATGCGAGAGCCTTTTTTAACAGGTTTCCCTGCTACAATATCCACTCCCCTATACTTCTGTTGAAGTACAGCATTTTTTGCCATATCAGGAACATATTCAAGTGAACCTATCTGTAAATTATACGTTTCGAGTAAAGAAATGGACTGGCGAAGTGATAAGTCAATTAAATTAGGCATACTTACCTTTTCCGGCTCTGCTGAAACTACCGTCAGGTAAATGGTACGACTGTGTTTTACTTTAGATTGAGGTAATGGATCCTGCAATAAAATGCTTCCCAATGGTAATTTGGCATTATAAAGAGAATCTACTACTACAAACTCAAATCCGTTATCCTCTGCATATTGAGTCAATTCAGAAGGTTGTTTACCTCTAAAATCAGGGACAGTATAGAATTCTCCATGATGAGTATAAGTACTCAACGAGAAAATTATTAAAAATAATATACAAATTGTGAGGCCTGTTGCCAGCAAAAAATGTTTAAGAAACAATCGGCTTTTCAAAAAATCTATCCAATTCATTGTTTTTAATATCGCAATTATATATTCTACAGTTATTATTAACTGATTATTTGTAATTTTATTGTGAACTCTATTTTTGCAAACCTACAAGATTTTTTTCAGATAACCATGAGAAAAATTAAATGTTATAAATGATGAAAGATGATATTTGATGACAGAACTAATAAGTTTTTAGCATTACCAAATAATCTCATCACCCATAATTCTCATTAAAAAAAGCTAATTTCGTCCTCCCAAGTGATTACAATGAATATCCTTGAATCCACAAATATAGTTTCAAAATACTGATAATAAAATTAAACGACAAAATTATGAAGTTTCTGAAACCTCATAAGCTGAGCGATAAATTTATTGAAATATATTAACGCCGTTAAGATTTACTGTTTATTTAAACAGAATAATCTCTATTTTGAGAAAATCGGGAAACGTACTGTTAAACAATAAGGACGCATCTCTGATGCTTAAATTGTTATATTATTTTTTTCTATTAACAATAAGAGCCTACGGCTCTTTTAGATGAGAAAAAATAAGAATTTTATCAAATTTAACACCCCATTTTAGGTTTAATATCAGTGAGTTAATACCATTTGAACGAATTTAATAAATATCAATTATTAAAATATTCATTTAAAATGAGATACTTCACAATAAAGAACAAAACTATCTACTTTATCCTTTTTACTTTTTACTTTTTACTTTCTACTTTATCCTTTTTACTTTATCCTTTAATACCCCGTTCTTTTATAAATAGCATTTATCGTTTTCAATATAAGAAAAATGTCCAGTTTCAGTGACCAATTATCGATGTATTGCAAATCAAGTTTCATCCATTCGTCAAAACCGATATTATTTCGGCCTGAAACCTGCCAGATACAGGTAATTCCGGGTTTCACAGAAAGCCGGCGCAACTGAGGGCGCTCATACATCACAACTTCTTCAGGTACCGGAGGACGAGGTCCCACTATAGCCATTTCGCCACGTATAACATTCAAGAACTGTGGAAATTCATCCAAACTTGTTTTTCTCAGGAATCCACCTATTTTTGTAACCCTTGGATCATTTTTAATTTTAAAAACCGGACCGTCTGCTTCATTTTTTTCGTTCAGCTCTTTTTTAAGCGCTTCTGAATTTTGAACCATGGTTCTGAATTTATACATCGTAAACGATCTTCCGTGAAGACCTACCCGCTTTTGTTTGTATAATACCGGGCCTTTCGACTCTGCCTTTATCAATAATGCTATGATTACCGAAAATGGTAGAAAAAATAATAGTGCAAAAAATGAAATAAGATAATCAATAAGCCGCTTTACTGACAATGCAAAATAATCAACAGAAGTTACATCAAAAGTCATTACCGGAATTTCCTCCATATAATTCATGTGTGATTTTGAAGCTATCAAACTAAATAATTCTGACTGTATATGAAAACACACACCAATTTCGGCACATGAATAAATTAAACGTTTTATTTGCTGACTATTAACTTCATTTTTACAATAAATAACTTCATCAACAACATTTTCTTCCATGATTTTATCCAGGTTTTCTTTCTCGCTAAAGAGCCTGAATTTATCTGAATATTTTTGAATTATTGACGGAGAATCTGTTACTATTCCTCCAATAATATAGCCAAGATGTTTCCCTTCTATCATTCTTTCAATAAATGCTTCGGAACTTTCATCGGCAATTAAAATAAGTTGTTTAACATTCTTCCCTTTTAGGAATGAGCTTTTTTCATAACTTATAAGTAAAACCTTACTAATAAATAATAAAAGCAGGTTGCTTACACCAAATATCAAAATAGCAATACGACTGATATTATCGAGTTTAAAAGCAAAAATAAAAACAAATAATATGGCCGTTCCAAGAAGAATAACCATTGCATACTCCATAAATACAACCGAATATGCTTTGACTTTCTGAGAGGATTGAACACTTATTATTTTAAGTAAGACAAACCATGTTGGAATCAGCAAAGCGCCCAATAGAATATATTCTGATGAATATAAAGTCTGTTTTGCGACTATATAAACCCTTACTGAATATGCGATATAAAATGCAATTAAAGAAAGCGCAATATCTAAAAGCGCAATTGCATTATTATAGAGTCTTTCATTGTCTTTGAGCATGGAATCTTTTTATTTTACCTTATATTTATTTTTAAGTTGTTGAATGAAAGGATCATTTTTTATCTTTTCCTTATCACATACCATCAAAACCTGATCCAGCAGTGTTTTTTCAAAAACTTCATTTTCTCTTAATGATTTTTTGAAAACCATAAATAAAAAATCCGACTGTTCAACTAATTTACTCATCGGCATTGCGAGATAATCATTCTTTGACTGCGACATCATTTCGCCTATTTTAAGCAATAAAATATGCCGGATTGCATTTCTATAATTAGAATTTGTATTGTTAGTATCAATAGCACATAGCACTTTATAAGCATCATCTATCTTATTCATGCTTAACATTATTTCTGATTTTATTATCTTTGCTCTGACATCGCTTGGTGCATATTTTAAAGCTCTTTCGTTGAACTCTATTGCCTTCGTATAATTCTTTTCATTCTTATGTATAATAGCCAGTTCATTCAATGTTTCTAAATGATAAGGACTGTCTTTTATTGATTTATCATAGGTTTCCAAAGTAAGCTTTAAGTCTTTGTTAGCTTGGTACATCGACATTGCTTTGATTTGCATGATAGGATCAGAAAATGGTGAAATTGTGGAAAAAGGAGAATAAATTTCATCCGTTATTTTAATAATCTGCTCATGATTATTCTGCTTAATATACGTATAAATTTTAGAAATGCCCACTTCGGCCTGTAACCTCTTATAAGCTGCAAAACTGCATATTATCAGTACTGAGAATAAAATAATAGCATAAGGTCTTACTGAAGTCTGAGATTTATTTTCCGATTCTATTTTGAATTTTTTCTGGTATTCAAATACAATAAAAGCAAAAATAATATTCAAAAATATTTGTAAACCAATTCTCTCGCGGGGAAATGCAAAAGAAGAATCAACCATATAACCCAGTAGGGCAAAAAATAAAGTCAATATAAAGAAGCGATCCAGAAACACATCCGTCTTTTTGAATATTCTAACACAAAAGTACATTAAGAAAGCAAACCGAAGCAAGAAAAAGGATATTCCTATCAATCCATTTTCAACCAGCAATTGAAGGTAATCATTATGAGCACGATCAGGCATAATGCGTCCTTTGTCGCTGTTAACCTGTAAATCGTATTGCAGAATCTCTATTCTCCAATTGCCGGCACCTACTCCTTCAAGAGGATGTTTTTTGGCAAGTGAGATGGATTTTTCCCATAAATTTAACCTGTGAAAAGTATTTCCCTGTTTAAAATCAAAAGCATTGCTGATTTGATGTTGAATTGTTTTGTTTTTATCTGTCAGTGAAAAAATAACTAATCCAATCATTATTACACAAAAAATAATTACAACAAAACGCAAACCCGTTTTTATTTTCTTTATTGAATCATCCTTATTTGTGTAGACGAAAAACAATACTAAAGAAAATGCCAAAGCAATTAATAAGCTTGCCCAGATAGCACGTGTCATTAAAAATACTATGAATAAAAAACTCAGCAAACTACCTGCTATGGCTAATCTTTTCCATAGTTTTTCCAATGCAAGGATACCATACAAACAAAAAGCAAATGTGATAAAAAGCACTTCGGAAAAGATATTTTTCTGAGCAAAATTGCCTGTGATTAAATAAATTGCATCAATACCATATTTAGTTTCAGAAAAAACTTTTAATACCTGAAAAATACCTGTTGCTGTAATAATCAATGAAAGTACAACAAAAGCCTTAATCACGGATAATCTACTGCCTTCTTCAGGTAAAACAAAAAGCAGTAAATATAAAAATAATATAAAAAAACATAAGCGTTTCAATAACTCATAAATGGCTTCTGATTGATTCGTTGCCCAGAAAACAGAAATACCTATCATAAAAATTAAGCCAGCATACAGAATGACTACCGGATTTTTTAAAATATTAAGTCTTGATTGTTTTAGCATACCTGATTTTTTGATAAACATCAAAGGTATAAACAATAACCCCAAAAATACAGACAGAGCCAGCATTCTGATCTCAAGTTGTTGATCCATTGCCAGTTTATAATATAAATTTGGAATCATTACGATTAAAACAATAAAAATAAACATTGAAAAACTGAAAACTGTTTTCTTTGCTGTTTCTTTATTTTTTTTCATTGAGAAGGTTGTTGGTATTTGGTTATAGAATATACTAAGTTTGCAAAGTTATAATTTTAAAATTAAAAAAAAAAACCCAGCTTATTAATTCAATTAATTCAAAGATTACATCTCATTTTTATCACCTATATTTATTTCTTTTTTTCGCTTTTTTTCGCTCACTTCGCCTATTTCGCTAAGTACTCTCAGTCTCTCAGTCCCTCAGTCTCTCTGTCCTTTTTTCGCCCACATTGCTTTTTCGCTCAATTCGCTTCGTTCGTCCTTCTTCACCAAGTACTCTCAGTCTCTTCTTCGCTAAGTTCGCTTTTCTTCGCTCCTATCCCTCAGACCCTCAGTCCCTTTTTCGTTAAGTTCGCTCTTTCTTCGCTCCTATCCCTCAGTCTCTCTGTCCCTCAGTCCCTTTTTCGCTCAGTTCGCCCTCTCGCTTCGTTCGCCTATTTCGCTCCGTTCGCTTTTCTTCGCCCTTCTCCATCAATCTCACTGAATAAATCAAAATAAGTAGTAACAATTTTCTCCCAGTTGTATACAGTATGTAATTTTACAATATTTTCGGGAATCCAGATTGATTTTTTGTAATCATCAATTTCATTATCAATGATGGCTGCAATTTGATTTTCATCCTGAAAGAAAAAAGCATTATCTTTTAAAACATCCCTGTTAAAAACATTATCATGCGCACATATCAAAGCTGATGAAGCCATAGCTTCAAGCAAAGAAGGATTGGTACCACCGGAAGAATGCCCATGAAAATACAGTTTGGAGAAAAATCTGAGTTGATTTAATATTTCTATATCAAAGATTGTCCCCATAAACCTGATTTTAGATGAATTATAGGTTCTGTACAAATAGTTGCCAAATTTACTATTGTAATTACCAATTACTAATAGCGGCAATTTTGTTTCAGACAACAATACTCCTTTTATTATTTCTTCGATATGGTTATCGGGTTGAAAACGTGAAATAAGCATCAGATAAGCATTGGCTTCTATATTATAAGTTTTAAGTTGATTTCTATCAGGATTTTCAAACACCTCAGCTCCATAAGGAATAAAAACAGAATTACGATTATAGGTTTTCAGCACATAATCCTTAATAGCTTCAGAATCTGATATTAATAAATCATTTGTTTGAACAGCTGTTTTTTCAGCATACTTTAAAAATTGCCGGACTTTTTTGCTGTATTTTGTCCGTATCCATTCGAGTCCATCCATATTACTGATTCTGTAGGACTTAGATGGAAGTAAACGATGCCAGACAGCACTGCTTGTATTGCCAAGTTGATAGATAATGTCAAAATTCCGTTTACGACTGTCGAGAATACAATTAAAATCATACACAAACTGACCGGCAGTTCCGATTTTGAATTCAGGGTCATAGCAATGTATAATATTCACGCCTTTCCACAATTTTTCCTGATAAGGATGATTATGAGAATTATACACCCATACTTCCATTCCCCTTTCCACCAGACCTTTGGATAGGTATTCGGCAAATTGTTCAAATCCGCCATAGTGGTTGGGAATACCACGGCAACCCAATATTCCTATTTTCATGTAATTATATTTATTATCTGTCAGTATTTCAATAGCTTTATTTGTTAAAAACCTTCCAGGTTTTGAAAACCTGGAAGGTTTGCTGGAATATTCATTCGCTTGAGTGTCAAAATTTATTTATCATGAATGTTTCATTTTATTAATTTTAAACACTTATTGAACAAGATTATTTTTTTATTCGTGTAATTCGATGATTTTAAATTTTTATCATCTAATTTATCGAATTAAACTAATTTTAAAATCGCTTTTATTGTATGCCCGGGATATAGATAATAATGATGTCTTCTATTGGAATTATTTTTGGAATCATTTTGATATGAAATGCAATTTAATTTTACTTTTTATTCGTGCAATTCGTATAATTAGATGATCTTTATTTTTTTATCATCTAATTTATCGAATTAAACTAATTTTTCTTCTTGTTTTTTTATTGGAATCAAAGCCAGGAAATGCTTACATGACAATTATAGTGACAGTGAAACGACAATCTGTTTACCATAATCGGACTCGCTTATTTTGAAGTACATAATCATAGACTCGCTTTTCAAGCTGACAGAAAAGCAAATTTAGCGGAGAATGTTTCCTAATCACTCTCGCAATATGAGTAATAGCAAAATAAAAAAAATTCAAAAATAAATCGGAATTTCTAAAAAAAAATTCTAAATGGTACAACGGATGATGTCGTGTTTTACTACAATCTGGTAGTTTTTATTGTATTCCCATATAAATTCCTTTAATTTATCAATCATAGGGTAATCGCCTGTTCCGTTAAAATCCCTGGCATCGTCTATTAATAATATATGTGCGAATGTATTGTTTTTTAAGATAGAATCTATTTCCTCAAATATTGGACAGTTCTTATCCCCTTTTGCAGTAATACCACCTGAATAATGGCCATCTAACCAGAATATGGCTGGTTCTGAGATATTTTGTATAATTCCGGGCATTACTTTACCACTATCTCCGTGTAGAATAGTAATATGTTTATCATTTTTAAATCTTTTTTGTGCTTTTTGAAACAATTTAGTATCTAATTCTATTGATATAATTTCTTTAAAAATTTTCTTTTGAGCTTCTACCATATCCCCTAAATATGTTCCGGTTTCAATAAAAATCCTACATCCATATTTTATTTGATAATCTCTAATATTGTTTTGTTTTACAATCTCCGGTGGAGGAACAGGACAGCCATTTTTCTGCCAATTTTTTAATATAAAAATATTATTTATTCTCTTCAAAAATTTTAAAAGGATAGAAGGAAGAATAGTCTTTAGTACTTTTTTAAGGTTTTTAATCATGGTTCTGGTTTTTAATTATCAAATTTTATATTTTCAGTAATAATCTATGCTTTCAATTTTTCAAGCAAAATAGATATAATTAATTTTAATCCTTTGATATACTTTATAATAAATATCTTTACTAAAAAGAGAAAATAAAGTTTTTTATTGTTTTTATATTTCAGTAATTGTATTTCAAGCGCTTTTAGATGGCCTTGATACATCAGTTTTTTCTTTGAACAAGCACCTTTTGATTGAATTCTATAAATAGCCAGTTTCTCATCAATGTAAAAAACTTCAGGATTCAATGCAAAGATATTCATAAAACATTCCCAATCTTCATGATTTATGAGAGATTCGTTAAAAGAAATCCTCTTTTCTTTAAAAAAATAACTATTGAACAAGAAGCAATTAGGCGTAATTATAAATATTAATTCCCAGTTTAATATTAATTCTTGTAAATAATTTCGAGATCTGAATTTTGGACTTTGGTATCTCCCTTTATGAGAAACTGATAAATCTGTTTCTGATGCTGTAAAATAATCAGTATAACTAAGTGCATTTTCAGATGCATTTCTAAGTAAATCAAGCTGACGTTCAAATTTATTGTAAGCAATGCTATCATCAGCATCCAGAAATTGAATATATTCCCCGTTTGATGCTCTGATTCCGGTATTTCTGGCTGCTGACACACCGTGATTCTCTGTATGAATTACTTTCGTTTTGGGCCAGTTATGTTCTTTCAATTTTGAAATTGTAAATGGATCTGTGGATCCATCGTTGATGATAATGATTTCGAAATCCTGAAAACTTTGTAAAAGTACGGAGTTAACTGCTTCATCAATAAATACTCCCTGATTGTAACATGGGATGATTATGCTGACTGTTACCATTTAGATAAATTATGATTTTATGATGCTTTATTCTTGTATTTTAATAACTTCCAGGTTTATGCCATTTATTTTTGCTGCAACCTCAGAAAATGAGCTCCAAAAGGAACCATAGATTTTTGTTGTTCTCGACAAACAATACATATCAACAACCGCATCTTTTATACCCTGTGTGCTATTTCGTGAAAAATTCTTTTTGAGTGACATAATTCTTTCTCCAAAAAGTAATTTTAATTGATTTTCAGTTTGTAAATCATCCGTTGATAAAAAATAATTTACTTCATCATCTTTTTCAATATCAGATTTTATCCGTTTAATAAAAAGAGCTATCGGACTTTGAATGATTGCTAATTTATGATCTTTTCTTCTGATATGAATTCCAATGGTTTTTTGGTTGAATTGACCAGATATTATATTTATTTTTTGTTGAATTTCTGCTTTAGGGATGAACTGTTTAAGTTTGATATCATTCTCACCAAACTCCTGACAAATTCTAAAATACAGTATTTTATCAATCTCTCTCAAATTAAGAAAATATTTCCCGTTCTGAAAGTTTTTAATAATATCAGCATCCTCAAAAATTACATATCCTTTAGCAAAAATGAAATTCAAAAAATGAATAATCAATCGTTTAAAAGTATTTCTATATTTGTCTGAACGAAAAAAGAAATACTTTCTTTTTTTATTTATCAGTTCGATGTTTTCTAAAGTCTCAAATAATTCTTCAAAAACTGCATTCAAATCACGATTACAATTCCAGATTAACTTGATTTTTTGATCCGTAATATCACCTAGCCAAAGTCCGGATGCAATTACCCGCATCCTATTTGCCAATCCACCCTGAGGTTCAATTATAATTTCACTATTCATAAAACTATTAATTGAAATTTTTATTTATTTCTACAGACAAAGGCAAAGAACTTTTAATATTACGAATCCAAATAGAAGAAGAATTTGATATGTTTTTATATTTTCGGGGATGTAAAATCAATTCTTTAAGGTTGTTATAATAAAATAACCACTCCGGGCGAAAATTCCATTTCAGAAAAGACCATATCAAATGAATTAATAATTTAAGCATTTGTATTGCATATAAGAAGCTAAAAGAGGATAGAGAATTGGAAATAAGATCAGATGCCAGTATATACATATTCAATATTGCATTATTCTTTCCATTTAATTTTTGCTGCTCAATTAAATTATCCCAATTTATTCTACCTCCATGTAAATCATGAATAAACCATAACCTCTCATCAAAGTATAGCCGATGTCCAGTAAAAATAACAGCTAAAGATAATTCAGCGTCTTCTGTCATTGCTTTACCACCTGTAGTACTATTCTTGAATTTAAAACCATTTGAAACCAGAAAATCCCACAAAGTTTTTCTTATCACAGATCCTGCGCCCCAGATTCTATAATTGTTTTCACCCAAAAACCCATTATTTTTATGATGTTTCCCACAGGCATAATAATTTTCCCACTTATCAAACCAATGCGGTTTTTCATTTGGTTCAAAGAATGCTTTCCCATATCCACCCATTAATCCAATATCAGGATGTAAGTTGTAAAGTTCTATTACTATATTGAAATAATCTGGTTGCAACCAGTTATCATCATCGCATAATAACATCAATTCATAGTTGGCTTCATTATATCCGGTAGTTAGTGCATTCGCTTTGCCAGGTCTGGGTTCAGAAATTATTTTTAAAGGAAATGGAGCATTTACTGCATTCCAGTATTCATTTGCAACAGAAGTAGTATCATCAGTTGAGGCATTATCGATTATCAATAATTCAAATGGAATCCCATGAGGGAGATGTTGTTCCGACAAGGCTTTCAAGGTGGGAATAATGCGCTTTGCACCATTATAAACACAAATAATAACTGAAATTCCGAAAGGATGCATATAATTTATAAATAATTAATTTGAAGTTTTTGATAAGAAAATTTTCTCATGAAGTTCATTCATTTTTTGTTTCCAGATTTCGTTAGTGAATTTTTCATTATAAATCCGTAAAGAATGTTCACCCTTTTCATTCCTTAATCTCTCGTCATTGACTAAAGCAATGATTGCCTGACTCATTTCATCAATATTATCAGGAGACACAAGATAACCATTGATTCCGTTTTCAACCGATTCTGGTAAACCACCCATATCAGAAACGACACAGGGCAATGAATATGCCATGGCTTCAACAACAGCAATCCCCTGACTCTCAATCATACTTGGTTGAAAATAAACCGAAGCTGAAGCGTATAAGCAAGCAATGTCTTCAGTATAACCAATAAATTTTACTTTCCCACCTATTTTTAGTTCAGTTACCAAACGATTACATTCCTGCATTAATTCACCATCACCTCCCCATATAAATTCAATATTTTTTTCAGGAAGATACTGTATTACTTTTTCAGCTACTTTTATCCATACGAATGGATTTTTATATTCTCTGACATGACCCAACGTTAAAACAGTAAACTTATCGTTTGAAATTGTATCCTGTTTTATTTCAGATGCTTCTCTGCCAAAATTATAAATAACGCTTATCCTTTCTTCCGGGATTCCAAGGAATTTTACAATTTCAGATTTAGAATAGCTTGAAACACTAAGGATTCTTTTCGCAGCATTACTAAATATTCTTTTCAGTAGAATTTTCTGAAAATACCGTAGATATTGTATAATAAATATTTTTGATTGATTCTTTAAAGGATAAGAATGCATTATACATAAGAAAGGTGTCGAAAAGAAAGCTAAACCGAGAAAAGATTTTGCATTAATATTTGAAACGGTTATCAGATCAGGTCGAACTTTGATAAATGCTTTATAAATAAGCATAAGATCTATGAATAAACTTATAAATGGTTTATCCCAACAATTAAATAAGCCCTTCCATCGTTTTTCGATTTTTATAATATGAAACTTAAGCTCATTAATTAATTGAAGAATTTTTACATCCTGTTCGCTTTCAGAAATACAGACTGTAACTTCAAAATTTTTTTGTCTGTAAAACTTAAGTAAATCAATAAAATAGGTTTTAGCACCTCCGAACTGATCGTACTCAGCAATCAATAATATTTTTTTCTTCTTCTGTTTATACTCCATTTTAATCCTTCAGGATATTATATTAACATAGATTAAATAGCATTCTTAAAATTTTTTATTTAAGAATTATTTATTCTGTTCTTTCTGACTTCTTTTGTTTAAATACAAGTAAATTCCATAATAAAAGTGTAATTCTTTCTTAATAAAATATAGTACAAATTTTTTGGTTAATTCTAAACAATTCCTATGTTAAAAAGCTAGCAGGAACTTACATATATATCTCCAAATCCAGAATTGATAAATGCCTGAGAGTGTATTTCCCTAATCATTTCATCAGGTGAAATCCATTCTTTTAGCGCCCATTCCATACTTTCACCTATGGAATAATTACATCTGATATTTTCCCCGTTTATTTCTATTATTCTCTTTAAGCACATCAATGCCCGGTCTGTTTGTTCAGGGACTGTATATTCATAGGAAATAGTATCAATAGATTTGCTTAGTCCATTAAGCACCTCCAATTCATAGCCTTCAACATCAATTTTAATGAATCTGGGTATACCGAACTCTTCGATTAATTTATCCAGTGTTGTAATTTCAACCTCTTCTTTCTTGAACCATTGTGCATCACCATACCTCCCGCTATTTTGAGTTCTTTCAATCCATTCTTCTGAAAATGAAGAAAGTACGTTTATTGTTGAAACGTTAAAAATTTTAATTTCTTCCTTTTCACCTAATCCTTTGGGAATTATTGTTATTTTATCACCAAATTTAGACTTTAGATATTTAATACATTCTTTTTGAGGCTCGATGGCAATTATTTTAATTCCAGCATCCATAATTGGTTGAATCCTATTCCCATCGTTAGCACCGACATCAAAATACAGATCTCCCTCTTTCAAAAATTGCAAATAAAACAATTTTCTTTTTTTGATAAGTCGATTGTTTGTTTTTAGATTACTGAAGTAAATTAAAATCCTTGTATTTTTATATCCTAATAGTTTCTTTAATAATTTTTTCATTTGTTTGTATTAAATAAAAATGTTAAACTTTACATTTATCATTCTATATTGATTTAACTTATATTTATTCTTGATTTAGTTTAAATTATTTGAAATAATCTTCAAGTATTTCTTTTTTACAAAAAACTTATGCAAAACCATAATTTTTTAGTCTATTATAAAATGCTTTTAATATATATTTAAAAATTCTAATAAAGAAGCAAACATTTGAAGTTAGGTTTGACCTTTGATAATAGTACCAAATTGAACCATTTTTAATATATTTAAATGCAATCAAAATTAATCTATCCTCAAGTAATTTATTGAATTGGCTGATCTCAAAATTTTTATTTTCTATATTTAAATTTAATAAAAAATCTGACCAGGTATAAAAATCTTTAAAATTATATTTAGTTTTAATTTCTTCAGTAATTTCTGGTCTTATAAATGCAAAATGCAATTCAAGGTCAATAAGGTTTGGCTGAATACCTAATGATTCCAACTCATGAGTGTAATATTTTAATAAACTTTGTTTTTGTACAGATTTGTTTTGAAGAGATACATTTGAAGAGTGTATTCTATAGTAAAGCAAAGGTTCACACAAATTGCCAAGTTTAGTAAATTTCATACATCTCCGCCAAAGCTCAATATCTTCACAAACCTGATAATCAGATGAATATCTAAGATTATGTTTAATAAATATTTTTTTTCTGAAAATTACTGTTGGGTGTGCCAGCGGACTATTGAAGAAACTAAAAGTTTTACATTCTTCATGGGTTTCAGGATATTTGACAATTTTCCCTAAATTACTGGTATGCATCCAACTTCCACTGATGCCTATATCAGGGTGTTGCTTCATGAAATCCAGTTGCTTCTCCAGTCTGTTTGTATAACTGACATCATCGCTATCCATCCTTGCAATAAATTCACCACAGGAAAGTTCGACCCCTTTGTTTAAGGAAGCTATTAAACCTAAATTAGTTTCATTTTTATATACTCGGATTCGTGAATCCTTAAAAGAAAGAATAATTTCATAACTTGAATCTGTAGATCCGTCATCAATAATAAGAAACTCAAAATCTGAAAATGACTGATTAAGTATACTCTGTATTGCCTCTCTTAGAAAAGATTCTCCATTATAGACAGGCATTAATACAGAAATTAATGGAGTTCTCATAAGTTCGTATGCTTTTTTATAAGATTCAATATTTATTTGTCAGATAAAATAATTAGAAAGCTAACTTCTTTAATCAACATATACTTTCAAAAATCTAACTTTAAAAAGAATTTTCTAAATATATTAAAATAGAGAATGGAAAATTGTAAAATATTATACTAGATACACACTTAAAGAGTAATGTTTTTAAAATATATATTCCAAATTATGTATTATCTATAATATAATTCAACTTACTATTATCAGAATAAATATCCTTAATATCATACTTATTACTGTATTTTTCGATTTTAACAATATTCATATCTAATCCGTTCTCAATGAGAATTGATTCTAATAAATCACATATCCTTATAGAATTTCCAGACCCAACATTATAAATCTCTCCTGTTTTACCATAATTAATAATTTTATGATATAAAACTACTGCTTGATCAATTTTTAAATAATCTCTTTTGTTATCTATATTTCCTAAAGTAATTTTATCAATTATACCCTTCTTAAATTCATCAATCAACTTATAGAGCTTTCCTATAAATAGTTTTTCATTCATATTCATACCCAATAAATTAAAAGTCCGAGCCATTACAACATTAGAATTATAAGTATTGTAATAGTATTTCATCAGGTTTGTCTGATAAACTTTAGTTAATCCATAAACGCTAGCAGGATTTAAAGGCTGATTCTCGTTTACTGGGTTGTCCTTCTCATCAATAATACCATATTCTGCAGAGCTTCCAATTAATAAAACTCTTGCGTTATGGTTAAGATTTTGCAAAGAGTCAAAAATATTCTTTGTGATAAAAACATTAGCCTTATAATCTATATCATAGTTATTTGTAAAGCTACCAGCAAAATTGTAAATCTGATCAGGAAAAACTATTTTTAAAACTTTATAAATATTCTCAAAAGAAGATATATCAGTTTTAAACCAATTTTTACTTAATGTATCACTATATGAATCAGTAAAATCACAAAAAAACAATTCGTCATCAAACTGTTTCAAATAGTTTACTAAAGCTTTACCCGATGTACTATTTGCTCCTAATATTAGAATCTTACTCATTTTTTATATTTGTATAATTTTGCACTTTTGAACATTGATTGCAATAATGAGGAATTTGGTATTTACAATAAATACATATTTTCTACTATCTTAAAGATTTAATTCCTTTTTTATCTGAATATAATTTTCATTGCAATAATCATAATCCTCTGGTCTTCCAATATCAAGCCAGAAACCGCTGAATGGCTTTACTTTATATGTTCTTTTTTCTTTTATGCCATCTAACATTAAATTATCAAATCCATATTTTTCGCTTCTCTTTAAGTTATCAATAACTGATCGATTAATACAATAAATCCCCATACTTACATCAAAAGAATAAATTGGCTTTTCAATGAATCCCTTTATAATTCTGTCCTCATTATATTCAAGAACACCAAAATCAATCTTTGAATCACGTTTATAGGTAGAAACGGTAACTATATTGTTAGACAGAATATGCTCTTTCAAGAATTCTCCATAATTCAAATTACATAAAATATCACCATTCATTACTAAAAAATTGTCTGGCAAATCTTTTATCAGGGTTAATGGTCCAATTGTACTTAACGGTTTATCTTCCAATGAATAATCAAGCTTGATTTCCCACTTTGATCCATTTCCAAAAAACGCCATAATAAGGTTAGACAAATGATTTACCGTTAATGTAATATGATTGAATCCATTAGCTTTTAACTGCCTTATTATAATTTCCAAAATTGACATCTCATTTCCTATTGGAACCAAGGGTTTTGGGATAAGGGTTGTATAAGGCTTAAGTCTTGTTCCTTGTCCACCTGCTAATATTATTGCTCTCATTTCTTTTTAGATATTATAAATATTTGTTTTATACATTCTCAAATTATCAGGAATTCTAAACCATTCAATAGTTTCATTAATTCCAGCATCAAAATTGTATTTTTGTTGCCAAGCAGTTATTCTTTTAATTTTTTCGTTTGAACCAAAAAGTCTTTCAACTTCACTTTTAGCAGGTCTTTTTCTGACATCGTCGCATTTAATAATAGCAGAAGGATTAATAATATTTATTATTTTTTTAGCTAAATCTCCTATTGAAATTTCTGACTGTGTAGCAATGTTTATTTCTTCTCCTACAGTTAGGTCAGATTTTGCAATTTCAACAAAACCATATACAGTATCCTTAACATATAGCAAATCTCTTGTAGGATGAAGTGATCCAAGTTGGATTTCCTGATTGCCTGAAAGTAACTGAGTGATAATTGTTGGTATCACTGCTCTGGCAGATTGCCTGGGTCCAAAAGTATTGAAAGGTCTTACTATTGAAACAGGTAAATCGAAACTCCTGTAAAACGCTTCAGCCATTCTATCAGCTCCTATTTTTGTTGCTGAATAAGGAGACTGACCTTGAAATGGATGTTTTTCATCTATTGGAACATATTGAGCAGTTCCATAAACTTCAGATGTTGATGTGATTAGAATTTTTTCACATTGCAAATCACGAGCAGCCTGAAGTATATTTAACGTTCCTTTTATGTTAGTATCAATATAACTATCAGGAGAATGATAGCTAAAAGGAATTGCAATTAGTGCTGCCAAATGAAAAACTATGTCAATCCCTTGCATTGCTTTTCTAATTCCATTTGGATCTCTAATATCACCTGTAAATATTTCAATTTTATCCAGATCAACTTTTGGAATATTCTCAAGCCATCCCCAACTATTAAATGAATTATATAGGACAAATGCTCTGATTGAAACATCATACTTCAATAATTCCTGGACAAGATGACTACCGATGAAGCCTTCAGCACCGGTTATTAATACTTTTTTATTATTTAGAATCATTTAAATATCTCCTTATTTGTTATTGTCTTATTGAATGAATTATAATAATCCCGAATCATTTTTTGAAAACTAATATTTTCTATTGCAAAATTTCTAGAATTTTTTTTCATTTGTTTAAGCATTTCTCTATTATTATATAGAATTTTAATCTTTTCTACAAATTGCAGAATGTTACCTTTTTGACACACAAACCCATTAAATTCGTCTTTTATCATTTCTGGCATTCCTCCTACATCTGAAACAACAACAGGAATCCCAAACGAAAGAGCTTCCAATAATACAATTGGTAATCCATCAATATGTGAAGGAAGAACAACAATATCTGATTTGATAATATATGGCTTGATATCGTCAACAAACCCTGGAAGAAATACAATATTCTGTAAATCATACTTTATTACTAAAGACTTAGTTTTAAGGAACTCAGGACCATTTCCTGTCATTATTACAAAAATATCAAGCTCTTTCAATTGATTTATGATTTCAATAAATAAATCAGGTCCTTTTTCTTTGGACATACGACCAAAATATGAAATGATAAACTTATTATTAGGGACTTTAGTGGTATTTAACAAACTATTATCGACGTTATCGGGGTTGTATTCAACATCAGTATCAATTCCATGTATTATTACATCAATTTTTTCAGATGTCTCTGCATATTCTTCAACCAAAATATTTTTGAGTTTTAGGCTTGCTACAATGTTCAAATCTATATATTTCTTAAACTTTCTATTATTTTTAATATGACCAAATTCATTAAATAGTTGATCAACTATTTTAATTTCTTTGTATCTCTTTTTAATCAAGGGCAATAAATTATAAATAAATTCACTTCCGACAATAAAAATCAAATCTATTTCCCTTGTCTCAATCAAATAAAAAACAAATTTGGCCATTTCTTCTTTATCATTCAAAAACTTTTTCAAATGATAGATTTCATTTGTAATTTTCTTGAATTCTGAGGTCATATCTCCACATTCAACACTTGCTTCAAGTGAAGTAATAATAGTAATATCAAATTTATCCAAAAGTGAATTAAAAATCTTAAATAAAATTGTATCTGCTCCCCCAATAGTCAAATAAGGCATTGCCAGGAGTATCCTTTTCTTTGTTTTTAATCTTTTTAGGTTTTCAAAAGGATTAATTAAATGAAAGTTAATTCTATTATTTTTATTCCTACTTTTTAAGATTTCTTTTTCAAGCAAAGATTTGTTTTCATTAAATATTGCCAATCTATGTTCTTCCATAGATTTTTTGTTGTTCGCTGTTAATCCAGCTCCATGTATACGATAAAGCATCAAAGGTTCTTTTATACTTTTGAATCTAAAACCATTTCCCATGAGTCTGGACCAGTATTCCCAATCTTCGAACACATATTGATCTCCAACAGGCCAATCATTATATCCCTTATTATTTTTCCAGGCAACCCGTGTAAAAACTGCCACTGTTGATACCGAATTTTCGAGTTCAATCATCTTTTCAAATGTGGTTGGAACTGCATACCATATAAGGTTATTATCTCCAAAACATTGCACACTAGGATAAACAACATCATATTTATAGGTTTCCAGATAAAACAATGCTTTTTCTAGATAAGTATCTACTAATATATCATCTGCATCTAGGCAGCATATATATTTACCCTTTGCTCTTTCAATTCCATAATTTCTGTTACTACCTACGAGATGGCGTCCCTCACGAAAAAAAATTGTTGTTTTTGAATTTTTAAGTTCATTCAATTTCTGAATGGTTGCCTCATCAGTTGACCCTCCATCTACTACTAAGATTTCGAAATTTTGAAATGTCTGATTTAGTACAGAATTAATTGCTTCTTCAATATATTTTCCATAATTATAACAAGGAATAACTACACTCACCAAAGGTAAATCTTCATGCCAATGTTCATTTTCTATATCAACTGTGTATATTTTTTTTTTAAACGTTGCTATTACTTTTTTTAAAAAATACAAACCATACAAACCCTTTGATCTGATGATTTTTAATTTTGAATAAAGAAATTTCAATATTTGATAATTAAATAAAACAAATTTTCTTCTATTTGATTTATAAGGGAAAAAACGATTAAAAATATCAACAATTCTCGAAATCATAAGCCACCTGCGTGAAGTTGAAATTTGAGATAATTGATTCTGTGTTTGTATCAACTGATTCTGTGTTTGTATCAACTGATCATTTAACCATATTTTCGCCACTTCCATTTCAGCGATATATCTTATTAAACTATCCTTTTTATTTATATATTCCTTAATAATATCTATTGAATTTTTTAAATAATATTCTTTATTATTTTCAATAATCTGATATGTCAGGGCAATCCTTTTTTTGTCGGATGTTTTCACCATTGAATTATCTCTATCTCTGTAATAGAATAAATACTCCTTTACTGTGAACCATTTATAGCCTTTAGCGATAATTGCTAACCAAAAATTCCAGTCCTGATAGCCTGACATATTTGTCACATAGCCACCCACTTCTTTCCAGCATTTTTTTCTGAACAATGAAGCACCATGTGGTGCGTTTTCCGTTGCCAAGGCATATTGATTATAATCAATAACATCTATTTTTGTAAGAGAATTTTCAAATATCTCAAAATTAGTAGTTACAATCCCATATTCTAATTTTATATCTTCCTCAAAAACCCTTACTGTCTGTTCTAGGAATTCCACATGGTAAATATCATCTGCATCAAGGCAACAGATATAATCGCCGGTAGCTCTTTCAATAGCATAATTACGCGCTTTTGTAACTCCCTGGTTCGTAGTAATATAAACTTTTGTTTTAAGCTTATTGTATTTTATTAATAAATCATTTGTAAACTCATCGGTAGAGCCATCATTCACAATTATGATTTCAAAATCCTGAAAAGTTTGCGATAAAACAGAATCAACTGCTTCATCAATATATTGACCTAAATTAAAACAAGGTATGATTACACTTACTGTTGGCATTTATTTCTTTTTTAAAAATTTAATAAAAACTGAAAGCGGAGTAACTAATAATTTTCCAATTCTAAATGAATAAGATGTAGAAATCAGATTAATCAAGAAGTCTTGTTTTCCTATTTTTTCCTTATATTCAGTTATAATATTTGATTTCTCCGTTATTGTTTCCTCTAGATTTTGAATACTATAAAAGTATACTTTTGCAATAAGATTATCAGTATCATTCCTTTTTATAAATTCCCCTTCTTTAAATCTGGTAATTACATCGGAATAATAATCAACTAATTCTTTAACTACGATTTCAGGTTTCAGTAAATCAATTCTTTTTTTTGCATTTCCCTCAATTTTCATTTTCTCTTCTAAAGAAATAGACATCATGTACTTAATAGTCTTCAATAAATCAACGGGGTTATCTTTTTCGCATAAAAAGCCATTTATTTTATCGTTTATTAACTGATCAAAACCTGTATTTCTTGTACCAATTACCATCTTTCCATGTGCCATTGCCTCAATACAAGTGTTCGGGAAATTATCAATACGTGAAGGTAATACAACAGCATAAGCACCTTGAATAATTGGATACAATTGATCGTGGTGTAATTTATCAAATCTAATTACTCTTTCCCTTAATTCACCTGCTTTTTCATAAACATAGTCCATCATAGGCTGATTTCTATATCCTACATCTTTTCCTATAAATACAAAATACAATTTAGGAAACTGTGATAATAATTCACTTATAATTTCGGCAAGAACAGCAATTCCTTTCAATATCCCAATAGTTCCAAAAAAAAGCAAATATTTTTTGCCAAGGAGATGTTCCTTATATAGTTTGTCATCTGTTTTTACAATACCATGTAAGTATGGAGATTCAATTATTTTCACATCACATTTTGAACATCTGTTAACTTCCTCTGAAATGATATTACATGGACCGAATACGCTATCAGCTTTCTTAATAGAGTATAATTCCATTTGTTCAAAAAACAAATTTATATCATCTTGAGGAAATTCAGCATTGATAGCTGATAACTTACGAATACTTGATATTCTTACAACACAAGGCACATAATCTATTCTAAACAAACCTGTTGCAGTATAGCTGGTATATTGAATAATATCAAAAGGACATAAACGATGCATTTCAATTAAGTATTCATTTATTATATAACTCTGATATAACCATGAAAGTGGTGCAGGATAGTTTTTTTTAATTTCAATACAATGTACATTAATAGAATTATATTGAAATGCGTCATCTCTATCTGAAATTACAATAACTGTAGATTTATGACCTAATTGAATCAAAGACAAAGAAACCCTGTATAAATAATTAGCCAAACCACCATCAAAGCCAGTGGGTTCAGTTACAAATTCAGGTGTTACAAAACAAATATGCATATCAATTTTATGCTTTTAGGTTGAAACAAATTTAAAAGTTACATTTCTGATATTTGTATTTCGGGATCCTTCCAGTAGATTGGATGTTCTTTGCTTAATAACGTTGGATATTCTTTAGTAACATCAAAGTAACCATAACAGGCAGGAGAATAGGGTTGAGAAAATGTCCAATCATAGAAATAGGGTTTAATAAAATAAGAGCCAGTTTTCAATTGTAATTTGTCGAAAAAAATCTTAATATTAAATTTCCCTTTTTTAAAAGCCATTTTTTTTCTCATTCCTAAACATGCAATATTATTTTCATGATAATAATTATTTTTATCATACACATAATAAATTCTTAAGTAAAACAAGACTTCTTCCAAATCTTCATTTATAGTAATATTTAGGTCTAAGGTGACGGGGTCATCTGAATGAACAAGTAAAGTACTTATTCCTTGCTGGTTAATTAATGAAATGTCATCAAGATAAATTTCGCTTCTAGTTCCCCATTGCTTATATTGAAAAATCATATTTAATTTCCCTTGATTTGGATTAAAAGGAATTTGTTCATTAATACTTTCATTTTTTTTACTAAGTAACAATTCATAATAAGGTATCACATTCTGAGGTGTATCAGCAATTAAAAGTTGTCCCTTTTCTAATAGGATAACAGTATTACTCATGGCTTCTATATTTTGGATATTATGACTTACGAGAATGAAAGATACTCCCTGATTTTTTCTTAATTCTTTTACCTTTTCCAGGCACTTACGCTGGAAATTTGCATCACCTACAGCAAGAATCTCATCTATCAGCACAATATTAGGGGCACAATGAATGGCAATGGCAAAACCTAATCTTATTGTCATACCGCTGGAATAAGTACTTACCGGTGAATCGATAAATTCACCGATATCCGCAAAATCAATTATAGCGTCAAGGTTGCGACGGATGTCTGCTTTGGTCATACCAAGAATGGTGCCATTGAGGAAAATGTTTTCACGCCCTGTCATGTGTGGGTGAAAACCGGCACCCACGGCAATAAGTGCTCCAATGCGCCCATTAATGGTGATTCTCCCATTATCAGGTGGAAAAATTCCATTTAAAAGCCGAAGCAATGTAGTTTTCCCACAACCATTCTGGCCAATCAATCCTAGTGTTTCACCTCTTTTTAATTCAAAATTAATATCCTGCAAAGCCCAGAATTCAGCTTTGCGAAGCTCTGTTTCTTTATCTTGCATGTTTAACATAGACCGAAACATATCTACTGATCCATAGAACATACTTCGCTTTAATGAACGGCAGAATTTTTTATGTAATCTTTCTACTTTTATTACTGTATCCATTGGTAGTATTTATAGTTTCATTATATTTTCTATTTGAAAAATTTGTATAAAATCCTTATATCATTTTCTCAATAATTTTTTGCTCCGAGATATAAAAAAGTCGCCAGGAGATAAGGAAGAAAATAAATGAAATTGCAGCAGAAAATAAATAACGGTCAATATGATCTATTCGTCCATAAATAATAGCATCTCTGGTACCTCCAATTAAATAAGTAAGCGGATTCCATTTAATAATCTGTTGCAAAACAGGATTCTGGGTTTTAGGAGAATAAATAACTGGTGTAAGATATAACAATAAACCCATAAAAACCGCTATCATTTTATTTAAATCTACCGCAACGACCTCTATCATTGATGAAAGAAGACCAATTGCAGCACCTAAAAAGAATATTGGTAAAATGAAAAGTGGTATTAAGATAGTCATCCAGCTTGGAATCACACCAAAACATATTAAAACAATAATATTTATACTAAATGTAATGACAAAGCCTGCCAGTTGAACCATGGCTTGTTTAATAAGCAAAACATCATGAGGATAGTTTACTTGATTGATGAAACCTGCTCCAGCAGTGAGTGTTCCTGATGATGAACCA
The DNA here is from genome assembly GCA_049315385.1 of Bacteroidales bacterium. Lineage (GTDB taxonomy): Bacteria > Bacteroidota > Bacteroidia > Bacteroidales > JACABE01 > JACABE01. Next base: position 35,229 of record JBMOKG010000044.1, read on the forward strand.
TAAAATCCGCCAAAAAGTCCAAAAATTGAAGTACTCAGTAAAACGTAAGCAGGATAAGGAATGCCAACATCGCCTGGTGTTAAAATCCCTGTTGAATTCATAAATACCCAGGATATAACACCCATAATCGGGGAAAGAAATATCCATCCCATACCTACAAACGATTTTTTATATTGCATAAAAAAATCGCGTTTAAAAAGTTGAAAAATCAAATCCCATGAATGAATAATATTTAAAAAAAGAATTCTCCATGTTTTTATCCATCCCAGTTTTACGCGTTGAAAGGGTTCATATATGATTTGTTGAGCCATGAATAGTTAACTTATTAATATTTTTTTATTTGCAAATATAACAATATTCAGAAAAAAGATCTTAATATTATTCAGCCAAGTATTTCTTCTCGCTTTTATTTTACACCTTTTAAGCATACACTATTCAATAACTGAATAAATTACCTTAAGATCCAATACTTGAAAAAACAATCTTTATTAATCATTTCAATTTCATTATCTATAAATGCTTGCTTGTTTGTTCTTTCTAAAAGGTTTGATTCTAATAATCGATTAAAAAATATTGAAAATTTTATGGCACCTTTATAATTAAGATGCTCAAAATCTCCGAAATCTGTATTTTGTAATGGGAAATCTTTGAAATCAAGATATTCTACATTTGAAAATTTTGTTTTTAGTATATCCTTGTATCTATTCTCATTGCTTAAATATAAATATCTAACGTGTAGCGGGCATCTGAAAAGATATACTTTAACTTCTTTTCTCCTACAAAATTCAATCGTTTTTGTAAGATAATTTATATTTCTTTCAGTTAACTCATATATGCTACTTTTTAAAAAAGGGTTATTTTTTGTGGCTTTAATCAGTGAGTCTGTTTTATCCCGAACTAGATATCTAAACCCACCCCAGCTTTTATAATTCATGTAGTTTCCTTTTTCCTTTGAAAGAAACAGTATGTTTTCTTTTAGTGACAAAGCTTGTGAATTTAGAAATATTTTTGGATTCTTGGTGAAAAGGTAAACTAAATCATTCAAATTCATAAAAGCTGAATATTTAGGAAACTTGTTCGAAAGGTAATCATCACCCCAGGTCCAGTCATCCATTTTTTTATCTATCTGATTGTTAGAGAAGCTTATGAATATTGCTTTAATTTGTTTATTTGAATTTATTATTTTTTTTGTTTTTATATACGTAAAAAAAAATGATTCAGCAGATTGTGCATAATTTTCAAGCCCAGTAATTAATGAATCATTAAAAGCACATTCCGGATGCGAATGCCCCAATACTAAATATTTTGTGTCTTTTTTTCGTAATTTAAAGTAATCACCATTAACAATTAAATTATTCGATACTATAATAAAAATACATATAATTAATATGAAGATTAAAAGAAACGTTAATGTATTATTTATGAAATATCTCATTTTAAGACTAAAAATAGATAAACTGATTTTCTAAAAAACAGTGTAAACTCCATAGCTAATTAATGCTCAATTTAGTTTTATTAGTACCAATATTATGTTGTAATTTCAAAATCCATTCTCCAATAATTTTAGTAATTTGAAATCCTGATTCTTTGTATAAATGATTCCCATCAGTAAACTTTTGTTTAGCATTTAAATAAGTCATATCTAAATATGGAGTGTTTTTTTGTTTGGATATCCGATTTATTTGTTCATTAAAATCAGGCATTAAATTTTCATCCAATTCCATCATCAATGGATGAATAGGTAATCTAACTAAATAAACCTGTCCATGATGCTGAAGAAAATCTATGGTTTTTAATAAATACTGAAGACGTATCGATGAGAATTTATAAAAAGGACAATTATCCCTTTTGTAAGTTGTCATTTTTTGCTCAATTCTTTGTTGGACTAGTGCTGAATCCATATCTATATTAACTTCTAACCAACCATCTTTATGAAGCATCATTGCTGCATCTGATTTTAATAGTATTTTATAATATGGTTCACTATAATTATTTATTAAGAATTCAATATTTGGTTTTACATTTACGTATTTTGTAGTTGCTAATGATAACTTTAATTCACTAAAGTTACTAATATCGTTTGGATCTTCACATTTGCTCGATATGCTCCAAGGATCAACTGTAAGAATAAAGATAGCATTCTTTGTATTAGCATCTAACTTTTTTATAATGCTATTCAAATAGGTTGGCCCATATGGGCTTTTATCAATTGAAAAAGAATAGTTGAATAAATCGCTCCTATTTAAAATTTTATTTAAAATTTGAGGTTGAATTCCTTGTGCAGCCCTTGAAGTTCCCAAAATTAAAGATGTTTGTTTTGGTGTTGTAAATCTTAAATAAAAAGGATCTGTATATCCATCAGCTTCCAGAAATACAAAATAAGCCGAAATTGAAATCAGAATTAGAAATACAAAAGTCTTTAACAGAAATTTTCCCATTTATTCTAAAACTGAAAATATATAAACTGTTGTTCTTTACCTGCAAAAAGGAAAATAGACATAGCTATGGTGTAATACATAGCCCACCTATAAGGTCTTTTCCATTTTAAGCCTAAATCTGCTAAGGCATATTGCTGTTCCCTGCCTATCCATTCAATAAGAATAAACAATATCATTAGCGAAGGTAAGACATATCCAACCTGCCAGTGCAGAAAGTTAATGGTTTCGTGATAAGGTAGTTTATGAACCAATCCTTTGCCAATGCTTTTGATATAGCTGAATGCATGCTGAACATCTTTGGCACGAAAGAATATCCAGGCAATCAGTGTTAAGCCGAAGGTAAATGCCATAGAAAAGATTTCTTTGATGGTCGGAAAATATTTCCCTTTTGCAACGATATCCAGATAATTTCTGTTTGTATTAAAAATGATGGAAGGCATGATATATATAGCATTCAGTAATCCCCATATAATAAATGTCCAGTTGGCACCATGCCAGAAACCACTAACTATGAAAATGATAAAAGTATTACGGACTTTCATCCACATTCCTCCTTTGCTTCCTCCCAACGGGATATAAAGGTAATCACGAAACCATGAGGAAAGTGAAATATGCCAGCGTCTCCAGAATTCGGCTATATCCCTTGAAAAGTAGGGAAATGCGAAATTCCGCAATAAGTCTATACCAAAGAGTCGGGCTGTTCCCAGGGCAATATCAGAATATCCGGAGAAATCGCAATATATCTGGAAAGCAAAAAACAGAGCGCCTAATACCAATGTTGTGCCTGAATAGGCTGCTGAATTATTGAATATGGTATTGGCATATTCGGCACAGCTATCGGCAATTACCATTTTTTTGAACAAACCCCATAAAATCTGTCGCAGGCCATCTACTGCTTTTGTATAATCAAACTCCCTTTTTTTAAGAATCTGAGGCAACAAATGGGTGGCTCTTTCGATGGGACCAGCAACCAGCAAAGGGAAAAAGCTTACAAAAACCGAGTAATCAATAAAATTTCTTTCAGGTTTTATTCTTTTATAATAAATATCAAGCACATACGACAAGCCATGAAAAGTATAAAAAGAAATTCCAACCGGTAATATCACCTGTAAGGTGCCGAAGTTGGCCTGCAAACCAAGTAATGATAAGCCTTTTGCAAAGGAGTCTGCAAAAAAGTTATAGTATTTAAAAACTCCCAGAAATCCTAAGTTGATACCAATACTCAGCCACAACCATATTAATCTTCTGCTGCGTGAACCTGCTTCATGAATTTTGATGCCAGTAAAATAATCCAGTAAAGTGGAAAATATAAGCAAGAACAAAAAACGCCAGTCCCAGCAGGCATAGAAAAAATAGCTGGCAACGAGAAGCAAAATATTTTGCAGTCTTAGATTCCCTTTTGTAGCAAACCAATACAGTATGAATACGATGGGTAAAAATATGGCAAAATGTAAAGAGTTAAAAAGCATATTCTAAATGTGATTTCGTTGGTATCATCCTTGCAAAATGATATTTTTATGTTTTGGAAGAGTTAAGTGTTAAGTGATTAATTGTTAAGGGACTAAGCGACTATGCGACTAAGTGATTAGTTATAGAGCTATAAGAGTTAGGTTTTTTTCTAAAAACTTAAAACTTTGTTCAACTTAAAACTTTTATTTGATTATTTCCCAGTGGCCACCTTTTTTCCCACCAATTCGTTTAATTTTATTATCAAATTGTAATTTTTCGAAATATCTATTTAGCGTTCTTCTTGGTATACCAAGCATTCCAGAAATATCATCTATTGTACTATATTTTTTCTCACTTAATATTTCAATAATAAATTTCATTTTTATTTCAATTTGTTCTTTAGTGCCAGTTTTAGTGCCAGTTTTAGTGCCAGTTTTAGTGCCAGTTTTATCGAAGTTTTCAATACTATAATCACTTGGTTTTAGAGTTGTTTTCTGTTTAATATAGCTTAACTCAAGAAAAAAACCATTTGGAATTTCCTTACATTCGAGATTCATTGTAGGATATTGTTTTATCTCATTAATTATTCGCTTAAACCCACTACCATATTTTTCAATATCACCCGTTAGATAAAATGCTTCAGATAGCAATTTATTACGGGCATAAGCCTGATAATTATTGGTTTTCAAATCTTCTACTGTAAGATTGCCAAATAATTTTCCGGGATTAAAGAAAGTGATACTATTGTCAAAATTTTTAATCTGAACATCTACAGGACTTAAGTAATCACGATGGATTCACCCCGTTAGATAGTGTTTTAATCTAGATTTAATATATCTTTTACCCCAAGAAGTTTTTAAATATTTTTCACGATGAGTTGCATCTTGCTGATTTATACAAGCCTCATAATAAATCAAATAAAGTGGTCTTCTGTTTTTAGTTGAAGCCACAAGACCTTCGTTATGTTGTTGAATTCTATTTTTTAAGTCTTTAGTATAACCAACATAAAAATTATTGTCGATTTCACTTTTTAATATATATATATAATCACTAGTGTCCGGTTGTTGATCTAGAGTTTGCTCTGAATCTCTTTATTATAA
>JBMOKG010000225.1:0-2444 GCA_049315385.1 Bacteroidales bacterium
ATTTATAATTATCTTAAATTCTCAATTACTTATTTACATAACAAGCCAATTTCCTATCTTTGCAAAAAATACAGAACATTGAATTATCCTTCAAATATTGAGCATAAAATAGCATTCGATACCATTCGTCAACTTATCATCAATGAATGTATCAGTATGCTGGGTGAAAATCTTGTTAACAAAATAAGTTTCAAACAAGATTTTACAACTATAAATACACTCCTGAATCAAACTGAAGAATTCAGGCAAATACTTTTATTTGATAACTATTTCCCATCTCAGGATTATTTCGATTTAACATCTGAAATAGACAGAATCAGAATCTTAGGTACTTTTATTGAAGTGCAATCTCTCATTGAACTTAGATTATCTCTTACAACCATTTTCAGTTGTATAAAATTTTTACGTCCAATTGATGAAGATATAAAGTATCCTGAATTACATAAACTATCAGATAATGTTCATCTTAATGAGATAATTATTATAGCAATCGACCGGATTTTAGATGAAAAAGGATTTATTAAAGACAATGCATCCGCCAATCTGCAAAAAATCAGAAAAGATTTAAAATCTAAAACAGCAAATGCAGGCAGAAAATTAAATCAAACGCTTAGTATTGCTAAAAAAGAAGGCTGGACGGGTGAAGACGTTTCGGTTACAATCAGAAATGGAAGAGCCGTTATTCCTGTGAGCGCTACCAATAAAAGAAAAATAAAAGGTTTTGTCCACGATGCATCAGCAACAGGTCAAACTTATTATATTGAACCTGAAGAAGTTTTTGAGTTAAATAATGAAATCAGAGAATTAGAAAATGATGAACGTATTGAAATCGTAAAAATACTAACAGAATTCACTGATTTTCTGCGACCATTTAGCTATGAACTAAAAAATGCTTACTTTTTCTTAGCTCAAATGGATAGTATCAGAGCAAAAGCAAAATTTGCAATCAAGATTGAAGGAATCAAACCACTTTTAAACAAAAATGCACAAATCGACTGGTATTCAGCCAAACATCCACTTCTCTTTTTATCTCATAAAGCTCAGAAAAAGAGTATTGAACCGCTGAATATTAAATTAGATGAGAAACAAAGAATTCTAATTATCTCAGGTCCTAATGCGGGAGGGAAATCTGTCTGCCTTAAAACTGTCGGTTTACTGCAATATATGCTCCAATGTGGTTTGCTTATTCCCTTGAAACATACTTCAGAAACCGGAATTTTTGAAAAAATATTTATTGATATTGGAGATGAACAATCGATTGAAAATGATTTGAGTACTTATAGTTCTCATTTATTGAGCATGAAAACACTGGCAACTCATGCATCTCCTAAAACCTTATTCCTGATTGACGAATTTGGTTCAGGGACAGAACCTCAACTTGGGGGTGCAATTGCCGAAGCTATTCTGGAAGAACTAAGTATTAAGAAAGCATTTGGTGTGGTTACCACTCATTATTCAAATCTTAAGCTAATGGCTGATTCCAACGAAGGTATCGTAAATGGAGCTATGCTTTATGATACATTGAATATGCATCCTTTATATAAATTAAAAATTGGAAAACCTGGAAGTTCATTCGCTTTTGAGATTGCTAAAAATATTGGATTACAACAACATATTCTTGATAATGCCATGCAGAAATCAGGAAAATCCCACCTTGACTTCGAACAGCAATTACAACAACTGGAAGTAGATAAAGAAGAAATTGCCAGAAAACAACAAGAACTAAAAGTTGCGGATGATTTTCTTTCAGAAATGATAGATAAATACCGCATATTAAACGATAAACTAGAGAATACTAAAGGACTTATTGTAAAAAAAGCAAAAGAAGATGCCAAAGAGTTAATCAATCAAACCAATAGAATTATTGAGAATGCTGTAAGGATGATCAAAGAAAGTAATGCTGAAAAAGAAATTACACGTGAAGCCAGAGAAAGCATTCATAATTTCCAGGAAAGACTTGAGAAACCTCAACAGCCACAAAAGAAAACAAGCAAAAAACAAAACCCTGCAATTAAATCTTCTGTAGATAAATCTCCGATATTTATCGGAGATTACGTAAGAATAATAGGACAACAAACAGTTGGTGAAGTTGAATTAATTAAAAATGATAAAGTAGTTGTACTAGCCAATTCCATTAGGGTTAGTCTTCCTCTGAATCAATTAGAAAAAGTATCAAAAAAAGAAGCTTTACAAAAAGCTAAACCACCTAAAACTAATAATTATGGCAATGTAATGCAGGATATTTCTGAAAAAGCTTCTCATTTCAAACCTTCCATTGATTTAAGAGGGAAAAGAGCTGAGGAAGCAATTTCTATGGTTAAACATCTTGTAGATGAAGCAATTCTACTAAGTGTTTATGAACTCACTATTTTACATGGAAAAGGAAATGGTATTCTGCGTAAACTCATCCGTGAATATCTGAGAAGTGTGAGCGAAGTAAAAAG
>JBMOKG010000226.1:0-2426 GCA_049315385.1 Bacteroidales bacterium
ATAATTTTATATACTGCAAATGAAAAACCTAAAACGATTATTACTACTAAAATTGCTACAGTTTTGGACGAAAATAATGAATTTTCGATATTTTGAAGTCTTTCTGTATAATCTAAATCTGGTTTTACAGGTCTTATTTCCTTATTATTAGCATCATATTCTACATTAATAATCTTAGTATTAACAGGAATCTCTTTCTCTATTATATCCGTTAATTCTACAACAAAAGAATCAATTGCTTTATAAAGAAATAGCGAGGTTATTTTAGATGGTTTTTCGCCTTTTTTATAACTTCCAGGGTGAGCTGTAATATCTAATCGAGTTTTCTTTTTATTAACTGAGGTTATGAGTATATCAATGACAATCAATACATCTTTATAAGATACAGTCTTTTTTAATTGTGAAGAAAGAGAAATTTCATTGGTGTCATTAACAGAGACTATTTCCCAATTAAATTTTTCGGCAAATTCTTCAATAGCAGAAGAAATAAGCTCTAAACCTATGTTATATGTTAAATGTTTTTGAATTGGGATTGCCATAATAATTTATTAAAAGTAATTTATATTTATTTCATTCTTCTATTTTTTCATTGAACTGGTACTATAAAGTAATCATCACCATCACTTGAAATACATCCTCTTAATGGATAAACATAAATTGTAATAGTACCATTTGGGTTCTTTAATGACTCCCCTTTTATTATGCCTGTACTCTCATTTAATGCTCTTATAGTTAAATTGAAATATGCATCTGTTCCATTTATTGTAATAAAATTACTTATTGATATTCTTATACTTCCATCTGGTGAATCAAAAATTTTACCATTAAGGTATATATAGACATCCTGATCATTACTAAATTTAATTTCATTATTTGACCTCATGCTATTATTAGTGGAATTATTATCATTTGTGGTATATTTGTTGGACAAAATTTGTTCAATACCCTCTTTTTGCATCTTAAGCCCAGTAAGTTGTAGTTGTATAGATGTTTTAGTATTTTCAAAGCCTGAGATCTGAGAACTATAACCACTTTCTGCGATTTCCTGCATATATCTTTGAGCTTCATTAAGATAATCGAGTTTATTTTTAACATTATTTAATTCTTGTTCGCTGAACATATCGGTTGATGAGGAAACTTTATCAACATCTTGAATAAGTTGATTTACTTTATTCATTTTTGACTGAATTTCTGTTGGTATATTATTAATAATTGATTGATCATTATTATCCCCAAAATAATTCTTAGGAAGGATAAAAACTACAATAGCATATATACCTACTAATAAGAAAAATATAATTAAATATGATTTGAGTTTTTTGTTTTTTTTGTTTAACAAGTCTAATTTTAACTCTACCTCCGATACGTATTTAAAATTTCTTTTTTTTGCTTCATTTTCAGCATTTTTTATAACTTCTGAGGTATAAGAGTCTTTATTATTTAATATTTGACTAATTTCATCGTCTTCAGCTGAAGATTGACGTTTTTTAATTTCTTGCTCGGTAGCTAAATCAGTGTTTATTATTAGGTGAGTTGAAGGTGTTTTAGAACTAAAAATTATAGAATTATAATCGTATTCACCAAGATTTACTATTTCATTTTTTATATTAATAACGCTAATCAAATAAACAATCCAACAAATAAAAAATGGCAAACTAATGATAAATGAAAAGTATGGTATAGGGATTAAAAAACTAAACCATGCCAAAACATTTAATAAAGAAAGTGCTAATCCAATATTATAAGCTGGTTGGGGTGAATGGTCAATGTTTCTGCTTTTAAATTCTGATTTAAAAGAATTTGCAACTCTTTTAACCAGAATAAAATACCATATTATATTAAAATAAGGTATTAATAACAAATAAACCTGACGAGGACTCAGTTTACGATTCCTTACGTTAACACTCATTATAGCAGAAGAAAGAGTTGCTAAAAATGAAAAGTAGATAAAAAGAAGGAAAACAATTAAAAAAAGCAATCCTCCATTAAAATCTTTGAATAATTCCACTATTTTAATTTTATTTTTTTCTAAATAAACCAAGCCATTTATTTTATTAGAATTATTAATACCTTCTTTATTGGGTTGACCTTGACTATGAGAAAAAATATTGTTGGTTTCAATATATTTTGCTTCTAAATTTAAATATTTACCACTCTCGGAATTATTATATAGCACATTTTTACTATTAGAATTCTGAGCTGTTAAATTATATGATAACATTAATGTTAAATAAATAATACTTGTTAGTTTTAACTTTTTTTCCATTTTTATTATTATGTTATTATTATTCTTTATTTTGTTAAACCATTAATCTAAATCATTAAGACTGAATCTATTTTTAACATAATCAACTGCATTAAATATAGCTACATCTTCAACTATTTCTCCCTTTCTATAAATTTGGTCGTTTTATAATTGAACAAAT
>JBMOKG010000227.1:0-2393 GCA_049315385.1 Bacteroidales bacterium
TTATTCACTTACCAAAGAAAGTGATGAAATTAAGGTTGAACTCCCTGAATAATGAAAATCAACCTCAGTGATAGCAGATTATTTAATAAGGTTTATTTACCTCTATTAAGAGATACTAATAGGTATTTACTCTTATATGGTTCTAGAGACTCAGCTAAGAGTTATTTTGCAGCCCAAAAAGTTTTAATTGATACCATGAGCAAGTCTTATAGTAGATATGTTCTTTTACGAAAAATATATTCTGATATTAAGGACTCTCAATTTCAGACAATCAAAGATATAATACATAGTTATGGTTTGACAGATCTATTCACGATAACAGAAAATCCTTTAAAGATAACTTTCAACCCAAACGGGAATTATATTTTGGCTCGTGGGTTGGATAAAGAATATAAACTAAAAAGTATTACCAATGTAACAAGTATTTTCTACGAAGAATTTAATGAAATAAAATTTTCAGATTTTCTCAAAAGTACCAGTTCATTAAGGGGTGGTGTAATACAGGAAATAGCATGTTTTAATCCAGAAATGGAAGATAGTTGGATTACAAATTATTTTTTTCCCCCTAAAGAAAGCTATGAAAGAGAAGATGGTAATTTCCATTTTGTACCCAGTATCAGAAAAGACACTACTATACTTCATACAACCTATAAAGATAATAAGTTTGTAACTAATCAAAGTATTGAGTTATTAGAAAGTTTTAAAGATGTAGATTACAGATATTATAGAATCTATACACTTGGTTTATGGGGAGGAGCTTTGGACGGTGTAATTTATAGTAATTGGGATGTGGTGGATAGCTTTCCTAATGAAGAGGTTGTTTATTATGGGTTGGATTTTGGGTATAGCAATGATGAAAGTGGATTGGTTAAAGTGTGTTTTCAAGGGGATGATTTGTTTGTGGAAGAGGTATTTTACCAAAAAGGGTTAACCAATCAGGATATTGCGGAAAAGTTGAGGGAAAAGGGTATTAATGAAAATCAATTGATTATTGCGGATAGTGCAGAACCTAAAAGCATACAGGAATTATATCGTGAGGGTTTTGCTATAAGTGGAGCAATAAAAGGGCCTGATAGCATTCGTAACGGAATTGATATTCTGAAGAGGTATAAAATACACGTTGTAAGGGGTAGCAGTAATTTGATACGAGAATTAAAAAGTTATTGCTGGGCGATGGATAGGGATGGTAAAAGCCTGAATGTGCCTATTGACAAACTGAACCATTTACTTGATCCGTTAAGGTATGTGGCGTTGTTTAAAAACTATGTGCCGGGGAAAAGGATGGTTAAGGTGGGGAGTGTGTAAAAGTTTGTAAAGTTGAAAGTTCATAAAGTAAAAAAGATTTATATTTGTAGAAACTTTAAATAAAAAAAATCATGAGAAAAATTATTATTATATTAAGCATTATTAGTTGTGGAATATTATTTTCTTGTAACAGACAGCCTAAATTAGATGCGAAAATGTTAAACTCGTTAATAATAATAAATGAATCCGTTGAAAAAATAAATGCTGACTATTTAATACAAGTAGAAAATACTTATAGGAGTATTGAATATGATTATTATAATAATGAAACAATTATGAAACGAATTTATGATAAATCAAAAATTGCAAAAGAAGAATCTAAAAAAATGATTGATTATATCAATAACATTAAATTTGAATTTATATCAGAAATAGAACATATAAGTTTTGATGAAGCCAAAAAGAAGAATATATTGAAAATGAAAATGCTGGATAACGAAACATCAAAGAACTTTTTTTTTGGTAATTCAAATGATGGATCTGAAGGAAAATCAAAAGAACTGAAAAATAAAATTGCAGAATACCGGAAGAATATGTTAGAATTATTAAATCAACCTTTCAGAAATATATTAAATGGCAAATTAGGATTAAAAACTAATGAAGATTATTTGAATATAAAGGGAGAGAAACAAAATTGGGAAATGTATCATTTCTATAACACTAAAAATATATCAACAATTATCTTCCTTAATACAACTGTTGTTGAAGTATTAAATTTTGAATATTGTGTTGTAAATCAAATATATACTGAAGTTTCATCAAATAGTACTAATAAAAAAGTTATAAAATAATTTTGTTAAAATTTGATTTTTTAGTAAAATTGATATTATTTTTGTGGTGTATACTTTTACATACATCTATTTTTTTGTGAATGAATAGCCTGTATTTCCAGCCAAATTACAGGCTTTTTTATTGGGGTGTGGTGAATGATGATGCGAGATGAAGTGGTTATGGTGGGTGGGATTTGTAGTAGTGAATTATGGACGTGGATTTTCTGTATGTTGCTTGTATATTGTATCAAGTTGGGTGCGGTGGGGAAAATAGCTTTGGAAATGTGCGTTGGAAAAAAATATAGCGGCATATACCTA
>JBMOKG010000116.1:0-10555 GCA_049315385.1 Bacteroidales bacterium
TTCAGAGGCGATTGCAAAAGTTTCAAGGTTGTTTGCAAAAAGTTCAGAGTTGATTGCAAAAGTTTCAAGGTTGATTGTAAAAGTTTCAAAGGCGATTGCAAAAAGTTCAGAAGCGATTGCAAAAAGTTCAGAGGCGATTGCAAAAGTTTCAAGGTCGTTTGCAAAAGTTTCAGAGTCTATTGCAAAAAGTTCAGAAGCGATTGCAAAAGTTTCAGGGTTGATTGTAAAAAGTTCAGAGGCGATTGCAAAAGTATCAGGGTTGATTTTTTTAGTTACAATGTAAATTTTGTGAATGACGAAGTCAATTTTGTGAGTGATGAAGAAGATTTAAAATAAAAAATGATGACTTCCTTCAATTTTTTGATGCAAAATTTCGGATAACTTCGGAAAAAGAACCAATTAAAATACCAATTTAATAAATCGGAAGTAATGAAAACAATCATATATACTCCTGAATCTTCCATTAGATCGCCCGGAAAATTGATAAAGGAAATGTTTACAGATTTAAGTCATAGTCATGAGCTGGCCTGGCGATTATCTGTCAGAGATATTAATGCACAATACCGACAGAGCAAATTGGGAATTTTATGGGCGTTTATCATGCCTTTGGCAACTACTGTAACATGGATTTTTTTGAATATGAGCGGTATTATTTCGGTAAAATCTACAGATATCCCCTACCCTTTGTATGTATTTAGCGGTACACTGATTTGGTCAATCTTTATGGATAGTTTACTGGCTCCCTTAAATCAAACCAATGCTGCAAAATCTATGCTTTCGAAAATAAACTTTCCTCGTGAAGCTATAATACTTTCCGCATTTTATCAATTGTTGTTTAATTCGGGCATCAAAATGCTGATGTTGGTTATTGCAGTTATAATTATGGGATTTTCAGCAGGTTGGATGCTGCTGTTATTCCCTTTTGCATTATTGATATTGATACTTACCGGAATTTCAATTGGGCTATTTTTAACACCTATTGGTATGCTGTATAACGATATCGGAAGAGCTATTTCGTTGGGAATGCAATTTGTAATGTATGTTTCTCCTGTTGTATTTCCTATTCCCATATCGGGTTGGGTAAGAATTCCTTTTATGTATAATCCGATTACTCCACTGATTATGATTGCACGACAATGTCTCACAGGGTATTCAGGGAATTTTCTGCCTGGTTTTGTAATCGTTAGTTTTAGTATGCTGATTGTTTTGTTTTTCAGTTGGATGATTTACAGGATTACTATGCCGGTAATTATTGAAAGGATGAGTGCGTAAGAAAGTTTTAAGTAAAGAAGTTTTAAGTTTTAAGAAAAAAAAGTTTTAAGAAAAAGACAATCCGATAACTACTCAACACTTTCCAACTTATCACTTAACTATATCTATTATTAAAAAAGCTATCATTTTGAAAGGTTTGAATTAAATTATCTTAAGTCAGATTATGCTTTTTAACTCTTTAAATTTTGCTATATTTTTGCCTATTGTATTTATACTGTATTGGTTTGTTGCAAATAGGAATTTAAAACTGCAAAATATTTTGCTTCTTATTGCCAGCTATTTTTTCTATGCCTGTTGGGATTGGCGTTTTTTGTTCCTGCTTATATTTTCAACTTTACTCGATTATTTTACTGGCATCAAAATTCATGGAGCAGATTCACGCAGTCGTAAAATTATTTGGTTATGGCTGAGTATTGTTATCAACTTAGGTTTTCTGGGTGTTTTTAAATACTATAACTTTTTTGCAGATTCTTTTGCTCATGCTTTATCCTTGCTGGGGTTACATACCAACTTCGGCAGCTTGCAGGTTATCTTACCCGTTGGAATTTCTTTTTATACTTTTCATGGTTTGTCGTATGTGCTGGATATTTACAAAAACAGAATCAAACCAGAAAGAAATTTTATTAAATATTCGGTTTTTGTAAGCTTTTTCCCTTTGCTGGTTGCTGGCCCCATCGAAAGAGCTACCCATTTATTACCCCAAATTCTAAAAAAAAGAAAGTTTAATTATTCAAAAGCGGTGGATGGCTTACGTCAGATACTATGGGGATTGTTCAAAAAAATGGTAATTGCTGATAGTTGTGCTGAATATGCCAATACCATTTTTAATAATTCAGCTGCATATTCAGGTAGTACACTGGTATTGGGTGCACTTTTTTTCGCTTTCCAGATATATTGCGATTTCTCCGGTTATTCTGATATTGCTTTAGGGACAGCCCGACTCTTTGGTATCGATTTATTACGAAATTTTGCATTTCCTTACTTTTCGAGGGATATAGCCGAATTCTGGAGACGCTGGCATATTTCTTTATCTTCCTGGTTCCGCGATTACCTTTATATTCCACTAGGAGGAAGCAAAGGAGGAATGTGGATGAAAATTCGCAATACTTTTATCATTTTTCTGGTTAGCGGTTTCTGGCATGGTGCCAACTGGACGTTTATAATATGGGGATTACTGAATGCTATTTATATCATGCCTTCCATCATTTTTAATACAAACAGAAATAATCTGGATATCGTTGCAAAAGGGAAATATCTTCCGACCATCAAAGAAATCTTTTCTATGACTTTTACCTTTGGCTTAACACTGATTGCCTGGATATTCTTTCGTTCCAAAGATCTTCAGCATGCATTCAGCTATATCAAAAGCTTAGGTAAAGGAATAATCCATAAAGCACCTTATCTCGAAACCATTAACTTTCTGCATTTGAAAGTTGGATATATTTTGCCACTTCTTATAGTTTTGTTTATCCTTATCGAATGGTTAGGCAGGGAACAGCAATTTGCCATTGCGAATTTAGGCTTAAAATGGAAAAGACCTTATAGGTGGGCTATGTATTCAATATTAATTTTTATCATAGGCATGCTAATGAAGACAGAAGAAACAGCTTTTATATATTTTCAATTTTAAATGAATTCAAATATTATTCAATTTTTAAAGATCTTTTTAAAGTTTTTTTTATTTGCAATACTTTTATATTGTATTTTGTTGTGCTTTTGGGGTAATTTTCAATCAAATAATTTAAAATATAATTTGATTTATAAAAAAGCTTCTTATGGACACACTTATTCCAGAATGAAGGAAGCGCAACAAACTAAAGATATTGATATTTTGTTTTTAGGATCATCTCATTCTTATCGATCATTTGATCCCAGGATTTTTTTAAAAGCAGGTTTTAAAACATTTAATTTAGGATCAAGTGCACAAACACCAATTCAGACAAAAGTTATACTAAATCAGTATATTGATAATTTAAATCCAAAACTTATTATTTATTCGGTATCTCCAGGATTATTTTCAGTTGATGGTATTGAATCAACTTTGGATTTTATTGCCAATGGTTTGATTGATTATGAATCTATTAAAATGTTTTTACAACAAAAAGACATAAAAGTATTTAATTCATTGATATTTAGATTTTATAAAAATATTTTTAATAAAAATAAGAACGATATAGAAGATAGTATAAAAGGAAAAGATAGATATATTACAGGAGGCTATGTTGAAAGAGAAATGGCTTATTTTCAGCATAAAACCAACGAACCACATTTAATAAATTTAAATTTAAAACAAATACAATCATTTGAAGATATTATAGATATAATTCATAAACATAAAATTAAGTTGATTTTAGTTCAGGTCCCTATTACGAATTCAATCTATAAATCAATTATTAATAATGATACGATAAATAAAAAAATGAGTAATTATGCTGAATATTATAATTTTAATGAATTAATTAAACTTGATGATTCATTGCATTTTTATGATAGCCATCATCTTAATCAAATTGGAGTAAAAGTTTTTAATGCAAAACTTATTGAAATATTGTCAAATAAAAAAATATGATAGATTTAAGGTATTCTCAATTGTTTTATCTTTAGTAAACATATGGTAAGAAAATATTCAATTCTACTTTCTTTTCAATATATCCTAAATTGTTTATATCAGATAACAAAATACTTAAGTAAAATAGTTGATAAATAAAAAAATCATCTTTTAAAACTAATAAAATCATGTCTGACACTTTAATAAAAGTTGAAAACGTTTCTAAAAAATTTTGTCTTGATTTAAAGACCAGTTTATGGTATGGATTAAAGGATATTGGCAATGAAATGATTGGCAAAAAAAACCAGTTTCATGATGTATTGCGCGAAAAAGAATTCTGGGCAGTAAAAGATATTAGTTTTGAAGTAAAACGGGGCGAATGTCTTGGTATTATAGGTAAAAACGGAGCTGGTAAAAGCACTTTGCTAAAAATGCTGAATGGTTTAATAAAACCCGATGAAGGACGAATTGAAATGCATGGAAGGGTTGGTGCTCTTATTGAACTGGGGGCAGGATTTAACCCCATACTTACCGGGCGTGAAAATATCTTTAACAATGCTGCAGTATTGGGATTTACAAAAGAAGAAACCCAGCAGAAGTTGGAAGCCATCATTGATTTTTCGGAAATCAGGGATTTTATTGATACTCCTGTGCAAAATTATAGTTCCGGTATGCGTGTTAGGCTTGGTTTTGCTATAGCTGCTCAACTGGAACCAGATGTTTTACTCATAGACGAAGTATTGGCGGTGGGTGATATGGGCTTTGTATATAAATGTTATAATAAGATAGATGAAATTTTACCCAAAACAGCTATTATTTTTATCTCACACAGTATGCCGCAAATTGCGAGGATGTGCAGTAATATTTTAGTAATGAATAAAGGTATTGAACACTATAATGGAGATGATGTTACTAAAGGGATTAGTTTTTATTATGATTTATTTGAAAATAAAAAAGGTAATTTTCAATTATCTGAAACAGCTGAAATTGAGGAAATATTCCTAAGTTCTAATGGTAGATTTGCTGAAAACGAAGAGATATTCACTATTAATCATGGAGATGATCTTAATGTTCATATTAAAATTAATTTTAAAAACGAAGTTGAAAGACCTTCCCTCTTTTTAAACTTTATAGATAAAGAACAACGTAGTTTTGGTGAAACGGTAAATTTTACAGAATTTATTAATATTGAAAAAGCTAATGGAATATTAAATATAGTTGCATCATTTTCTAAAATACAATTTGGGCAAGGACTTTATTCAATTACACTAATATTACGAGGGCAGCCTGAAGGTAGAAGAACAACCTTATTCAGGATTCAATCTGCCATATTCTTTAAAGTAAACAGCAATACGCAAACTTGGGCACCCATGGAGTTTGAACCAGTTTGGAAATCTCTATAATTATTTATATCATTAAAAAAATTAGCATGAAACACTTTGATATTTTTATCAAAATAGCTACAAAATGGTCTTTAAGTTTAGATGAATATTTTTTTTTAAAGAGTTTACTCGAAGAACTTAAACCTAAAAAAATTTTGGAATTTGGTCCTGGTAACTCAACAGTACTATTTTCAAAATATGCCAAAACTGTTGAATCTTATGAGAATGATCAGGAGTGGCTCAAAAAATACTTTGATATATATAAACAGTATAAGCTAAATAATATTAGCATATCCCTCTTTGAAAATATTTATCCATTAACTATTATTCCTAAAGAGAAATATTATGATCTGATATTTGTTGATGCACCCTGGGGTGGGTGGGAATGTCCAAATCATCCGACTAAATCACGTTTCAACACTATGTCTTTTGCATCAAAATATACTGATAAAATTATACTGCATGATACAAAAAGAGAAAGGGAAATCAATACGATACAATACTTTGAAGAATTGGGTTGGAAGACATTTTTCTTTAATTCAGAGCGTGGAATGACATTTTTATATCGAGAGAAATAATATATAAATAGAATAATTAAAATAAATATGAATGCATAATACCTCCCCCTTAATTTCCATCATTATTCCTTCATATAATAGAGCTAATCTTATTACCGAAACACTAGAATCTGTAAGTAAACAAACTTATAAGAATTGGGAATGTCTAGTTGTGGATGATGGTTCTACTGATGGAACTCAAAGTATCATTTATGATTATGTAAAAAAAGATTCAAGATTTCATTTTTTTCAAAGAAACAATGATCCAAAAGGAGCACCAAGCTGTCGAAATATTGGGATTGAAAATGCAAATGGAGATTTTATAGTTTTTTTAGATAGTGATGATTTAATTATTGATGTATGCCTGGAAAATCGTATTAAAGTTATTAATGAAAATCCAAATTATGATTTTTGGGTATTCAGAACAGGTATGTTTACTGATAAGATTGGAGATACAGAAAAAACCTGGAATATACTTCATAAGGAAAATATTGATTTAATTAGATTTATAATTCAAGATAATCCATGGTCACCAACTGGGCCAATATGGCGTAATTCAACGATAAAAATTATAGGTGGTTTTGATGAATACGCTTTATCTTCACAGGATTGGGAATTGCATATCCGGGCTTTATTAATAGATTTGAAATATTTTAAATATAGAGATAATTATATTGATAATTTTTATCGAAGAAGTTTTATAAGTAATCCAACTGCAATTGCTTATAAAAGTTCAGAATTGCAATATTTGAAATCAAGAATTTATATTTATGAAAAAATATATTTCAAAACCATTGCTAAGTTTTCTGAAAAACAAATAAATAGGGCGTTTTCTATTCGATATTTTAGTTTATTCAGGCAATTATATCAATTAAAACAACTAGATCTTTTTATTTCATTTTTAAATTCTATATCAACAAGGAAAATATTTGCAAAATATGAACTTTTAGTTATATATTTTATTTCAATAAACTTAAAAAATGAAAGCTTAAATCGAATTAAATATAAAATTCTAAATCTATTACTTCAAAGAATTAAACCTGAATGGTATATTGAATTAAGAAAAAGCACATTTCAATGTTAACCTAATATCTTACTAAATTTTAAGTATTCTATCAAAAATAATTTTCGAATACATTAATTCAAATTCTTATATTGTTATATAATTAGCTGGAGGTTTGAAATTCAATGGATTTAGCATAATGAATACTATTTTATTGCAAGTCCTTATGCATTTTTTCTAGATGAATTCTAAGCTACAACCAGAAAGAAATTAAGCATACATGATGGACTCAATTCTAGGAATTTTAAACTAGATAAATGAGATATTCACAACAATAACAACAAAATGCAATATTTAATAAGCATACAATATTCCTAGCATGACATTCCTCTATATTTTGACTTCAAACGGTAAAGACGAATTTATAGATATGACATATCTTTCTGCTTCATTTCTTAGGTATTTGCATACTAAGGCAAATATTGTTCTTATAACCGATAGTCAATCAGCATTAATAATTAAGAATAGTAATCATCCCCTATTAAAAATAATAAATAATGTAATCTCAATAATTACGCCTGAAGGTACTCAAAAATGGAAAAGCAGATATTTGAAATCTCATATGCGTGAGTTAATATCTGGAGACTTTCTTTTTCTTGATTCAGATACAATTCCATTAAAACCGCTTGATAAATTATTTGAGATTATGCTACCTATAGCCGCAGCAAATAATCATAGTAAGGATATTTCTACAAATTTTATTTCTTATGAGAAAAAATTGTATGATGATTTGCAATGGTCATATCCTAACAAACATTATTTAAACACAGGTGTAATGTTTTGGAAAGAGGATGCTAAAGCATATAAGCTTTCAAAGCTTTTCATTCATAAATGGGAGCAATCACAATTTGAAGGTTATCATTATGATCAACCTGCATTCAATGCTGCATTAACAGAATGGGATGGCGAGTATTATGTGTTGGAAAATAATTTTAATGCACAATTTCGCTCTAATATTAAAGTATCTATTGATGCGAAATTATGGCATTTTTATTCATCAAATTATAATGAAATATATAAGGATTATTATTCAATCGGCCTTGAAATGATTAGAAAGAATAAAGAACTTGATTTTAAATTTATTAAGAAAGTTACTAATTCAAGAATTCCATTTGAGACAAATACCAAAAGGCAAGAAGAAAAGATTATTAAATTGATTAATGAAAAAGGTGAAAATTTTTCTAAACAAGAATATTATCTTGCAAGAGAAAAATATTTATACTTTTTCCTGCACAAGTATTTGTAAATATATTAGTTATTTTAAAATCAATAACCATTTTATTAAAGACAAAATAATATAAAAAAGATAGATTAATATGAATATTCTTTTTGCAATTGATTCTTTTTTTGATGGAGGGGCAGAGATTTTTGCAATTCGCTTAGCCAATGAAATGTCAAAATACAATAATGTGTATTTTATTGAATTAGAAACATTCTACTCTGAGAAAAAGGAACAATTAAGTCTTTTAAACAAAACAATAAGATTATTTCAACCTGATTATAATTACAAATTGCATGTTTTTCGATTTTTACAAAAAAAACGCTTTTTCAAAATCTTATTCTATAAAATGAGAATAGAATCAAAAGATATCAAAAAAAGAATAATAATCAATTATTTAAAAAAAAACAAAATCGATATTGTACATAGTCATTCCTGGAATCCTGATATGTATTTTGCTGGAATTAAAAAAACATATAACTTTAAACTACTGTCTTCTTTACATGGACATTACGAAATTGAACCATATAAATCTCCACCTTTTTCTGACATAACAAGAAAGTTAATAAACAAAATAGATCATGTAATCTACTTAACAAATGATCATTTAAAAACATTTTCAGCATTTAATTATCCCACTTTAAAAATGTCAAAAATATTTTATGGTTTTGACAAAGCACCGACTTCACAAATAACAAATTGGAATAAAGAAAAACCTTTAAGATTGATATTAATATCTCGTGCCATTCCGGAAAAAGGTTGGGAACAAGCGATAGAAGCTGTTTGTGAAATGCAATCAGAAGGTAAAAATATAATGCTAGATTTATTGGGTGATGGTCCTGTTTTAAACGAATTAAAACTTAAATATGAAAAACTATCATTTATCCATTTTAGAGGATTTCAGATTAACATAGATCAATTTCTTGAAATGGCTCATTTATCGCTATTACCTACTTATTATTATGCTGAAAGTTTGCCTAATTCTATTATAGAATATTTATCTCATGGAAAGCCTGTTATTGCAACTGATATTGCAGCAATTAGAGAAATGATTGATACTAATGGTAATCAAGCAGGAATATTATTTGACGGAAAAAGAGGTGAAATAGTTGATAAAAACAATATTAAAGAAGCAATATATATATATTACACTCATCCTGAAAAAATTACAATAGATAGTCAACATGCTATAGAGGCATATAAGAAATTCGAAATGAGAAAATGTGTTGAAAATTATCAAATAATCTATAATAATTTACTTGAATAATCAATATGTTTCAAAGTTAGACAAATCTCATTTTTATAAATTAATATTTTTTTATGAGTTCAAGTATCAAATTTCTTGCCTATTACCTTCCCCAGTATTTCCCAATACCAGAAAATAATGCATGGTGGGGTAAAGGTTTTACAGAATGGACCAATGTAACAAAAGCTAAGCCTTTATTCAAAGGGCATTATCAGCCACGCTTGCCTGCTGATTTAGGATTTTATGATTTACGTCTGCCTGAAATTAGAGAAGAACAGGCAGCATTAGCAAAAGCATATGGCGTGGGGGGTTTTGCTTATTATCATTACTGGTTTGGAAATGGGAAAAAATTGCTCGAAAGACCATTAAAAGAAGTAGTATCATCATGCAAACCTGATTTTCCTTTTTGTATATGTTGGGCTAACGAAAGTTGGAAAGGAATATGGTTTGGGGATTATCAGAATAAAATACTGATTGAACAACAATACCCTGGCAAGCAGGATTATATTGATCATTTCAATTATCTGCTTAGTGCATTCAGCGATGAAAGATATATCAGAATAAACGGAAAGATATTATTTAACGTTTATATGCCTTTATCGATTCCTGATTTAAATCTTTTTGTAGATACTTTCAGGGAATGTGCATTAAATGCTGGTATAGGAGAACTTTATTTACTGGCTTCAAGAGTGCCAGAAAACTGGAATCCTTTGGAAAATGGGTTTGATGGTGTAATTGGATCTGAATTCACAACCTTAAGATATGCCAGTAGTATTTTGCATGAAAATCTTACTATTTTTAAATCAATGCGTCAACAAATTTTTGGTAAGAAGGAACTTAATATTGAGAAAAGACAAAAACCCCTCATACTCGAATATTCAGAAGCTTGTAAATACTTATTACCAAATAAAAAATATACTTTTGACTACTTTCCTTGTGCTATTAATGACTGGGATAATTCAGCAAGAGCTGGAAATAAAAGTATAATATTAAAAAATTCAACGCCTGAATATTGGAAAAAGCATTTATCAGAAGCATGTAATTATACAGTAACAAACAACCCTGATAATCCATTGGTATTTATAAAATCATGGAACGAATGGGCCGAAGGTAACTACCTTGAACCAGACCAACGCTGGGGTCATCAATATTTAAAAGTAATTCAAGATATTAAGAAAAGATTTCAATAATAAATCTATTTATAAAAACCTGCTCATTTATTTAGGAAAATATTCAGGAAAAAGTTCAAATAAAAATCTATCGTGTAA
>JBMOKG010000117.1:0-10533 GCA_049315385.1 Bacteroidales bacterium
CCAAAGAATATCTTTGGATAATTATGTACCTATCAGCAGAAAAACTCAAAAAAAAACTCAATTGAAGACTTTTGTTGATTCTATTTATAGAGGAAATGTATAAAAAACAGTAGCATAAATATACATTCATGCTACTATTTTTTGTTTATTTTATTTATTGATTATCACTTTCCCATTACCAAGGCATTCATTGTCTGTTTTTATTTTATACAAATAGGCTCCTCTTTTAATGGCACGTGTATCCCATATCCATTGCCCTCTTTTGCTGGCAATGGTTTTTTGAGTGATAGCTTTCCCGTTTATATCGGTAATAATAAGTTGGGCTTCGCCTTTTAATAATGGCAACTCCCAGCTAAATGCCACATACACATTGGCAGGATTGGGTGTAGTCGTTATTTTGTTGTATGCCGCATTTATTACTTCCTTTGCCGATTTTTCGGGCTTGGTAAATTTTAATTGTTCGCCTTCGCCTTCGATAGGTAAATAATCAACACATAGCTGATAGCCGAAACACAAAATATTCTGAGCCAACAACGAAGAGCGTCCTGTATTATTATCAGCAATTTGCTGTAGGGTTTCTATTTCTGTACTTGTTAATTGCATAATATCCCGATTGCTATCGGCAATATTTTGTCGGAATGTATAATAATTGGTAAAATTATCTTGTTCTTTCTGTTGTTCTTCGGTTAAACTGAACAATGCAGGAATTTGATTTAGATAATAAGATGCATTGGTAAACTCATTGTTTTCGATATAACTTTCGGCAAGCGAATAATAATCGGAAATATTACCACGACGCAATAACCAATTACGTGCTTCATCTCTATAAGTGATGGTATCAAGCATAGTGTTGGCAATCAATACATCGGAAATAAAAGCCATTTTTGAACTTACATCAGCCAGGCTTCCTTCGAGCAAAGTACGTGCTGTTTTGGCATCCCAATTGGCAACGATTAAATCGAGCATATACTGGGGCAAAGGATTGGGTATGTCGTCGCGCAAAAATTTGATAAAATCCTGATTATGGGTTCCGTCAGGATTTGCCAGACAAATTTCCAACAGCATGGCTTGCGGGAAACCGCCATTCATGGCTACTCCACGCAATACTTCTTCGGACAAATAAGGCGAATCTTCAATCAACATTGCCCTGAGATTCCAAGCATCCTGCGACCAGCTCATTTCTATTTCTTGCAATAAAGCATTGGTATTGCCTCCATCTACTAAGCTGTTGTAATTGTACAGCAAATTAATATATGTAGCTTCCTTGTTTGTATATTCACTGCTAAAGTTTGCTTTGGAATCAGCAGATAAAGCTCCGAAATTACTGTGAGAAGGACAGCTATGGGCTGCTTCTGCCGGAATAGTATCAACAAAAACAGGTGTAAAATACCAGGGTGCTGTTTGCCCACCGGTATGGTAATACTTAATCAGAGAGCCTGAGTTGTTATATATATCGCTTTCATTAGTAATACCATTGTGAGAAAAAATATTACCAGCCGATACGGTATCCGTAGCATTGACCTGAGGGCTACCCTGATAAACACGGATGCCATTGTACGGAGATCCAGATGAGAGTTGTACTGATATATCTCTGGTATTTGCTGAATGATGGTTGCACAATAGTTGCAAGCCTATAAAATCGTTGTTGGGGTCTCTGTTTTCACCATCAGCCCATTCAGCAATAGTAAGTCCTGTCGAGGTGTTTTTGTAAATTTGATTGTTCGCTTTAGGACTATTCCTAACCCATATACCAATAGTATTTGAACCTGTGTTTAAAGATGGCTGTAAATTGTTTTCTTCTATTCGATAACCTGTTGACTGGTTAGTGAAAATTCCAGTGGGATAAACATAAGGAGGAATATTTGCAATAGAATTATTTCCAATTAAAAAATTCGATTTATTTACCCAAGAGTTTTTAATACCATCATATTGTACACCTGTTACGTTTTCGTCAAAAACAGCATCTTCTACTTTCACTACATTTAATGAAGCTGAAGTTTTGGCATGTATAGCGGTACTAAATCCTTTAAATTCAGATTTGGTTAAATATGCTGAGGGACAAGGCTGATTGTACTGTAAAATACTTTCGCATGCTCCACGAACGGTAAATCCTGCATCCAATGAATAAATAGCTTTGTTGGTTGGTGCGTCATACTGCTTATTGTTTTGTTCGTTCAAAAATTTACAAGCTGTAAAAATTACGCCATTTACCTGATAAAGCGTAATATGTTGGGTAAATGGTTTGCTACTACCACCACGATAATTAGAATCCACTTTAAAGGTACAATTATCAAATGTGCTTAAGTTCCTAAAATTGTAACCATTGAGTTTGTTCTGGTATTTTACAAGTTCAACCGAACGGCTGTTGTTTAAAAAAGAAGCATTAACAGCTTCAATAAAACCACCCGTTGTTTTATAGTCGCTAGGTTTCCATAATCTAACTGCAAATTCGGCATGTTCAATACTGCCATTCCATATTCTAATAAACCCTTGATTGGGAGAGTAAAACGCGCTTTCCTGTATCGAATCGCGGGTACCCCATACTTCTATCCCTTTCCACATCTGTCCGCAAAGATTGGTTATGCTGCCACCATCAATTATTAATTTCGCACCGGGCATAACAGTGATTTTTGTACCCTCGGCCATGTTAACGACACTTTTAACTGTTAATGCAACACCCTTGTTAACCGTTATATTTGAGGTAAAATACTTGCTATCATTCCAGGTTTCGTTTTGAATTATATTGTTGTTGTTATCGGGGTAAATTAAAGTACCATTACACATTACGCTGCAATTGCCCTGAATAGAATCAAAAGGACCTATGAATGGGTTAGAATCATCGCAATCTTCCTGAATGGGGCAATTACAATTAAGTGGTTTTGTTCCTATCCCCCAATTAAAATAACCATCACCGTCTCTATCTTCGCAAATTATATCTGAGGCTGTATAATGCAAACTATGAATAGGTGTAATAATTATATTAGTACTATAAAGGTGATTCTGATCTAAATCTTTATATAAACACCATCCGCTACTATCTTTTACCAATGGATTAATTGAGTCTGTTTTTATACCCCAACTGTTTTTAAATTTCCATACGGTGTGATTATCTTCATCAGTATAGTAGCCTACAAGCGCCATTGAATGCCCTAAAGTAGAAACAGAACAAATAATAGGGCCATATTTAATGAGCATCATCTTTAATGAATCTAAGGAATGATTAAAAAATTCATACAGCATTAAATTACTAATCTTGATGCGTTCGGTAGGATGAGAACAACTGTCAGAACATGGTATAGGGTTTACATTAGAAACTTCTTCTGCTAAGCCATAAGGAAAACAGGAATCATTAACTACACCTGTATTCTTTACATAAGTTAATACATTCATATACGTTTCAAATACAGGACTTCCGGGTGTTTTCCATCCATCAAGGCAATTACCAGGAACACAAGAAGCAAGGTTTTGTTCGGATAAATCAAGATTGATATGTCGATTGAAATAAAGATTGGTAACAGCCTCCAAAGCACCATTTGTTGCAAAAAGAATACAACTGCCACATTCGCCTTGATCTCTGATGCCTGTTGTCCAGTCTTGCCCATGTCGATTTGTCCAATCAAAATTTTTAATTACATTGCTTTGTATGGGGGTAGTCGTTGATTTAGGTAATCGCTCAAATACGCCTCCTATGTAGTATTCAAAGCCCTGTAAATCGGGCATACTACCATTAAACAGCGTTAATTTTTGAGAATAGGTATATCTTGCCACAAGATTGTCACCGGCAAACCATTGCAGGTGATTTTCAGTAATATAGCTATTAATATTGGCTAACTTTTGGCTAAAGAGGTTGTTTAAATAGGTATTGTAGCTTGTGTTTTTGTTGTTGTTAGCCACAGTATCCATTTCAATATTGCTTAATGTAAATTGAGCGTTTTTTATATTAACTTCAATGGCTATAGGTTTACGTTTACTCAGAAAATACGTTTCTTCCGCCTGATTATTTAACGTAATATTCAAGGCATTCCTGAGCATTTTAGAACCTTCATAAATCAGATACTTCTCGCCCGAGGTATCTATCATGATTATCCTAACAAAACTTAAACTATTGTTTAAAGTAATCTGACCATTGATATTTAATGAATAAACATCGGGCATATTGTTAAGGCTGATAACAGTATCAGTATTATACAAAGTGTTTATTGCAACTACATACTGCGAATACGATAATTTTAATTGTAATAGTACAATTGTTATAAATAGTAATATTATTTTTTTCATGTTATATAATTTGTTTAATTATTTACTTTGTTATTTTTAATTCTATTCATTTTGATAAAGTTTAGGCTACAACTTAAATTAGTTGCAGCCTCAGTCAGCGTAAATAATACCAATAAGCTATATTTGCAAGTAAAGGTGTTTTATAATTTATTGTTGAGATTTTTATAACGATATATCTATTAAAAGCCGCAAAGAACAACAACAAAAGAAAAATAACATAATAAGCACAAATCCAATTGAAAACAATTACAATATTACAATATATTTCAAACATATTTATTAAAATGATTACTTTTTTATAAAACTGGAGCCAAAAGTACATTATGAAAAAAGCGAATGCAAATTATAAGGCATCTTCGTGACATTTAAATGACATCGGTAAAATTTGCTTTTGCAATAAGCTGAATTTCAACATTCCTAATAAATATCATTTAAATGTCACGTTTATTTTAAAATGTAGTAGTTTGGCATGATATTTGTCAACCCTGCCCACTCATTTTAGTAGATGTTTCAAATTTAAAACGATGTGATGCTTCACAGAGCCTCAAGGGAGCTTCCTTTATAAGATGTGATACTTCGCAGTATCTCTCGGAAGCTTCCGTTAAAAAATGCGATGCTTCGCAGTGTTTCTCTGGAGCTTCCGTTAAAGGATGTGATACTTCGCAGTGCTTCTCGGAAGCTTCCTTTAAAAGGTGTGCAGCTTCACAATATCTCTAGGGAGTTTCCTTCAAAGTGTGTGATGCTTCACAGTGCTTCTCAGGAGCTTCCTTTAAAAGGTGTGATGCTTCACAGTGTCTCTCGGAGACTTCCTTTAATGGATGTGAAAGTGTGCAACTATATCCGTAAACCTATAACAAAGGCTGCACATTTGTGCAGTGACTATCGTAAATATAATATAGAGGTAGAATTTATTCGCATTCCCTGCAAAAGTATTTTGTAAATAAAAAATATTTGCAGCAACTATGGTATTATCAAACTGTAATCAAAGGTATTTATTTACAGCTTCTCATTTTATAATCTTTTATTCATCGTAAAAACAAGAGCGCTCAAAACCAGTATAGCTTTAAACGCTCTTTTATAATAAATCATTTAATTTTTACTTACTTGCTACAAAGGGAAAAGTAGCGAGTTTATCAAAAATATAAGGCCAGTCGGGTCCCATTGTCCATTGACCTGACGCATTGTATCCCCTATCCCAGCTGGTCATAAAGGTTTGATGAAGTGTAGCATCGGAAGTAATGTACGAAACACCGGGCACACCCACAGCCATACAACTATGGCCGGTAGTGGTTCCTATGTAATACTGTCCGGTGGCATTCCATGTAAATGCTACATCACAACCATCTTTAAGGGTAAGATTAGCTGCTGTTAAAGCATTAAACACAGTGGTATTATTATATCCGTGCAAGTAGTTGGCAGGGCTTGGAATAGCATATACTTCATCATATATATCACCATTGGTTGCCATCATTACTTTATAAATGCGTTGACGATAAGGTGCATTGGTATCGCTTGCATACGCTTGTTCTACATATAACCAATAAATGTTTTCGCCCACATTGCGATTGCTCCATATTTGAGCCATTTTTAATCGAACATCAACAATATATTGATTAACGGTAGTATCAGCATGATTTTTACTGCTAAAACTACCACACATCCACGAAAGCATTTGTTCAAATAATTCCTTTTTTGTAGGTACTGCATTATATGATACTTGTTGACCATAAGCTGTTCCAATACTATTGCTGGCATAAGCTCTTATATTATAAACATTATTAATAGCTAAGCCCGAAATATTACTTGTAAAACTACCCGTTCCCGAACCGTCGTTGGTTTTGTTGTTAGCAATGGTAGGTTGTTGCGAAGTACTCCAGCATACACCTCTTGCTGTTACTGCGGCACCACCATCGGAAGTAACATTACCTCCGCATACGATAGAATCATCTGTAATTTTTGTAATACTTGAGGTAGTTAATACGGCAACGGTAGTAACTGCGGTATCGTCGTCTTTTTTGCAACTTGATAATGATAGCAGTAAAATACTCATTAATGTTAATGCGAGAAGAGAAATTTTGTTTTTCATGTGTTTATATTTATTTGTTTGTTGATATTCTGTTATTTAAAATTTGTTGCAAAACACCAAGAAAGATAAAACTTGGAACGCGGATATGTTCAGTAAACGCGGATTAACACAGATATTAAATCCGTTTTATCTGTGTTTTCCTTTAGGAATCTGCGTCATCAGCGTTCTGTTTTTTTTCGACTTCGCTCAATTACCACAACTTCGATCTTCTTTCTTCAGTCTTCTGTCTTCTGTCTTCTGTCTTCTGTCTTCTGTCTTCCGTCTTCTGTCTTCTGTCTTCTTGCTATTATTTCCACACCATAATCATTCCCTTGTGTGTCAATATTGTATTGTCATGAATGTTTCATCTGTTTATTCATTATTTAAAAATATATGATAATAAGTAAAAAAAAGCTCCACCTAAAGAGTAGAGCTTTTGCGCTTGGGTATAAAACATCATAAATTACTTAATGATGAGTTTCTTTATAGTTTCGGAATTTTTATTAGAGATTTTAACTAAATAAATACCTTTTTCAACGCTGGATAAATTTACATAGTTAATTTGCTTTGTTGTATTCATTTGATATATCTCTTGTCCTAACAAATTATAAATTGTTATAACATTGGATTCATTATTTTTATTATTTAATTTAATTACAATCTCACCATTTGATGGATTAGGATAAACAGTGAAAATTTGCTCACTGCTTTCTTCAATTCCAGTTGAAATATCAATTTTAACATCATCCACAAAAGTTATCCATTGAACAGCATCACTGTACGAATAAAATCCAAAAGTATAATTACCGGTAGTAGCAGGTGTTATTTTTTTAGTATATTGAACATAAGCAGGGATACGCAAAAATTCATTTTTAAAAATAGTACCCGAAGTCATTGCAGCCGAATCGGCAGCAGTTCCCCAATACACAGCTAATTTCTCGGAAGTAGTATCTCCATTTTCAACATAAATTGGTGCCTTGTACCAGAAACTGAAATCATAAGCTGTACCACCTGTTAAATGTACCGGAGGTGTAAATAACCAATCATTATTAGCACCTAATAAGCTAAACATAATATTCATAGCTTTTTGTCCTGAATGAGCATTAGTTGGAGCATTTGGATTATTTATAATTATATCCCAATAAGAAGATTGCATTCCACCGTTTTCAATACTCCATCCCAAAGGAAAATCTGCATTATTTGAAGTTGGAGTAACGCTTTCAAAACCTTCAGTCCATGGCAATGTTGTAATCGTAGGATCGGCCATAGTTGTAAAACTCCAAACAGGACAACTTACTGCATCACCCGTAGCATTGTAAGGCGTAACTTTCCAATAATAAGTGGTATTATATGCAAGAGCAGTTGTGATGGTATAAGAAGTTTGATTTCCTAAATCCACATTATTGATAATATTTGAAGGAGGATTATTACTACCAACGCTCAAACGATATCCCGTTGGAGTACCACTCGTTGGAGTCCATTTTAAAATAGGTTTTGCAACTGCATTGGTACTGCTATTTAAAGGAGCAACCACAGCAGCCGGACTTGGTACTGTAGCAACACTTCCTTGCCACGAAACATCGTCTAACCATATACTTTTGCTTGAGCTATTTTGTCCGTGTTTGAATGCAATATATGGTTTGGTATTAGTTGCATTAAAAGCCATCGTATATTGCACCATCGAATCAGCAAGTGTAAAAGTTTGAACCGGCACAAACGAAGCTCCGTCGTAAGGATTATCCATTAAACCAACTATCAGTTGTATTGTATTTGTATTTCCTATTGTTTTCGATGCCCAGAATTTTAAAGAATCATTGGCAAAATTAGTAAGACCTGGCGTGATTAACATTAAAGGAGAAATAGTATCGGTATTATTCCAAAATTTAACAACATTTGGCACTGAATAAGAATCGAACGAAGAATTTTTTACTACGATATCATTTATAGTTTGGTAGGGGTCTTTACTTCTAAGTTTGTTCCAATGTGTTGGAATTGTATTAATAGTAGTAGTTTCAAATGTTTCAAAAAGATTTGGCAATAAGGCTAAAACATTTCCTGATAAGGCAATTGTATTATTACCTGTACCATTGCTGTTAATAGTTAAATTTTCATTATAGGTACCCACAGTAGTAGCGGTAAATACAACGGTAGCGGTATCTGAAGCACCAGGTAATATAGTTCCTGTATAGCCACAACTAAAAGGAGCTGCCACAGTAACACCTGATACTACTAAGTTAGAAGTACCAATATTGCCAATTACTACTCTCATTTTTGTAGTTCCATTCACATACAATTCATTGAAGTTAAGAGCGGTTGCATTCAAGGTCATAGTAGCACCTGTTGGAATTTCCTCCACTTTAATGTCATCTAAATAGCATTCTTTTAAACTGGATGTAGCACCTCTTTTATAACGCCATTGAAATTTAACATTATTGCCGGCATAGCTATTAAGATTTTGGAAACGTTGAACATATGCCGACATTGCAGAAGTTGGTGATAAAACATCCAATACAGTCCAGCTAGTACCGCCATTGGTTGATACTTCAAAGAAAGTAGTATCTGTACCGGAAACGGCTGTACATTTCCACCAATAAGAAATACGATAATTAGCAGGAAGGTTAAATCTTGGTGTAGTTAATGCTGATACTGTAGTACTGGTTGAAGGACTTGCAAAAGCAGCATTAGCTCCAGTATGAAAAATTGAACTTGTATGCCAGATAGCATTATTAAAAGCTGTAGGATATACCCAATCGGTAAATGAACCATACCATCCGGGATAAAATACTGTAGAGTCCTCAAAACCTTGATTGTATGGAAAAGAAGCGATTATTAATTCTGTTGTAAATTTCCATAAAGGAGAATTTTCGGTTTGAGCACCGCTTTTAGCAACCACTCTCCAAAAGTATTTTGTTTTTGAGTTTAATAAACTTGGAATTGTGTAAGTAAAAGTTCCTGCAGAGGCTACTGTTGCATTGTTTACAACTTTTACAGCAGCATTTAAGTTTAATACATTTAAAGAATCAGTACCAAAATACAAATCATAGCTAGTTGTGTTAGCACCTAAATTAAATGACAATGCATTGCTTGCAGAAACTTTATCTTGATTATCAGTTGGCACTGGAGTATTTGGAGTAGCAGGACCTGAACTTGCATAATAAAAACGAATATTTGGCAAAGCACTTGGATAAGGATTTAAATATCCAGAACCTGTTGGAAAGCTAGCATCGCTACCACTAGCTTTATTATTGCCGATAGTTGAAGTAGTTGCAGCAAAATTACCATAAGGAGCAGTACCATATCTATTTTCGTAATGAACAATTAAATTATCTGTTCCATTGTAAGCGAAAGGAGTTGATAAAACTATTTCACTCCAACCATTTGTAAATGTTATTGGTCCATCGTAAACTAATGTATATCCATTACCTGTTGGATTTTCATAACTTGCATCAGCAAAAACAGACAAAGTTGTGTGCTTTAAATAAATCTTTTGGTTGGTAAATGTTTTTGGAGATGCATCAGTATAATTAAATGCAATTTTAGTAATACTTTTTGCAGTACCAATACTTGCTTGAGTATGCAACATGCTACACCATGCATATTTCCAGCCCCCGTAAGGTGGATATTGCGATGAAACAGCCCCAGTTCCGATTTCTACATAACTTTGAGCATTAACGGCCATAATCATGCAACAAAGTAAAAATGCTAAAGCAATACTTTTGCGTAATAGTTTGAATTTTGATAACATAGTGGATTAATTTATTTAATTGTTTATATTCTTTATTACTTAGACGTAATAAATGCACTTAAATTTTATGATTTATTTGCAAAAATCTCAAATTAAAAGACAATGAACAACTTAAAGGTGTTCGAATACGTGAATTCAAACAGATTGCTGAAGATATTCAAGGAGATTTCGATTATATTACTTCCTTTATAGTATAAAAAAGAAGCGATTTCATCCCTTTAGAAAGATAAAATCGCTTTTGTAAATTCAGTATAGAACTAAGTTTTGTGGAGCTAATACGAATAATGCCAATTCAAAATTAAGTATTTTAGATTCGCCTTGTAGTTATAGTACTTATTGTTTATTGTTTATTCTTTAATCGTCATTTCGTTGATTAAATTTTTTGCACCCGCATATTTATCAATAATAAATAAGCAATAACGAATGTCTAAAGTAATATTTCTGC
>JBMOKG010000118.1:0-10431 GCA_049315385.1 Bacteroidales bacterium
TCATGCTTTCTTTCTCTCGTATGAGGATATAAAGCCTAAGGATTTATGGAACCCTATCAGCGGTTAAATAAAATATTACACCCCTTCTACCACCATTTTTTGCTAAGCTAAAGGCAAATTCCTGTTCTTCGTTGTCGAAAGTTAGTCCTAAGCCACTTTGTTGGGAATTTTTATGAATTATCCCAACTAGTTTTGCCTTACAAAAAACCGTATATAATACACATATTCAGCTGGTACGCACACAGATTCTTACCGTACATTCGCATATTTATGCAGTACGTTTATAGAATATTGCAGTACGTAGAGCAAATAAAAAAAGCTGCGTAGGTACTGTTAAATTTTACATACGTACTGAGCGTATTTATATAGGTATAAGAAGATTATATTGAGGTATGGATGAATTTTGTGTATGTATCAAAAGATTTTATAATTATGATGTTCTAAGATATGGTTTATAAAGTAAAAATTAGAAACAAATAAAATATTTACATATTATTTGCTTTATATTTTATTTATGTCGTACATTTGTTCTCAATATTTATAACCAATACCATATCATGTAGAAATTAAAACATTATAAAAAATAGCGTTGCTAAAAGCATTTCTCTTTTGATAAAACGACCAATTTTAAACAGAGATCAGAGAAGTAGCTTAAGTGGACGCATCCGTATGGGTGTGTTCCTTTTGCTTATTTCAATTGATCTCGGGTGCTTGGTCGTACCTTTCAGAAGTTGAAAACAAAGCTGAGGTTCATGCCCTTTTTTATTGCGTATAAAAAAATAAGTAAACCTAATTAAACAGAAACCGGTCTGCGGGAGCCAAAGGGCTGACCACCCAAAGTGACAATTTTTATGAAAAAATTGGAGTCCAGAACCCAATTAAAAAACGGGGCGTTACCGAAAAGCCTTATGAGTAGGGAAACTTAAATAAAATAGCTTATGTGTCATCAAATTAATTGTTGCATTGATTGCAAAGACTGGCTAATATTACTAATTGGATTTGGACTGTCCATTGGTTGGGCGTTGTTCATATATTCTTTAAGACCAAAACTTGAAATTGGCATTCCGGAAAAAATTATAGAAAATGGCAGAACTATAATAGTTGTACCAGTTGAAAATATTAGTAAAAAAACGAAAGCAAGCAAAATATCATTAGAGATAGCTGTAATTTATGGCAAATACACTTACCATTTTAAAACAGATATAAATGATTATGCTTTTATTCCTGAAAAGAAAAATGGACACAATTCTATAAGAAAATTTAAAGCTTACGATATAAATGATTATTTGCAAAGTGTTCGGCAGTTTAATTATGAAGAAATAATAAAAGTATTGAATGATCCGGAGGCAAAATTGCGCGTCCGCATTCATGCCACTCATAGTTTTTCAGGCTTAGGTAGAACATTTGAAAGATGTTTTGAAATTACGAATGATAAATTTATTGATAAAAAATGTTAACCATGAAAAAACAATTACTTTTTATTTTAATAATGCTAAATATAGTATTATTAAGCAATTCACAAACAAACCTTATTACGAATGGGAGTTTTGAATCTACACCATGGAATTCTGGTTGGTCAAGTGTAAACGGAACTGGTCTATATGGTGGAAGCGTTGCCAGTTGTCCTGCATCCGATGGGAGCAATTATATATGGAATGGAAGTCAAATTACAGGAACAAATAATATCAATTGTGATATATATCAAACAATTACTATTCCATCCAATACAACGTATTGTTCATTTGCAATGAATGTTTCTATAAATACTTTAGAAACTGGCACAATGATATACGATACACTGCGAGTTAAATTTAGAAGTACAAGTGGTGCATTATTAGCGAATTTTACACATGTGAGTAACGCTAGTTCTTATGCTGGTTCTGGAATACCAGGTTGCCAAAATTGGTATATCACATCTTCAGGTATGCCTATCCCATCCACATATTTTGGTCAAACCTTTAGGGTATCATTAGAATTTCGAACAGATGCTTCAAATCCAACTATTTTCAGAGTTGATAATATTAGAGTTTTAGCAACACTTCCTGCTTCATCTTTACCGACAGTAACTACAACAGCAGCTCATTCTATTTCGTGTTATGAAGCAATAAGCGGTGGTAATGTTACAAATGATGGTGGAGGGTCACTAACTCAAAAAGGTGTATGTTGGGGCCTAACACAGTATCCCTTTATAACGACTGACAATTATTCTACGGATGGAACTAATGCAGGAGTCTTTGTTAGTAATATAAATTATGGATTATCTCCAAATACTCTTTATCATTACAGGGCTTATGCAACTAATAGCATTGGAACTGCTTATGGAAATGATTTGACATTTACAACTACTAATGGTTTACCAGTAGTAGCCACAACAACAGCCACTTCAATTACAAATAATGCAGCAATAAGTGGTGGTAATGTGACAAATGATGGAGGATGTAATGATTCTATTACAGCAAGAGGAATATGCTGGGGTACAAATCCTAACCCTATAACAACAGGTAATCATACGACTAATGGGTCTGGTTCAGGTAATTTTGTAAGTAATCTAACAAGTTTAACTTCAAGTACTGTTTATCATTACAGAGCGTATGCAACAAATACTACAGGCACTAGTTATGGAAGTGATATGAGTTTTACAACTACTAGTGGCTTAGCTGTAGTGACAACAACAACCGCAACTTCTATTACTAATACTACTGCAACAAGTGGAGGAAATATTACAAGTGATGGTGGTGTATCAGTAACTGTTAGAGGGATAAGCTGGGGATTAAACGCAAACCCAATAAATACAGACAATCATACAATAGATGGCAGTGGCACAGGCAGTTTTGTAAGTAATCTAACGGGATTAAGTTCAAGTACTGTTTATCATTACAGAGCGTATGCAACAAATACTACAGGCACTAGTTATGGAAGTGATATGAGTTTTACAACTAATTCTGATGTTTCTACAAAAAATATTGATTTAATTGCATCTACAGTTTCTATTATCCCCAATCCAAGCAGTGGTATTTTTGGAATTGTATTCAACGCTCAACAAAAACAGGATGTTCAGATAAAAGTATTGAACAATCTTGGCAACTGTATTTTATCCTCTAATTTTATTAGTGAAGGAGTTAATAATACATTAAAGATTGATTTATCAGATAAAGCCGCTGGTTTATATTTGGTAGAAATAAAAGGAAATGATTTTACAATTTCTCGTACTATTATTATTAATAAATAGCAAATTAGCTGAAATTAATCAGAGTTGCATGTTATCAAAATTGGAGTCCAGAAACCAAATAAAACGGGGCGTTACTGAAAAGCCTTATGAGTAGGGAAATTTAATATTTTATAAAATGAAAAAAATAATTTCAATTTTAGTAGTGTTATTTTTAATTTCTTTTGCAACTATTATTAGTGCACAAACTAAATCAGTTCAAAAAAAGAAAGTCACAAATACTGAAAAAACAGAAGTTTTAACATTAATATCAGGTACTATATATTTACCCAATAGTGTTGGGGAAGGGCGTGGAGAATACTATTTTAAAAACTCAAAAGGAACTGAATTAGTTTCTTATCAGATAGATTTACCTGGTGGTAGTGATTGTTTTAAAATAGTTGATCTTCAAATAGAAGAAGAATATTTAAATAAAAATTATTTAGTTACATATAAAAAAGGATCTAGTTTAAATGAAATTATTGTTTTAAATATTGCTAAAAATTCTGAAAATAATTCTACAGATTTACTTAATAATTCTAATTCAAAGCCAGCAATAATTAAATTGTATTCAAAAACTGGTACTGATTTTGGAGGAACACCTTGTAAAAGCTTTGTACTTATTTGCATTCAAAATGATGATTTTAGAGGATATGTTTATGATTGTTCAGATGAATATAACAGTATAACTTATATATCAGGTAAAATAACAAATATGACTGTAACCGGAAAAAAACAAATGGCATCTGATGGAGGTGGGGGAACAGGATTGGATTTTACTGAAGACAAATTTAATTTAACTATATCAAGTGACTCTACTAAAATTACTTATAATAAAGTTCAGTATAAAGTTACAAAACCTAATTATTCATTTACAAACTCTTTATTATCTGGTGAAACAAAGAATAAAAAAATATATTCATCTCCAAACATAAATTCATCAGTTATTTCTACTATAGATGCAAAAACTTCTAAAATCAAATTATTAGGAATTGGTAATTTTGAAAAGAATGGTAATGATTATGATATTTGGTATAAGATTATGATAAATGAAAAAGAAGGTTGGATTTATGGAGGTTTAAAATTATAATCTTCTTTTAAACAATTTAAAAAGCATCATAAATTATTAACACAATAGTTTATTGATAGTTAGAATACATAAAAATTGGAGATCAGAACCCAATTAAATAAACGGGGCGTTACCGAAAAGCCTTATGAGTAGGGAAACTTAATATTTTATAAAATGAAAAAAATAATAACAATTTTAGGAGCGACACTATTAACTTTAGTAATTATGACTAGTTGTGGTCATAAAAAAGAAATCACCTTACCTAATCCACCGACAGATATAAAATATGAAGGTGTTTCTTTAATTGATGGACCACTATCTGGTTATATTGAAGTTGTTCCTGGTTCATACCTTCTTGAACTTGTAAAAAATGAAAGTGAGTTTTTATTAGGCTATGAAGGAACAATGAAAGTGAAATTTAAATTTATAAAATCCATAGATGTTAAAGCAGGAACAGGCTATAATCAATATGGGCCTAGTTTAAATGGCAAAGCAATAGACGAACAAGGTGCTCCTTTGGATTTTGAACTTTCAGTGATGACAGATAAAGATTTAGCAACATATTTAAAAAGAGGCTCTGGGGAAGAATGGCTAACTCTTAATATTTTCGGACAAGGTACATGTAAAGATTTAGCTGAAGCTGAATTACAATTAGCAAAATATAAAAAAGGCAAGAAAATTCGTTTTAACTCAGAAATAGTGGAAGAAAAATTTGATAGTGAGAGCTCATCATCAAGTTCATCTAATTCAGAAAGCGCCACTAGTTCTAACGTTGATTGCGATGAGTATTTGAAAGGATATGAAAAATTTATGAATGATTATATTGATATCTTAAAAAAATATAAAAAAAACCCTACGGATGCATCTATTTTAGCTAAATATACAACTATAATGTCTGAAGCAACCGAATGGAGTACTAAAACTGCAGATTGTGCATCAGATACAAAATTTGCAGAAAAATTTTCAAAAATTCAGATGAAAATTGCAAACGCAGCATCAGGTATGTAATCTTTAAAACAATAAGTGGAGTCAAGAACCCACTCAAAAAAACGGGGTGGAACCTGAAAAACCATAAGAGTAGGGAAATTTAAAACAAAATTAAAATGAAGAAAATATTTTTTTTAATGATGGTATTTATAAGTATAAGTGCCTTTTCGCAAAATATATCTTCTTATTTAAAAACATTACCAAAAGGATATCAAATCGATGATTGGAATGGAGAACCAGCTGGAAATATTGAAGTTGATTTTGATAAAGATGGGAAAAAGGATTTAGCAATTATTCTTTATTCAGTTGAGAGAGGTGAAGAGATATTATGTATTTTTTTAAGTTCAAGTTTCAATAAAGATCAATCTTATCAGTGGTGTGATTGGGGACCGTGGATAAGTAATGAATTTGAATTTAATAATAATAAATTGGGAATATATGGAAGTAGAGGAGATAAAAATTATGTACAAACATTAGAATTAAGCTACAACTCTGTTATTAAAAAAATGAAAGTGGTCAGCTATACACAAGCTAGTGAAAATAAAATATTAAAATTAAAAGATGGCAAAATAACACCATAGATAAAACCAACAAAACTAATATTTAAACGGGAGCTACACCATAAGTTCTTTGCACAGAAGCTTTGTGAAAGCAAAGAATACATAAAATTGGAGACTAGAATCCAATAAAAAAACGGGGCGTTACCGAAAAGTCTTATGAGTAGGGAAACTTAATATTTAAAAAAATGAAAAAAATAAATTTATTTTTTATAGCTGCATTAGCTATATTCTTGTTTTCATGTGGAAACCCGCAAAAGAAAGCAATCTCTGAATACTGTAATTGCCTAAATTCAATTTTAACTGATTCAATTTACAGTTATGAAATTGCAACTATAATAGAAAAAAAGTGTTATGATTCTCTGATTCTAAAAAACAAAAGCTTATCAGAAGATAAAGAGTTTATAGATGGATTTTATAAAAATGAACAAATAATTAAACTACAAGATCAAATCAAAGAGAAAATCAAAGATAATGTACAAACCATTTTAACTAAGTATCCTTTTACAACAAATTTAGATAATTATTATCAAATACATAAATTCATTTTTGATGGTAAAATAGTAAAATATAGCGTTTGGCAAATGGATTTAAGAGGTAGTTATGAAAAGAATATTGAATCCAGAACATATACTGTTAGTGCCGAAAAAAATGGTAAAACTTATATTGAAATGGAAACTTCAGAAGGAAAATCAAAAATCTATGAATTTGGAAAAAATAAAGATAATAATTATTATTTAGATGGGCCAAATAGTCGTTTTTTTGCTCAAAAAGAAAAGAAATAAATCGAATAACAAATTAATAACAATAAAAAATGAAAATAAAATTAATATTTGGTGTAATTATTTCTGTTTTCCTCTCTGTTAATGTTTATAGTCAGGTTGAAAACGAACTTAGCGATGAATATAAGGAAGCGGAATATAAATCACAGAAGGATACTACAAAAAAAGATCCAAGATCAAATCCTTCTAAAAAAGTGTGTGATCCAACTGCAAAAATAGATCCTACTAATACTTTTATAATAGGCAATCTGGAAGTTATGAAAAAAGATTTGCTTCTTTTTGGTGAGTATGATAAAATATGGTTTACCAAAGCACAAGAATTATGCAAATCATTAGGCGATGGTTGGAGATTACCTAACGAAAAAGAACTTAAAATTATTTTTCATAAAAAACAGATTATAGGTGGTTTTAAAGATGAAGAATATTGGTTTGATAAAAATGATGGAACAAACGCTGCTTTTAAAATGTCTTTCTTTTGTAATGGAAAAGATGATGGGAAAGATAACAATCCCACATATATTGATCGTCGTGATGGAAGACAATATACATCTTCAAAATTTGACATCCAAGATGGTTATATGTCAAACACTGATGAGGATGGAGCTTGGATTTCTGTACCATTGGATGCTCATGTTAGGGCAGTCAGAAGTATTAAATAATTAATGATAATTGTTTTTACTATGAAAAGCCTCAAAAGCAATCTTGTTCTTGGGGCTTTTTACTTAAACTATTATAGGCCTTGTTTGGATAAGGTTTATTGGCAGCCATAGCGAGTATGACAGTATTAATGTTGAAAAAATATAATGATGAGACATAAAGTAATAAAAACCGAAAAAGAATATCAGGAAGCACTCAATAGGCTTGAAATGATATTTGATGCAAAATTAGGTACTAATGACGGTGATGAACTGGAGTTGTTGTCTTTATTGATAGATAACTACGAAAAAATAAATGATTCGATTGGTTTACCTGATCCTGTTGAAGCAATAAAATTCAGAATGGAGCAAATGAATTATAAAACCAGTGATTTGGCAATGGTACTTGGGTTTAGAAGTCGTGTAACCGAAATATTAAACAAAAAAAGAAAGTTATCGCTGGATATGATTCGTAAGATTAATAAACAAATGCACATTCCAACCGATGTGTTAATTCAGGAATATAAATAGAAGGATTATTCATTTATAAATATAATAGACATTAGATGACTAATAAGAGTAGCTATATTTTAATAACTATCCGTTAAACTTATTATT
The DNA here is from genome assembly GCA_049315385.1 of Bacteroidales bacterium. Taxonomy (GTDB): domain Bacteria; phylum Bacteroidota; class Bacteroidia; order Bacteroidales; family JACABE01; genus JACABE01. Next base: position 7,854 of record JBMOKG010000118.1, read on the forward strand.
TCTAAGCTTTTTTGCAATTCAGTATATTCCTCCTTACTACATTTAATGCTAATTTTTTTGGTTTCATTGGGTAACAAATCAAAATAATTATCGGAGAAATGTCCTTCTATAGTTGAGGTTAAACAAACATTTTTAGCTAATTTATCGGTAGAAACTAAAATTTCAGCATTTCCATTAGCCAAATACTTCATAGCTTTGGTAAGCTGAGGCTTGGGTAAATCTAATTTTGCTATTTGTGTAAAATATAAATTATGCCTAGCCATTTCAGTTGCATTGTTTATAAAAGAAGTATGCAGAAAAACTTTACTTACGTCATAATTTCTTAATAATTGAGCACTGTCAATGTGAAACACAACGCCCGAAGAATTGCCATTAACATTACAATCCGTTGTTTTCGACCATAAAACCTTGCCATTAAAATTCATTAATTCTAATTTAAGCTTACCTTTTGTTATTGTTTCTTTATCAGAATTAATCCAAACTTCTACCTTATTATTTTTAATAATTTGAGAAATAAGAATGTCTTGATAAAGCTTTTTTACAAAATAATGCAAGGCTTTCCATCTCCCGTAATAGTCCACACTCGACCATGACACAACGGGCCAACAATCGTTCAGTTGCCAATACAATGTACCCATACAACGGGGTTTGGCTCTTCGGTGCGATTCAATAGCAATGCGCATTCCCTCTGCTTGCAAGAGCTGGCTTACATAAACGTAGGATGCAAAATCTTTGGGCTTTCGGTAATCTCTTAACAAATACTCGTCAATGGTTTCAAAACCTGTTGTATGTTTCTGATGATTCTTTAGCTGCAGTGATTGTAAAGAAAGAGATGTATCGGCTACCATACTTTTAATCGTTTTCATATCGGGCATTCCCTGAAAACCATATTCCGACATAAACCGTCCTGTTTTCTCTTTATAAATTTCAAAAGGTAGTTTTCCCCACCAAACACCCCAATAATGCGAATCGCCTTCTGTCATACTTTCTTTGCGACCCCATCCTTTGCGTGGCGAAGTTGAAATATAAGGATGTTCTCCATCAAATTTAGCAATGGTAGAAGGTAACACATCTTTAAAAATCTTCAGATAATCTTTCCATAATGTTGTAAAATCAGTTAAAGAGTATTTAAATTGCTTTTGCCATCCCCAATTGTACCAACCTTCATCTATTTCATTATTTCCACACCACAAGGCAATACAGGCATGGTTTCTAAGTCTTTTTATATTATCAATAGCTTCTTGACGGACATTTTCCACAAAAATACTATCGCCTGGATACATCGAACCAGCAAACATAAAATCCTGCCATATCATGATGCCATATTTGTCGCATAAATCATAGAATTCATCATTTTCATATATGCCACCTCCCCAAACTCTTAGCATATTCATATTGGCTTCTACGGCATCTTTAATTGTTTTTTCGTATGTTTCTTTGGTGGTTTGCGATGGAAAACTATTGGATGGGATATAATTTGCACCTTTTACAAACAAAGGTTTCCCATTTACTTTAAAATAAAAACTTTCGCCAATGCTGTCTTTTTCGGTTATCAATGCAATGGTTTTTAATCCAATTGTATTTTCTGAACTTTCTATGGTTCTGTTTCCTTTAACAATAGTAGTTTTTAATGTATAAAGATTGGCTTTCCCTGCTCCGTTGGGCATCCATACTAGAGGATTTATAATATCAAATGGAATTTCTATGGAATTTACACCTTTATTCAATACTATTTTTTTTGAAACAGAAATACTCTTTGTTTCCGCAGCATTTATATTTATCGAAACAGTATCAGGATTATCCGCAAACAGCTCGTATTTTGCAATTAAAGAAGCTTTTGAAGAAGAAATATTCTTTTGTATAAAATGCACGTTGTTTATTTTCAAATTATCCCATGCAAGTATTTTTAAGTTTCTCCAAATTCCAGACGTTACCAAGCGTGGACCCCAATCCCAGCCATATTGATAAGGAGCTTTGCGCGAAAATGATCTTTCTTCAGGAAGAGAGTAGGGGAGTTTTGATGCAGCTTCTTTGTCTTTCAATACTGACGAGTAAAAGATAATATGTAATGTATTGTTTTCCTTTTTCAGGTATTTCTTTCCATCAGTTTCCCATCGGCGAAACTGATTATTAGCTGTAAGCAAATGATAGTTGTTTAGATAAACATCACAATAAGTATCTAATCCATCAAAAACGAGATATAAATTATTTTTCGAGAAAATTTCCTCAGAAACATTAAAATTACATTCGTATTCCCAGCTTTCTTTTTCTATGTCTTGTACTTTCTTTTCATTATCTCCAAAAAACGGATCGGGAATAATGACATTGGCAAGCAAATCGGTATGAACACATCCGGGTACTTTAGCAACAAACCATTTTTCGCTGCCTGATTTCCTGAATTGCCAATTATCATGTAATGATTTTTCAATTATTTGAGCGGATAAATAATTGAATAGAAAAAGGAAGAGGAGGGAAGTGCTGATTTTTTTCATTATAACCGCTTTAGTATATCTATAATTACCTTTACCCTATTTTCATCAGTAATACTATTTTCGTATTCAGAAATGCCTTCAATTCC
>JBMOKG010000007.1:0-109896 GCA_049315385.1 Bacteroidales bacterium
ATAATAAAGAGATTCAGAGCAAACTCTAGATCAACAACCGGACACTAGTGATTTTGAATATGATTGGTAACAACGTTTAAAATACTATCACCTTTCAGTTCCATCACTCTGTAAGGACATGGCCATGTAACGGTAGAACCTGTTTCAATATCATAAACAAAAGAAGCATTTGAAGTATTTGTTTTCTTTGTAATATCATTAGCATGATAATGTCCTGTAAACATCATTCTTAAACCTGCTTTAGCAAAGTTTTTAGAAATAGTATCCCATCCTAAAACTACGTATTCAGGGAAAGCTAAACTTTGAGTTGTATAATGTTCGGTCAAACCATGGTGCATCATACCTAAAACAGTAGCACTTGAATCTTTAGCTTCTTTTAATCTGTCAAGTACCCATTTATAAGTTTGAGGTTTAAATTTACCTTCTGTAATTGCTTGTCCGGCAACCATATTTGAGTCATATTCTAAAACATCTATTCCTAACACCCAGGTTTTAGATTTAGGTTTTGCAAGATAAGAAAGAGAAACAGTATCCGTTTTAACAGCTTCACTATAACCAAAATTATTATAAATAGATTTAAAATCAGAAGGAGAAACTGAGTCAACTTTAGTTACATTATTTCCATCATAACTATATGCAGTAACATTGTTAACATCGTGATTACCAGGAATTACAAATACCTTAGTTACTCCATTCATTTCGATAGAATCAAGATAAGTTGCCATTAATTGATGACTTATTTTTTCACCATCTTTAGTAAGATCTCCTGGTACTAAGAAGATATCAGGTCTTTCTTCGTAAATTCTGTTTTTAAGTTCCTGCATGATTGCATTGCTTTCTTTTATCAGTTTTCTATCACTGGCAAGATAAGTCTGGAAAGCAACTCCATCATTCACTAATAATGAAGGATGCATTAAGTGTAAATCGCTGGCAGAAGATATTTTAGTATTTCCGTTAGAAGGATTTTGAGCATAATTAGCAACATCAAAATTTATCGTTTTAGAATTACCAAATACTATTGGTGCATTAACATTATTGGTATCTGTATTCCACAAACATTCACGAACTGTTAAAACTTTTGATAATGTATCTATAGTAATTAACTGGAATGATAATTTGGTTTCATTAGAAGCAGAGATATTTCCTTTCATTGGAGAATCAACCTGAATAACATCTAAAGCAATATTATTGCTTGGTCCATAATATTTATAATAATTGTTCTGATTATCGTTACCATGGAAATAAATAACAATATTTGGATGTGATTGTACAAAACTTGCAAAGCCATTTTGTTCGATAGTGGTAGGGGCAGTAATTGCAGTTCCGTCTTTAAATCTTTCTAACAATAAATTTTCAAATTTATTAGTTGAGTTTATGGTATAAGGTGAATTAGGGTTTGTAAAATGTTTAGATTCTACAGCAGGTTGATCATGGGTAAAAATAAATACAGGAGTTGATTGGCTTACAGTAGCTAAATCATTAGTCATCCATACGCGTTCAGCAGAATCGGGCCACATACATACAAACATCAAATGTATACCACCAATGTTTTTAGAATAATGAATTTTTTCATTTGCATAATCATAATTACCGGCAGGTCTTGGACTTGGCATCATCATGTTGTAAATATTTACCATAGCAGAAGAATCCTTTAAAGGAGACATCGTTTTGTAAAATCCAACAGCATTGGTAACATCGTGATTACCTGGTAATAAATAAAGTGGAGATTTTATTCCTGCTTTATTTTTTAATGTCATTCCAGTAATGTAATCATTGGAAAATTGAGACCAACAAGTAGAGGCACTCAAGGTTGGAATTATAGTTGTTTCAGAACGATTGGCAATATCGCCAGTCATTACCACAAAATCAACACTATCAACCTTTAAACCTGATTTAACACCACCATCAAGAGGAAATGTTAAATTTGTCAGATTGTTCATTTTTGAAATCATGGCTTGGTTTACAATTTGTGCACCAACATTTGCCGATTTTTGAAAACGGGCTCTTGTAATACCATAGTGCGCATCAGATGTGTAAACAAATTGAATTTGAGCAATAGAAGTGCTCAAAAAACCTAATATACAAAACCCTGTCAGCAGAGTTTTCAAAATTAATTTCCTATAATTTTCGGGAAATAAATTAAATAAATCGTATTTCTTTTTCATTTTTTTATTTTAATAATTTTCAATATTATTTATTAAAGTATCAATATTTTTAATCCATCTTGTTATCTATTGGTTTATAAACCATTCATTAATTAACATGGATTTTATGCCGTGGAATGATTGCTTTTTGCAAATAGATTCCTTTTATATTTAAGAAATATTGGCTAAGTATTTCTAAATTTTATTCAAACTATTTTCTTCTCATACGCATAAAAATTAGTTAAAACTTTTTATGCAAAATAAGTCGAATTGAAGCTCAATCGTGTTAAAGTTATTTTACTAATACTATATGATTTCGTTGATTTTAAGTTAATTATATTAAGTAATCTTAAATATGTAATCTTACTTCTATGAAAAAAAGAAAATAAATTTTATTTAAACATTGATTATCAATGCTTTTTTTTAGTCAATCTTTATTAAATTAAAAAATCTTAAAAAAATCTATATTAAAAAAGTAAATATTTTTATAAACCGAGAACATCTTAAATTTCCAAAAAATTTACATTAATTTAATATTCAAATCATTGTTATTTGGTTTTTTAATTATTAATTTGCATTTAATCAGCAAAAAATGCATATGAAACCATTACAAATAGAGAAGCCATCTTTTCAAAAAGAATTAATCAATGAATTAGATAATTTTCTGACAAAAGAATTTTTAAAGTATCCAATAGATGATACACTGAGGATTGACTTGCATTGCCATGATTACAACAGTGATGTTCCAGATGAATTACTGGGTAGAATACTCAATTTACCTGAAACTTGGTTGAAATCTGAAGCTTTACTTAAAATATTAAAACAGAATTATTGCTCTGCATTTACAATAACCAATCACAACAATGCCAGGTCATGTTATGAAATGCAGGATAAAGGTCATGATATTCTTACTGCAGCTGAATTTAGCTGTACTGTACCCGATTTTAATATTGGAATCCATGTTTTAACGTATGGGTTTAACCCTGTACAGGAAAAAATGCTTAATAAGCTTAGGAATAACGTTTATGCTTTTCAGGATTTTGCATTAGAAAATGACATTCCAACTATATGGGCACATCCTTTGTATCATTATAATTCTTCTGGAATACCAAATTTAGCTTTTTTTAATAAAATGGCTCTTGTTTTTGAGCGTTTTGAAGTGCTTAATGGTCAGAGGGATACATGGCAAAACATGCTTGTGAAAGTTTGGTTGGAAAGTTTAAACATTGAAAAAATTGATGAATTATCAAAGGAAGCAGGTATTGCAGCAAACCGATTTTGTAAAGATCCTTATAAAAAATCGATGTCAGGCGGTTCAGACAGTCACATGGGGTTTTTCTCCGGACAAACGGGGACATTATTGCATGTACCTCAGTTAAACGAAAAATTGAGATTAAATAAACCATCTGAATTAGCATTGCAGGCTATTAAAGAAGGAAATATGGCTCCTTATGGTTCTCATCACAATAGTGAAAAACTTACTGTTGCATTTCTTGATTATGTTTTTCAGATTGCATTAAACAGAAATGATCCCGGCTTACTGAGAATTCTTTTACACAAAGGAACTTCACAGGATAAACTGATTGCTTTAATGGTCTCAAATGGTTTTGCTGAATTAAGAAGACATAAAGTAACCATGAATTTTATTGAGTTATTTCATAATTGTTTTCAAGGAAAAGCACCTTCTATTACAAAAAAAATATTAGTCCCGAAAGTATATAAACCTATTTTTAAAGAAGCTTTAAGCATTGCAGATACAACTAAAAATGATCCGGAAAATATTGTAGAAATATATAAGAGATCAGTATTCTCTATCAGCGATAAATTAAACAGTATACTTTTTAAAAGATTGGTAAAGAAGCTTGATAAATTTCAGCTACAAGGTAAATTTAAAGAATTTGATATAAACATGCTGATTGATAAATTTGAATTACCCAGCGAATTCAGATCCTACATTGATAAAGAAAGTAAATATTTTAATAAAGATAAAAACAGCAGGATGAGCAATCCTAATTTATCTGATTTTATGGATGGACTTTCTTTTCCTTTTTTAGCTTCAGCTTTAATATTGGCCGCAAATTATACCAGTTCAAGGGTGTTGTACAATGTTCGTCCGTTGCTTCATACATTCTCGGAAAAAATTGGTAAACTAGAGCACCCAAAAAGAATGTTATGGTTAACTGATACTTTTGATGACAATAACGGTGTTTCTATGGTTTTACAATCAATGCTTCAGGAAATTAAACAAAGGAATTTGCCCATTGATATCTTAGTTTGCAGTAATAAATTAAAATCTGAAAAACATTTAATTGTTATTAAGCCTTTGGCAGAGTTTACATTGCCAATGTATAAGGATCAAGCAATAAGAGTGCCAAATTATCTGGAAATTCACAAACTTTTCCATGATAACGAATATGATAGAATAATTTGTTCTACTGAAGGCTTAATGGGTTTGGCAGCAATTTATCTTAAAAATGCCTATTCAGTGAAAGCAAGCTTTTATATTCATACCGATTGGATAACATTTGCCAAAAAAGTTTTAAATATCGATCGAAATAATTTGAACCGTTTCACAAGATTACTCAGAATGTATTATAATGCATTTGACAATTTATTCGTTTTAAATACCGATCAGCAAAAATGGCTAACAAGTCCAAAAATGGGATTTGAAAGTTCCAGAGTTTTTATGACAGCTCATTGGGTAGATGATACTTTCATACCGAAAAAATCTGCAAAGAAGAAACTGTTTAATATAGAAAATCAGGAAGCTGTTTTGCTTTTTGCAGGAAGGTTAAGTAAAGAGAAAGGAGTGATGGAATTAGCTGAAATTTATCAGAAAACCAAATCGGAAATTCATGATTTGAAAATGGTAATTGTCGGTAATGGTCCTGCAGAAAATGAACTAAAAAAAGCTTTACCTGAAGCTATTTTTCTCGGATGGATAGATCATGAGAAATTACCAAATATTTATTCTTCTGCTGATTTATTGATACTACCCTCAAAATTTGACACTTTCAGTTGTGTAGTCTTGGAAGCATTGAGTTGTGGATTACCAGTAATTGCTTACAATATTAAGGGTCCAAAAGATATTATCGAAGATAACAAAAATGGATTTCTTGTTTCTAACACAGATGATATGTCAAAAAATATTATTTATTACTTTAACGATATTTCTATTCAGAAATCATTCAAAAAATCTGCACTTGATCGTTCAAAGAACTATAATAAGACATCAATACTTGATAAGTTTTTAAAAGATGTTGAACTTCAATAAAAATGAATCAAAAGAAAGCAGATGATTGGATATGGTGGAAACATGGTGTTATCTATCAGATTTATCCTAGAAGTTTTTGTGATTCAAACAAGGATGGCATTGGAGATATTATTGGAATCATCAGTAAATTAGATTATTTAAAAAATTTGGGAGTGGATGCAATATGGCTTTCCCCGATTTACAAATCCCCAAATATTGATTATGGTTATGACGTCTCAGACTATAAAGCAATCAATCCAGAATATGGAAGTTTGGACGATTTTAAAAAGCTTTTAGAAATTGCCCATTCAAAAAACATAAAAGTAATTATGGATATGATAATGAATCATACATCAGATCAACATCCATGGTTTATCGAGTCAAAATCGTCACTTGACAACCCAAAGCGCGATTGGTATATATGGAAGTCCGGAATAAAAGGGAAAACACCCAATAACTGGAAGTCTTCATTCGGAAAAACTGCCTGGGAATATGATTATAAAACTGCTGCCTATTATTTACATTCTTTTTTTAAAGAGCAACCCGATTTAAACTGGCGTAACAAAGAAATGGCAAAAGTATTTTTTGAAGAAATAAATTATTGGTTAGAATTGGGTGTTGATGGCTTCAGATTAGATGTTATTAACATGATAGTTAAGGACAAAAAATATAGAAATAATCCTTTGAATATTAAACTTCCATTTTTACAGCATCATAAATTTTCCAGAAACCGTCCAAAATCACATGAAATTGTAAAAAAGCTTAGGAAACTAATAGATAATTATAAAGATAAGGTATTAATTGGAGAAATATATGTTATGCCTCCCGGTAACACAGAATTATCAGCAAGTTATCTTTCAGATGGAGAAAAGGGTATACATCTTGCATTTGATTTTTCATTGATATTTCAGAAATGGAATGCAAATAACATTTATAAATGCATAAAAAAATGGAATGCAAGTATTCCAAAAGATGGATGGCCCTGTAATGTATTATCAAATCATGATTTAAAAAGAAGTATTAATAGAAATCCATTTCGGCACCATCAGAATGAAAAAGCTAAAATTGAAGCCGTATTGTTACTTACATTAAAAGGAACACCATTCATTTATTATGGCGAAGAAATAGGCATGAAAAACTCCATAATTTCCTATAACAGCATACAAGATCCCTTAGGTAAACGCTTTTGGCCCATTTATAATGGAAGGGATGGAGCCAGAACACCTATGCAATGGAATGCAGATTTCTATGCTGGTTTTTCTGAGGTTAAACCCTGGCTACCTGTTAATAAGGATTATAAAAATGTGAATGTACTTAATCAGGAAAATACGGATAATACTCTTTTGAAATTATATCGCTCATTACTTCAACTCAGGAAAGAAAATCCTTCTTTAGTCAAAGGGAATTATTTACCCTTAAAGAAAGGTAAAGATGGTGTGTTTGCCTACACCAGAACTTTTGAAGATGAAATTCTTACCATAATATTAAACTTTTCTTCTGAAAAAAAAAGTATAAAACTTAATAAAAAAGAGCAATTTAGATATTTATTATCGACACATTCTGTAAAAGATGAAAATATATCTGTAAAAGAATTAGTCGTAAGCCCTTATGAAGCAATAATTTTAAAGAACTAAACCCCTTTTAGACTAAAAAATCAAAAATAATTACCCTTAAATAAATAAGCAGCATGATATATATTTGATATATTTTATATAAACTTAATATGTTATATATACTATGTTAATATAGATGTCTTTACTTTGTATAAACTTAAATACTATATCTATGAAAACATTTAAATTTATCCTGTTCTTTAATCTTTTCTTTTATTCCAGTATGTTATTTACATTGATATTTGCATCTCTGGTTGTTTATCAAATTGATTTTAATTCACTTAAACTGATACTTATTAAACTTTACAATTTTTTCCCTGTAATCTTTTCAATAGTAAATATTACGCTTATTTTTATATTAATATTCGAATTTATTTATAAATGGTCAGTATTGCAAATGATTAAGTTACATTTTTCTGATAGAACCAAGCGCAGTTTTATTTCCGGGAATAAATTATCACTTTCTAATTAATACTTAATATTGATTATTGTTTTAGAATTTGAAGTAAAAAGGATATAATATATACTCAACTCCAAGTACAAAAATTCTTATTATTTAGGATAATATAAATTTTTATCATAATCTTAAAATGATAATAGTTCAAAATTAAAATATCTTAGCTGAAAGTGATTTAATTGCAAGGAAATATAATTCTAATTCATAATTTATAAAAATTAAGTTCTTTGCCCTTATTTTTATAAAGCTGCCTTTCAGAATAAATATTCTAAAAAAGTAATGATAATATTAAATTAAACTTAACGAAACATTGGTAGCGTTTTAGTTTAATAACTTTGTATAGTCGCTTAAATGAAATATTTTTATTGAATTTGCTATATTCAGTATTTAAAATCAGGGAATGCATTAATTGTAAAGAACCATAAAAATTGATTTCAATTAGTTTTAGTTAATAAATAATAATATATCAACTTAAAATAATCCGTATATTTATGAAAATAAACATTTGTTCTGAAACTAAAATTCTTAACATGAAAGGAGAGGGTGTAAATACTGCATTTTTAAATAGTATTGAACTTTTAAATGATAGTGAGAATATTGAAGTTCTGATTAATAATGAAGGTTTTGGTGATATCATGCATAGTCATTCTTATGGCCCTTATTATTTTTTAAGAGGATTAAAATACAAAGGTAGAAAAGTTCATACTGTTCATGTAATACCTGATTCAATTATAGGATCAATACCGGCAGCAAAACTATTATTGCCATTTGTGAAGTGGTATTTTAAACAAGTTTACTCCTATGCAGATGTTTGTATTGCGATTAGTCCAATGGTTGAAAAGGCAATTAAAGATCTAGGTGTTAAAACTAATATCGTTGTTATGAATAATCCAGTTCTTATAGAGAATTGGAAAAGCAATCTTGAACTTCGTGAAAAAGGCAGAGCAATCTTGGGTCTTAAAGAATATGATTTTTGTGTATTGGGAGTTGGACAATTAGAAAGCAGAAAAGGTTGTGCCGATTTTATTGAAGTTGCCAAACATATTCCTAACGCACAGTTCAGGTGGATAGGAGGAAGGCCCTTCGGAAAGTTGACAGAAGGTATAAAAAGTTTAGAAAAGCAAATTGCTTCAGCTTCACCTAATGTTAAATTTGCGGGATTATTCTCGTTAGAGGATATGCCTAGTCTTTATGCAGCAGGAGATATGTTATTATTTCCATCTTATCAGGAAAACTGTCCTTTGGCACCATTAGAAGCAGCTGCTTCAGGAATGCCTGTTGTTTATCGCAACATTCCTGAATACAATCTATTATATAAAAATGAATATTTAAGTGCAAATAATAATGATGAATTCGCAGATTGGGTAAATAGGTTAATGATTGATGATGATGCTTATCTCAGAGGCTTAGAAATTTCGTCAATGCTAATTACCCAATTTGAAAAAAATAGTATTCGTGATAAATTAATGGATGTTTATTCAGATCTATTAAATTCACAAATAGATACTCAATTGATAAATCAGTATGCCTGATGAATTGATTATTTTTATTACAAATTATGGTTATTTAGCTATTTTTCTACTTGTCTTTTCTCAGGAGATTGGGTTTCCGAATCCTGTACCGAATGAATTGGTTTTAATGTTTACTGGTTACCTCTCATTTAATGGGATATTATATGTACCATATGTGATAATGGTAGCTGTTTTGGCAGATTTTATCGGAACCAATATACTTTATATAGTTTTTTACTTTTTTGGAACTTATATATTTAGCCACAAACCTAGATGGTTTCCTGTTTCAATACATACAATCGAAAAATTTAAAACAAAGATATCAAATAATAAAAGAAAATATATTTATATTGGCCGCTTAACGCCATTTATTAGAGGATATACTTCTGTTGTATGTGGTTTGTTACAAATAAAGCCACTCACATTTTTACCAATAGCATTTTTATCAGCATCTGTCTGGAGTGCATCCTGTGTATTATCTGGAAGATTATTCGGTTCCTCTTTGAATTATTTAGGGAGTAATTTAGGAAAAATAAAATTCATTTTTTTTATAGCTGTTTTAATTATATTACTCATTATTATATTATTAAATAATAAGAAATTTATTCGTTTTTTCAAAAGGGAAAAAATATAGTTTTGCTGGTCATGGAATAAATTTATACATTAATAATCAATATCGTTTAGTTAGCAGAAAATATAAAATTTTATCGCAGAGTTCCGTAAAGTATTACGTAGAGTTCTGCAAAGAAATACAACAAATATTGGCTCTGCGCCTCTTATATCATAGTTTTAATACATCAATGGATGTAAACAGTTCGCTACATTCCTGATGTTTTAACTTTACATCTGCAATAAACGGATCATTAAACACATTCGAATACTCGAAAAAATCCAATTTATCAGTTTCCAAACTGGAAAGCGTAAAGCCTTCAATAACAGCTACATCTTCCATCTTACAACTAAACTTTTTTTCTTCCATTTTAATGACATTTAAATTAATATAAAACCAGACTTTTATAAGCCTCTTTTTCTTTATTTTAACTGCATTTCCCTTTGTACTTATTTGTTTTTAGCTTCTGCTAATCATTAAAGTAATTTCTCTGTATTGTTTAGCTACCTTTCCTGTTATTTATTTAATTCCGCTTCATAGTTTATCAATCTTTCCTGTTAGTTATTTAGTTCCGCTTGTTTGTATTGCAATCTTTACTGTTAATTACTTAGTTCCGCTTGTTAGTTTCTCAATCTTTCCTGCTAATTATTTAGTTCCGCTTGTTTGTATTGCAATCTTTACTGTTAATTACTTAGTTCCGCTTGTTAGTTTCTCAATCTTTCTTGCTAATTATTTAGTTCCGCTTGTTAGTTTCTCAATCTTTCTTGCTAATTATTTAGTTCCGCTTGTTAGTTTCTCAATCCCGCTTATTGCTGTTTGAGTTTTGCTAATCAACTTATAAATGTAAAGAGCTAATATTTCTTCATAGTATTTTAATTTTTCTATGGGTTTACATTAAATTTTATTGGTATTATTTTAATTTAAAAATACATCTATCATTAATGATTTATTATGATAATTATTTGAAGTGAATCGTATTTTTTTTAGAAGATAAATTGTAAGCGATTATTAAACATTGGCTGATTTTAAATCTGAAAATGATTATCTGAATTTATTTTAATAAAAGATCTTTTATTTTGAGAAATCATGAATACTCCCTCAAAGATACATCAATAAAAGCTTAAATCGTGAAAAAAAATAAATTATAAAATAATGCATAAAAAATCAATTGACAATCAAAATTATCCAACCAGGCAGATATGTTGAACGACATAAGCGACTAAAAACTTATGCTATGAATTACAAACGATTATAGTGTTTTCTTAACTAAAAGACATTGCATTAATAATGTTGATTTAATGCTTCTATTTTGCTTATATTCTATGATTTACATTATAAAGAATGCGAAAGTAAATTGTACTATCTTTATTCCATTCTAAGTATAATAACAGTATTCTGATTAATTATAAAATATTTGTAATAATACTGATAATATATACTCAACTCCAATTGCAATTACAATAAATCCAATTATTCGTGAAAAAGCGTTTAAACCTGAGGCACCCATATATTTTACAATTATATTGGAACTTCTGAGAATAAAGAAAATCAGTAGTGAAATTGAGAACATGGCAGCTGTTAAAGTAAGAATTTCAATTAAACGATTATACTGTTGATTATATGTTATGAGTAATGAGATTGTTCCGGGACCGGCTAACATTGGAATTGCCAGTGGGGTTAATGTGATATCAGACCGAGTGTAAGCATCTTCTTTAACAGATTTTTTCATCCCTTTATGCTTGGAAAATGTGCCGGTAAGTAATGCAAATCCGGAAGTTGTAATTATCATTCCTCCTGCAATTTTAAGTGATTGTATGCTAATCCCAAAAAATAATAGCAGATATTTTCCTAAGAAGAATGAAATCATAAGTATGATAAAAACATTTAATGAGGTATAGAAAGCAATACTGATAATTTCCTTCTTTGTTTTTTCCTTTGTAAGACCCAGAAAAACTGGTACAGTCCCAAAAGGGTTCATAATAGAGAAAAGTGCTGCAAATACTACAAAAAATAGATTCATTTTATTTGCAAAAATAAATTATTATTCTGGAAGCATTGTTATCATTATTTTAAGGAATGTTTAAATAAAAAGGGAGGAAAACATTTCCTCCCGACAAAAACCAAAAAAGAGGCTTAAAGAATCAAAAATGTCAGTAAATGATTGTTGTAAGTCTATTTTCTTTATATTAATTAAATTTTCATATCAATTCAAAATTACAGCTAAAAATATGATAATGAGTTAATTTGACATTAATTTTAATTTAAGTAATTGTAAACTTACACATTAATCTTTTCGAAATATCTTTTTTTATCCTGAATTTTTAAACCAAATGTGTTGGTATAAAAGACAAACATTCCAAAGATAATAATGTAAATAAAGAAATTAAAAAGATCGTGATGATTAAATTTGAAAATACCTAATAAATTGTATTCATTAAATGTATGTTCAAATCCAAAATGAACTAAAGTAGTCAATGTGCACATTCGTAAGATATTTAGAAATTGGATAATAATTAGTCCTCCAGGAATATACCATAATTTGTGCTTAATTTTACCAGGAAAAGAGACTATTAATGCAATAAACACACCCATAAGAGTCATTCCTATACACGAAATTCCCATAAAAATAGATCTGGAACCATTGATGCCAATCGCATAAACTCCATATTTGTAAATAGTTTCAGAATAATAAATATAAGCATCAAATCCTATTAATTTTAAGATAGAGAAACTCGCATACATAATTATTTTATAGATTTCATATACAAAATGAGCATGCTGAATTGTATATTTTAATTCTGAATTGCTTCTTAAAAAAGATAACACAATAGTTCCAATAACGATTAAAGAAAGAAAACGTAAACCAAATATTTTTAAAATTTGATTTCTGTTAAGCAATTGATTAAATTCTTGTAAGTTTGTCTTTAGTTTTTGAAGTTTTTTTTGCATATAAATTAAAGTATAAAAAATAATTTCAGGATTTTTACAATTTATTCAACATAAAGAAAAGAGGCTGTATCAATTATGATTCAGCCTCTTTCAAAAAGAATGAGATTAATTATATATTTTCATTATTCTTTTTTTTATTGATGTTAAAAACCTTAGATTTTTTCGCACCATATATCGCACTTGCTGCAATTAGTAAACTTACACCACCATCAAGAGGAGTTCCGCCTGCAGGGTTTCCTCCAGGACTTGGAGGATCATCTGCCAATACATTGCTCATTACCACAGGAGCTACCATAAGGAAAAATAATATGATTATTTTTTTAAATGAATTTTTCATGTTTATATATTTTTAATAATTTTAATAATTTTTGAATTATTTTATAAATACCTTTTCACTATAAGTAGCTTTGTCTGTTACAACTCTAACCGTATAAAAAGCTGATGCATTATTTATTGTAATTGAGTTTATTTCTTTACCATTTCCTGTTTTAGAAATGATTAACTGACCTAGCATGTTATAAATACTGATTTCTTTAACAGATTCATTAGTATTTACATATATAGATTTTCCATACGCATATATATTTGTATTGTTAATAGAAGGTTCACTTATTTTGTTAGGTGACATTCCAAAATGTAATATAAATCTGTTTGCATTTTCATTAGCTGATGCAGCAAAAGAATAAACTGGGTTTTGACGTAAATCCTGTATGTTTCCAGTTAATATATCTTCTAATTTAATAGAAACATTTGAATCGAAATTATTTATTTCAGAAGCAGTTAAAACTACATTGTCGGCAATACCTAGTTTAATATTTACCGGTATAGCTGCAGGTAAACTTCCAAAAATGTTGATTGATAAATCATTATTATCTGCTAAAGTGGAAATTTGAGGAATATTGTTATCTGTTACAAATAATTTGCTTGCATCATACAAGTTATCAAAATTATTTGTAGCTATTGTATTGTATACAACATTAATCTCATCAGTATAATTACCTCTTTGAGCTTTAATTTTTACTAAATTATTGATTGTATTTGTGCTTTTTTGGAAAGCCTGATTATTATGAACTCTGTTTGCATCTGATAAATTCACAGCATTTGTAGTAAGTGCTTTAATAAAGAAAGCTTGCATTGGAGCTAAATATTGACTTCCTCCATTTACACTTCCACCAAGTTGACTATATGCAGAATATAATTGTAATGCATCATTCCAAACTCTAACAGCTTGTCCGTTTACATTGGATAAACTTAAAGTATTCCAATTAATTGACGAAGTATATGGATTCCCAATTAAATTCCAGTTATTAGCTTCAGTAGTAATATTTTGATTACCTGTATTAATAGCACCATTAAAAGAAATAGTTGGATTAGGAGTAGAAGCAGTTTGTGTATCTGCCCATATAGCATAACCTGTAGTTGGAACCAAAGGAGTTGTAGTATTAGTAATTAAACTTGTCCAGTTTCCTGCTGCAAATCCTTTTACATAAATGTCTGGTTGACCAATACCTAAATGAAATACATTAGAAGTGGCTGTTTGAACCGGAATAGTTAACATATGCCATTTGTTTCCAGTTACATATAATTTTACATTTGCACTTCCATTAACAGTTAATAAGCTATTATCCAATAATGAAGCTGTTCCACTTGCGTTTGATTCTAAAGTTAAGTTGTTAATAGTTGTAGCCGCAGATACTGTAGGATAATTTGTAGTTACAACAGGAATTATAACATTTGAAATTGAAACTGGTAAATAATCCCAGTTTGCAGCATTTGACCATGCATTACTAACAGCACCTGTCCAGGTAGAATTTTGAGGAACTACATTCAAAGAAACAGCGGTTGAAGTTGTAACATAACCATCATTGTCAGTTGCTTTTGCAGTTAATGCATGTGTTCCTGTTACACCGTTATAATTTGCTGTATATGGAGCAATACTATCAACGCCTACTGAAATAGCATCAACAAAAAATTCAACTTTTTTAACAATACCATCTAAATCAGAAGCTGTAGCATTTATAATAACAGGAACACCGTTAATTGAATATGAATTATTTGCAGGAGAAGTAATACTTACATTTGGTGCAACATTATATGTTCCGGTAAGTGAAGGTATTGTAATTTCATTTTGTCCATTTCCGTTTGGAGTTAATGGATTGCTTGAAACATAAACTTCAGCACCACCAGTTGGAGTCCCAATTTGAACATTTAATTCGTAATGAAAAATACCATCGGTAGTAAATTGTCCGATTAAAACCCTGTTCGTTGTATCTAAACCTGTTGCGCCACCTAATACAGACCACGCACTGCCATTGACAGTAAAGTCATTAAATCCGCTGGTGCCTAAAGCATTATTGAGACTATTCCCATCGGCACTTCCTGTTCCAAAACCAACCATAGTAATTGAAGGAATTGATCCGGCTAATAAACCATCAGCTACACTAATAGGAATACCAGCTTTTAAATCATTGTTTTGTAAAATGCTATTAGCGTTTACAACAGCACCATCAGTATCTGCTGTTTTCAATACACCTATTTTTTTATTGGTTGAACCACCTGATATAGCACCACCTATAGTGATCCATGAATCAATCATTGTGGTTCCTTTTTTAGCATTTATAAATGTAAAATTTGGAGTCGTTGAACCATAATTTTCATCGTTGAAAAAAGTAGTAGATGTATGGAATTTTAAATTATGAATTGCATTACCAGAAATCATTTGCAAATTATAACCGGGACGCATATCAGCATATAATCTATATGTAATGGAACCTACAGCAAGGACACCACCAACGTTATCCATATACCATGCAGAATCGGCTGCATTGGCAACATAGTATTTTTCTACAATAATTTGTTCCAGCCCATTCTGAGCTTGAGAAAAAATACTTATTAAAATGAGGCTCAAGCCTAATATTATTTTTTTCATTATTATATCTATTATAAGTTTTTATTGATCTAATTGACCGAATTTTGTGATGAATATACTGAAGTCATTGATATCAGTTACACCATCATTATTAATATCAGTTGGGTTATCGTTGCGTAAATTATCAACAACCGGGATCATAAATCCATTATCAGAAGATAACCAGCTTTTTTTGGCTGGATCAAAAGCACCTCTGTAGCTAACTATATCAAAGAAACCATCATTTGGTGGAGTCATAGTTGAAGTTAAACTTGTTGTAGGAACTGCATGATATTTATCTGAAAAATCAGTTTTAGCAACATTCCATGACCATGTATAATCAATTCCAGGAATACTTGAAAAATGTGTATTTCCTTCATTAAAAAACTGTAATGTATCAGCTGCACTTGCAACAACAGCATTATTAATTCCTATAGTTGCTCCAGAGCCAGTAGTTAATTTATTTCCTTTGGTAATCCAGTATGAATTCCCATTAGGTGTGGTTTCATTGGTTAAATTACAATGAACAAATGTATTGTTTTTAACAATTAATGATTGTAATTTAGCATTTTGAGAAGAAGTATTACCAGATCCTGTTGGATAAGAAGGATTAATGTAAGTAGATCCATTAATTGTCCAGTTATCATATGCGTCACCGCCTTTACCGGTTCCTGTTCCTTGTCTTGCTGTATTTAAATGTAAACCTGAACGGAAATTAACAAATACATTGTTGATAAATGTTCCTTCAGTAAGTTCTTTTGCCATAATTCCAGCAGGTCCAACATTATCAGCTGTACCTTTTATATGACCATTACCAACAATAGTTGTATTATAAATCACAGGATGTGAACGAACAGTAACGCAACTTGAATTATCATCTGCATCAGCTTCAAATCCATTATCAGTTGAATGTAAACCGGTTAAACTATCACCTGCAATCCCAAAACAAAACTGCATTCTACCTGTCCAACCTAAATCATAATCATAAAAATCATCATCACCATATAATACTGAACAGTGTTTTAAATCAACGGTACCACCAAACATTTCGAAATTATCATCAGCAGCAGAAACAGTTTCTACATAATCAATTTTGGTTCCACGACCTACAGAGTATAAAGAAAGTCCGTTTACTTCGTTTCCTGCTGAATTTCCACCAACAAGCATACCTGCATGACGAATAGATACATATCTTAAAGTACCTGAGTTGTCATTATCATTAAAAGCTGTTGGAATTGATACTGTTTGACCATTAGCAATTTTAATGGTATCACCTGCACCCCATAAATGTTTGGTTGTATTGTCTAATCCTTCACAAAAACCAACACCATCCCATCCAGCACCTTTTTTACCAGCGCCAAAATTATAAGCTTGTTTTAAATTATTGGTAGCAAAACCACACATTACGATTCCACCCCAGTCACCAACATTAGTAACAGCATAAGATCCATCTAAAGGGTCATTGATACCCGTAAAAATAATTTTACAATTTGCTTTTCCATCAGCAATGATTTTTCCACCTCTTTCAACTAAAAGAACAGAAGCATTAGGATAAGTTGTTAAAGCACCTTTAATAACGGTACCTGGCTGAATGGTAAGTGTTACCCCATAGCCAACATAAATCAAATGACTGATAGTGTAAATTTTGTCGCAGGTAAGTGTTGTATTGGTTTGAATTTCATATTCATTCACACCAATATTCGTAGCCATTGATTCAAGTGTAGTAGTTGTTCTCGAACCTACTGCAGGGCAGCCACATTCTGCTCCATTGTTTAAGTCATTATACTGAGCAAAGCCAGTATTAATTGAGATAGCTAAAATAAATGCAGCCATCAACATTTTTGTAATTTTCTTTTTCATTTTAATTTTTTTTATTGTTTGTAATATCATTTATTTATGATGCTGCAAATGTATTGTTTGAAAGTTAACTTATAGAGAATAGAACTTTATAAAATAATTATGTAAATAATAAATTAATATTACGAATAATCCTTTAATATTAAGTTATTGTAAGGTTTTGTTTTTTATTTTTTATTTTATAATTTAATATTTTTTATACCTGTTGATAATACAAGAACTTCTGACTTTAAGAAATAAATCTGAGAAATTAGTCTGCTTTATTTAAATATTAAGCAATTAGAATAATAAAAATTAAGATTTGAAAATTGTGTATTAAAATAGGAATTTAAAGTAAGAAATGTTCAATTTTAAAAAAATTATGAAGGAATGAAGATTTCATATTCTCATCTAAAGCAAGAGCGGAACCTTAAAAATGAATATACTTATATACATTAGTATTAACTATATAAGCAATTTAATAAACAAAAGACGAAATAGCAATAAAAGTGTTTATACTAATCAAAAATGATTACGAAGCTTTGGGATGGCATATTCTTCCGTTAAATCTGGATAGTCTATTGAGTAATAAAAATAAAGTAGATATAAAAGTTAATTCAGAAATTTAATCTTTTACACATCTGATATTGAAACCATAGGTTTTAGGAGCATAGTACCTGAATACACCGGATTTATGATAATCCAGATATCTGTATATAATTTTATTGTCAATTAATGAAGACGTCCACCAAAACCCAGAAGCAAAAGTTTGTGGGTCACTCCAGATTCCATTGTACATGCAACATCCACCTCCTAAAGCAGAAAATCCACTTTCATTTGATCCATATATATAGTAATGTTCACTTTCACTATAATTTGAATTATTTTCAGGAAGATCAGTCCATCCAGATTGAAGTTTGAGTTTATTTCCTTCGTTTTTACCTCTCCAATTAGTTTTATTAGCCTCAATATCGCTCATTCCAAGAAATGTTTCCAATGTTTTCCATTCTGAATCAGTTGGGATGTGCCAACCTGCAGGCGCAATATTTCTGTTATCATTTATAGTTAATCCATTATATAAAAAACCGAATTTTTTCCCATTAAAATTTTTCGAAGTTGAATCCAGATTATCAATAATGCAAAATGCTCCATAATTTATACTGTTCCATTTTGATGAATCTAAGTTATATCCAATTAATCCTACAAATTGTATTGTATCTCCATTTCTGTACTTTTTAACTTTTAGGTTCTCGGCCATCCACCATTGATTCCCGATTTTAACAGTTTTATATACGTTACCATCAATATCTGACATAATCCCTGTTTCATTAGGAGTTACAGAATTGTCTTTTTTACAACTGAAACATACTTCTAAAACCAGAAATAAGAATAGATATGCTATATTATGAAAATTAAAACAGAATTTCATCAATGTAAAATTTATTTTGTTTTTGAATATGATGTTTAAAATTTAATAAAAGTGTTGCTGATAATTGTATTACCAGATAATAAGCGAATTAAATATATACCTTTTTCAAGTTTAGATATGTCAATGTTTTCAATGATTTCACCAGAGACTGAACCCAGGTTTTTTTCAAATTGAATTTTACCATAAGAATTATAAACAGCAAATTTTACTTCTTCTGAAATATCATTTTTTGTTTCTAAGGTTAAGAAGTCAATAGCAGGTACAGGATATAAGCTCATTTTTTTTAAAAGTCCTTTCAACGTTGGGCAAACCAGGCTAATATCACGTCCGGAACACATTCCCGGATAACAGCATAATGATGAAATATTATAATTAGCATTGGGATCATAATTACAGGCATTTGGATCCATGCATCCTAAGACAATTAAATTTACACAATCGATTGGTTTTGAGCAAACATAATCCGGACTATATTCAAAATAATCCGGGTCTGTACAACCACATTCATAAGGATATTTGAGCCAACCTGAATGTTTGACACTCAGTGAATCAGTATTTTTAGCAGCAGCATATTTAGTGAGTGAGCCATCTGGATTCATTATTTCTACATTTAATTCAAAAGAAATACTTCCTTTGGTTGTTAGCTGTGTAATTAAAACATAATTACTGTCGGGATCAACACCTGAAACACCAGAGTTTTGTATTTTGGCAGTATTACTTGTAAAAGATTTACCAGGCTTAATTGAACCGAAAATTGAAGAATCTATACCTGATAATCCATCCAGAAAACCTATATTTACCCAGTTGGAAGGAATATTCATTATAGTATCCATTCCATCTGAAACAGAAATGGGTATTCCTGCAGAGACATCATTGTTTTTAAGCAATCCTCCTGCAATTCCGGCACTACCTCCATCGTTATTGTTACCACCAATAAATGATCCATTTTTATCAAAAAATTTTGGAATTCCGAAATATGTGAAGCCATTCTTAGTAGTTGAGGTTTGTCCTAAGCTTATCCAGGTATCTAGTGCTACTGTATTATTTGAAAGATTGGTTTTAACCATATCTTTACCAAAAGTTTTACCCCGGTCTTTATTATTAAAAAAAGTCTCAGTGCTGTTTATTTTTAATGCATGATTAGCATCTCCGTAAACAGATATGAGTTTACATCCTTTTTTTAGTTGCAGAAAAACCCTGTATGTTGTTGATCCTGCTTGCAGAAAACCACCAATAGTATCTGTTGCATCAGCACTATCTGAAATATAATATGTTTCAACTACAGATTTTGTTATTGCATCCTGTGCATTTGTTGAAATTGTTACTAATAAAGTAAAAAGTATTGCAATCCATTTCATAATCAGAACTTTTTTTAAATTTTATAAGATAAAGATAGAATGTAATTGGTTCCATATTTATATTTATTATAAATGAAATTATTACTTTCATTTTTATTAGTAATATCATTCCAGATATTTTTTAAATAATTATCCGTGTTTACATTTACATACGCTCTTGTAACAGGGTTATTAAATATATCAAGGACTTTTAAACTGACATTAAAATGACTTCCTAATTTTTTTGATATTTTAAAATCAACTAAATGTCTGGGCAATTCATAAATATCAGGCTTTGTCGGATCAGTTACTATGACTAATTTACTACCCTGAATATTATAACTTAATGTTGCTGATATTCCATAATCAGGTATATTATATGTTAACATAGTATTTAAAACATAAGGAGCCTGACCAAACATAGGTCTTTTCCCTCCTTTCAGATAAAAAATATGGCCAACTAAATCGTGTAAAATCCCACCATTTAAAACAGATTGCGAATATATTAAAGTTAGATTTGCTTTAAATTCTAATTCTTTAATTATTTTCTTATTTCCTTCTAATTCTAAGCCATATAAATTGGTGTAATTTGGATTATTTATCCAGGATAAAACATATCCCCAGCTTGATAATTCAATATGATTTTCAAATCCTTTATAAAATATACTGGCAGAAATATTATCTCCGGATTTTAGATAGTATTCAATTCTTGCATCAAAATTATTGATTTTCACCATTTTAAGTTGTGCATTGCCTTTTACATAAGAATTTGTTTCAAAATCATAGAAAGAGGTTTCGGATAGCTCTCTGATACTAGGGCGGGCTAATGATTGGCTGTAATTTAATCTTAAATTAATTAAAGATGTTTCATTATTTTTCAGATTGAAAATTAAATTTAAACTTGGTAAAAATGAGATCTTATCTAATGAACCAGGTTCAACATCCATTTGAGTACCCCTTACATCTACAATTTTTCTTCTATTATCATATGCAGCAATACCTTGTGAATCAAAAAATTTACAATCAGTATATATATTCGTTTTTTCAATTCTTAGTCCACCTGATACTCTAATTTTTTGATTTATAGCATAATCTGTCATAGCATAAAATGAATAGATATTACTGTATCCAAAAAAATCGTCAATAGGTTTACTGTATTTGTCGTAATATCCATAAACTGAACGTTGTAAATTTCCACCATTTGAGATAGTTAAAATATTCAGAATTGAATCAGGATTTAATTTCTGTAAAGTTTGAACTGTAGGATCAACAAAGCCGTTACCATTTAAAAACTGATATACATTACTTTCATTTTCTAAATAATTATATATATATTCACTTCCAATTTTAATTTTTCTGATTAGAGCAGGATCTTTATCTATTGGTATTTCTGCAGAAAGTTGTGCATCAAGAACATTATCAGTGAGTAAGCGGAAATACCGGATAGGCTTGTTTTTATCGCTAATATTAACTGCTGGAAAAGTAAAATAGATTGAATAATCATTTGGAACATTTGAATCTACAAATTTCTTTTCATAAACTTTTGAATCAGGGGCATTACTTTTTCCATTGGTATAAGAAACATTAGATTCAATTTTGATTTTGTTCCCGGGAATAAAATGTTCTGTTTTTAATTGATAAATGAATTGTTTTCGGGATTCATAAAACTGATATTTTGAAAAATTAATTGTAGGTGGATTTCGAGTTGGGTCATTTGAAGCTGGTTCTATAAATTCAGCATCTCTTACATTGTTTGTTCCAATCATATTAGGCATAAAAAGAAAGGAAAAATTATTGTTTTTATTCAGCTTATAAGCTATTTTTATCAAACCACTCCAACTATTGGTCTCTTTGCTGATTAACTGATATTTTGAAAATGTACTTGTGGTAGTGTCAATTAAATTAAAATTGTTAGATTGAAATGAAAAATCATTTTTAATTGCATCAGCATCATATTGAATTGAATTTGAATATCTGAGTCCAATAATATACCCGAGTGTTTTCCCAAATAACTTTGTTTGATTTCCAATAGAAAAACTCTGGCTGAAACTTAATGGAGCTTTTTTGATTTTTGTATTCCAGTTGTTTGCAAGTTTTTTTTCTGATTCAACTGCATTGGCATTAATTATATCATATGCTTTTCCCTTATATTGAAGTGAATTAAATGTATTCATTGCATTCTGAATAGCAACAGCATCGTTTAATTGAGCATTTCCTAATAAACCAAGTTGTACTAATCCTAATTTTAAATAGGTGTCGTTCCATGGAGTATTATTATTTACTCCTAAAGATTGAAAATAATTGCCTAAACCTAAAGCTGAAAATTCCTGATATTTTGTAGGAGAGTTGTTAAACTGAATATAATTGCTATGATCAAAATCACGATAGCCATTATCAAAACCAAGCCAGTCAGTTGAACTGGTTTGTGAAGTAAGGACGTTTTTAAATGTTGATTGGGAATTGTATCCAAATGATGTTTCTGCTGATAGAGAAAGATTTTCAGGGAAATCTTTTGTTTCAATAGAAATATAAGCACCTGCCCAATCACCCGGTAAATCTGCTTTGGATGTTTTTGACAAAATTATATTATCGACAAGACTTGATGGAATAAAGTCTAATTTAATATTATTTGTAAAAGGATCTAAAGTTGGAATACGGGCTCCATTTATAGTTGTTTTTACATATCTGTCACCCACACCGCGAACGGTAACTAATCCGCTACTTGTGGTTGAAACTCCTGTTATTCGGGAAACAGCTGATGCTACATTCGCATCACCTGACTTTTTGATTGTTTCTGCAGAAATATAATCTATTGTTGAACTCGATATCATTTTAATTCTTTCAAGTTGAGCATCATTGTTTTTATATGCTTTAGCAATGATTACAACTTCATTTAAAGTTTTGCTCGCAGATTCCAATATATAGTTTTTAATAATAATGCCTTTTTTGCATTTTATAGTATCTTCTATTGTCTGAAAACTTATATATCTTACTACTATGATTTCTTTTCCCGATTCTGGTAAATTTATTGAGTATTCACCATTGAGGTCTGTAGCTACACCAATACTCATATTTGATTTTGGATACACAGATGCTCCTACTATTGTTTCTCCATTAGGTTCAGTTATTTTACCCCTAATTATGCATTGTGAAAATAAATTAGAATTTATTAGTAAAATTAAAATTATAAAAAGCAAGATTGATTTCATAAAATATTTAATTTGTGATCTATAGAGGTTTTAAAAGTTTCAATGTGAGTTTTGCAAAAAAATATGGATTACAAATTAATTTTTAATTATTTTCTTAGTAGTTGAAATGCCATTCAAATTAATTTCAATAAAATAGATTCCTTTAGGGAAGGAAGTTAAATCGATTTTTTTAGAAATAGTATCTGAAAAATTATTTATTTTTTCCTTTAAAATTAAATTTCCTAATAATGAGTAAATAGTAAAGTAATTTTCAGTATTCATTCCTTCTGAAATTATATTCAAATTATAAATGCCATTTGAAGGATTAGGATAAACAGAAATATTATTATCTTTATTTACATAATTTGCTGTGCCCACAATAATATTTGTATCAGAAACATAAGTTAAGTAGGCTTTTAGATTTTCGGTTGTATCAATTGGGTTTTGAGCAACATATTTTTCGCTGCCTCCAGATGGTGTACCCAACTGTATATTCAATTTAAATCTTAATACTCCATTCGTAGTAATTTGTGCAATAAGAACCTGATTATTATTGGTATCCGGTCCAGTAGCTCCACTTAAGCAAAACCAGGCTGCATTTGTGATTTCAAAAGAATTTCCAAATTGACTGCTTGCATCAAAAACTGCAATTGAAGTATCAATTCCAACCCCAATTGTTGCAAAACTACCAGGTGATCCAGCAATTAATCCATCCTGAACTGTTAATGGAATACCAGCTGAAATATCAGAATTTTGTAATATATTATCAGCATTTACAACATTTGCAACGCCATTGTCTTTTGATTTTAATATTCCAAAATTACCAACACAAGCAGCTCCAACAGATAACCAGGAATCAAGCATTACTGAATTAAATTTCGCCTGAGCTTTTGTAAAATTAGGCGTTATAGAACCACGATCTTCATTGTTAAAAAATGAGGTTGATGTTGTAATTGAAAGTGGGTGATTCATATTCCCATAGGCCATTTGAAATTTATAACCTGCATGCATACTAATAAATATTCTATAGGTAACTGATTTAACCGGCAATATACCATTGCTTCCAATTGAGTCTGCAACATTAGAAATATAATATTTCTCAACAATTACAGAATCGAGTCCGTGTTGTGCATAGCTTACATTAATTATTAATATTAAGCTTAGCAATAAAATGTTTGTAAAAATCTTTTTCACTTTGTGTATTTTTTATGATTATTATTTAAAATTAAGACCAACGAATTGAATTTCATTTTCTTCAGGTTTATCAGCAACAAATTTTATATATCCACCTGTAGGAGTTCCAATTTGGACATTGAGTTTAAAACTAAGTTTACCGTTTGTAGTAATCTGGGCTATAAGCACTTTATTATCAGCATTAGGTCCTTTAGCCCCACCAGGTGCAGCCCATCCACCATTATTTGTTGAAAATCTGGAAGCAGTTGTATCATATTCAAATGGTTTTAAATTAAGATTATAGACAGTAAAATTTGGTAATATTGCTTTTGTTAATCCATCTGCTTTTTTAAACGATTCCCTGTTGGTAATTAACGAAATTTCATCCTTGTCTTCTACCCTAGGGATTCCGGTAAAACCTCTTGATGCAGCTCCCATTGTAATCCAGGAATCTAATGCTATATTCCCTTTATAAATATATTTTGTATTAATATTAAAGCCTGTAACCGCGTCTGCTTCCATATCATTGAAAATACTGGTTGAAGTTTCTATATTCAATTCATGATTTTTATTACCATAAACTAATTGAAGTTTATATTCTGGTTTCATATCAATAAAAATTCTATAGGTGATAGATCCAATTGGAAGTGCATTTTTTAGGGTATCGCTATAATCAGTTGAATCTGAAAAATAATATTTTTCAACTATAACATTTTCTAACGCCAGACTATCATCATGAGTTAAAATAATTTTGTCTTGTATATTTTGTGCAGATAGCAATGAATTTAAAAAGAATAAAAATAAGAAAAAAAGAAATTCTTTAGATTGTAATAGACTTTGCTTATAGTTTGGTTTATTATTTAAAATACTCATTTTGCCAATTTATAATTTTTGCAAATGTCATTATAGAAAATCAAAACCCGATTAAATTAGTGTTATCATATGTTTATTTTTACATTAAGCAAAGTGAAAAAAAAAGCAGTTGAAATCTCCAACTGCTTTTTATAAATAAATATATCTGTTAGTTTCTAATACTTTTTTTCCTGAATAAGATTCCCATTTGCATCCCACATTTTCCAAATACCCACTTTTTCACCGTTTTCATATTTCATTTCACGAATCAAGTTGCCTTTTTCATCCCATATAGACCATATTCCGTGCTTTTTACCTTTAAAATATCGAGCTTCTGCGTTTTTAATACCATTTTCATTCCAGGAAATCCAAAGCCCATCTTTTTCATCTTTAGTATAGGATTGTTGTTCTTTTTTCTTTCCATTTTCAAAATAATAGGTAGATATTCCATCATTTAGTCCATTTAAAATGTTTAATTCCATTTTGATATTCCCATTTTCAAAATATTCTTTATGAATTCCGGTATATAACTTATTATCTTTATAATAAATACCATCTTTAATTTCCAGTTGTTGAGAAAATAATAATGACAAATTAAATAATAAAATACTAACGATGAATAATACTGCCTTTTTCATATTGAATTAATAAAAAATGATAATTGTGAATTAGTTTTTAACTTCCAAATTGTATTCCAATTACAAAATTACATAAAATAAGCCGTAAAAATATATTTTCTCTATATTAATTACGGCTGGGAGAATATATAGGGGAGAAATCTTATTTATTATCTTCTATCAATTCTATTTCTAAAGAAGAATTATTATTGGATTTTACAATTGCTTGCTCAAGTAAACTGGACTTGTAAGAGATATAAGATACAACAATGTTATAATTACCTTCTTTTACATTCTTAATTTCAAAATTACCATTTAAATCTGTATATGTTTTATATTCAGAATTTCCAACATTTACAATAGCACCTACCAATGTTTCACCGGTTTTTTTGTCAATAACCTTGCCTTTCAAAACTATTTGAGTTTCAGTAGAACTCACATTTTTAATTGGTTCTCCTGCCTGAGTAAAACAAATTGTAGCAATAAATATTACGGATAATAAAACTATTTTTTTCATAATTTGAATGTTTTAATTTTAATCCTGCAAAGATACATCAGTAATATGCCAGGTATGTTAAGCTAAGATTAAGTTATTATTAATTAATTTTAGTTTAACTCTTGAAAAGAGAAGTAATAAAATTATTTGTATTTAATGTTGGGATAAAGATTCAATATTTTAATTCTTAAGCCTTTAATTTTTAATTTAATAAAAGGATTTGATAACTTTGACAATTCAGGAAAATGTATTTTTAAATAATCTCTGAATAGTTGCAAATCATGTTCCTGTCCTAAATATTCAGTTAATTTATAAAGACTCTTTATATGATTAGACGGGTTTCTCAATTCATTAAGTATAAGTACTGATTGTTGTAAATAATAATCTTTACAACAAGTTCTAAATTTGTGAAAATCTTCAGATGAAGAAGATAAACTTAATTTTTTATATAATCTTTTTGATTTTTTAAAAGTATTCAGAACACTATTATTCAGTGATTTAATATCGGAATATATATAAGTTTTATTAAATGTATCAATCATATTAATAATTGATGAATTTCCTTGAATTAAAATATCTTTTTTATTAATTAATTCTTTAACGGTTAAAGTATATCTTAATTCAAGATGATTTTTTAATTCAAATGAAAGTGCAAAAGATTTCTTATTTAGTTGTTTTTCAAATTTATAATATGTTTTACGATAAATATAAGGATCTCTTAAAGAAGCATAAAGCTTTGAAATATCCTTAATGTAAGCTACCCAACTTGAATATTGTGTTCTTTCAAAATGTACTTTATAAATTGATAAAATCGCAGAAATTGATTTCAAAGATTTTCGTATCTCATGGATAGATTTATCTAAATCAGAAGAAGTTTCAGAAGAAAAGGTATAAAGGTTATTAATATCTGTTTCGAGCAAATTTAGAAAACTGATAGGTTTAAAAATATTAACTACATTATCGTCTTTCATTGAAATAATTTACTTAATTAATTGTAAAAGATATGATTAAATTTAACTAATATTGATATTACACTTTATTTGTTTTAGTAGCTTTTGGTTTTTGAGTTGATTCATTCGATTGTTCTATATCTTTCTGCGTATTCTTATTTTCTTTATTAGTCCTTACCTGTCGAATTGGTTTTTTCTCAGGGGTTTCTTTTATTTTACTTTTAGGTTTATTTTCTCGTAATAAATAATAATCTTTGGAAAAACCAGGATTATCAATCTCAAGCATTTTTACAAACTGGTCAATTTTATTTGAAAATAAATCTTCTGTCTGTTTTAGAATATTTTTTATTTTTTTAGCAACTTTCCCCTTTGCTTTGATTTCTTTCTGATAAATAAACAATGATTCAATAAAATTTAAATTTGTTTTTTCAATATTTTTAATCAATCCCGGATTTAAACCATATTCCTTATCAAATTTGTTTATTTTTTTTATAGAATCTTTGTTCAGGGCTGAATTTCCTTTGCTATTAAATATAAGTGAATATCCGGCATTTTTGTCAACTATTAACCAGATTTTTTTTGCAATTTTTATCAATTCAATATCTGAGCATTTTTGAATATAATCTAAAGTTAAATATTCCAATTTTTTTTGAAGATTTGTTTTCTTTTTATCATAAGCAAAAACCTGCATTATTCTTATTAAAGGCAGAAGCGTTTTTTCTAATTCAATTCTTTTATTATTCTTATCTTTTTCAATTTTTGATATATCCATTATTAAAATAGAATGCAATTCTTCTGATTTTATTTGTTTGGATTTTAATTTTTCAATAGCTGAATGAAATCGGGTTACTTTATTTGAGATTTCAACATTATTAGATAATAAGCTTAATAATTGAGCATTATTGTCTAATTTTATGGTATAATTTTTAATGTCTTCCATAGTGCATAAATAATAAAAATAAATAAAATTTGAATTACAAAAATAATTCATTATGTAGATAAAAGTATATTAATTTTTCATTAATAATATGTTTTAATTTTTTATAAAAACTATTAACTTAAAAATTACCATTTTTTGAAGGGGTGAGTTGATAAGTTTGAATTATAATATTTTTCATCATGAGTAACATCTTTATCAATCCATTCAGGTAATTCAAATTGTTCTGTTTCACTGCATAATTCAATTTCAGCAATAATTAAGCCTGAATTATCCTCTAAAAATTCATCAACTTCCCATAATTTATTTTTAAATTCTATTATATATCTGAATTTTGATAATGTTGAAGATGCAAACATATCAATTAATTTTTCAGCTTCTTCTTTGGGAATACTATACTCAAATTCAGATCTGGTAATACCGACTTTATTACCTTTTATCGTTATATAGCCATTGGCTTCTGTTTGCCTGACTCTAATCGATATAATATGATTTATCATTAAATAACCTTGTCTGACAAAAAATTTTTGAGTTTTAACAACTTTATTCCATTTATCAATATTTACACTAAATTTTCTTTCAATTTCAATTCCCATTTTATCAACTTGTTAAAATGTTTAGTAAGTATGATTATTATTTAGATTTAATAACTTAATCGAAAATTTATTAAATTAAAAGTAATAGCATAGGATTATAAATGAAAAAATGCATTAAAATACATTTAAATGATTTCTTCCTCTTTCTTCTGATGTTTTACAATTTTGCCTTCTACCACGAATATGATAGATTCAGCAACATTGGTTGAATAAGAAGCTATACGTTCAATCAGATTAACAATAATCATGATATTGGTTGCTACTACAATTACTTCTTTTTGTTGCATCATTTCTTCTATGATTTTTTCGGAAATTTTATGACAACTGTCTTTTATGAGGATGGCATTCTGAAAAATATCAGTAGCCAATATCAGATTGTGAGTTTTAATAAGCTGATCTACATCTTTGTAAAGCAATACTGTTTTGTTGGCAATTTCATCTACTCCGAATTCTTTTGAGAAATTGGTATAATCACTCAATGCATCTATTCTTTTAGCAATATTTACTGCGTGATCACCAATGCGTTCCAGATCATTGTTGATCTTCAAAGATGAGATAATATATCTTAAATCCGTGGCAACCGGTTGTTGTAAGGCGAAAATTTTCTGACAAAGTTTGTCAATCTTAACATCTAATTTATCAACTTTGTGATCATTTTCAATGACCTGATTAGCAAGTTCTATATCATAATTATTTAAAGCAAGTACTGCATTGCTTACTTGTTCTTCAACTAAATGACTCATTTTCACTACTCTTTCGGTAAGTTTTTCGAGTTCATTGTCGAATATCCTGTATTTTTCCATTTCAGTCATTTTAATAAAATATTGCGACAAAATTAACCAAATCTTCCGGTTATATAATCTTCAGTTTGTTTTTTGTCTGGATTTGTAAATATTTTTTTTGTTTTGCCAAATTCTATAAGCTCACCTAAATAGAAAAAAGCAGTATCATCACTAATTCTGGCAGCTTGCTGCATATTATGTGTAACTATAACTATGGTGTAATTTTCTTTTAATAGTACGATTAATTCCTCAATTTTAGCCGTTGAAAGTGGGTCTAAAGCACTGGCAGGCTCGTCCATTAATATTACTTCAGGATTAACGGCTAAGGTGCGTGCTATACATAAACGTTGTTGCTGCCCTCCCGATAAACCCAGTGCTGAATCATAAAGACGATCTTTTACTTCATCCCAGATGGCTGCATTTTGTAATGATTTCTCTACAATTTCTGTCAGTTCATTTTTATTATTGATCCCATTGATACGGGGACCATAGGCAACATTTTCGAATATAGATTTGGCAAAGGGATTTGATTTCTGGAAAACCATGCCCACTTTCTTTCGCAAGTTGACCACATCGATGTTTTTATCATAAATATTAATGTCATCTATAAAAATATTGCCTTCTATTTTTACAGAATCTATCAGGTCGTTCATTCTGTTCAAACTTCTGAGAAAAGTTGACTTTCCGCAACCGGAAGGTCCTATAAGCGCGGTAACTTTATTTTCGGGTATATTTATGGAAATATTATTCAAGGCCATTTTACTTCCATAATGCAAATACATGTTTTCTGTATGAATTTTTAAATTCTTCATCTAATAATTTTTTTAAACTATGCGTCTTTTTCTTATTCTGTATCTTAAAATGATGGCTACAATATTGAGTGAAAATGTGAGAATCAGTAAAACCAATGTTGTACCGAATTGTATCGGTAATGTTTGATCTACGTTTGCTGATTGAGTGGACATAATGTAAATGTGATAACCCAGTACCATAAACTGGTCACTTAATGAACCTGGTAATGTGGCAAGATAATACGCTGCACCTGTAAAAAGTATAGGAGCTACTTCACCTGCACCGCGGCTAACAGCTAAAATAGTTCCTGTCATAATGCCTGACATTGATCCTGGTAATACCACTTTGCGAATGGTTTGCCATTTTGTGGCACCCAATGCCAGACTTGCTTCTCGTAATTCACGTGGAATTGTTTTCAAGGCTTCTTCTACTGAAACTATTACAACCGGTAATGTAAGCAATGCCATTGTTAAACTGGCCCACAAAATATTAGGTTGTCCCCATTTTAACTGTCCTCCTAAGAATACACTATCCATTTCGGTACCTACAAATTTAATAAAAAATCCCAGGCCGAACAATCCGAAGATAATAGATGGAATCACAGCTAAGGTTCTTACCGCAAAACGGATACTTCTGGCAATAAAAGAATTTTCTTTTGCATATTCTGTTAAATAAATGGCTGTGATGGTTCCAAAAGGTACGGCAGCTATCGACATGATAATTACCAAAATAGCTGTACCATAAATGGCCGGAAATATTCCTCCTTTTGTCATACCTTCAGTTGGAAAAGTGGTAAGAAATTCCCAGCTAAACATTGATTTACCCCCGATAATAATCACAACTAACATGACCACCAGAATGGCAATAATGATTAAAGCTGAAGCCAGTGTCAATCCTTCAAAGATAAAACCTTTGGCGTCTCTTTTAAAATTTTTCAGCATCATTTTCCTTGTATTTTTTTCATTAATTTACCTTTAACCCAGAACTCAGCAATTGCATTGAGTGCAAAAGTGAATATAAACAGCATAGAGCCTATCAGAAACAATACATTGTAATGTGTATCTCCAAATACAACTTCTGCCATTTCAGCTCCAATAGTTGCGGCTAATGTTCTGACAGATTCAAATGGATTGAGACCCATCATTGCAGCGTTACCGGTAGCCATCAATGCAATCATGGTTTCGCCGAAAACTCTGCCGATACCTAATAAAACGGCGGCAAAAATACCTGGTGTTGCTGCAGGGAGTATTACAAAAAAAGCTGTTTGCCATTTTGAAGCACCCAAAGCCAGACTTGCTTCATAGTAAGTTTTAGGAACTGCAGTTAATGCATCCTCTGTAATTGTATAAATAATAGGAATAGCGGCCAGTCCCATGGCAATACCGCCAACAAATGAATTAAGCCTTACGTCATATCCAAATAAATTCTGTAAGAATGTTGCCATCACCATTAAAGCAAAGAATCCAATCACAACAGAAGGAACACCTGCCAGCATTTCAATAGTCGGTTTTATAAGTTCTTTTAGTCGTTTGGGTGCAAAAACCGAAGTATATAAGGCTGCTAAGATGGCGAGTGGTCCAGCAAACAATAAAGAAATAATTGTAATTTTTATTGTACCTATAAGTAATGGCAATAATCCATAACGTGGGTTATCTGAAACAGGTTGCCAGGTTTTTGTAGGTAAAGTTTTAATGGCAGATTTATTATTATCTGTTGAAGATCCGCTTTCAGTAGCTTCAATCGGAGTAAAGCTTTCGCCCATTGTAGTATCCTCATCGGTTTGGACACCATATTGTTCCTGCTGTTCCGACTTATTGGATTCAACTCCATATTGTTCTTGTTTTTCAGGCTTGGTGGTTTCTGTACCATATTGTTCCTGAGTTGCAGAACTTTGTTCGGTTTTAGGTTTTTCTTTTTCTGCAAAACTAAAAATAGGAAAAGCCTCCCTGAACACGAAAAAGAAAATTAATATAATAATTGTAATTGAAAGAAAAGCGACACTTTTAATGATTTTTTCAGCAATAAAATCCGACCATCTGAACCGCTTATGCGTAATGTCAATTTTGTCAGTAGGATTGTTTTTTTTATGTATAAATAATCCAATCACTTTTTCAATAATACTTTTAAATTTATTCATAAGCTTTTCAAGCTGTTTAATTATTAAACCTGACAGGTTTTATAAACCTGTCAGGTTTTCAACGCTCAATTTTATTTATTGATAATTTTGTATAATTAACGAACAGGGAAATAACCCATTTCGGTAACCAGA
This sequence comes from Bacteroidales bacterium, assembly GCA_049315385.1. Classification (GTDB taxonomy): domain Bacteria; phylum Bacteroidota; class Bacteroidia; order Bacteroidales; family JACABE01; genus JACABE01. The sequence continues at coordinate 32,700 of JBMOKG010000007.1, forward strand.
CTTTGACCTTCAGTACTTAAAATCCAGTCGATATAAGCTTTCATAGCACCGGTAGGTCTGTTTCTTAAATACATATATAAATAGCGAGTAATAGGATATTGATTTTTCTTAACAGTTTCAGCATTGGCTTCATAAGCTGGACTTTTATCGTCTTTTTTTACTTTGCAGATTTCGATACCTGCTGAATAAGCAGCACCACCGTAACCAATTGCATTGATGTCTTTTTTTACTGCATTTACAACAGCTGCAGTTCCTGGCAATGTCTGGCAGTTAGGTGCATAATCTGCTTTTACAACATGATCTTTAAAGAAAACGTAAGTACCTGAACTATTTTCTCTTCCATACAACCTGATTTCTGCATTGGCTCCACCTACTTCTTTCCAGTTTTTGATTCTGCCTGCAAAAATATCACTCAATTGTTTCAATGTTAGTTCTTTTACTTTATTGGTTGGATGTAAATAAATGGTAATTCCATCTTTTGCACATGGAATTTCAACACCAAGAGTATTGTAACGGGCTTTTAATTTGTCGATTTCAGTTTGTTTCATTTTACGGCTTGCATTACAGATGTCTGTAGAGCCATTAATTAAAGCAGAAATTCCTGTGCCTGAACCTCCTCCGGTAACCTGAATAGAGGCCGTAGGATTTTTTTTCATATATGTTTCTGCCCATTTTTGTGCGAGAATTACCATGGTATCAGAACCTTTTACGGTAATTCTTTCCTGATTCATAAATGCGAAACTTATGATTCCAATGCCAATGATTGAAAGAAAAGCAGCAATTTTTTTTAAATTTAATTTTTTCATTTTTGTTTGTTATTATAATTTATTTTTTGTTTACAAATATACTTAGAATTTTGCCTGTAATCTGATAGTTAATTGATTTTGATTAAAAACTTTACTGTAATCATTGCTTCCTACACTTCCATCAGGATTTGTATAAGTTCCTTTATAATTGGAAACACCAGCTGTATTTAATCCTACTTTTTCATTTTGTACTATCGCATAAGCTAAAGTGACTCTGATATTGTCGTCGAAATAGTAATGCCAGGCAAATGTAAAGGTGGTATAAGCTAAATCAGCTATGCTGCTTTTAAAAATACCTATTTTCCTGCTGTTACTTCCGGCATATTTTGTAATCGTAACGTCACTGCCTTTTATATCTGTATTTGGGTCATAATAATCGTAACGGAATGCAAACTGGTTTTTCTTGCCTATGTTTTTTATTAAATAAACATAATAGCCTGCAAAATTGTTCTGGAAATTAGGTAAAAGATTGCCATTTGCAAATTTAGAACCTCCCAGTATTGCATTTTTACCGGCAATGTATTCACCTTTAATGGACATACCACCCAATACATCTGCAAAAAATTGAAATTCTGCACCAAACCAGTTTCTTTTTACAGCATCTCCAACTTTAGAAGAATCAATAGTAGCAAAATCGCTGTGCAAGGTTGCATTGGTATTTGATTTTAATGAACCAAAATAGGCATGTGCTCCGATATCCAATCCGCCGAAACTTCCTAATTTGAATGAATAAGTAGCTCTTGCCATAATATCTTTGAAATTATCATAGTCTTTGTTTTCAATTGTATTAGCTGTAGATTTTCCTGATGTATCTGAAGCTTGATTAAAACCACCATCATTTCCATTAAACATACCCAATTGAACTTTTAAAGGAATGTTCTGTGGATTAACTTCCAGTTTAAATCCAATAGCACGTTCGCCTGGATAAATTGCCCTGATTACAGCAGAACGTTCAGGAACTTCACGTTGACTTGAAGAATATTCAACTTCGTAATTTAATCGGTTGAATTTACCGGCTGTTAAACTTAAAGCATTTTTAAATATTCCTTTTTGAATAAAATGATCATTTAAAACTACATAAGCATCTTTTAATGAAAAAGAGCCAGGAGAAAAGTCAGGCTGAACTACAAATTTAACACCGTCAGCTGCTTCATAAGTAGCTTTTAATCTAACTCTTCTAAGTGAAAAATTATTTGAAGGTAAGGTTGCTCTGTTTTCATATCTGTTAAATTCAGATTGAATATAACCGGAGAATTTTATTTTTGTAAGTTTTGACAAATCACTTTCAGAAGTCATTAAGCGTTCATCCATTCCATTTACACGATCTTTCATTTCGCTGATTTGTTCTTTTAAAGAGTCTTCAACACTTTGTGCTTTTACATTCAGTTGAATGCAACTTAGAATTACAATTAAAAAGATAAATTTTTTCATTTTTGTTTTGATTTTTGTTTTTATTTAAAATTATTTACGCAGCAAAAGTATATACTCAAATCCAAAATGCCATTAAGTCTGTATTAAGTTAATATTAAGTAATTGTTAAGTCTTGTAAATAAATGATATTCAGGAAGTAAAATAAAATATATTTTATTTTTATATCCTTGACAGGTTTTAAACCCTTCAGGGATTTAAAGGATGAGGATTAAATATAGATGGAAAAAATGAAACCTCTTTTTATAAAACCTAATAGGAATTCAATAAGTAGTCCTCTCAATATGCGAAAAAGATGAAAGTGTAGTATTTTATATGCACTAAAAGATGTTTAATACTTCAGAAAATCAATTAATAATTTAAATATCTCATTATATTTTGTCAATGGAATTTTATTAGGGAGGTCATATATATTATGGTATTCGGTATAATCTCCCATTGCATAAATAAAAACTGCAGGAACAGCTTTTTCATAAAAGGGACAATGGTCGCTGTTACAGGATTCTCCTCTTTCTACAACTGCTTTTAAATATCCTTTTTCTTTGTTAATGTCACCGAACTTCTTGAATTCATCTTTAAATTTTGTTGCATTTACAACCGTAATACCTTCACTTCCAGTTCCCACCATATCTAAATTAATCAGAAATTTTATTTTTTCTAATGGAAACACAGGATGATTGGCTAAATAAGTGGAACCGTACAATCCGTTTTCTTCACCACTTACCAATATAAATACAATAGAATAATCGGGACTAAAGGTATCTGTAGCGAAATAGTGTGCCAGATCCATTACCATAGCAGTTCCACTGGCATTATCATTGGCTCCCGGGAAAAATACATTTTTACCCATTTGCCCTAAATGATCATAATGTGCTGTAAAAACATAAAATGAATCCGGATATAATTTCCCTTTTACATAACCAATAACATTTTGAGAAGTATAATCTTTTAAGTAATCTGCTTCTACAAGAATTTCTATTTTTTTTAGTTTAGAAGGCAAGGATTTCCTAAGCAGATTGATTTTTATATATCCATTTTGTTTTTTTCCGTCAGAAGATCCCCAGCTGAGTTTTCCATCATTGATAAACGCAATGCCTTTCGATGAGAAAGGATTTTCGCGTTTTAAAGTTGATAGGAAATCTACGACATCTTTATCTTTAATGTTTTGTTTATCAATGAGAACAATCTTATTTTTAAGATTTTTCTTCAGGATTTTATGAATAGAAGCTTTATTTTTAAAATTATTACTGTCAAGTTTGAAAATTTTAAATTTCCCTTGAATTGAAGGTGAAGATAAAGCTACCATAAAATCAGTTCCGGCTGCAAGCTCTTTATTGTCAATTACAACTTTCATTTCTTTACTTAAAGTATTGGTAGACAATTGGTATTCCTGAAAATAATTTTCCCGGAATTTTTTTAATCTCATTTTTGCAAATTCATTGGCAATAAATGTAGCAGCTTTGGTATCACCCTGATTGGTATAGCCTCTTCCGTGAAATGTTGGGGAACACAATGTATCAATCACATAATGTGCATATTTAATATCTTGTGATTGTGCTGAAATGTAGCACGTTAAAAGAACCAATGTTAAAATATATTTATTCATTTTTAGTGTTTAATTGAAAGAACTAATGCAGCATAAAATTTATTTATATTTCTTTTTAAATATCTTATCTATCCTCAAGAATAACAATCCATATATTAATAATAAAATAGGATATGTAATAATAATTAAAAACACATATCCATGTTGTGAGTTTTCAAGCCCTAAACTATAATCAATTAATTTAAATGATAAAAAGTAAACTACATAAAAAACAATAGGGGTAATAGTAATTCCTAAAGGAAGATAAATATTATATTTTGTATTAAATTTAATTCTTCTATTTCTGATAAGACTAAAATTAACAAAAGACATAATAATTAAAAGTATGAGAGCTATTCCAAAAGGTTGTAAAAACAACAAAATTTTTGAGAATGAAGTAATCTTATTCGTAAATGTTATTTCAATATCATCCTGATTAATATGTATTATATTGCATTTTACAATATTCTTTTCAATAATTGGATTATTTAAGTTAGTTGTAATCAAATTTAAATTATCACCTAAATCTACTGTTAATTCGATATTTCCAAATGATTTCCAAAATCTTGATGGATACAAAGAGTATTTAAGTTTGAAATTTTTAATAAAACCATATCTATTATATTCTAAATTACCATCATACTCTATATAAATAGTATTCTCTCCTTTATTTAATTTAGCCTCAAAATAAATTAGATCTTCAATGTTTGCAGCTAAACTATTATCTTTTGAAAATTTAACTTCAAAAGAATTATTAATTTTCTTCAGAAAGGATTCATTTTCATTAAGTTTTATAGTTTTAGTAGAAATGTCATTTATTCTAATTTCTTTTTTAGTACTCAAGCCAATTCCTAAAAAAACTAACGGAATTGTTTGATTTGCATCAGAATAAATAATGTATTTTATTTTGTAATTAGCATAATAGACTCCTTCGTTTTTTTTTAATTTTATTAGAATGGTTTCATGTTTGACAACACAATTTTCTGTTGAGTATAGAATTGAATGTTCAGCACCATCAATCCAAGGTTTTGCCATATTTGCAAAACATAAAAATGGAGTAATTAATATTAGTATTAATAATTTGTATTTCAAGATGTTATATTTATAATTTAAGCTCATTTTAGAATCTAATTTCAATAATTGTCAATAGTTTATTATTGATTAAGATTCTCTGACTAATGTTTACAAAATATTCATCAATTGTTCTTTGATTTTCTCCAGTTCATCTTTCATTTGAACTACAATCTGCTGAATATTCACATCATTGGCTTTTGAACCGATAGTATTGATTTCCCGGCCAATTTCCTGACAAACAAAAGATAGCTTTTTCCCTTGAGAAATTTCTGTTTTCAGTGTATCCGTAAAATAGTCGAGATGTTTTTTTAATCGGGTTTTCTCTTCAGTAATGTCAATTTTTTCCAGGTAATAAATTATTTCCTGTTCAAAACGATTGTTATCAATTTTTGAAGCCTCAAGTACATCGTTTATATTCTTCCATAACTTATCTTTAATGGATTGAATTCTTTTGGCTTCATGGGGTTCAATGTTTATTAATAATTGTTCAATAATGGAGATTCGTTTCATCAAATCTTCGCAGAGAATATTACCTTCATTGATTCTGAACTCTTCCACATTTAGTATAGCCCGGGCAATTGTTTCCATAAGGGATTTCCATTCTTCTTCACTGATTTCCTCTGTATTCGTATTGTAAATATCAGGCATTCTCATCAATAAACTCATTAAATCCTGTGACTGTTCTCCCAATTCTTCTGCAATTTGCTTTAGTTCTTTGTAATGAGCTTTTATAACATCTTTGTTAATGGATGTTTCTGCATATCCGCCATTGTTTTCAACATTAATGCTTACATCTGCTTTTCCTCTTTCGAGTTTTGAGGTGATAAAACTACGAATTTCAGTTTCCTTTTCGCGATAATAAACGGGTAATCTGGTATTGATATCCATTTGTTTACTATTCAGTGTTTTTATTTCGATAATAATTTTTTTGTTGGGTAATTCGCAATTGGCTTTTCCAAAGCCGGTCATTGATTTTATCATATTAAAAGCTTATTTTTAATTGACAAAGATACATTTTTTTGTTCAATGTAAGAAATATAGCATTGCCTGCTGAATGCAATTCAGTCTTTGACTTGAGTATCTCGAATAACAAGATTTGAATTCAAAAATTACATTTTAAAAATCTCTCTCCACATCAGATAATTCATGAATCGCCATGCGAAGTCCTGAGTTTTTACATCATTACCACTAAAAATCTGATCCCAATCTTTAAGTAAAAGCTTTGTATTTACAAATTGATCCAGATGCTTTAATGAAGTGATTTTTGCTTTCATCTGTTGATTAATTTGCTTGAGCCATAATTGTTGAGGAGTTGAAAAACCCATTTTGTCGGTTCGGTTTTTAATATCTTCGGGGAGTATTCCTTCCATAGCTTTTCTTAAGAGGTTTTTACTCCAGCCTTCAGATATTTTGTAAGTAGAAGATATTCCGAATGTGTAAGATATAAGTGGAATATCATCTGAAAATGGGGTACGGGATTCAACTGAAAAGCACATCGAACATCGGTCTTCCCAGCGAAGCAGGTTTTTTAGATAATGTTTAGTGAAAAAATGATGCAAAAGTGAATTAGTTCCTTTTAATTGATAATCACCTGCAAAACTTATCGTTGAATTATTGTTGCCGATAAACTCCGGATTTAAATACCTGGTTTCATTTTTTATCATTTGCACCAGTTTAAATCCGGCAGCTTTAGGTAGGATTTTATCCATGCCATATTTAAGGATAGATTTTCCATAAATAGCTAAAGATGTCGGGGATTTATCTATATGTTTGAATTCACTCAATAATGTTTTCCATTTCAGTTTACATATTAGTTCTGAATAATACGCACTGAAAAACGGTGCATACCCTGCAAAAAGTTCATCACCTCCCTGTCCGTCAATCAAAATATGAATTCCATTGACTGCAGCAGCCTGCATAACCTTAAATTGGGCATACGTACTGGTTGAAAGGAGCGGAATGTCCTGATGATAGATTATTTTGTCAAGTTCCTGCATCATGTCTTCTGCTGTACATTTTGCTTTAATCCAGTCAGTTCCTGTTTTTTTAACTACAATTTCAGCCCAACGAGCTTCATTAAACTCATCGGTTTTATTAACAGCTGTAAATGTTTTTAAATGATCTCCTGTTTGTATCAGGTTTTGATCTCTGCTGATTTCAGCAGCCATGCATACAATGCTGGAACTGTCAATACCACCACTTAAACAAAATCCTACAGGAATATCCGCTCTTAGCCTGATATCAATTGCTTTTCGTATTAGTTTACGAGTTTCCCTGATGTGTTCAAGTTGTTGATGTGCATCAAAAATTTCGGTTTTCGGATTAAAATATAACTCGAAATATTTTTCAATATTCAGCTTGTTTTCTTTAAAATCATAAATGAAATAATGAGAAGGCAGAATTTCAAAAACATTTTTGAAAAAACTTTCTGCTTTCATTTCTATCTGATTAAGGAATAGAAAATCAAATACAGCAGTTTCGTTTAGAGAAATATTATGTTCAGGAAGCTGCAAAAATGCTTTATGTTCAGATGCAAATGCAACTAGATTTTCATCCATGTAATAGTAAAGAGGTTTTACTCCAAAGCGGTCGCGTGATCCGAAAAGAATTTCTTTGGATTTGTCATAGATGATAAAACTCCACATTCCATTGAGCTTTTGCAGACATTCAATTCCCCACTCTTTGTAAGCTTTTAATAAAACTTCTGTATCACTTTGACTGATAAAATTGTGACCCAAAGCAATAAGCTCTTTACGAAGTTCTAAATAGTTATAGATTTCACCATTAAGTGTAATCCATATATCTTCAAAACACATTGGCTGATGAGCTGCTTCAGATAAATCGATTACCGATAAACGCCGATGTCCCAAAGACAAATAGTAATTATCCGATATTTCTGTAATTTTTTTTTGGGGAGAATAGGGGAAAGATGTATTCCATGCAGTAAGCAATGTGTCTTTTCCTCCAGCACAGCAGTTTTCTTGCTTGTTAAACAATACATAACCTTCATCATCAGGACCACGATGCCTGATTGTATCTGTCATCTTTTGAATGACTTCAGGCAAATGGATGGGTTTATCTGTTCGTTGAACAATTGCTGTAATTCCACACATTGTCAGAGTGTTTTTCTGTCAAAAAATGGACTTTTACTGGTGGCACTTAATGGAATACCAAAAATAATTGCAGCTTCATCACCAAGAAGTTTTAATTCTTTCACAGCTATACCAATAGAAAACATTACACGATTGTCAACCCTGTGGTCTGCTGCAATACTTACAGCTGAACCGATAGCAATTCCCAAATCATTGGTGTTAAAAGCACAAGGTGCCATTTTTACTTGATTTTTCCCGTAACAGTCAGGGTATCCGCATAAACCACAATTTATTCCGTTTGATTTTATTTTAGTTGAAATTAAAACAATAGCTTTAGCAGTTAAAATATTTTCAGCATCACGCAGGAAAAAAAGATAGTTCTCTTGAGAATTACCAATTTCTTTCATTTTATCTGAAATAATCCGGATTGTATCATCTGTTGCTACAGCCAAAATCAGATTATCAATACCTCTGGCTTTTGGAGCTGTTCTGGCAGCAGTCAGCATTTTTGCTGCAACGTCTATTAATGACAAATTCCTGAGATTTTCTTCTGTTGTTATCATGTGATTAGATAATTAGGAGCTTAGCCAATTTGGTGTTTGAATGATTCTCGGTATTCAAATACTTTAGGTGACCTAAGTAATTATAACTGATATTTTTTTACATCTTCTCCCGGCAAATCTAATAAATATTCACGTAAGAAACTAACTGATTTTGCAATATTTGTATACATAATTTCATCATCTGTAATGAAATTAACATACTTCCGGTATTCCTTTAAATAGTTTTCGAGGTAATCTGAAGTTTTTGCAGGACGGCGAAACTCCATGGCCTGAGCGGCATTTAATAATTCTATGGCAATAATTCGTTCAAGATTTTCGAGAACTTTATATGTTTTTGTAGCAGCATTGGCACCCATACTCACATGGTCTTCCTGTCCTTGTGAAGATTCAATAGAATCAACAGAGCAAGGAGTACATAACTGTTTATTCTGACTAACTATAGAAGCTGAAGTGTATTGAGGGATCATAAAGCCACTATTCAATCCGGGATGGAGTACCAGGAAATGTGGTAAATTGCGTTTGCCTGAAATTAGTTGATAGGTTCTTCTCTCAGAAATGTTCCCTAATTCTGCCATTGCAATTGCTAAATTATCCAGTGCCAATGCGAGTGGTTGTCCATGGAAATTTCCTGCTGAGATAATCAGGTCTTCATCAGGGAAGATCGTTGGATTATCAGTAACTGAATTTATCTCATTTTTAAATACATAGGAAACATAATTGATGGAATCTTTTGAAGCACCATGCACCTGAGGAATACAACGGAATGAATAAGGATCCTGAACATGCTCTTTCTTTCGATCAATCAGTTCGCTACCTTTTAATATATTTTTGATACGATGTGCAGTTTTTATCTGTCCTTTATGTGGACGGATTAATTGAATCAATTCATGAAATGGTTCTATTCTTCCATCGAAAGCATCCAGTGATAAGGCTGCAGTTACATCTGCAAGGCGGGAAAGCTTAAAAATTCTTAAGCAACAATAAACTCCATAAGCACTCATAAACTGAGTCCCATTAAGTAAAGCGAGTCCTTCCTTTGACTGAAGCTCGATTGCTTTCCAGTTCATTTGTTTTAATACATCGGCTGCAGCTTGTTTTCTGCCATTGTAAAAAACTTCTCCAAGTCCAAGTAAAGGCAATGCAAGATGAGCTAAAGGAGATAAATCGCCGGAAGCACCCAGAGAACCCTGTTGATAAACAATAGGAAGAATGTCATTGTTATAAAAATCTATCAGCCGCTGCACTGTAATTAGTTGAACACCAGAATGACCATAGGATAAGGATTGTGCTTTAAGTAGCAACATTAACTTTACTATTTCCAATGGAACTTCCTCGCCTGTGCCGCACGCATGTGACATAACTAAGTTTTTTTGTAATGCCGATAGCTGGTCATTTGAAATTACATGATTACACAATGAACCAAAACCAGTATTTATACCATAAATAGGTTCTATTTGGGATTTCATTTTATTGTCGAGATATTCACGACATTTAACAATGCAAGCTTTTGCTTCAGCAGATAATTCCAGTGAAGAATTTGTTTTAATTATTTCATCAATGGTTTCGAAATCAAGCGTTTCTTTACTTATAGAATGGATTTTCATTTGAATTGTATTTTTTTGCAAAAGTAGGAAAATTATAACAGTTTTAAGCTTATTGAGAGATTGTATTATTAAGTTTTTTGATGGTTTAATTAGCTTGTTTTTTAATCTTTAAATTCTGAATTGTTGATTTTTTTGATTAAATATAAGTTAATCAAACGAATGTTATTTAAAAATAAGTAATTTTAGTCATTACTATGAGTGTAATATTCCGAAAATGAACTTTAAATAGATATTCTAATTTATTACATTCATACGAATTTCTTAATTTTCATTACTTTTGCTTTTTAAGTTATGAATAATTGTAATTTCAAAAAAATGCAAACATATCATTTCAATTTATGGAGAAGTTTTTTCAGAATCAAACGGTAATTTTTTATACTTTACTTGCTTCTTGTTTGGTTATTACGCGTTTGCCATTTATTGGCAAGTTTTTCAGGGTGGTAAACACACTAATACATGAAAGCGGACATGCCCTGATGGCATTGTTATTAAGTGGGAAGGTATACAGAATTGACCTGATGAGTGATACTTCCGGAAGTGCTTTAACTGCTACAAAAAATGGTTTCAGCAGCTTCTTGGTTTCATTAGCCGGATATCCGGCTTCTGCTTTATTTGCATATTTTTGTTTTTATTGTATCGAACAAAAAGCAGCTAATTACGTTGTATATATATTAACAGGGATTGCATTTTTAAATCTAATATTCTACATTAGAAATGCTTATGGGGTGTTTTGGATACTAATATTTGTTGCAATAGCCGTTATGATAATTTATTTAAATGAATCAATGTTAATGTATAGTTTTGCATTATTATGTTCATTTATTATACTAACAGATGCTGTGATTTCAAACATTAACTTGTTGGTTATTTCAATAAAAACGCCAAAAGCTGCCGGAGATGCGAAGAATCTGAGTGATGCAACCCATTTACCTGCTATATTATGGGCTTTGTTATTATTAGCATTTTCTATTTTATGTGCATACAAAACAATTTGGGCATTTTTCCCAAAATTAATTTAAACAATGGTTCAGGAAATAATAACATATATAATTTTAATTGCAACAGTAGTCTTTGTTGCTTATAAAATTTACGAAACTTTTGCTAAACAGAAAACAGGTTGTGATGGATGTGCTTCAAGCTGTAATAATGATTGTGCTTTGCACGATCTTAAACAAGAGATTGAAAAACATAAAGTTGCAAGATAAAAGAAATGTAATACAAATATAGAAATTATTTTTTATCTAATCTATTCATACCTTCAATAGCTTTAGTATAATTTGTCTTTAGCTGGATAGCTTTTTTAAAGTCAATTCTTGCTTTATCATAATCATTCATTAGTTCATAAGTATAACCTCTGTTGTAATATGCTTCTGCATAATTATTATCAGCATTTATAGCTTCTGTAAAACTTTTTATTGCTTCATGATAAGCTTGTTTATATTCCAGATAAACATAACCTATATTATAATAAGCTTGTTTATATTTAGGATCTATAGCAATAATATATTTATAAGCTTTTATTGCAGCATCTGGATTCCCGTTTTCCTGTTGAAACATTCCTAATGCATAATAAGCTTCTATACTTTTTGGCTTTAAATTCAATGCACTGTTAAAATAATCTATTGCATTTTTATTTTTACGATTCGAAAACATTAAACCCAGTTGCATATATGCATCATAATATTCAGGTTCTATTTCTATTGTTTTCATAAAATTACGCACTGCTTTAGATGAGTCTCCGGCTTCTTTATAGGCAAATCCTTTTATGAAAAATGCTTTAGGTGAAAGTTCTTGTATTTCTATAGCTTTATCTGCATATTTATGGGTTTCTTCATATTTCTTCAAATATAAATTCAATTCAGCAAATTTTACATAGGTTTCTGCAGATTGTGGTGAAAGTGATAATGCTTTAGCCAAGGCATCCTGGCATTTTTCTACTTTATTCATTGCTAGATAAACATCTGAAAGCGTAATAAAATATCCGTATTTTTTTTCATCAATCTGAATAGCTTTGCTTATATCTGCAAGGGCATCATTTGTCTTATTTGCAGCTAAATACAACTTCGCTCTCGAATTATAAAGTTCAGCATCATTACCGTTTTTACTAATTTTTTCTGTTAATAAGGTGATTTGGTCTTCCTGAGAATTATTTGTATTTTCTTTTTTAGTGGTTGTAGAATTACAACTAACAAAAGCCAATGTAATAAACAGTAATAATATGATTTTTTTAATGCTGAATTGTTTCATTATTATTTATTTTTTGAGTTTGCAAATTTCGTAAAAATAATAATACAAAGCAGATATACATTCAATTCAGACGAATAAATATATATCTGCTTTAATTAATTGTAAATCAAAAGTTAATAATCATCATAGAAATTTAATTGCAAAAAAATGCTTAGTAATGAATTCATTCATTACAATATAAACTTCTTGATTCTAGCTTTAGAAACTAAGTTAACTTTATGAATTCTGGGCTAAAGCAATGCCTTCCCTGATTTTGATTTCGAGTTCTTCCGCTAATTCAGGGTTATCAGTAAGTAGTTGTTTAACTCCATCTCTGCCTTGTCCAAGCTTTGTTTCTCCATAACTAAACCATGAACCACTTTTCTTAATAATATTAAAATTAACACCTAAGTCAACTATTTCTCCAATTTTAGAGAACCCTTCTCCATACATCAGATCAAATTCTGCAGTACGAAATGGTGGTGCAACTTTGTTTTTTACAACTTTAACTTTTACCCTGTTTCCTATCACATTTTCTGCATCTTTTATCTGGCTTACTTTACGAATATCCAGTCTGACAGAAGCATAGAATTTCAATGCATTTCCACCGGTTGTAGTTTCTGGATTTCCAAACATTACCCCAATTTTTTCTCTCAATTGATTGATGAAAATACAGCAACAATTTGTTTTGCTGATAGTACCGGTTAGTTTTCTTAATGCTTGTGACATTAATCTTGCTTGTAATCCCATTTTGGAATCACCCATTTCACCTTCAATTTCACTTTTAGGTGTAAGAGCAGCTACAGAGTCAATTACAATGATATCAATTGCTCCTGAGCGAATAAGATTTTCTGTAATTTCAAGTGCCTGTTCTCCATTATCTGGTTGCGAAACAAGTAAATTGTCAATATCTACACCTAGTTTTTTTGCATAAGAGCTGTCGAAAGCATGTTCTGCATCAATAAAAGCAGCAATACCACCTGCTTTTTGAGCTTCAGCAATTGCATGAATTGCCAGTGTGGTTTTACCTGAAGATTCTGGTCCATAAATTTCTATAACTCTTCCTTTTGGTAAACCACCAATTCCTAATGCTACATCAAGACCAATTGAACCAGTAGAAATAAATTCAAGTGCTTCTACCGGATGATCTCCTAATTTCATAATAGACCCTTTACCATAATTTTTTTCAATTTTGTCAATGGTTAACTGCAGGGCTTTTAATTTTTCTTTTTTATCCTGATTATCAGTATTTTCTTTACTCATAGTGTGTTGTATTAGTTATGTTGATTTAATTTTAATTCTTTTAAAATTTGTGTTGTATGATTTTTTGTTTCCACTTTATTGAAAATCTTAAGGATTATTCCATTCTCGTCAATAATGAAAGTAACTCTGTTGATACCCATATATGTTTTCCCCATAAATTTTTTTTCACCCCATACATCATAATCCAGGATTATTCTTTTTTCAGTATCAGGGATTAAAGGGAATGGTAAGCCGAATTTCTCCGTGAAATTTTGATGCAATGTTTCATCATCAGCACTTACCCCAATTATTCTAAATCCTTTATCTAATAATATCTGATAATTATCCCTCAAATTGCATGCTTCGGCTGAACATCCCGGTGTATTATCTTTTGGATAAAAATAAAGAATAACTTTAGTTCCTAGAAAATCATGTAAATTAATATTATTGCCAAATTGGTCTTTTGCTTTTATATCAGGTGCTTTATCGCCTTCATTTAATTTTGTCATCATGAGTGTTTTTTTATACAAAAATAAGAGAAAAAAGAATGGTTTAGAGAAAAAGTTTAATAAATAATGTGAATAAAACGATACATTTCATAATAAATTGATTTTAAAATAGCTGTATAATTTATGTAAAAACGCTTCTTACATTGCTCTTATCAAAAAAAATATGATAGATTTGCAAATTAATATTGTTACGCTATATTTAGATTGTATGAAAAAGCAGAAATACTTTTTGTTGTTGTTGATATTACTGGTTAAAACATCTTTATTTGCTCAAAGACAACCCATTGTTGCAGATTTTACCCATAATTATTATACTTTAAAACCAGTTGGTGAAATTCCTGATGACTTATGTACACAATTTGTACAAGCTTATAAAAATGAAAAAGCTGAGTTGGAAAAATCTGATTCTACAAAACATAGACGAGTTATCAAGACGAAAGATAAGTTTTTACAGGAAAGTAATTATTATATTAATCAAATTTTATTGAGCGGAAAAGTTTTATACAATACACCATTAAATGCATATGTGGATAAAATTGCTGATAAAATTCTTGTAAATGAACCAGAATTGCGTAAGCAAATCAGAATATACATTCTCAAAACCCCAACAGTAAACGCTTCTGCAACCGATAAGGGAATATTTTTTATTAACCTGGGTTTAATTGCTCAGGCAGGAAGCGAATCGCAACTGGCATTTATTATTTCTCACGAATTAATTCATTATATAAAAAAGCATAGCATGGATTTATTTCTTGAAAAAGATAAAATAAGTCGTGAGAATAAAGGTTTTAAAAGTGCCTCCCTAAATGAAATACTTTATAAAACACATTATCGTTCCCGCGAAATGGAAAATGAAGCTGATGATAAAGGATTTAATGATTATTATAGTAAAACAAATTATGATCTAAATCAGGCAACTGAGATTTACGATGTATTACAATATGCATATTTACCTTTTGACGAAATTGCTTTCAATACTTCTTTCTTAAGTGATTCTTTATTTGTTTTCCCTGCAAAATATTTACCTGAAAGTATCAATCCTATCAGAGCACGTGATGATTATGATGATGAAAATTCCACACATCCCAATATTAAAAAGCGACGTGAGCAAATGCAGGAAAGACTTAAAAATATCGACAATAAAGGGAAACAAATAAATCCACAGGGTGAAGCCTATTTCAACGCAATTCGAGATATGGCTCGTTTTGAATGTCTTAGGCTTTATACTATTGAACAAAATTATTCCATGTCGTTTTACAATGCCTGGCTGATGAAAAAAGATTATCCTGACAATCTGTTTATCGATCAGGTATTGTCAGCATCATTATACGGAATGGCAAAATACAAAAACAGAGATAATATCAGCAATGTTTTAACATCTGAGAAAAAAACTGAAGGAGAAATTCATACTGTAGTTAGTTTGTTCAAGAATATTAAAAAGAATGAATTAAATGCAATAGCACTTCGTTATGTATGGCAAGTGAATCAAAAATATCCTGAGGATAATTATCTGAAAAATATTAAAGATGATTTGTTCAAAGAGTTAGTCTGGAGAAATAAAGCCCGACTATCAATGTTTGTGAGTAACCCTCAGATTCTTAAACCTGGTGATACCATACTTGCAGATGCAACAAAATTCGATAGTATTCAAAAACAATCGTCTAAAGTCAGAAATATTGAAAAGAAAAAGAAAACACAGGCTATTAATGAATTCTATTCTTTCATTTTTGCTAATTTATTGAAAGATAAAAGTTTTACTGCGGAATTTAAAAAAGTAGTTGAAAATCTTGAGAACATTCAAAATAAAAACAAAGAAGAATTAGCAAAACTCAGCAAATCTGAACAAGAAGATAACGATGGTGAAGATGAAGAAATTGATGATGAGTCTGAACTTGTTTACAGCAATAAGGACAGGAATTTCGGATGTAGAATGGGAATTGATACGGTTTTGTTATATAATCCTTTTTACATGAAATTTGATTATCGGAAAACTGAAAAAATTAAATTCTTTGATACTGAAAGTAGTCAGCTTAATTTTATTGGACTGCTTAAGAAAAATGCAAAAAGAGTAGGCTTGCATATGGAAACTGTATTGCCGTCAGAATTTAAAGAAAATGGCACAGCTTTATACAATAATCACATGTTGCTAAATGAATGGACCGATGAGTTTTATAGTTGGGAAATTAATGGAGATAGAGTTCTTTTTCTTTCTAACGAAATCAAATCTATTATCAATCAATATCAGACTAAATATTTGAATATAGCAGGTGTAATTTCCGCCAAAGCATCCAGAATAGACAATGCTGCATTCTCAATGTTGCTTTACGGTGCTTTAAGTCCTGTAATGTGGCCTATTACAATTCAATATTATACAAGACCGGCATTCCAGACAATTTTTTATAATGGCGTATTTAATATGGAAACAGGAAAAACCGTATTTATCAATTCTTCAGCAATTGAAATGTCTGACAATAGAGCCTATTTAAATTCAAGAATTTACGATACTTTTAATCAAATGAAATCAAAATAAGAAATTATGAAAATTAAATTAATCACAACTATTTTGTTTTTCCTTTTATTATTTTCGACAAAGAGTTACTCGCAGGTTTCTGGTTATATGGGTAAACGCAATGTAATTAAACTCGGACTTTTTATGAAAAGTTCTTTTGTGATGCCAAATAAAAACGGCAAGTCAGGTTATTTTAAATTTAATGACCGATATTCGATAGAAATTGAGCGTGTAATTACCCGTAACAAATCAATTCAGTTGCGAGCAACAACTTTTGAAACTTTATACAAAACACTGGATGGCACATATGGATACTCAGATCCAAATGGAGACCCATTATTGAAAATCTCATGTAAGGATTTTGGTGGTGATTTTATTTTGTATAAATCATCTCATATTGCACCATTAGGCGTATATAGTTCATTCGGTTTTGATATCATTACAAGTACAGCAGATGTTGATACAGCTGTATTGAACAATAATTTTCAAATATATGCTTCAGATGGGTATTCTTCAGTAAGGTATACCAATACTCAGTTTACAACCACTCATTTTGGTTTGAATATGAAATCAGGTGTAAAACAAATATTTTTCAACTGCCTGAGTGTCGATTTTAATTTTCAGCTGGGAGTTATATTCTCAAGTGATGTTACAGGTGAAACTCAGTTCGAATACGATTATGATAAATATCTCAGAAGTAGAATCGGAAATCGTTTGTGGGGTCATTATTTATGGGGTGTAAACTGTTCTATCGGTTATTTGTTTTAATAGGAAAGATCTGCAGATTAAATGAATTGCTTTAACAAGAAACTTTTTTAATTAAAATTTTTCTTTACCTTTGTTTACTTTATATAAAAATTATAATACGCACATGAATAACCAAATAGATATATTTGTTCCTTGTTTTGTAGATCAGATTTTTCCTGAAACAGCCTTTAATATGGTTAAAATTCTTGAAAAACTAGGTCAGGAAATACATTATAATCCAAACCAGACTTGTTGTGGTCAGATGGCTTTCAATAGTGGTTTTTGGGATGAAGCAAGAGCAATGGGCGAAAAATTTCTTACAGATTTTCCTAATGACAGATATATTGTAGGTGGTTCGGCTTCCTGTATAGGATTTGTTAAAAATTATTATGGGAAATTATTCCATAATACAGCTTATCATTTAGAATTTAGAAGATTACAAAAAAACATATTCGAATTTTCTGATTTTGTTGTCAATGTTTTAAGAATTACAAATGTTGGCGCAACTTTCAATCATAAGGTTACTTATCATGATTCATGTGCTGCATTAAGAGAATATGGTATCAAAGATGAACCCCGATTATTATTACAACAAGTAAAAGGTCTACAGCTTATTGAAATGAAAGACACTGAAGTTTGCTGTGGGTTTGGAGGAACTTTCTCAATTAAGCATGAACCAATTTCCACAGCAATGGCTGAACAGAAAGTGATAAATGCACTGGAAACAGGTGCAGAATATATTGTTTCTACAGATGCTTCCTGTTTGATGCATCAGGATGCATATATTAAAAAGCAAAAACTGCCGATTAAATGTATTCATCTTATTGATGTGCTGGCATCCGGCATTTAGTAATTTGCAATTGCAATATGATTAAATCCTATCAAAAATTTATTTTTCTAATAGTTTTATTCTTATTTAATTACAATACCTATGCTCAGTTTTATGATGCAGGACAAGATCCTGCTTGCATAAAATGGCAGCAGATTAAAACACCTCATTTTAAACTCATTTTTCCGGATAGTTTTTCTGAAAAAGCAAATCAGATTGCCAATTATTTAGAATTTGCGTACGATTTCGATACTGTTACGTTAAGACATAAACCTAAAAAACTAGCAGTTATCATTCACAACAGGACTGTCGTATCCAATGGATTTGTTACCTGGGCTCCCAAACGCAGTGAATGGTATAGCTGTCCACCACAGGACATGTATGCTCAGCCGTGGGTTGAACAACTTTCAATTCATGAATACCGACATGCTGTTCAGGTTAGTCAGATGTATAGGGGAATGAGTAATGTTTTAAATATTCCATTCGGAGAATTGGCTATAGGTTCTATTGCGGGGGTTTATTTACCGCGATGGTTTCTCGAAGGAGATGCAGTGGTTATGGAAACTGCTTTGACAAAATCGGGGAGGGGCAGATTACCTTCTTTTAATATGGATTTAAAAGCACAACTTATCGAAAAAGGAAGCTTTAATTATAACAAAGCTATATTTGGCTCATATAAAGATAATATTCCTGATCCCTATACTCTTGGTTACCATTTGGTAGCATATTCAAGATGTAAATACGGTGCGGATATCTGGGATAAAACACTGAAATATATTGCAAGAAATCCATATATGGTTGTTCCATTTGCACAAGGACTTAAAAAAGCTACCGGAAAAACTACAGTGGGTATATATAAGGAATCTCTTTCTTTTTTCGACAGCCTCTGGACAAAGCAATTGTCTAAATCAGAATATAATAGATTTAAAAGCCATACTGTAAGGGAAAATAAAAATTTTACAAATTACAGATTCCCAAATTATATCAATGATAGTGAATTTATAGCTTTAAAGTATGGTATAGATGATATTCCCCGTTTTGTTAAATTAGATAAAAATGGGAAGGAATCTATAGTGTTTACTCAAGGTAATGATTTTATGCATTCATTATCTTATTCGGAAAATCTTATAGTCTGGGCTGAGCAGTATCCTGGATTACGCTGGGATCATGAATCTTATGCTGTTATAAAAACTTATGATATTGTAAAAAGAAAAATTAAAACTATTACACATAAAACCAGGTATTTTGCTCCCTGTATCTCTCATGATGCCACAAAAATTGCTGCAATTGAAGTTGATTTGCAAAACAATTACTTTTTGGTAATTCTCGATGCTCAAACCGGGAAAGTACTCAATAAAATTGCTTCACCTGAAAATGCTTTTTTAGCTACTCCAAGCTGGAGTGATGATGACAGGACTGTCGTAATGATAGCAACATCAAGTAATGGGAGAGCCTTTGCTGAATACCATCAGGATAATGCTAAAATTCATTTTAAAAATGCCTTTGTTCACTGTGAAATGTCTGGTGCTGCATATTTTAAGAATTTTATTATTTATAATGATATATATGGTGGAGTGGATAATGTTTTTGCTATGGATACAGTTTCTAATACAATCTATCAGCTTACCTATTCAAAATATGGAGCTACTGATCCTTGTGTTTCTTTCGATGGTTCTCAACTTGTATATTCTGATTTTACTGTCAATGGTTATGATATTGTTAGTATTGCAATTCAGCCTGAATTATGGAACCCTTTACTTATTCCAAAAGATAGTTTTAATTTACCTGAACAACTTGCCAGCCAGGAAAAAGGTGTAATTAACTTTCAACAAAAAACTAAACAGTACGAGATTACAAAATACAGCAAAATCAGCCATCTGATAAATATTCATAGTTGGGCCCCGCTTTCAATCAATGCTAACAATCAAACTGCTGCACCAGGAATTTCGTTTATGTCGCATAATTTACTCAGTACCTCATTTCTTACTGCCGGATATGAATACATTCGTGAAGAAAATACAGGTAAATATTATCTTGACTATACATATAAAGGACTTTTTCCTGTAATAGATGCAAGTATTGACTATCGGATAAAGAATGGTATTTCTATCTGGCACGATAACAGCAGGCATGATTTTACTTACAGAGAATGCAATGTGAAACTCGGATTGAGTATTCCTTTGCAATTTCCAACATCAAAGTATTATACAAAGCTAATTCCTTCAGTAAATACAACACTTATTAATATTTCACATGATGCTTCTACACCTTCCAAATTTACAAAAGGAAATATCAACAGTATTGATTACAGAATCTATGCTTATCATGTTTTGAAAACCAGTGACAGAGATTTGTATCCAAAATGGGGGCAAACCCTTGAGTTGAATTTTCGTCATACTCCATTTGGAATTTATAATTACGGGAATATTGCTAGTGCAGAATCCTATCTTTACTTACCATCAATCATCAATCATCATGGATTTAAATTCTATGGTGGTATCCAGAAAAGAACAGAAGGTAGCAGCAACTATGTTTTCTCCGATATTATCAATTATCCTTTGGGTAGTTATGCTATTTATAATCACTGGCTTTACTCTGCTGCAGTCAGTTATTTCTATCCCTTGCTTTATCCTGATTTTAGCATTGGCTCATTGATGTATCTTAAACGGCTGGATATGAATTTGTTTTATGGAAGAGCTATTGCAGCTTATGAAAATAGAAATACATTGCAGCAATCTTTGGAAGGTGAAATTAATAGCGAAATGCATATTTTAAGGTTTTTAGCTCCAATCAATATCGGTTATAGATTTACCTATTTACCAGATAATAATAGCGTAATTCATGAAGTATTGCTTGGAATTAACTTTTCCGGGTTCGGAGGAAAGCAGTTTCATTAAAAGAAATACAGATTTCATTCAAGTTATAACGATAGGCGCAACTTAAAAAAACATTATACGTGAAAGACATATTTTTTATTATTTTATTAATGCTTTCTATAAATCTTGTCGCACAAGATTCAAGTTATTACAGATATAATGATTTAATTGAAAAAGCTGAAAGCAATCAAAAACAGGGTGACTTCAAGAAAGCTTTGAATAATTATGATAATGCATTTAAATTTATCAATTTCAGTCCTTGGGGATACTCAGATGCTTTCTCGGCTGCAATTTCTGATTCTAATTTTTATAAAGCTAATGAATATTTAAATTTAGGAGTTGAAAAAGGATTAAATCTATCATATTTAAGCTCCTCAGAGATTAGAGCATTTAATAAAAGTAAATTTGCAAATGAATTTTGGAGACGCAAAGACTCTTTGCTTAATATATTCAATAGCTCGATAGATTCGAGTTATTGTAATTCTATTAAAGAAATATTTAAAATTGATCAATCAATTAGAGGTAATGGTAGAATAGAAGAAGAAATTAATGATAGTATTTGTTTTGATAGAATAATTGTTTTAACTGAAGCAAAAGGGTTTGCTACAATAAAGAAAACTAGTTTAGCCAGCAATACTGTTGCTGTTATACTGTTTCATAATGGAAATAATGGTTATCCATATTCAAATCAATGGAAAAAGATAATACCTTTTATTAAAAAAGAGATTTTTAATGGGACGCTAGATCCTAATTATCTAATGAATTTAGAAATATCATATAGAAAATTTAATATTATCAAATAAAACCATAAGTAGCGCTTGAACAGCACTATGCTAGAAGGGGCGTTTTAAAAACAACAAGCAATTAAACTAATTTAGCAAGCTGATAGTATAAGGAATTATACTCTCGTCATAATTTGCAAACTGTGGAACGATATATTTTATTGCATTAGAATTCGATCAAATAAACGATATATAACTTAATGGACGAAGGTTCTATTCTAAATCGAAGGAATACACAGTAACCCAATTGTCACTACTGGAATTACAGCATCTTTCTGAACGATATTGTACTTTTTATACAATGTAATAAATTATAAATCATTTTGTTTAGAATTTACTTCGATTAAAGAATAGTAAGACATAAAAAAAGACGCCTTTAGAGCGTCTTTTTTATGTCTGAGAAAGGATTATTATCTAAGAATTTGGAGACTACTTTTGTATTCTACATCTTTTAATAAACCTTTGGCTTTGATAGTAACGTAATAAACGCCATCTGCCAATCCTTCTCCGTCAAAGTCATTTTTATAGTTATTATTTTCGTATACCTTTTTACCCCAGCGATTGTATATAATAACCTGAGTTTCTGTAAAAGCACCTCCTTTGATTAATGCTCCAATTTCGAATTTATCGTTAATTCCATCACCATTTGGAGTTATAATATTAGGGAAAATTAAAACGTCATCAATAATTTTCACTTTATATGAAACAGTATCAGTACATTTATTATTATTTCCGTGATCACTTATACCAATTAGAGTAACAGTATATTCTTTTTCATCCGGGATTTGAGGATAAGAATGTGAAGGGTTCAAAGAATCACTTGTTGCGTTATTGTCACCGAAATCCCAACTCCATGTGAAAGTAGGATTCATAGGTGTCGTTAAATTGACAAAATTGATCAGAGGGTTTGTTCTTGTGCCAATAGGTGGATTCCATGTAAAATCAGCAATAGGCTGAGGATAACTGATAACATAATCTGGAACAGATACGAAAGATTTTTTACACCCATCAGGAGTAGTTGCTGAAATACTAATAATATAATTCCCTGCTGCAAAAACGTGAGAAGGACTTTCAATTGTAGAAGTTTGACCATCTCCAAAATCCCATATAAAAGAAGAATTTACGGGTGAAGATTCATTATTGAATTGAACAGTAAAAGGTTCACAACCCTCAAGAGGGCTAAAAGGATTTGTTGTAAAAGTGATTTCAGGCATAGGATTTACTGTAACAACAATAGTATCAAGTCCTATGCAGTTTAAAGTATTTGCTACATTTGTATTAGTAGCTGTAAGCACATAATTAAAAGGTGAGACAACTGTAGCATAAATAGTATCTGAATTTATTGTAGATGTTGTTCTAATACCTGATGGTGTTATCCATGAGTAAGATGTGCAGTTTACTCCCGGATTTAACACAGCTGAATTAGGATAGCACAATGAAGTATCTGAACCTAGATAAGGATGTGGCGTTGTAATGACGGTCATAGTAGTAGTAGTATCCCATGCACAGCCGAATTCATCCACCAAAGAAATATTATATGTAAAATTTCCTCCTGTAGTTGGAGCAATGATAGCAGTAGAATCAGTTAAAGGAGAAATGAAAGGTCCGGAAAATCCTACAGAGTCAATTTTTACATTATAGGTCCAGTTATTTGGCATTAAATTAGCTTGAAGTTCAAGTGTCCAGTTAAAAATATAACCATTATCAGAAGCCCAATCATCGGTTATTTCAATGCTCCAGGTGCCGTTTAATGGGCATCCAATCAAACCTGAGAGTGGGTTAGCTGGTAAATAATAGCTGGTGTGCAAAATCGTATTAGTTGAATCTATTTTAGCAGGACCTCCAGCCTTATGACTACCTAAAGTACCTACATTTGGATAATATTCTGACCAGCAGTAATTCCAACCAACTCCCTGTTGATTAGCAGCTGCAGAGCAAGCTGGAGTTCCATCAGGTTCATACCAGTTTCCAAGTCCATTACTACCTGAGTGTTGATTTGGATCAATATTCACACTTTGATTATTCGGACATTTAATTCTAAATCCTAAGTCTCCGGAGAAACTATGTTCAATATTCACACAAATTGCAAGGATATCATTAGCACTTTGGATAGTTGCTCCTGTTGGGAAATTATTAAAAAACACATTTGTTAGATAAGTATTTGGGGTACAAACACCACCATCAGGAATAAACATTGTGCTGTCAAATCCTTGTTTGGAAGTTTGAGTAAAACCCATTGGTTCAACTAAAATTACGGATGTTGGATTATAACCTGCACTAATTAATTTTGTTACACCCGAACACATATCTTCTAAAGGTCTTATTATTGTTGTTGGTTTTGAAGCTATTCTGACTCTTGTACCTAAAGCGTTTGTATTTGTACAGCCAATACTGTCGGTAATTGTAAGCATAATATCATAACCTTTTCTTACTGCGTAGTTGTGAGTAACAGAATATCCTGTTGCAGTTGGAGTGCCATCGCCAAAATCCCAGGTATAGGTACAGTTATTTTTACTTTGATGGTAAGCAATATTATTATCAGGGAAATTTTCAGCAGCTACCAAAGTAACTGGATGTCCCAAACAAATATCTACATAGTTTGTATCTGGTTTTGGATTTGTTAATATTGTATCCAATGAAGCAAATACTCTTTGGCAAGCTTGAACACAACCTAAAGCAGCAAACCATCCTGCTTTTTGAACGCTACCATCAGTAACAAATTTAAAGGTTAAAGCACCGGATAAATTTGTAATTGATGATTGTACAATATTCTGCCCACCTGCAAGTGGATGAGAATTATTAAATTTTCCAATTAAAGGAGCTGCAGTTGTTAATCCATCATAAGCATATAGAGTATCAGAAGCATCAATATCGAAGATGCTAAAACTAACTTTTAAATGCGTAAATGTTGCACTATTTGATTGGAAAGTAATCGTTTGATTTACATTTGGAGAATAATTTCCAGAGGCATTATCATAAAAATCGACAGCACAACTTGAAATTGTTAATCCATTACTATTTTCAATGTTATATACCTGAGCCTTTATAAATGTGCCTAAAAGTAAAAATATGCTGAGAAATACTATTTTTTTCATATCTATAACTATTTATTGTTGTTATTTTTAAAATCTTCTTTAATATGTTTTTCAGGGCGAAAAATTATGGCTATCCCTGCTTCTCTCCAGATATAAGTAGGAGTATCTAAAAAACCTGTTTGGAAATTGTATTTTAAAACATTGAAATTAGCTTTATTATATACTTTTTCTTTGAAAGGAATTTTTGTAACTACTCCTTTTTTAGATTTCTCGAATAAAAGATTAATATCAATTCCTAAAACAGGTTTTTCTGCTTTCAAACTTGCAGTATAATAAGCATTATCCAGATAATAGTTCAGATACTGTATTTGTTCAGGATTTGTGTTTACAAGATTATCAATATATGTTTTTTCGAAACATTGATACAAACGATTGTCTGGAATTACAATTTTACTTTGAGAAAAACTTAGATTGCTAATTAGCAAAAACATGATAAACATACATTTACCAAAAAAAGTGACTGATTTCTTCATTTTTTTAATGATTTATTAACGATTACAAAAATATAAAAAATTTCTTAATTTCAATGCAATTATTCTTCAGACGTTTTGATTTTAATAAAAGTTGTATTTGGTATATTAATTCTTTTGTTTTTTTTAAATATAAATTTTTGATACTTTTAAATTTAGGAATATAATTAAAATGATAATTATATCTTTAAATCAGGATTTTACGCTTAGGAATAAACATGTTGTGAAATTTGTGATTTTTTTATACTTTTGCAAACAATGAAAAACATAAGAAATTTTTGCATTATTGCCCATATTGATCATGGGAAAAGCACACTTGCTGACAGGTTGTTAGAAGTTACACATACTGTTTCTGCCAGAGATTCACAAGCACAGGTATTGGATGATATGGATCTTGAAAGAGAGAGAGGGATTACCATTAAAAGTCATGCCATACAAATGGATTATATTCATGAAGGCACTCTCTATAAATTAAATCTGATCGATACTCCAGGTCATGTTGACTTTTCGTATGAAGTTTCACGTTCTATTGCAGCTTGTGAAGGCGCATTACTTATTGTTGATGCTACTCAAGGGATACAGGCTCAAACCATTTCCAATCTTTATCTTGCTTTAGATCATGATTTGGAAATTATCCCTGTTCTAAATAAAATTGATTTAGATGCAGCGATGCCTGAAGAGGTCAAAGATCAAATTGTTGATTTAATCGGATGCGACAGAGATGATATTCTGGAAGCCAGCGGCAAAACAGGTTATGGAATAGATGAAATCCTGGAGGCTATTGTTCACCGGATCCCTGCCCCAAGTGGTTCTGTTGATGAACCTTTGCAAGCTCTTATTTTTGATTCTGTATTTAATTCATTCAGAGGAATTATTTCCTATTTCAGGATAATGAATGGTGAGATAAAAAAAGGTGATTTTGTAAAATTTTTCGCAACAGGAAAAGAATATCATGCTGATGAAATCGGTGTATTAAAGCTAAAACCGGAACAAAAAGAAAAATTAAGTGCAGGTGATGTTGGGTATATAATTTCTGGTATTAAAACTTCAAAAGAAGTTAAAGTTGGTGATACGATTACACAGGTTAACCGACCTTGTTTAACAGCAATTGATGGTTTCGAAAATGTAAAACCCATGGTTTTTGCCGGTGTATACCCGATTGATGCAGATGATTATGAAGAATTAAGAAGTTCAATTGAAAAACTTCAGTTGAATGACGCATCTTTAACATTTGAACCTGAATCTTCCATGGCATTAGGATTTGGATTCAGATGTGGCTTTCTGGGATTATTGCACATGGAAATTATTCAGGAAAGACTGGACAGGGAATTCAATATGGATGTTATCACTACAGTTCCGAACGTTTCTTATAAAGCTTATACTACAAAAGGAGAAATGATTGAAGTACACAATCCTTCAAGTTTGCCGGATCCTAATCATTTAGAACATATTGAAGAGCCTTATATTACTGCTCATATTATAACTAAATCAGAATATCTGGGTGGAATTATGACATTGTGTATCGAAAAGCGCGGTGTAATAAAGAATCAGGTATATCTTACATCAGATAGAATAGAAATAACTTTTGAATTACCTTTGGGCGAAATTGTAATTGACTTTTATGATAAATTAAAAAGTATTTCAAAAGGCTATGCTTCTTTTGATTATTTTCAATCAGGTTACAAACCTGCTAAATTAATACGACTAGAAATTCTTTTGAATGCTGAACCGGTTGATGCCTTATCAACATTGATTCATCAGGACAATGCCTATAGCTTTGGGAAACGTATTTGTGAAAAGTTAAAAGAATTAATTCCACGGCAACAATTTGATATTGCGATTCAAGCTGCAATAGGTTCTAAAATTATATCCAGAGAAACAGTTAAAGCTGTTAGAAAAGATGTTACTGCAAAATGTTATGGAGGTGATATTACCCGTAAACGTAAATTACTTGATAAACAAAAGAAAGGGAAAAAACGTATGAGACAGGTTGGAAATGTAGAAGTTCCTCAATCTGCTTTTTTAGCGGTACTAAAGCTTGATTAACATTAAGGTGTAAGCTGATTTTTTTTGCAAGTTAGAAAATATTATAAATAAAAAAAGCAGTATCTAAACAATACTGCTTTTTTAGTCGGAGAGATGAGACTCGAACTCACGACCTCTTGCCCCCCAGACAAGTACGCTAGCCAACTGCGCTACTCCCCGATATATGCTGCAAAATTAGTGAAAAATTTAACTAATCAAAATTTTACATTCATAATATAGTAGGTAATTTTGGAAATTATTTTAATTTCGCATTTAATAATGAGTTTACATAAATTTATTGTTACAGCTATCTAAAGCTATTTGAAGTATTATAACAGGGCTATTATTTAAATTTTAATTCTGATAATATTTTTTTACTTAAAACCTGTTTTGGCTGTAATAGTTTTATGTTTAAATATTAATTCAGATAATACAATAATAATGCTTTTTAAAGATATAATCGGACACAAAGAAGTAATTAATAAACTCATACAAACAGTAACTGACAATAGAGTGAGTCATGCTCAGCTTATTTTAGGTCCTGAAGGAAGCGGAAAGTTAGCACTTGCTATCGCTTACAGTCAGTTTTTAAATTGTGAAAATAAACAATATTATGGTGAAAATCATCCTTTGGGGATTATTGGAGATGCATGTGGCAAATGTAAATCTTGTCTGAAATTTGATAAATTAATACATCCTGATATACATTTCATTTTCCCAAATGCTACTACAAAAAAAGTATCTAAAAATAATTTTAGTGATAATTTTTTAGTGGAATGGAGAGCATTTTTATTAGAGAAAAATTATTATGTAAATCTGAATGAATGGTTTGAGAAATTAGGTATTGAGAACAAACAAGGAACTATCAATGTAAGAGATTGCAATGAAATAAACAGGATTCTCAGTTTTAAAACCTATGAATCAGAATATAAAATCATGATAATATGGATGGTAGAGAAATTATACCATTCCGCAGCTCCTAAAATACTGAAAATACTAGAAGAACCACCTGAGAAAACGCTGTTTTTGTTGATTTCTGAAAATCATGATCAGATTTTACCAACTATTTTATCAAGAACTCAATTGATTAAATTATTAAAAATTGAGGATAATGAAATTATTGAAAAACTTATTCAATCTTATCAGATTGACGAAAAGACGGCTCAATTTATTGCTCAACATGCAGATGGAAACTATTCGGAAGCATTAAGAATACTTAATAATACTGAAGAGGAAAAATTTAATACTGAATTGCTAATTAGTTGGTTAAGAGGTTGCTATAAAGGCTCTACAATCGATGTAAGTACAAAAAGTACTAATGTGGAGGGTTTGAATAATTTAGTCGCAACTTTGTCTAAGATTGGCAGAGAAAAGCAAAAGAATTTCTTAAATTACGTGTTGAAGATAGCAAGATATTGTGTGTTGATTAATTTTAACAAAAGTGAATTGGTAAAGTTATCTTCAGAAGAGTCTAAATTTATTTCTAATTTTTATAGATTTATTAATTCTCAAAACATTGAAGATGTTTCCAGTGAATTAAATAAAGCTATTTATCACATAGAAAGAAATGCAAATTCCAGTATTTTGTTTATGGACTTGTCTTTGAAAATGAATAAATTACTTAACAATAATTTCTAATAATTTAAGTTTAAGTTCTGATGAGAAAAATCTGTACGTTTTTATTAAAGATAAAAATGCTACTTTTGTACTTTGATAATATAAAACATGGAAGAAATAAATAACAACAATATAAACCAAAGTTTTCAAACCAGAGGATGTTGCCATCCTTCGAAGAATGATGAAAAGTGTGATGTGAAAACATCTCATAAATGCAGTAAATTAGATGCTTACAACTGGCTGGAAAATATTGAACAGCCTGAAACATATAAAATATTTGATTGCGTAGAAGTTAGGTTTAAGAATAGCAGAAAAGAGTTTTTTAGAATCACTGATGACATACAATATTCAGTAGGTGATATAATTGCTGTTGAAGGAGTTCCCGGTCATGATATCGGAATTGTTTCGTTAACAGGTGAAACAGCAAGACTTCAGATGATTAAAAAGAATATTAATCCTGCAATTGATAATATTAAGAAAGTATATCGAAAAGCTAAAACTACAGATATCGAAAAGTGGATTATAGCAGTTGAGAATGAAGATAAAACAATGATAAAAGCTAAAAAAATTGCTTCTGATCAGAAACTCAATTTAAAATTAAATGATGTTGAATATCAGGGTGATAATACAAAAGCTGTTTTTTATTATACTGCAGACGACAGAGTAGACTTTAGAACATTAATCAAAACTTTGGCTGAAGAATTCAAAGTAAGGATAGAAATGCGTCAGATTGGTGTCAGGCAGGAAGCAAGTCGATTGGGTGGAATTGGTGTTTGTGGAAGAGAATTATGTTGCTCAACCTGGCTTACTAACTTTAAATCAGTTAGCACAAATGCTGCCAGGGTACAACAGTTATCAATGAACCCGCAAAAACTGGCCGGCCAATGCAGTAAATTGAAATGCTGCCTGAATTATGAAAGTGATTCTTATGCTGATGCATTGAAAGAATTTCCTTCGACAGATATTGTGTTGAAAACCAGCAAAGGAGATGGTGTTTTTAATAAAATGGATGTTTATAAAAAAACTATCTGGTATAATTATATCAATGATTATTCTAATTTTTTCGAAATTCCTATTGATAAAGTGAAAGAAATCATCAGAATTAATGAAAAAGGAGGTAAAATCCCTAAATTAGATGATTATACAATAAAAAAAGAAACCAAAAAGGATTTTGAAAATTTTATCGGACAAGATGATTTAACAAGATTTGATTAATATTCAATGTAATATGCATAGTTTTATATATTATCTTACTAGATTTTTGGCAGTTAGTTTTATAATTTTACTAGTTGCTTCCTGTGGTAAGCCTCCACTTATTGATAAAAGTATGGAAGTAAGTGAAAATGCATGGGATGTGAATGAGAAATTAAAAGTTGAGGTTCTGATTGATGACACTATTTCTTGTTTTGATTTTCATGTTAACATAAGAAATACAACAGATTATAAAAACAGTAATTTCTTTTTATTTATTAAAACTACATTTCCTGACGGTAGAATTGCAATTGATACACTTGAATGTATATTGGCTGATAACCAAGGTAAATGGTATGGAAAAGGCAACGGGAAAATTAAGGACAATAAAATACTTTTAAAGAAAAAAGCTATTTTTCCTTTGAAAGGAAAGTATATATTTGAAATTGAACAAGCTATGCGTGAAATACAAATTTCAGGTATTAAATCTGTGGGATTAAGAATAGAAAAAAATACGAACCAATAAAATTTTTTACATGCCTAAAAAGACAATTGGGAGCCCAACGAATTTCAAATTATATGTGAAGCGTTTCTGGATTTTCGTAGCTTCAACTTTTTTGTTTTTTATTTTACTTTTTATCTTACTTTCATTGGGTTGGCTTGGTTTTATGCCATCTTTTGAAGAACTGGAAAACCCTAAAAGTAACTTAGCTTCAGAAATTATTACAGCTGATCAACAAATTTTAGGAAAATATTATATTGAAAATCGCAGCAATGCACATTACAATGATTTATCACCAGCATTGATAAATGCACTGATTGCAACTGAAGATGCACGATTTGAAAAGCATTCAGGAGTTGATACCAGAAGTATTTTCAGAGTATTAGGCAAAACAATTATCGGGCGCAACCGGAGTTCTGGCGGCGGAAGTACAATTACGCAACAATTAGCTAAAAATTTATTTCCCAGAAACAAAAACCAGTTTAAGCTTTTTATGGTTTTTACTAAATTTAAAGAGTGGATTGTTGCTGCTAAACTTGAACGAAATTACACAAAAGAAGAAATAATTGCCATGTATTTCAATACAGTTGATTTTGGAAGTAATTCATTTGGAATAAAAACAGCAGCAAGAACCTATTTTAATAAAACTCCTGACTCTTTGAAAATTGAAGAAGCCGCACTTTTGGTTGGTATTTTGAAGGCTCCTACTTATTACAGTCCGATTAAAAATCCCGATAATGCAAAAAAAAGGAGAGAAGTTGTCTTAAATCAAATGCGGAAAAACGATTATATTACTCAGGAGCAATATGATTCATTAAGGGTATTACCTATTGATATGTCTAAATATACTATTCAGGATCATAGTGCAGGATATGGTACTTACTTTAGAGAATATCTTCGTCAATATTTAAATGAATGGTGTGAAAAACATAAGAAACCAGACGGGACTTCCTATAATTTGTACAAAGATGGATTAAAAATATATACAACCATCAATTATAAAATGCAAAAATATGCAGAGGAAGCTGTTGCAGAACATTTAGGAAAGGATTTACAACCCGCATTTTATAAGCATTGGAAGGGTGTTAAAAATGCTCCGTTTTCTCAATTAACTGATGAGGAAATTCAGGCAACATATACAGCTTCAATGAAAACTTCCGACCGTTACCGTAGACTGAAAGAAGCCAATATGAGTGAAGAAGAAATTGAAAAGGAATTTCACACACCCATTCCTATGAGAATATTTACCTGGAAAGGCGAAAGAGATACTGTAATGACACCCTTTGATTCTTTAAAATATTATAAATGGTTTTTGCATACAGGCCTCATGTCTATGGAGCCACAAACTGGTTATGTCAGAGCCTATGTTGGCGGGATTAACTATAAGCATTTTCAGTTTGATAATGTTAAAACCGGCAAACGACAGGTCGGGTCTACATTTAAACCTTTTGTTTATACACTTGCTATGCAGGAAGGTGAGTTTTCACCCTGTACAGAAATTCCAAATCTTCCGGTAACATTTGATATGGGCAATGGAGAAAGCTGGACACCTCAAAATGCTGATGATAAGAGAGAAGGTGAAATGATTACATTGAAATGGGCGTTGGCCAATTCAATTAATAATGTTTCTGCATATCTGATGAAACGTTTTTCACCGGCTGCAGTAATAAATATGGCCAGAAAAATGGGAGTTACCAGTCCAATTGATGCAGTACCTGCAATTTGTTTGGGTACTCCTGACCTTTCAGTATACGAAATGACCGGTGCTGTGAGTACTTATGCTAACAAAGGTGTTTTTATCGAACCTATTTTTATTACCCGTATCGAAGATAAAAATGGCAATGTGATTGAGAATTTTCTTCCAAAACAGCAGGAAGCTATGAGCGAAGTGACTGCCTATCTGATGATAGAATTGATGAAAGGTGTAGTGGAAAGCGGTACTGGTGCTAGATTACGTTATAAGTTCGGTTTAGATGCTCCTATTGCCGGTAAAACAGGTACAACTCAAAATAACTCAGATGGATGGTTTATGGGGGTAACTCCAAGTTTGGCTACAGGCGTTTGGGTAGGAGGGGAAGTACGTTCTATCCACTTCCGCAGTATTACTTTAGGTCAGGGTGCTAATATGGCTTTGCCAATTTGGGCTTTGTATATGAAAAAAGTTTGGGCTGATAAAACATTGAATATCCCGAAAAATAATTTTGAAAAACCAGCTCAGGACATCTCCGATAGAATTGATTGTAAGAAGTTCAATCTGGAAATCAAAAATGAAGATAAAGAATTTGACTTTAGCGATAAATATTAATTTAAAAAAGTAATAATAAGTCTATGTCAGATGAGGGTTTTGTTTTTTGAATCTTATTAAAACCATAAAACTGACATTTTATTGAAGTTTTCGTAAATTAAAAAGAGTATATTGAAACCACTTTCAGTATACTCTTTTTTATTGATTGATAGTATTGATTTATAACTTATTTTCTTGCAGCATTTTTGGTCACAATGTCTTAAAAATAATATCTTAATCCGATACTAAGGTTTATTGCTGAATAATCAAGATTATAAACCTTTAAAATTGTAAGTGTTGAATTGTATTGACATTCCGAAAATAAGGATAATGGAATCTTCTCAAATTTTCTTTCAAGTCCCACTCCAATGAAAAATCCAGAGAACCCACTCCCGTTTGAACTATATGCTATTGGATTATCTGATTTTTCATTCGATTTTATAAAAGTCAAGCCAGCATTCGTAATAAGCTGGAAATGATTTTTCAACAGAATATTATACTGAAATCCCAGATTAAATAAATAATGACTTATAAATACCGATCCTTCCTGAGTTGTATAGGTATTTGAAACCCCATTAATACTTGTAAAATGATATATTATTGGTGTTCCTTCTTTTTTAAAAAACATGGCTTTCCCATAGAGCATCAAGTTATGATTGGAAATTGGAAAAGCAATACTTAATCCATTAATAAAAATAATGCTCCCGTATGTTTTATTAAAATCATTTGCCGTTGGGATATAACATCCGGTATGAATAGATATAAATGCCTTCTTTTTTATTGAATCCTGCGCAGAAAGTCTGAAACCCGAAAGCACAAACAAAATTATCAGAATCAAAACCATAACTTTCTTCTTTCTCATATTTCTTTAAGTATAAATTAAAAAATAAAAATTTTCAAGCCATTTAAGGGATTATTATTGTTGCTTAGAGTCTCGGATTTAGAATCAATTTTAGCTTTAATAGTGATATTGTTTTTATGCATCTATCAATTTTAGTGCATTTTGTATCGTATCTGATAGCATTACTTAGTATCTGTTTTTTCTCTTATCCTTATTATAATTCTTTACAAATTTACCAAATTCTTTATCTTTCTTTCGTCTCTCAGCAGCAGTCGATTCAAAATGTGATTTTTCTCTTTCAAGTTTTTGGTAATTTTCGTAGGAAGTTTTATCTATTTCACCTTTTTCAATAGCTTCAAGAACTGCACAGGATTTCTCATTCGTATGCGTACAATCTTTAAATTTACAATTCTGAGAATAGCTGATAATCATATCAAAAGTGATTTCTAAGCCTTTTGTTGAATCGGCTATTCCAACTTCTCTCATTCCCGGATTATCAATTAGTATTCCGCCATTTTCCAGTATAATTAATTCTCTATGACTTGTAATATGTCTTCCTTTATTTGTTGTCAAGCTAATGGCATCAGTTCGCATTATGGATTTACCTGATAGATTGTTCAACAGTGTAGATTTCCCCACACCTGAAGATCCAAACAAACAATATGTTTTCCCTTTCTCAATTGACTTTTTTAAGATGTCATATCCATATTTTGATTCATTACTTATTGCAATAACAGTAACATTTTTAATCCTGGCTTTAATATTCTCAATTATTTCAGCAATCTGCTGTTCATTTATTAAATCAATCTTATTGAGTAGGATGAAGGGACTTACTTTTGATGCATTACAGATGGTAAGATATCTTTCAAGTCTATTGATGTTAAAATCCCTGTCAACAGCCTGTACTATGAAAGCATAATCTATATTTGTAGCAATAACCTGTATTTCTCCTGATTGAGCAACTGCCTGTCTTTTAATGATTGAGAATCTTGGAAGTATTTTGTAAATTATTGCAAACCCATTTTCATAAGTTGTCAATGCAACCCAATCGCCTACTGCAGGAAAATCTTCCCTGCTTTTTGCAGTGAATCGCATGTTTCCGGTTATTTCAGCTTCAAATTCAGCTTTAATTGTTTTGACAATATATCTTTCTTTGTGTTCAGAAATTACTCTTCCTATTTCAAAGTCATCCAGTTTTTGTTCGATTATGAATGCTTTATGTTTTTTAGTATATCCAAAATCTTCTAATTTCATCTCAATATTCTTTTATAAGGAGTTTTTTAAAGTAATCATTACAAGGTTTGGCCGATTGCTGTCAGATTGTTAAATCAGTTTATTAATTAAATTAATTTATTAGGGTTGTAGTTTAGTTTAGCGTTGTATTTTCTATTATTTTTTGAAAGTGGGAGGGCGAATTTAAGTCGCTCTCCCACTGATTTTTTTATTAATCCTAAGGAATAAGAATATTTTATTCTACAAATATCTTACAAAATCATACAACTCAAATCTGCATAGTTTTTAACTTACTTCCTTTTAATGCATAATACATTATAAAGAGGAACAAAGGTATTGGAACCAGAAAACCTGTTGACATTCCAAAATTGTCTGCTACCAGGCCCATAACAGGTGGAAAAAGGGCACCACCTACGACAGACATTACAAGAAAAGAAGACGCTTTTTTTGTTTTTGAGCCCAGATCTTTTATACTCAACGCAAAAATGGTAGGGAACATGATGGACATAAAAAAGAATATCGCATATAATGAGATTACAGAAACCCACCCAAGAGAAGCACTTACAATGGGTAGTAATACAACACATATAACAGCATAAACTGCCAGTAAAGTACTTGGTTTAAATCTACCCATTAAAAAGCTGCCACTCATTCTGCCAGTCATAAACAAGGCAAACCCAAAAGCAAGAAAATAGGGGCCATGGTTTACATCAAACCTGGGATATTGACCCTGATCAGTAACAAAATTAATCATATAACTGAAAACACCAGTTTGTGCTGCTACATAACAAAACTGAGCAATTACTCCCATTACGAAATGCTTTTCCTTTAATAATGATTTATGTGTTCCCGACTTATCCACTATGTCTTCTAACTTAATTCCATGTCCCTGAAGTTCGTCTTCTTCTGAAATTTCAGGTAATGGTAACTTCATAAAGACCAATGCAACCAGAAAAACCACTATCCCGATGGTAGCCATTGGAACAATTAAGGAAACCATTTTTTCACCGGCAATACTGCTATGATTATTGTAAATTGACAATGCAATTAAAGGCCCTATTATCCATGCAAGTCCATTGAAAGATTGCGAAAGATTAATTCGTCTTTCAGCAGTTTCCTTAGGTCCAAGTTTTGTTGTATAGGGATTTGCAGCAGTTTCGAGAGTAGCCAGCCCGCAACCTAAAATAAACAAACAGCTGAGAAATATCCAGAATGATTCAAAAGATGTAGTGGTAGCAATTAGAAAAGCTCCGGATGCAAATAAAATCAATCCCAGAATGATACCTTTTTTATATCCATACTTTCGCATAAAATAACCAGCAGGTAATGCCATTCCGAAATAAGCGCCATAAAGAGAAAATTGTATAAAACTTGATTGCCATTTTTTTAAATGCAATATTTGTTGAAAATGTTTATCAAGTGTATCAACCATTCCATGTGCAATACCCCAGAGGAAAAACAGAGAAGATATAAATACGAATGGCCAAAAGAATTCTTTGGTTGTAATTTTTATTTTTTCCATATTAAAGTAAATATTTATAGTTTGTTTTTAATTGAATTTTATATTAATTCCTTCTTCAACTGATTGTAAAATTATTTTATATCCGGAAGAATTCTCAATAAGAGCTTTAATTATTTATATAAAGGGCCATAAGCCGAACATGCTCTGTAGTCAGATCCTTCATTATCCATACCATATGCAGCCCAGCTGGAAGGTCTGAAAATTTTATCTTCATCCACATTGTGCATACAAACAGGGATGCGTAACATTGAAGCGAGGGTAATCATTTCAGATCCAATATGTCCATAAGAAAAAGCACCATGATTAGCTCCCCAGTTGGCCATTACACTATAAACATCTTTAAATGCAGCTTTACCGGTAAGGCGGGGTGCAAACCATGTTGTGGGCCATGTAGGATTGGTACGTTCAATAAGAATATCATTTACATTTTCAGGAAGTTCTACTGTATAACCTTCAGCAATCTGAAGTACAGGTCCAAGTCCTTTAATAATATTTATTCTGGACATAGTAACAGGCATGCCACCTTTGGTTAGGAAACATGACGAATAACCACCTCCTCTGAAGTAGCCGAGATCAGCAACAGGCCATGTAGTTGCATCAAGACAGCGTTGTGCTTCTTCTGCTGTTATTTTCCAGAATGGTTTCATTGCAGGAATCTCATTAGATATTTGTTGTCCGCTTCCATCCAATGCTGATGAACCGGAGTTAATAAGATGAATGATTCCATTTACAGCAAGACCTTCTACTTTATATCCTGAAACACGTTTTATTGCATCAGGACTCCAATAAGTACGTACATCAGAGAACACCTGAGCTGTATTTGTCAATAAATGGCCAAAAAGCATGGCAACACCATTGAGCGAATCATTTTCTGTGGCAACAATAAATGCTTCACGAATACCATTCCAGTCAAAAGAAGAGTTGAGAATTGCTTCCATAAAATCTCCGTTAGGGAAATGATCTGTCCATTGGCGTTGTCCCTG
Organism: Bacteroidales bacterium; assembly: GCA_049315385.1. GTDB lineage: Bacteria > Bacteroidota > Bacteroidia > Bacteroidales > JACABE01 > JACABE01. The sequence continues at coordinate 70,335 of JBMOKG010000007.1, forward strand.
AAATCCGGAAAAAATTGCATTGTGTCCAAGTGCTTCTTCTCCAAAACCAAGCTCCGAAAGTTTAGGATTACCTATCATTAAATCGCGTGCAATTAGAGTCATCTTGACAACTGTTTCCCAGTCTTTGTCCAGAGATTTTCTGTCTTTTTTCCCATTGTTAACATCACGTCCTTCTTTACAGTTTATTTTGGTCCAGATCAATGCTTTGTCAAATTCCTTTTTGTCGAATATTCCTTCTTCAATACGTCGTGTAAATTCACACATATCAACATATTCGTTTCTTATTCCTAAATAGTTCTGAAAGAAATCAGCATCTACAATTGAGCCTGCAATCCCCATAGAAACCGAGCCCATTGATAGATAAGATTTGCCTTTCATAGTTGCAACGACAATACCAGCTTTTGCAAACTGTAAAAGTTTTGACTTCACGTCATCAGGGATTTCTGAGCTATCAGCATCCTGAACATCTCTACCATAAATGCCAAAAGCAGGAAGCCCTTTTTGACTATGAGCAGCCAAAGCAGCAGCCAGATAAACAGCACCCGGGCGTTCGGTTCCGTTAAATCCCCAGATTGCTTTAGGACGGTGGGTATCCATGTCGATAGTTTCACTACCATAACACCAACAAGGAGTAACAGTCAGGATTACTCCAACGTTCATTCTGTCAAATTTCTCAGCAGCCATAGCGGCTTCAGTCACTCCACCAATGCATGTGTCAGCAATTATGCATTCAACAATACTTCCGTCAGCATGACGTAATTGAGATGAAAGAAATTCTGCGGCTTTTTTTGCCATATTCATTGTTTGTTCTTCCAATGATTCACGCACACCTTTTCGTCTTCCATCAATACAAGGCCTGATTCCAATTTTTGGCAAACTACCAATATATCTTTGAGGATTGTTTTTATTTCCCATTTGATTTTATTTTAATTGCATCCTGTTTTTTTATTAATAACTGAAAGATAACGAATGTAGGCTTCATCCCATTTTTCTGTTTCTGCAGGAATATAAGTTTTTTTTGAACATGAAGCGGCTATTATACTTCTGATATCTTTCTGCGATTTAAGTTTTTTTGCGCCTAATGCCTGAGCCATGATATTTCCGGCTGCAGTTCCTTCTGATAAAGCGGTAATAACTGGTATTTTGCAGGAATTTGCTGTAAACTGGCATAGAAGTTTATTATTTATTCCTCCACCAGTAATTAATAATTCTTCAACTTCATTAAATTCTCTAAGTTGAGTTAGTGTTAAACTATATTTAAATGCAAGGGATTCTAAAACTATCCTTGCTATTTGACCATGAGTTGAAGGTACAAGCTGTGATGTCTCTGAACAATATTTCTTAATTGCTGTATTCATATTTTCAGGATTCAGGAAACTACTGTGATCGATATCTATAAAAGAATAGAAAGGTTTCGCTTCCTCAGCCATTTTTGTTAATACCGAATAATCATAATCATATCCTTCCATCTTCATTGCCTGACGGCATTGCTGGAGTATCCATAAACCCATCAGGTTTTTCAAAAGGTAATTTCTTCCTTCTATTCCACCTTCATTTGTGAAATTCATTTGGAATGATTTTTCAGAAATAATGGCTTTTTCGGTTTGAATCCCCATTAAAGACCAGGTACCTGAACTAATAAATGCCCAGTTTGCCGAAGATGCAGGAATTGCAGCAATAGCTGATGCAGTATCATGGGTAGCAACTGCAATTACAGGAATTTCGGGGGCATTAATTTTTTTACAAACTGAATGATTTAATTTTCCAATAAGATTTCCAGCTGCTACTACTTCCTGCATAATATCGGTTGAAATACCCAGAATGTCAAACAATTTTGAATCCCAATTATCGGTTGAACGATTATACAATTGTGTGGTTGTTGCAAATGAAAATTCGGTTTTTTTTACTCCTGTAAGAAAGTATGCAAGTAAATCGGGAATAAATAGCAAATCTGTTGCTGCATCCAGGATTTTGGGATGTGTTTTCCTGGCAGCATAGAGTTGAAATAAAGTATTGTATGATGCAAAATGATTGCCAGTTGAAAAGTAAATTTCTTTTTTTGATATTTTTTCACAAAATTCATTAATTGCACTTTCAGTTCGCTGATCACGGTATGCAAACGGAAGTCCCATTAAAGTTCCATCTTCAGCCAATAAACCATAGTCAACACCCCAGGTATCAATACCAATACTATCTGGAATTATTTGTTCTTTATGAATACAAATTTCTATTCCTTTCAGAATTTCTGTAAATAAACCTGCGATATTCCAATGATAATGATTGTTGATATTTACCATGCCGTTTGGGAAACGGTGAATTTCACGCATAGAAAGTTGATTATTCTCAATTGTTCCCAAAATAATGCGTCCGCTTTCAGCACCTATATCTACAGCCAGATAATGATTCATCTTTTATAAAAAAATTTCAAGTCCTTTCATCTGTTCTTCACTCATTCCTTCAGGTGTGAAGCCAGCTTGCAGACATTTTATATATATTTTTGCACCTTTATTAGCCACATCAATAAAATCGAATGCTTGCAGTGCATCTTTACCTGTTGCAAGTGCACCATGTTTACTCCATAATACCACTGAACGGTGCTTTAAGCCTTCAATAGTTAGATTGGCAAGAGCCAGACTTCCAGGTAACTCATAAGGCGCAATACAAATACCTTTTGGTATAAAAACTCGGATTTCGGGAAGCATACTCCATAATGCTTTATTCAATTTTATTTCATCATGACCTAATTCATGATGATGACTCAGCGCAATCAACTCTATCGGATGTGTATGAAGCACACAACGATGTCCATTATCCTGTTGAGTATTGAAAAGATGAATTAATAAATGTGAAATAAATTCGCTTGTAGGAAGTATTGCCGGATTGTCAACACCACCCCATACAATATGATAGCCTTTTGCATTCTCATCAATTGCAATGATACAGGAAACTTTTTCAGGAATGTTTACAAGTTCACGTAAACGTTCACCTGTACCGGTAATATAAATAAGCATATTAGATGCCAATGCTGGCATTGAACATTTAATATATCTTTTTCCTTCCTTTACAATTTGAAGTTCTCCTTGTAATCCACTAAGGTTGATAGAAATATTTCCTGCATTTCGCTCAGCCCACTCACGTTGCCACAAATATCCGGCTATTTCTGATACCTTCTGTATCTCATTAGAAATGATTTGATTGAATATCATTATTTGTAAACTATTTAATTAATTTAAGAACAAAAATATAAGTTGTATAATCCTTAAAAAAAGTACTTGAATTTATTTTAATGCTAAAAGTAAATATATTATTTTAAGATTCTATATAGTTGAATTTATAAACTTTAAATTATTAGTTTCTTCTCTGAATATTTTATTTTTTAGTATTATGAAAGGCAACAAAAATAGCATATTACTTATCATTTAAAATATTTTTTTCAATAAAATAACAATTATTATTTAAGTATAAGAAACTTTATATTTGTTCAATAAATATCAGAATTACTATATTTTAAATCTCAATTACCAGACTGTCGTATGCTAATTTAATAAAATCAGGGAGTTTTTTATTAACTTCTTCATGTTTGCCAATAAAATGACTTACATGTGTTAGATAGGCTTTTTCAGGATTCAATTCTTCAAGAATAGCAACAGCTTCTTGTACTGAAAAATGTGAAACATGCTTTGAATTGCGTAATGCATTGAGAACGATAACTTTTGATCCTTTTATTTTTTCTTTTTCTTGATCTGATATAAAACTTGCATCAGTTATATAAGTAAAATCGCCGATTCTGAATCCGAAAATAGGTAGTTTCTCGTGTAATACTTCAATAGGGATAATATTTATACCGTTAACTGTAAATGCTTTGTTTTCTATTTTATGAACGATAAGTTGAGGTGCTCCAAAATAACGTGCTGTTTCAGAGAAAATATAGGGGAATTCTATTTTTACAGCTTCCATTACTCTGTCACAACCATAAATATCAATTTTCTTGTTTAAAACATAATTAAATGCTCTAACATCGTCAAGTCCTGCAATATGATCGCGATGTTCATGGGTAAATATTACAGCATCCAGATTTTGTACGTTTTCACGTATCATCTGAATACGAAAATCAGGACCACAATCAACAACAATAGCAATTTCTCCAATTTGAATCAGAATCGAAGCACGAAAACGTTTATCTTTTTTATCAACAGATGTACATACATCACAATCGCAAGCAATAACCGGAACGCCGATAGAAGTTGCTGTTCCGAGAAATGTTACTTTTATTTTTTCAGTCATGGCAGAATTATTGTTCGTTGGATTATTAATTATATCAATTTTTAACTATTAGTACTCCACTAATTTATAGGACTTAATATATTAAATCATCAATAATAGCTTTATCTTTTGTAAGCTGGATTTTCATATTATCGATATTATCAAAGTTTTCTAAATCTCTTATCCTTTTATGAAAAAAAATAGTAGCAGTTTTACCAATTAAATTATCATGAAAATCAAACAAATGAATATCTATGCATGTATTGGGATGATGAGGCTGGTAAATTGTTTTGGAATTGCGGATATTCAGCATCCCTCTGAAATAAGATTCATTGGTTGTTAAACTTATTGCATACACACCTTCTGGAGGAACTAATTTTATATCTTCATCAATAAAAACACTCATTGTAGGCAAGCCAATTTTATAGCAAACTTCACTTCCTCTTGTTAGTTCTCCAACAATTATATATTGATGATCAAGATAGGCATTAGCTCTTTGAATATCACCATCATGCAATGCTTTGCGAATTTTAGTTGAACTTACAGATTCATTTTGTATATCCTGTTCTGCAATTTCTTCTACCTGAAATCCTTTGATTTCTGCTAAATCATGCAAAGAATTATAATTTCCTTCTTTGTTGTGCCCAAAAAAATGATTAAAACCAACAATAATAATCTTGGCATGAATACGATTTAACAATATATCCTGTACAAACTCCATTGATGTAGTTTGTGCAAATTCTTTTGTGAAATTAATAATTACAAGGTTGTCTAAACCAGCTTTTCTTAACAATTCAATTTTTTCGCGTTGAGAGTTAATCAGCAATAAATCTTTTCCTTCACTATCAGGATATAAAACACGACGGGGATGTGGGTGAAAAGTAATCAAAACAGATTCACCATTATTCATTTTAGCCAGTTTTCGTAAGCGGTTAATAATAACTTTGTGACCGACGTGAACACCATCAAAAGTTCCCGTTGTAACTACTGCATTTTTAATATTCTTTATATCATCTAAATCTCTGAATATTTTCATTTAAGCCCTATCTTCCAATAATTAAAAAATATGAATGTTAGTTTTCTTTCTTTTTTACAAAATATGCTACTTTTTCTAAAGAAGTAATCATATCGTATTCTTCGAGAAAAACATGCGGAGATACATTTACAGGTGATGGAGAAAAATTTAAGATTCCACTAATACCCGCAATAACAAGATTTTCAGCAACCTTTGCAGCTTCTGAAGCAGGAACTGTAATAATACCAATAGATATATTTTCCTGTTTAATTATTTCAGCTAATCTGTCATAATGATAGCAATGAACACCTGCATAAATCCTATCAACTTTCTCAGGGTTGGTGTCAAATGCTGCAACGATTAATAATTTGCTTCTTTTCCCTTTAAAATAACTAATTAATGCCCTTCCAAGATTACCAACACCAATTACGGCAACATTCTGGCCTTGTTTACTATCAATTATTTCGCCAATCAGATTGATAAGTTCTTGAACATCATAGCCTTTGCGTAAAGTTCCTTTATAACCGATCAACATAATGTCGCGACGAACCTGCACAGATGTAATATGTAATAAATTTGCTATTTCATGGGAAAAAATATGTGCTTTCCCACTCGCAATACAGTTGAGTAAATTTCGTCTGTATTGACTCAATCGTTCAACTGTTTTATCTGGTAATTTTTTGTTTTCTTTCATAATATGTTAGTTTAATTGGTTTGTTAATTTTTTGGCAATGTAACTGTAAAACAGCTTCCTTTATCTGGTGAACTTGTCACGGTTATATCACCATCATAAGAGTCAATTATTTTTTTAACTATAGATAATCCCAATCCACTTCCGGAAATACCTTTTGTTCTTTGATTTTTTATTCTTACAAACTCATTAAATAATTTCGACATATCATCTTCTGACATACCAATTCCATTGTCACAAATTGTAATAATCACGAAATCTTCTTTAAGCTTTATTGTACAATCAACCCTTCCTCCGGCTTTATTATATTTGATAGCATTAGAGATTAAATTATTGAAAACAATTTCCATTTCTCTGGCATCAACATTAATATTGATTTTACCGTAAGAATTCAAATATACATTTACATCATTCTGGATGGCAAATGGGTTCATTGCATCAACAGAAAGCTGAGCAATTTCCATTAGGTTAACTTCTTTGATATCGCGTGTAGAACTACCGGATTCTATTTTTGTTAAATCGAGCAGATCCATAATAAGTGACCTCATCCCTTTTACTCTTTCAAGAGAACGTTCAACAATAGGGAAATAATCTTCAATATTTTCACCATATTGTTTTTCTTCCATCATTTTCAGATAACCTTCAATTGCATTTAAAGGAGCTTTTAGTTCATGTGATAAAACTGAAAGAAATTGAAAGCGAATTTGTTTTCCAGCTGTATTCAACTTTTTGGTCATTCTTCGGAAATATACCTGTTTGGTTATTGTTTCCATAGATGAACGTAATTCCTGAGGTGTAAATGGTTTTGGAATAAAATCAAAAGCACCGTTTTTAGTCGCTTTTACAGCTACTTCTAATGAAGCATAGGAAGTAATCATTACGACTACAATATCTAAATGATTTTTACTTACATATTCCAGAACTTCGATACCCTGAATTCCTGGCAGTTTGTTGTCGAGCAACATAATATCAGGGATATTATTATTTATTATTTCTATTGCATCTTCACCGGTAGGAGCTTCTATAATTTCAAATTTGCATGCTTCGTCCATAAATGGATAAGAAACATTAAAATCTCTTAAAACTCTTGATACCCCAGATCTGATGCCAGGTTCATCATCAACAACCAATAATTTGATGAGTTCCATTTTTAAATTTTTAAAAGTTTATTAATTTCCCGGTGTAACTGATCACCTCTAATGCCTTTATCCATATATAAATCAGCTTTTATCCATTTTCGTTCTTCTTCTGAATGAACATCAAAACTCATTCCGGTTTCAGCTGTAACAGCAGTAGCTATAATAATCGGAACATCAGGATATCTGCGTTTCATTTTATAACTTAATATAAAACCACTGTCTTCGTTTTCCATCATTAAATCGAAAATAGCCAGATCAGGTTTGAAGTTTTCCAGCACTTTTTCTGCTTCAAATTGTCCATCTGCTGTAATTACTTCAAATCCCAGTTTTTCAACTTTAATTTTTAACTGGAATAAGTAATCCATATCATCATCAACTATCAAAACTTTTTTCATAGTATATTTTATTTAAATTATTTAGCCACTTATTTATTTAATAATTTTTTCGGTTTATTAATTGATATTAGTTGCTTGCATTTTTATTCTGTTTTGTATCTAGGCAAAGTAATTTTAAAACAGGTTCCGGTTTGTCCTTTTTCCGGTAAATTATTGGATGTAACGTCAATTCTTCCTTTATGCATTTTTATAATTCCATAGATAATGGGTAAGCCTAAACCGGTACCTTTACCAATGCCTTTTGTAGTAAAGAAAGGTGTAAATATTTTTTCCATGTTTTCAGCAGCAATACCAGAACCAGTATCACAAATTGTGATAATAATTTCGTCCCCTTTATCACTTAAATCTACATTTAATTCACCACCATTTGGCATGGCTTCAATTGCATTTTTAAATAAATTGGTGGTAACCTGAATCAACTGATCACCATCAAACATCGCCATATTATTCTTTAAATTTGAATTTAGATTTATCTTTACGATAGAAGGACAAATAACAGACTGAATGCTTCTTTTAAATAACTTAAGGATATCTATTTCTGCATAATTCAATTGATTCTTACGTGCAAAATTCAACAATCCGGACACAATTTTCTTGCAACGATCAGTTTGTTCTACAATTAATTCCAGGTCTTTTCTGTTCGGATCATCTGGTTTGCATTCATCTTTTAAAATATTACTATACATAGTAATAACTCCTAAGGGATTATTTAATTCATGAGCAATACCGGCAGAAAGTTGACCCATGTGAGCTAGTTTTTCTGATTGTTTTAAAGCCAGTTGTGCTGAAGCCAGTTTTTCATTAGAAACAGCCAGGTCTTTGATGTATTTGTGGAGTTTTTCGATAGAATAAGGCAGACACATTTCCTCTTCGGCCAAACCTTTTATAATTGCTATTGCATGTTCATTGCAGGAATCATAACCACATGCACCACAATTTAAATGATCTTTTTCAGTATATTTCCCTAATTTATGAAGAACTTCTTTTATTTCTTCTAATGAAGGATCAGGAATTCTTCTGTCATTGGATGCAAAATATTGAGTTAAATCAATATCTTTATATTCATTCATGTCATTTTGCCATTGTTCGGTATCGATAGTCCTTAGCTTTTCCTGAACATAATTACTAACAGAAAGTCTTCGCCCAAACCTTTTTCCTAAGGGAGATGTTCCGGGGCCCATTATACATCCTTCGCAACATAATAGTTCCAGATTATTGGAACGAATGGTGCCATTTTCAAATTCTTTAATAGCTTCTCTAAAGTCAACTCTTCCATCAGCAACGATAACATTACCTTCATAAATATTTTCGGAGACATTTGTAGTTTGTAACAAACCTCTGCTTATAGCAAAAATTGCACCTTTACCTGCATGTGGAGGGTCAAAGTCTGTAGGAATTATATTCTTTTGAGATATGTCGGATTTTGCAAACATTTCACGTAATTCTCTAAAAGTTAATACTTCATCTACTTCTGCAGATTCTGCTTTCTTGGCAATACAAGGGCCAATAAATACAACTTTTGCATCATAACCATATTTTTTATGCAAAACTCTTGTCATCGCTACCATTGGCGAAGCTATAGGAGCGAGATAGGGTACTAATTCAGGACTATAATGTTCAATATATAACGTAATTGCCGGACAATCTGAAGAAATAAAACCTTCAGCTGCAGGAGTCGTCAATATTTTTGCATACTTTTGTGCTACTAAGTCAGCTCCAAATGAAACTTCGGATACATGATCAAAACCGAGAGCTCTTATCATGCTGACCAAAACTTTATAATCTTTAATCTCTTCAAATTCAGCAGGGAAGCTCGGAGCTATAATAGCAATAACTTTTTGATTTGATTTTAATAATTCATAAACCTGTTCAGTTACATTTAGAAATACCTTGGCATCCTGAATACATACTTTAACACAGTTACCACATCCAATACAACGTTTGTCAATTACTTCTGCCTGCCCATTAACAATTTTAATAGCTTTAACAGGACATTCACGTACACAGGTATAACAAACCTTGCATTTGTCTTTTATTGTAAATACCAATTGATTCTTATGTGCCGGCATGGATTTGAGTTAATTGTTTATTGTTAATGGATTGTCTTTTTTTATTATTTATAATTTTTAATTTCTAATTAATTAAAAGCTCCCTGCAAATATGCTTTGGTTCTGTCCATTTTTGGATTTTCAAAAAAATCTTTGGCAGGTCCTTGTTCAATCACTTCACCCATATACATAAACACAACGTAATCTGCTATTCTTCTCGCCTGACGCAAAATATGAGTGACCATTACGATGGTATATTGTTGTTTTAATTCTTCAAATTTTCTTTCAATAGTTTCACTTGAGATTGGATCCAATGCAGATGTTGGTTCGTCTGCAAGAATTATCTCCGGATCCACAGCCAAACCACGTGCAAGACATAATCGTTGTTGTTGTCCTATTGATAATTTTGATGCAGGTTCCCGTAAACGATCGTGGACTTCGTCCCATAAATTTACTTGTCTTAAATAATTTTCAACCCTTGTATCTAGTGCTTTTTTATTTCTTCTCCCACTGATTTTAAGCCCATAAGCTACATTGTTGTAAATATTCATGGGTAGGGGGAAAGGCCGTTGCGAAAGTAAACCCATCTTCTTTCTGATTTCAGTAACATCGGTTCTTGTATGTAAAATATCTTCATTGTCAATGATGATACTTCCATCAATTTTAACATCATGGTACAAATCGGTCAGACGGTTCATACATTTAAGCAATGTAGTTTTTCCACAACCTGATGGACCCAGAATCACAGTAAGTTTATTTTCAGGAATTTCAATATTGATATCCTTTAAGATATGTTGCTTACCTATGTATAGATTTAATTTGTCAACTTTTATTTTTGTATGTTCGCTCATGATAAATCTTAAATTCTATGTTTATGGTATTTTTTAGACAAAGCTCTTGATAATAGACTGATAACCAATATTATTACAATAAGAATTACAGCACTTGCATAAGCTCTATTTTGGACTTCAGGAACAGGAGAACTCAACTGAAAAAAGATAGATAAAGGCAATGTTGCAGCCGGTTCATTTAATGATGTTGGAATGCTATCTGTATAACCTGCTGTAAATAAAACAGAAGCTGCATCACCAATAGCTCTTCCAAATGAAAGTAAAATTGCAGTTACTATTCCCGAAAATGACTGCATCAATACAACCCTGAAAGAAGTTTCGGTTTTTGTTGATCCTAAGGATAAGGAAGCTTCCAGCAATCCCAATGGTGAGGTTTTAAGAATTTCGTCGCAAGCTCTGATCATAATAGGCAGAATAAAAAGTGTAACTGTAATAATTCCGGCTAAAAGAGATGTTTTTATTCCCAAAAATACCATAAGAGTGAAGCCAAAAGCTCCGTATACAATAGAGGGAACACCCCAGATCAAATCGAGCAGAAAACGGATAAAATTCAGGACTCTTTTTTGTTTTACAAGGTAAACATTCATAAACAAAGCTACGGGAACACCAATGATAGTTGCTAAAAATGTTGCACCTACAGATAAATAAAGCGATCCCACAATGGCATTTAAAACACCACCTTCCTTGCCGTAATAATAGCCTCCGTGAGGACGTTGGGTGAGCATTTCCCAGTTTAATGCACTCAGGCCTTTCTTAAAAATACTAAATAGTATCAATGCCAATACAAATAATATCAGCAAATTACTTAATAGCATTAAGCCTCTGAAAAATATTTCTTCAATTTTTTTTATCATATTAATTTGAGATTATTAAAGAATTTTGTCCTTTAATTTCACCTTTCACTTTTAATATTACTTTATAAAATCCATTTTTAAGATTATTAGTTTCTATTATTGCTTGAGATATATTTTTATTTAAAGTTCTGTCTAAAACTATTTCACCTAATATGTTATAAAACTGCAATTGCATTGATTCATTAATAACAGGAAAAGAAACGCTTATACTTGAATTAGCTGGATTTGGAGAAATGCTAATTTTGAATTTAATATCTGCATCAAGTTCATTAACTCCACCACCGCCATAAAAACTACAATCATAATAAGGCTGCGCATATTGCACCATTCCATTATCATCGTGATGACATAATAAGCCAGCACAATATTGACCCATCCATATACCATAAACTTTACTCCTTTGAAATGCAAAAAGGCTATTGGTTGGTCCAACTCCTTCGATAAATTTCATTTTTAAAATAGATAAAAGGATGCCCATACTTTGATTACCCTTAAAAATAATATTTTTTTTGCCATTAACATAAACTACCGAATCTACTACTAATGCTAATGAATCACCTGTAACGTCATTAAGCTTTTGAAATACAAATGTATTACCAACGCTTAATGACATATCCATTAATAAAATTTCTTTGTTCAAATTAATATCTATTCCATATACCTTACCATTAGTGGTATCTTCCCGTATATAAAAAGTTTCCGTTTCCCAATAGGGATGAAATGGTGTTTCCAATCCCCAATTGGTAAATTTCTGATAAATTAGACTATTAATAATAGTATCGCCATAAACAAATATACTATCCGTATAGATTGGAGCGTCACCACCATTCAAAGTAATTAAAACGTTGAAAGAAGTGTGTTTAGAAAAAATGCTCTGATAGGGCTGTGCATTTACTTTTGTTAATGAACAAATTACGATAATAATAAAAATTATTTTTTTCATTTTAACTGTTCTTATTAATATTTATCATATCTAACTATCAACATGCGCATCAGCGCATTAAACACCATTACTACAACAAATAAAATCAATGCAGCAAACATTAAAGCTGAATCATATTTAGGTATAGAAAGCATTTCTCCGTAATTATTTGCAATCAATGCAGGTAATGGATAACCTGCATCAAAAACATTCTTTGGTATTTGTATCATATTTCCGACTACCATTAATACTGCCATGGTTTCACCAAAAGCTCTTGCCAATCCAAAACCAATTGAGGCAATAATTCCCGGAACAGCCTTTTTAACCAACACATATTTAATGGTTTCCCATTTAGTGGCTCCTAATGATAAAGAAGCTTCAGTAAGTTCAATGGGTATTGTTCTGAAAATTTCAATTAATATATTGAGGATGAATGGAATAATCATAACAGATAACACGATGGCACCTGCTAATATACTGTAACCCATAGTTTGTGCTCCAAAGATTGGAGCAATTACATTGGAAATAAACGGAACCACAACAATGATACCCCAGACACCATAAACTACTGAAGGTAAACCTGCAAGAATGTCAATAACAGGATGAATAATTCTGAGATAGAATTTGCGGGAATATTGAGTGATAGATAATGCTGCAAAAATACAAATTGGTGCTGAAATCAGCATGGCAATAAAGGTAACCCAGACAGAACCCATTATGAAAGTAGCAAATCCAAACTTTCCTATGCTGGGCTTCCAAACTTTAGAAAACAACAAATCACCCAATGAGTTTTGTTCAAACAGCATGGAAGACTTATAATACAAGCCCGCACCCAGGATAAATGGCAATATAATAACAAAAGATATTGCAATCAACATCCAGGTTGTACTGATACGATTTTTAGTTTTCCGGTTATAGAATAGTACTATCATAGTTTTTAGTTAGAAAACAAAAGGTTACTATTTGCTTTTTGTTTTATTAAATTCATAATTTTTATAAAGTCTTACTTCAATTTTTCCATTTCTGTTTTTAAACTTTCTTCTGACAATAAAACATAACCTGCTTCATTTACATATTTTTGTCCATCTGTCAACACCCAATTGATAAAATGCGTGATGAGAGCTTTTTGAGGTTTTCCTTTACATACAAAAAATAAATCTCTTGCCGGTGGTGAAGGATAACGTCCATCTTTAATTGCAGCCATAATATCATCTAGTGTATTATAGACATTCTCTTCAGTTTCAATTTTTCCGTTTTTATTGATGTCAATTGGTATAACTTCAATTCCTTCGTATTTTTTACGACTACTAATATCAAATACATAGGCAATATTATTATAGCCAATTCCCAATTTATCCTTTTTAACAGCATCAGCAACTCCCGGGTCACCATTTACTCCAATACCTAAAAGATCCTCCTGTTTTTTATTGTTCATATATTTTGCCCACATTTCTGCAGCACCACAAGCATCGGATCTGGTATATACATTTAGTTTGTCTTTAGAATTTGTTCCTAAAGCAGCACCCCAATTAGTCGTTTTGCCTGTGATAAAAATTTCGGAAAATTTCTCCATTGTAAGTCCACTGGTTTTAATGGTTTCAATTTGAGGATTTTTAGCATTAACAGTTGCTAATACAGCATCTTTTGTAACAGCAATCCACCAGGCACCCTTTTGTTTTTCTTCATCACTTACTGATTTGGAATACATTCCTAAATCAACCATCTGAGATAATGCATCTGTCATTCCTTTACCTGCTCCTCCTGCTGAAACATTAATCCTAACTTTTGGATATAATTTCATATACTCGTCAGCCCATTTAACTGTTAAGGGATACAAAGCAAAAGCACCTGAAATACTTATATCTCCCGAAATACTGTCTTTCCCATCGGAATTTACTTCGCAGGAATTGTTTTTACATGAAGTTGTAAATGCAATTAGTATTGCAAACATTAAGCAACTTAAAAGAAAAATTTTTTTCATTTTTATTGATTATTAATTTATTAGGTTATTAATTAAGTTTTGAATTCAATTTAATATTTAATTTATAAAAGGACATCTCTTTTATTAAAACTTGTATGTAAAATTGTTTTGCAATTCTCATCGCAGGGTTTTCCCAGAAAGTCTTTATACAATTCATTCAATTGAGGGTTCTTATGAGAAAATTTGATAGATTCTTTATCATCAATGTCGTATATAGCTTTTATCCTTGCTTTTATATCTTCTTTACGGGCAGGAATTGGCTGGCCACCACCATTAACACAACCTCCCGGACAAGCCATTACTTCTACAAAATGAAGATCTTTTCTGCCATTTCTAATTTCAGTAAGTAGTTTTTCTGCATTGATCATATCACTTACAACTGCAAAACCCAATTCATATTTACCGGCTTTGATTTTATATTCTTTTCTCCCTTTATTTATACTTCTGAATTCCATAATCTTATAATTAACCAGATCGGTTTCAGTTAATAGCTGAATACTTGTTCTAAGTACAGCTTCTGCAACTCCGCCTGAAACTGCAAATAGTTTTCCGGCAGAACTTCTGGTGCCGAGTAAAGCATCTGTTAATTCTGATTCAATATTCATGATATCAATACCATATAATCGGATTAACCTTGCCAGTTCACGCGTAGTTAATACAGCATCTACATCGGTGATACCTTTATGTGTCATTTCTTCCCGTTGAGCTTCAAATTTTTTTGCAATACATGGCATTACAGAAACTGAATAAATATTTTCAGCTGCTAAGTTAATGGTTTCTGCATAATATCCTTTAATTAAACTTCCCATCATTTGCTGAGGCGATTTTGCTGTAGCTAACTGATCTATTAATTCAGGGTGGGTTTGTTCAACATATTTTACCCAAGCGGGGCAACAACTGCTAAACATAGGTAAATTTTGATTCGATATTATTCTGTTATATAAATCATTAGCTACTTCTATTGTGTTAATATCAGCACCAAAGCTGGTGTCAAATACCTTGTTGAAACCTATTTTGCGCAATGCTGCATTCAACATACCATTTATATCTTTCCCTGCTTTTACACCAAACTCTTCAGCCAGAGTTACTGAAATAGCAGGCGAATAATTAATCACAACATGTTTGTCTGGATTATTTAAGGAATCAATAATTTCGGGAAGATGATCTCTTTCATACAATGCACCTGTTGGACAACACATAATACACTGACCACAGTTAATGCAACTGGAAAGATTTATCCCTTTTTGAAAAGAAGGAGTTATTTCGCAGTGATTGCCTCTTTTTATAAAGTCAATAGCTGTAACTCCGATAATTTCTTCGCAAACTCTGACACATCTGCCACAAAGTATACATTTTTTTGGATCTCTTACCATACTGGAGCCAGAACGGTCAGCTTTCTGCTTTCCTTTTTTTCCACTGATCCGTCGTTCAAGGATATTTAATTCAACAGATAGCTTTTGTAATTCACAATTGCCGTTACGTTCGCAATACAAACAGTCGTCAGGATGGTTAGACAGAAGAAGTTCAACGATTGTTTTTCTGGCTTTTATAACTTTAGGTGAATGAGTTTTTATTTTCATCCATTCTTCAACAGCATGAGAACAAGAAGGTACTAAATTTTGATGTCCTTCAACTTCAACTACGCAAATTCTACAAGCTCCTGTGGGTGCTAATTCTTCCATGTAGCACAATGTAGGCACTTTAATGCCATTTCGGCTCAACGCCGATAAAATAGTTTCACCTTTTTTGGCCTTGATGATTTTGTTATTTACTTCTATATCGAAAATCATAGCTGAATGCTTATTGAGTTAATAGGTTTCCTTTGTATTGATTGAATTTTTTTAATCTTTTATTTAATATAAATCGCACTGAATTTGCAGGTTTCAAAACAAACTCCACAACCACTGCATTTAGTTTCAACAATAAAGTGAGGATATTTTACTGTCCCGATTATTGCATTTTCAGGACATTTCCGCATACACGCATTGCATCCGGTGCATTTGTCAACATCGATAAAAAAAGTGCGTAGTTCTTTGCAAACTCCAGCTTTACATTTTCGGTCGAAGATGTGTTCTTCGTATTCATCTCTGAACCATTTTAATGAGCTAAGAAATGTATTAGCTGCAGTTTTGCCAAGTCCGCATAATGAAGTGTCTTTAATTACTTCTGCAATACTTTCCAATTGCATAACACCTTTAAATCGCTCTAAGGTTTGATGTGAAGCTTCATCTCTTGGTATTTTTGTAATTTTCTCAAGAATTTCGAGCATACGCTGAGTTCCTTCTCTGCATGGAATACATTTTCCACAGCTTTCATGTTGAATAAAATTGATATAAAACTTTGTGATATCAACTATGCAGGTTTCTTCATCTATTACAACAATACTTCCTGAACCCATAATAGCATCTAAACTTTTTAATTCCTCATAATCTACACCAATTTTTAAATTATCATTTACAAGACAACTGCCAGCAGGACCTCCTAATTGAATTGCTTTAAATTGTTTATCATTTTTAATGCCGCCACCTATTTTAAAGACAATATCTTCAAGGCTTTTTCCCATTTCAACTTCAATAATTCCATTAAAATTAATTTTGCCGGAAATTGTAAAAACTTTGGTACCTTTACTTGATTTAGTCCCTATAGCATTAAACCAAACCGGTCCATTCAAAATAATTGAAGGAATATTGCAAAAAGTCTCAACATTATTTATAATAGTAGGTTTGCCAAACAATCCCCTTTCAGTAGGGTAGGGCGGTCTAAAGTGAGGCATTCCTCTCTTACCTTCAATACTACTGAGCATTGCAGTTTCTTCACCACATACAAATGCACCTGGACCTTTTTTAATAATAATTTCAAGATTAAATCCACTGTCAAAAATATTTTCACCCAATAATCCATACATTTTAGCCATTTCTAATGCCTTTTTCAATCTTTCGATTGCCAGAATGTTGTCAGCTCTGATATAAATATATGCTTTGCTGGCACCAATTGCATAAGCTGCAATAGCCATTCCTTCAATTAATTTATGAGGATTACTTTCAATAATTGACTTTTCCATGAATGCTCCGGGATCGCTTTCATTGGCATTACATACCAAATAATGCTGATCGGAAGCATTATCATGAGCTAATTTCCATTTTTCTCCTGTTGGAAAACCAGAACCACCTCTTCCTCTTAATTCGCTTTTTTCTATTATTCTACATACTTCGTTAGATGTATAATGATAAATCGTCTTAATAAATGCTTTGTATCCGTAATTTGCTATAAAAGCTTCAATGTCTTCAGGATCAATAACACCATTTAGTTCTAAAACATTTCTTCTTTGTCCGGCAAAAAAATCAACCTCATCCAGAAAATTAACATTTTCCCATTTTTGTAAGTTCTTTTGGCGGTACTGACCAAGTACAAAATCAGTCACAATATTATTATTGAAAACGCCATCAAGAACAGACGAAACATTTTCAGCAAAGATTTTTTTGAAAGAGACTCTTGACATTCCTGGCAACTGAATATCCATAATAGGTTCTAATGCACAAATACCAATACAGCCAACTTTAATAATTTCAGCAGTTATTTTTTTTTCATTTAAATATTGATGAATTGCATCAATAGTTTTTTGTGCACCAGCTGCATAACCACAAGACGATGCTCCTACATAAACAATCGGGACTATCGTTTTCTCATGCTTTAAAACCTTTAATCTTTCTTCTTCTTCTTTGCTAAAACTGAATGTTTCGTTCAGGAGAACTTTCTCTTTCAGAAATTGAATATTGTTTTCCATAATCATCAGGATTAGTTATCAGTTTTTTTTAAATTCTCGAAAATGTCTTTCACTTCAGAAGGTTTTACAGATGAATAATATTCTCCATTTATTGACATAACCGGTGAAAGTCCGCATGCTGAAAGGCATGGGACATATTCCACACTAAACATTCCATCCCGAGTACACTGCCCATGATTAATTTTCAGTAAATTTTCAATTTCTTTTCGCAAATTAGCAGCATCAGATAAATGACAAGCAGTTCCATTACAAACGTTTATATGAAATTTACCTTTAGGCGTAAATTTAAAATGATCATAAAAAGATGCAATACCATAAATTTTAGCAGAAGCTAGGTTAAAATATTTGCTTGCTTTTATGATTGCCTCTTCAGATAAAAAGCCTTCTGCTTCCTGAATTTCCTGTAAAACATCTAACAAATTACTTCTGTCTGTATTGGATTGTTTTTCAATAATTTCATCTATTTTACTTATCATGGCAGATGATTTTTAAATTTCTTACAAAAATAACAGAAGTTTTTTAAATAACAATATTTATTGTTAAAAAAATAACACTGTTATTCGATTAACAACTATTTTAGATGTAATTTTATTCAAAATTTGATTTTCAGCTTTTCAATAAACAAAAATATAAAAGAATCGTCACAACTTCAAAAAAAAAGCAATCCTCTTTTTAAATGAGGATTGCTTTTTAAATTTAGACAAAAGTTCTGTTAATTAATTTTTACGTGCTATTTTGTTTGACTTTATTCTTTGTATTCTGATTTTCATTGTATAGGTAATATAATACATTGCAGGTACAAAAATTAAAGTTAAGAAGGTTGCAAAACTTAATCCGAAAATAATGGTCCAAGCCAAGGGTCCGAAAAATGCTACATTATCACCACCAAAATGAATATGAGGTTTTAATTCGGTAAATAATGTTACAAAATTAATATTGAATCCTATTGCTAATGGTACTAAACCTAAAATGGTAGCAGATGCAGTTAATAAAACTGGTGTAATACGTGTTTTACCAGCCTGAATAATGGCTTCGCGGGTTTTCATACCTCGTTCTTTTAAAACATCGGTAAATTCAACCAACAATATTCCATTACGAACCACTATTCCAGCTAATGCAATAACCCCCATACCCGTCATAATAATCGATATTGGCATGCCAAATATTATAAATCCAAGTAATACCCCAATAATACTAAAGAAAACTTCGCTAAAAATAATAATTGGCTTACTGATAGAATTAAATTGGGTAATCAGGATAAACATAATTAGAAATACAGCTAAAAGCATTGCTTTCCCTAAAAAACTCATGGTTTCCTGTTGATCCTCTTGTTCGCCACCAATTTTTATTTCTATACCATCTTTGCTTTTAAAATTCGGAATATTTTTTGCTATAGAAGCAACAATTTCATTAGCATTATAACCCGATAAAACATTGGATGATAACGTTACAATGCGTTTAAGGTTTTTGCGTTTAATACCTCCATAAGCATTTTCATATTTCAATTTGGCAACTGAAGACATTGGAATCTGACGAAGCATTCCTGTATTCATATCACGATATGTAATAATTAGGTTAAGAATACGGTCAATACTTTGTCGATCTTCTTTTTTGTAACGCATTATAATTGGATATTGGTCTTCGCCTTCTCTGTATTTTGAAACTTCTTTACCCAAAACCGCATTACGTATTTCCATACCAATCTGACCTGTAGAAATTCCTTCATGGTTAGCTCTTTCGCGGTCAATATCAATTACAATCTCAGGTTTTCCATTATCAAAATTTGATTTTAATTCCTCAATACCAGGTATTTTCAGCGTTTCAATATATGCCTTTAAATCGTTGGCAGTTGTAACTAAATCCTCAATATTTTCTCCATTAATTTCAACGCTAATAGGTTTACCAACCGGTGGACCATTTTGATTTTGATCTACAGTGATTTCTGCACCCGGAATTCCTTTAACGACTTCTCGAATGCTGTCCAGATAAATCTTTGATGACTTCCCGTTGCGTTTTGCATATTCTACAAAAGCCACAGATACTTTTGACAAATTAGAAGCTGATGTATTATTTTCAAATGGATCTTCAGAAGCATTAACTGCAACGTTTGTGATAACAGATTCTACCATTGGATTGTTATCGCCAATTACTTTAAAAACCCTGTTTTCAACTATTTTGGTGATAGAATCTGTTTTTGTAATATCAGTGCCAACAGGCATCTTTATATATGCATATACAAAGTTAGGATCGCTGCTTGGAAATAAAACTACTTTTGGTTTTGAAATTCCTAATAAAATAAAAGTTAGAAAAAACAATACAATCAGTGACCATAACAGGCGATACGGACGGCGACCTTTCAAAAAGATTTTTAAGATATTCTCATATTTATTCATCAAAGCCGGTATAAATTCATGCTGGAATCTGCTTAAAATTTTACGCATAAATAATTGATGCAATACAAATGATATTCCTATAAATATGGTAAAATTTCCTAAGCCAGGCAACATCATCAGATGAAATAGGATTGCAATTCCCAGGAAAATACTTCCGATTGTAAATATTTTCTTTTTTGAAAATAAATGTTCTTCATCATCATCATGTTTCATAAACGAAACCGCAAATATCGGATTAAAAATATAAGCTACAATTAAGGATGCAAATAAAGTAATAATTAAAGTTACAGGTATATACAACATAAATTTTCCGATAACTCCTGGCCAGAATGCCAATGGAAAGAATGGAGCTAAAGTTGTAAGTGTTCCCGAGAGAATTGGCACAAATACTTCTCCGGCTGCATATTTTGCTGATTGTTTAATGGATAGTTTTCCCTTGCTGTTTTTAAATATCCTATGCGTATTTTCAATAACTACAATAGCATCATCCACCACAATACCTAATGCAAATAAAAAAGCAAACATTACCATCATATTCATGGTAAATCCTATGCTAGGCATTACAATATATGCAATTGCCATTGATAACGGTACAGAAAGACCGACAAAAAGTGCATTAGTCAGCCCCATGAAAAACATTAATACTATTGTAACTAAAATAAAACCTATAATAATAGTATTGTTTAAGTCGGCTAATGTAGTACGGGTATGTACTGACATATCTCCAGTTATATTAATATTTAATTTAGAAGGAAATTTGTTTTCTTTAAGTTTCTCAATTATGTCTTTAATTTTATCGGATGCGTCAAGCAGATTTTCACCACTTTTCTTTACAACATTTAGTGTAATTACATTTTTTCTATCTAAAGTAGCATAGCTTTCTTTGTCTTTAAAATCATTTTTTATAGCAGCAATATCTTTTAAATAGGTTAATGCACCACTTGAAGATTTAATTACAATGTTTTCAATTACAGCCATATTTTTAAATTCACCGGTAACACGTATGCTACGTTTCATGCCTTGCATTTCTATAGCACCACCTGAGATTGTGAGGTTTTCGGAAGCAATTGCCCTATCGATATCGTTTAAGGAAACACTAGCTGCCTGCATTTTATACATATCAACATCAATATGTATTTCACGATCAAGAGCACCCACAATATCAACACGGGTTATCTCTTTCATTGATTCAATTTCATCCTGCAATATATCTGCATATTTTTTAAGTTTTTCTAATTCAAAATCTCCTGAAATATTAATATACATAATGGGCATTTCAGATAAATCTACGTCCATTACCGATGGATCTTTTAATAAATTATTCGGTAAATCAGGTTTCGATTTATCAACAGCATCTTTAACTTTTTGCTTTGCATCAGCAACCTCTACAGTGGTATTAAACTCAACAATTATTGATGAGAAATCCTGAATAGAATTACTTGTTATTTTTTTTACACCTTTTATAGATTTTAAATTTTTCTCTATAGGTCGTGTAACTAAATTTTCCATATCTGTTGGTGAAGTACCAGGATAAATTGTTGTTACAATCATTTTTGGGATTACCAGCTCTGGAAATTGTTCTTTAGGGATTGATTTGTAGCTCATTATCCCAAATATAGCAATGATAACAGCTAAAACATAAATGCTTGTTTTGTTGTCAATTGCCCAACTGGTTCCAAAAAACTCTTTTAATTTTTCATTTTTCATTGTAATAGAAGTTTTTTAAGTTATAATTTAATGGTTTCACCATCTTCCAGATTCTGATATGCTGTAACAATAATTTGATCACCTGCTTTTAAGCCTTCAATTATTTCAACATTTCCGTTATAATTCTGTCCGCTTTTAATTATACGTTTTTCAGCAATTTTTTTATTTCCTTTATCAACCGATACAAAAACATATTCACCAGCTGCATCTTTTTGTATTATACCTACCGGAATTACGATGGCATCTTTCTTCTTGTAATCATTTATTTTAACCAATGCAATCATATTTGCTCTGAATTCCATATCACCTGAATTCAAACGAGATTCAATTGTAAAAGTACGATTAGTAGGATTGATAAATTTACTTGAAAAAGAAATAGTTGTGTTTACTTCTTTATTAAAATCTGGAAAGTTAATAATCACATTGTCTCCTTTACGTACTTTTTGAGAATAAGCTTCTGCAACTTCGGCAGTTACTTTTACTTTGCTGAAATTAACCATACGAAAAGCGGGAGTATTAGGTGCAGGTATTGCAATCTGTCCAACTTTTACGCCAATTTCTTCAATCGTTCCGGTAATAGGAGCTGTTATCTTACTCATTTCCATTTGTTCCTTCAACGTATTCATTTTTTTATCTAACGATTCTTTGTTGTTTTTTGCAGTAAGGTATTGAACTTCAGAACCAATTTTCTTTTCCCACAAATTCTTTTGTTTGTTGTAAATATTGGTTGCAAAAACTTGCTGATTTTGCAATTCATCTATTGATTGCCTGATGATTGCGTCATCAATCTGAGCTAATAGCTGTCCTTTTTTAACAGCGTCACCTTCTTTTACATAAACGCTTGTGATTACTCCTGACATTTTAGGAGCTACATAGATATTGTCTTCACCATCAACTTTTCCCTGAACTTCAATAAAATGATTAAATTCCTGATTTTTAATTTCAGAGAGTTCAACTAATTTTGTTTTAGCATTTGTATCAGGATTTGCTGCATCATATTCTTTTTGTAATTTGTTAATTTGCTCAGTTAAAGCTTCTCTTTCCTTAATCAATTTATCAAGCTGTGCTTTTTTGTCGCCATTGTTTTTGCAGGCAACTATTGTGATTATAATTCCTAAAATTATGATTATCTTTTTCATTTTAATATATTTTATTGATTTTTAATTACTTTAATAATTTTTCCAGTTTTGAATATGCTGAGGACATTTCAATGATAGATGTAAAATAGTTGGATTGAGCTTGCAAATATTGATTTTGAGCCTGAGTTAATTCCAAACTACTGATCAAACCTTCTTTAAATTTAATGATAGATTTATCATAAATTTTAAATGCGAGATCTCTGCTCATTTTATTCGTATTGTATTTGTTCATTGAAGTTACAAATGAAGACTGATTATCAGAATATTGAAGTTGTAAACCCATTGATAATTGATCTTTTCCATTTTTGATTTTTTCTAAATCCAGATTAGCCTGTCTGACTTTTGATATTTTTTGACCACTCCCAAAAATGGGGATGTTAACACTAAATCCTAAAACATCAGGTGGCGTAAATGAAAACGACTTCTTGTTAAAGTTTTCCTGGTGATTATAGTATGCAGCAACATCAGGTAAAAACATTGATTTCTGATATTTCACATTTAAGTTTGCCATTTTTTCTTGTACAGTAAGTAATTGATAATCTACTTGATTTTCAACATTTAATTTTTTCTGCATAATAACTTCAGCACTTAGTTGACTGATCAAGGCGTCTGTCTTATCTTTCAATTGAATTTGTGTTTTCAAATCCATTCCCATTTGATATTTTAAAAGGTTCAAAGTCACTTCACATTGTCTGTCAATCATTTCCTTAGTGTTTTGAATATTAATTAGTGTAATCTGCATTTGATCCACATCAGTTTCTTCTAAAAAACCAACTTTCTGGGTTTCTTTAATTTCATAAAGGATTTTTTCAGTAGCCTGGTAAATACTATCAATAACCAGTTTGTTTTCCTGTGCAATTACACACAAAAAATAAGCATTAGTAACGGCTTCCACCAAATCATTTTCAGATTTTGTGATGCTTACTTCTGAAAGCTGTTTAAAGGTTTTAGAAGTTTGTAATCCAACAAGATAAGCTCCGCTGAAAATTAATTGTGAAACGGTTACATCAAAAGTCATACCCCATTTTAAATCGTTTTCAGAAGCAGCTTCTGTAGGAGCAGGTTTTGTAATATGATTAAAATTCGCACCGTGATTGGTTAAATCATACAAAGCTTGGTCGGCAACATACATCCAACTACCAAGATTACTTAAACCAGAAAAAGATTTAATGTTTTCAGGAACTGTAAGTTGATATGAACCAGCTAATTTGCCATTTATCTGAGGTAATCCTATCGAAGTTGTCTGCCAAATTTTTTGTTTTGCAGATGCCAGATCAATAGTTGCATTCTTTATCAGTGGGCTGTTTTTTAATGCATATTCTTTTGCATCTTTCAAAGACAGTTGTTGCCCTCCATTCTGCTGGGCGAAAAGCGGAATATTAGCTACAACTAATAGTAAAGTTTTAATAATTAGAATCTTACTTTTCATTGTTTTATTTTATATTAATGGTTCGTTATTTATTTTATTTTCAAAATATTTTAATCCTTTGTTACTCACAATTCCACGAATATGATAGACAAACAATTGTGTAAATAACTCATGTTGCGGTAGGTTTAGCTGATGCATTTCATCTTCAAAGATAATATCATCCATTCGTTTAATATAAATAGCAGATATAACATCTGAATTAATATCTTCGCGATACAGACCTTCTGAAATTCCTTTTAAAAGATTGTTTTTGATGTTTTTGAAAACATGTTCTTTACGATTAATAATTAATTCCTTTGTTAATTCAGGATAGTACTTCCGTAAATCATAAAGAATGGGTGGATTTATGCTTTTAAGCATTTCTATAACATGTTTACTAACTTCAATTAATGCATCAATAGCATTCATATTGCTGTTTTCAATGTCAAGAAATTTTTGGTCTTTTTCACAATTATGTGAATTTACTACTTTTGTAACTAAGTCAGCTTTATCTTTAAAATATTGATAAAGTGTTTTTTTTGATATACTTAATTGTTGTGCAATATCATCCATTGAAACACTTTTTATTCCATATTTCTTAAACAACTCGCCAACTTTTTCAATGATGTATAATTCCTTTTCTTCCATGCTGCAAAATTATAAAAAATATAAACCATAAACACTATTTATTTAAAAAAGTTTCCATAGTTTTGTTAGTTTTGAAAGTTTATTTTCAACTAGTTGATATTGTAATTATTATAAATTAAACAAAATGCAAAATTAGAGATATTAATATTATATTTGAATTGTTTTTCGATGAAACAACAAAAAAAGCACTTAAAATGGGAGTTTAGGTGGTTAAACAAATGATTTCTTATTGTCACAAACTAAAATCAAATAAAAATTCGTTACTTTGTTTTTGAATTTATCAACAATATAAATTATGATTGAAATTATTTGCACCAATTGTGAACTCAAAAGAGAATATCCTATTGGAACTAAAATGAGTGAAATTGCTTCAGATATGCAAATCTGTTTAAAACATCCAATTTTAGGAGTTTTGGTTAATAATAAATTAAAAGAGTTAAATTATCAGGTATTTAAACCTAAAACAATTCAATTTATTGATATTACGCATCACATTGGGATTAGAATGTATATTCGTTCTTTAGCATTTGTATTGGTAAAAGCAATAAAAGATCTTCATCCTTCAGCTTCTGTAAGCATAGAACATTCTATCTCTAAAGGCTGGTATTGTGAAGTGAATAATTCCCATCTTTTTTTGGATGAAAATACGATAGGACTCATTAAAAAACGAATGCAGGAAATAATAGAGATGGATATCCCATTTATTAGAAAAGAAATACTTACAACAGAAGCAATTAAACTTTTTGAAGAAAATGGGTTTCATGATAAGTTATTATTATTCAAAACACGGAACCAATTGTACTCATCAGTATATCATCTGGATGATACAATAAATTACTTTTATGGTTATTTAGTTCCCAGTACCTCCTATTTAAATAAATTTAATGTTGTAAAATACTTTAATGGTTTATTGCTACAGGTTCCAAATCAAAAGCATCCAGAACAAATAAATGAATTAACCATTCAAAACAAAATGTTCAAAATTTTCCGTGAACATAAAAAATGGTGTGAAATATTAGAAGTTCCTTATGTAGGTTCACTGAATGCTGCCGTAATCGAAAAAAGAGACTATGAATTGATTCAAATCTCTGAGGCATTACATGAAAAAAAGATAGCAAAGATTGCTGACAGTATTTATAAAAGGAGAGATGAAATTCGAATAATATTAATAGCAGGACCTTCTTCATCAGGCAAAACAACTTTTAGCATGAGATTATCTGTTCAGTTAAAAGTGCTGGGATTTAAAACGGTACAAATTTCATTAGATAATTATTTTGTTAACAGAGAGTTTACGCCCAAAGATGAAAATGGAGAATATGATTTCGAAAGCATTGAAGCGCTGGATATTGAACAATTTAACAGAGATTTGCTGGATTTGATGAAAGGCAACGAAGTTGAGATTCCAAAATTTGACTTTATTACCGGGAAACGTTTTTATAACAATACAAAACTTAAAATTTCTAAGGACAGTTTAATAATCATTGAAGGTATTCATGGATTAAATCCAAAACTTACGCATATGATTGAGGTCAAAATGAAATACAGAATTTTTGTTTCAGCTTTAACACAATTGTCAATTGATAAGCAAAATCCTATCCCTACAACAGATAACCGATTAATCAGAAGAATTGTGAGAGATTACAGAAGTAGAGGTTATAGTGCTTTGGATACATTGAAAAGATGGGAAAGTGTACGTAAAGGTGAAGATCAGAATATTTTCCCTTTTCAGGAGAATGCAGATATAATGTTTAATTCGGCTTTGCTTTATGAATTAGGCGTATTAAAAACTTTCGCTGAACCGATTTTAAAAGTAGTTCCTGAAAATATGCCTGAATATGCAGAAGCTGTGAGATTACAAAAATTTATCTCTTATTTTTTGCCGATATCAGAAAGAGAAATTCCACCTACATCAATTCTTCGCGAATTTTTAGGAGGAAGTAGCTTTGTTTATTAATAATGATTTTGAACCAGTATTGATGGATTTAAAACAAATCTTTCAACTTTCAATTTCTAAATTCTGGCTTCAAAATTTAAAAACTAAATAAAATGATTACTAAAATCCCATTTCAACTTATTAAAATTGAAGACAGTGGCTTTCATCTTTTAATTGAAGTAAATATTAATCAAAAAAAAGCATTTTTACTTATTGATACCGGTGCATCAAAAACTGTTTTTGATACTACCCGAATTAGCAGTTATATCGATGATAACTTATTTACTGACAATGAAATCCTTTCTGCCGGTCTTGGGACAAATACACTAATTAGTAAGTCTGTAATTCTTGAAAGTTTAAAAATCGGAGATTTTGAAATTCTCAATTACCACACAATTGTGATTGACATGCAACATGTAAGTCAATCTTATCAGAGTTTAGGTTTGCAGGTCTTTGACGGTGTATTGGGTAGCGACATCCTTCATAAATTCAGAGCTTCTATTGATTATAAAACAAAGTTGCTAAAACTCAGAAAACGCAAATAATAGCTACATTAATATTTACATTTAATAAGCTTAATCCTGATTCTTATTGTTTTTAATTTGAAAAACGATTTCAAAGGGAGAAAAAATTGCCTGTCATATAGCCTTTCAGCTATTGGAGTTATTGAACTCACATTTTAACTATTTGCGTACTTGATAATTTATTATAGCTTAGTTTTCCATAAGTATCCTGATATTTATGGAAATTATTCTAAAAGTATTGAAAATAATATGAAGAGAAAAGGAAAAGAATAAGAAGATTTTAAATTTTATTTAAAATATCAGCTGCCTTTTTCATTGTTTCTTCTGTTTTTGCAAAACAAAATCGCAACATCTTGTTATCCTTATTGTTATGATAAAAAGGAGAAAGAGGAATGGAGGCCAGTTTATATTCTTTTGTCATTCTGATTGCAAATTCAGTTTCTTTTTCATCAGTAATATTACTAAAATCCAGCAATTGAAAATAAGTGCCAAAACAAGGAATTATTTTAAACCGTGAGTCTTTTATCTGAGATACAAAAAAATCACGCTTTTGCTGATAAAAACTGCTTAAATGAATATAATTTTCCGAATCTTTCAGGTATTCAGCAATGGCATATTGAATAGGAGTATTACATGTAAAGACATTAAACTGATGTACTTTGCGGAATTCTTTCATCAGATTTTCAGGAGCTAAAACATAACCCATTTTCCAACCGGTGGCATGCAGTGTTTTTCCGAATGAATAAACGATATAACTTCTTTCGGCTAATTCAGGATAATAGCAAACACTTTCGTGTCGGATACCATCATAAATCAAATGCTCATAAACTTCATCACTTACTATTACAATATCTGTTTTTTCAGTAAGTTTGACAAGCATTTTTAAATCTTCCTTTTTTAGAATACTTCCGGTTGGATTTTGTGGAGAATTGATGATAATCATTTTTGTATTCTTATTGATCATCTTTTTTACAATATCCCAGTCGATATGATAATCAGGAGCATGAAGCTGAGCATGTATCGGAATACCTCCATTAATTCTGATTGCAGGAATATAACTATCATAAGCGGGTTCAAAAATCAGTACTTCATCCCCATCATGAACAATTGCAGAAATTATTGTATACAATGCCTGAGTGGCACCGGCAGTAATATTTATTTCTTTATCAGGATGGTAAGAAGCACCATATGTATTAAAAACTTTTTCAGCAATAACTTCTCTTAAAGCCTGAACACCAAGCATTGGTGCATATTGATTCATTCCTTGTTTCATATACTTATTAACCAACTCAATAAGTTTTTCAGAAACAGGGAAATCGGGAAAACCCTGAGATAAATTAATAGCTTTATTTTCGGTCGCCAATGCTGACATAACCGCGAATATAGAAGATTCTGTTCCAGGTAATTTTGAAGTGATAGTTCCGGAAAAATTTTGCATAATTCTTTAAAAGTGAATGATAATGAAAATAAACAGCAAAATTAGTACTTTTTTTAATACGATTTCATTTTTTTTAAAAATCTGCCTAAAAGAAGTTGTATAAAAGTAAACACTTTGTTAATTAATTTTATTAATTTTGAAGCACAAAAACCTTCACTTATGCTTAAAAAGAAATTTCCACACACTTATGTAATCGTTTTTTTTGTAATCCTTATCGCTGCTGTTACTACATGGATAGTTCCTGCAGGAGAATTTGACCGTCAAACCATTGAAAATAATGGAAATAAAAGAGTTTTAATCCAAACAGATTCTTATCATCAGGTGAGTCAACAACCTCAAACCTGGGAAATTTTTTCAGCTTTTTATAAAGGATTTGTACGTTCTCCTAAAATAATTGTTTTTATTTTAATATTAGGTGGCGCATTCTGGATATTAAACGAAAGCAAAGCTATTGATGCCGGTGTTTTTGCTTTTCTGAAAAGGAGTAAAAAACTCGAAAGATATTGGGTTTTTAAAAGGCTTGGCGTTAATAACATTATTATTACAATGGTTATGCTTATGTTTAGCTTTTTTGGAGCAATATTTGGCATGAGTGAAGAAACTATTGCATTTGTCATTATTTTTGTACCACTCGCAGTTTCTATGGGTTATGATTCAATAGTTGGTGTATGCATGTGCTTTATCGGAGCTGGAATAGGGTTTGCAGGTTGTTTGCTTAATCCATTTACATTGGGAATTGCTCAGGAAATCGCTGGATTACCATTGTTTTCAGGTATTGAATACCGTTTGGTTATCTGGACTGTTGTAAATATAGTAGGAATTGGATATGTACTTAGATATGCAGCAAAAGTAAAAAAGAACCCTAAAAAATCTATTGTATATGACGAAGATGAATACTGGCGATTACATCACAGTCAAGCAACTGAAATAGAAAGCCAGGCTAGTTTAACAAAAACATGGATTACTTACTTCATCATTTTAGCAGCAACGATCGTTTATGCTATAATGATGCCAATGAACAGCATTAAAGTCGGCCCAACAACTTTACACATGCCTTTATTGCCTGTTTTAAGTATACTTTTTGCCTTTTTTGGTTATTTAACAGCCAAAAAATCAATACAATATTTCGTTTTAAATCTGCTTCTATTCACCATTGCTTATTTGATGGTAGGTGTAATGGGTTTTGACTGGTCATTGATGGAAATAGCAGCACTTTTTTTTGCAATGGCTATGTTTTCTGGAATTGCCATGGGTAAAGGGCCCAATGATATAACAAAACTTTTCGTGACAGGTGCAAAAGACATTATGTCTGCAGCTTTAGTCGTTGGTTTAGCTGGTGGTATTATTGTAATTCTGGAAGATGGAAAAGTAATAGATACTATATTACATGGAATATCTCAGTCGATGATGGGATTGGGGAATATTGCAACGCTTTCGCTGATGTATGTTTTTCAGTCGGGTTTAAATATGATTATCACTTCTGGTACTGCAAAAGCAGCTTTGATTATGCCTATTTTAAGAGATATTTCCGAGATGATTGGTTTGTCTAAACAAGCAACTGTAACAGCTTTCCATATCGGGGATGGTTTTACCAATCTGATTACACCAACATCGGGTGTATTAATTGGGGTTCTGGAAATTGCAAGAATTCCATTCAGTAAATGGTTTAAATGGGCCTGGCCACTGATACTTTTACTTAGTATCGTTGGATTTTTAATGCTGATTCCAACGGTTACTATGCAGTTAAACGGATTTTAAACTCATTTATAGCTCGATATTTTCTTTATTTCAATGAATTAACCACTTACATTTAATTAATAAAATTACACATTTATTTTTAATGTATAATTTTTTATTATTACTTTTGAATTCCTTATCAAAACATATTTTAAAATGATACATCTAAAAATTGACACTTCAAGAGTTAATAGCTTTGTTTCTGAAAATGAAATCAATGCATTCCAAGATAAAATAGACCTGAGTTATAGCGCATTGCTCAATAAAACATCTAAAGGGAATGAGTTTCTGGGATGGGTAAACCTTCCTTCTGAAATAGATGAAAGCCTGATTACACAAATTGAAGCCAATGCAAAAACTATAAGTTCAATGGCAGAAATCTATGTTGTGATTGGTATTGGCGGTTCATACCTTGGGTCGAGAGCTGTTATTGAAGCATTAAGTCATAATTTTGCTGCCCTGAAAAAAGACAGGAAATATCCTTTAATCATTTATGCTGGACAAAACATCAGCGAAGATTATATGGCTGACTTAATTGAAATACTGGATCAGAAAGATTATGCACTGTGCGTTATTTCTAAATCAGGAACGACTACCGAACCTGCAGTAGCTTTCAGGATTTTAAAAAACCATCTGGAACAAAAATACGGCAGGGAAAATGCTAAACAACGTATCGTTGCTATTACTGACAAAGAAAAAGGTGCATTGAAAAAATTGGCAGATGATGAAGGATATCAGACTTATGTTGTACCTGATGATGTGGGTGGACGTTATTCTGTTCTTACTCCTGTTGGTTTATTACCGGTTGCAGTTGCTGGTTTTGATATTCGCAAACTTATTGAAGGCGCTAAAAACATGCAAATTCATCTTGCTGATTCTTCTGACATTTCAACAAATATTGCCTCTAAATACGCTGCTGTTCGAAATGCCTTGTATTACAAAGGAAAAACAATAGAGATATTGGTAAACTATCAGCCCAATCTCTTTTATATAACGGAATGGTGGAAACAATTATATGGTGAAAGCGAAGGGAAAGAAAACAAAGGGATTTTTCCTGCAGGAGTTGGCTTTACAACCGATTTACATTCAATGGGGCAGTACATTCAGGAAGGCATCCGGAATATATTTGAAACTGTATTGAGTGTAGAAAAAACACAACATCATTTTGAAGTACCTTTTGATAAGGAAAATTTAGATGGATTAAATTTTATTGCCGGAAAAAGGATTAACGAAGTTAATAAAATGGCTGAACTGGGTACTAGTCTGGCACATGTTGACGGTGGTGTTCCTAATATTAAAATCACCTTAGCTGAAATTAATGAATATTCTCTTGGAGAACTTATTTATTTCTATGAATTTGCCTGTGGATTAAGCGGCTATGTGCTGGATGTTAATCCATTTGATCAGCCTGGTGTAGAAGCCTATAAAAATAATATGTTTGCTTTATTGGGAAAGCCAGGATTCGAAAAACAAACAGAAGAAATAAAGAAAAGGGTATAATATTATTTCGCTATCAGAATAGTTTCGCCTGCAAACTCTATTTTATCACCGATTCTAAGTTTACAGCGTTTACGGTATTCTACAACATTGTTTACGTTTACTTTTCCATCTTCCACGCAATGCTTGGCTTCGCCACCGGTATCAACCAAACCTAATAATTTTAGCAGTTTGATAAGTTCGATATATTCCTGTCCGTTTAATTGATAGTTCATTTTGTATTGTTTTTATTAAACAAATAAAAATTGGAGATTTAAAGTTTTGTAAATGGCTTAAATGCTTAATTTAATGCATTTTGGAACAAAAAGACCAGCGTCTCCTCCATTGCTGACAATGTCTCTGATGATAGACGAAGAAAGAGAAGTATGTTCAGGTAATGACAATAAAAAGACATTTTCTATTTCAGGGTACAATTGCTTGTTAATCTGTCCAACACGTCTTTCAAATTCAAAATCAGCAGAAGTACGTAGACCTCTTAAAATATATTGTGCATTAACACTTTTACAGAAATCTATAGTTAAACCACTGTATTCAGATACCGTGATGCCTGGATATTCTTTAAATACTGTTTTAATCCATTCTATACGTTTCTCAATCGGGAAAAAGTTTTTCTTATCAGCATTTTTACCAATTGCAACAATAATCTTGTCAAACAAAGGAACAGCTCTTTTTATAATAGACTCATGACCAATTGTTATCGGATCAAATGAACCAGGGAAAACTGCAATTTTCATAAGTGAAAGTATGTAAAGTTTATAAAGTATAATGTAAATATATACGAATTCTTAATTTGTAATTGTTTCATTATCTATAGGTTTGCTGCTACGTTCCGGAGCTTCATTGAAAATATAAATCAAACGGAATGTCAGCAAACTATTGTATTGTGTCCTCTCCCAGGATGCACCGGCAGAATTATTATATACACGGGTTCTTATGGGTAAAACTGAATAAGCATAGCGAAAATTAAACTTTAATTTTTTCCATATTTTAATACGAATATCAGCCAGTACATTGATATCATCCCGTTTATAAGGACCTGCCAGCGTTGTTGTTTCAATTATACGGCCATGTTCAGTTTCTTCAATACCAACTGTTCTACCCCATGAAAATCCTGCCCCGAAAGTAAAGCCACCTTTATCTTCATAATGAACCATAACCGGTACATCCAGATAATTTAACCTAATATTATAATAAGGAGTGGGTAAGGTATCTATTTCTATAGATTCTTTTCGGTAAGAACCTTTCTGATTAAAAATAGTTTCTACACTAATTGACCAATGTTTATTGAATGGAAAAATGGCGCCTACACCCATATTTAAACCATACTTATGAAATCCAAAAATTTCGTCTCCGTCAATTTGAGTTGCATTCATTCCAAAAATAAGTTCTCCTTTAACCCTTTGAGCTTCTGCTTTATGAGTAAATGAAAAAACAATAATAATTGATATGAAAATGGATTTAATATATAGGTTCATAATACTGTTTGGTTTACAAAAATAGTAATTATAAACGGTAAAAATTCAATTTTATTTCTTCAGAGATAACTGTATCCTTTTACGGTCTTTATCCACTTCCAGCACTTTTACCTCCACTTTCTGATTTAGTTTTACCACTTCATTTGGATCACGGATGAAACGGTCAGCCATCTGGCTAAGATGAATCAAACCATCCTGATGAACACCAATATCCACAAAAGCCCCAAAAGCAGTGATGTTGGTAACAATTCCCGGAAGTATCATTCCTTCCACTAAATCATTCATTGAATTTACGTTTCTATCAAATTCAAAATAATCAAATTTTGTTCGTGGATCTCTGCCCGGTTTCTCTAATTCCTTCATTATATCTGTAATTGTTGGTAAGCCAAAACTACCGCTTACAAAAGCTGAAGGCTGAATTTTATCACGTAATTCTTTATTCTCAATCAGATCTTTGATTTCTGCTTTTAGCGATGTTGCCATTTTCTTAACAATATCATAGCTTTCAGGATGAACTGCACTGTTGTCCAAAGGATTTTTGGCATCACGAATTCTCAAAAATCCAGCTGCTTGTTCATAAGCTTTGTCTCCAAAACGAGGGACTTTTTTTAATGCTGCTCTGGAAGCAAATGGACCATTTTGTTCACGGAAATCTACAATGTTTTTAGCCAGACTACTTCCTACTCCGGAAACATGGGTAAGTAATTGTTTACTGGCTGTATTTACTTCAACACCCACGTTGTTCACACAACTAACTACAACATCTTCAAGGCTTTTCTGCAAAGCATTCTGGTTTACATCATGCTGGTACTGACCAACTCCAATAGCTTTAGGATCAATTTTTACCAGTTCTGCCAACGGATCAGTCAATCGTCTGCCAATTGAAACTGCACCTCTCACTGTAACATCATAATCAGGAAATTCTTCACGTGCAACTGAAGAGGCTGAATATACAGAAGCACCGCTTTCATTTACCATAATGGCAACGATTTCTTTTGAAAAAGGAATCTTTCTAACCAGATTCTCGGTTTCTCTGCCTGCAGTGCCATTACCAATGGCAATAGCTTCTATTTTATATGCACTTACCAGACTTTGTATCTTATTTATAGCTTGTTTAACATCACTTTTGGGTGGATGAGGATATATGGTTTCGTTATGTAATAATTTACCTTGTTTGTCCAGACAAACTACTTTGCAACCTGTTCTGAAACCAGGATCTATAGCCAATACATTTTTTTGTCCCAAAGGTGAAGCCATCAATAATTGACGAAGATTTTCAGCAAAAACACGAATGGCTTCTGTATCGGCTTTTTCTTTGGCAATACTTCGCAATTCTGTTTCCATGGAAGCACTCAGCAAACGTTTATAGCTATCTTTCACTGCCATCTGAACCTGTAAGCCACTATCATTATCTGCTTTAACAAATATTCTGTCCAGTATTTCAAGGGCTTTTTCTTCAAAAGGTGCTATGTTGATTTTCAGGAATCCTTCGTTTTCACCTCTTATCATTGCCAATACACGGTGTGAAGGTGCTTTCATCAGATTTTCTTCCCATTCAAAGTAATTTTCATATTTATTACCTTCTGTTTCTTTGCCTTTGGCTACTTTAGAGGTGATGCCAGCTTCTCTTACAAATAAATTTCGAATGCGTTCACGGGCTATTTTACTTTCGTTCACCCATTCAGCAATGATATCTCTGGCACCAGCCAATGCTTCATTCGCAGAATTTACAGCTTTTTCAGGATTAATATACTTAGCAGCGCGTTCTTCAACATCTATCATGTTTTGCAACATCAGTATCTTGGCAAGTGGTTCTAAGCCTTTATCTATTGCAATTGTAGCACGGGTTTTACGTTTAGGACGATAGGGCAGATAAATATCTTCCAGTTCTGACATAACGATTGCCTGATTGATCTGACGCAACAAATCATCAGTCATTTTACCCTGTTCTTCAATAGAGGCAATGATAGCTTCGCGGCGTTTATCCAGTTCACGGAGCTGAGCATACCGGTCTCTTACTTGAGCCACCTGAACTTCGTCAAGTGTTCCTGTTGCTTCTTTACGGTAACGTGATATAAAAGGAACTGTGGCTCCACTATCGAGTAATTCCAATGTCTTTTCGATCTGCCAGGCAGCTACATTCATTTCAGCAGCCAGTATTGCAATATAATTACTTGCCATTCTTTTATTTTTAGAAATGCAAAGATAAAAGAAATTTAGATTTGGTGATTGTGTGATTTTAGGTATTATTTCCTTAGATTTAGACTTTTTAATGATCACCGACTTATATGGCTCCAATCAGCAATTGATAAACCGGGGAAACAAATTTTCCTTTATATTTCGCAGCAGACCATGTCTTTATCTGGTTTTTTTCTTTTATAAGTTTCTTTTTACATTCTAAGTGAAATTTCCGAAATAACTTCCTCATTTCTATTCGTTAATTTATCAAATTTGATAATATTTCATTTATTTGTTCATCGAATTGGCCGGATAAAGGTTGATGTTAAATTGACTGTAAGTAGCCAGCTAAATTACAGTGATTTTTCCTGTTTACAAATAAGCCGGATAAAAGATTCTATATCCATATAGTAGGAATAAAAAATCTATGAATGCTAATAATGTTGAAATTGCAACCGTAATAATACCAATAAGCTTTAATCTTGGGATTATTTTGAAGATTACTAAATATCCAATAATAATCAATATTAACATTATTATTGAAGAATAAAATGAATTTAGGTTCCTTATTCCTTCACAATATTTACTTAACAATTGATTGATGGAAAAAAGCACATAGCTGTTTATTAATACAAACATAAGATACCTTAATAAAACTGGAATCTTATTGAAAAGTTGAGCTAACGAAAAAGACAGAATTAATGCAATAAATGCCGCCGGAGCATAATAAAGAAGCTTTAAACCGTAATCCAGAGCTTTTGTATTATAAATAAGCAAATCTAAAGTTGTCCAGTAAATAAATTCACATAGAACAACTAAAATAAGTATGTTTAATATAGTTAAGCCTAATTTTTTCATTCAGTCATTAATAATTGATTGATTTCATGTATATTTTTAGATTTATATATCTGAACTTCATTAATTATTGTAAACTTGTTTCTTCTTTAGATTGTTCTATCATAACGCTATTTCTCTTGAATTAAAAGTTTGACTGTGGGGAAGGTTTTATTATCCTCTGTAAAGCGAAGAAAATATATTCCATTTGGCAAATTGTCACGGTTTAAAATAATAGTTTGTCCCGAAATATTATTTATCTGTTTTAACTTTTGGCCATAAGAATTGTAGATTGTCAGGATGGCATCTTTGAAGAATCTTTTTGAATGTATTGTTGATTGAAATGAGAAAGGATTGGGCCGAATTGTTATTTCCTGTAAAGATTTTTCCTCAATCATCCCATTAAAAAATCCTTTAATCTCAATCAGGTTTGAAAAAGGCATCAAGTTATAAGTATTTTTATTCTGACCATTTATATTATTAAAATCAAGTTTTTTATTAAACAAATCAGTGAATGGATTATATTGAAAGATAACGCCCATATTATTTGTTCCACCATATTTTGTCATACCGTATAATTTACCATCCAAAGCCTGCATTAATGAACTGAAAGGAGCTGCACCACTTCCATCGCTAAAATCGTACAACTTTGTAAAATTATTATTAGACAGATTATACTTGAAAATAGTACCTGTATTTGTATTAATTCCCCCAAATGAAGTCATACCATATAGGTTTCCGTCAGTTGCCTGAATTAATGAACCATAAGGATGCGTTCCATTTAAATTTGTAAAGTCATATTTTACAGAATAAATATTTGTTGCAGGGTTGTACTGAAAAAGAACTCCATTACTAAATACTCCACCACCATAAGCAGTAAGTCCATATAGTTTCCCGTCAGACGCCTGCAATAATGAACCGTAAGGTTCTACACCAGTACCAACTGTTAAATCAACTTTCTTTATACAAGTGTTTGTTATAGGATCATACTGAAAGATTACTCCCAAAGAATTTGCGCCGCCATTTACAGTCATCCCGTATAATTTCCCATCTGTTGTAGCCTGTATTAATGAACCATAGGGATATTTTCCATTGCTGCCATCAAAATCAAACTTTTTGGTAAATGTATTCGTAGAATAATTGTATTGAAAAATTACACCCCAACTTTGAGATCCTCCATATGTTGTTAATCCATAGAGGTTACCATCTAATGCTTCCATTAATGTACTAGATGAATGTATTCCAATTGAATCTGTCAAATTAATTTTTGGTGTATAAATTTTTGTTGAAGGGTCAAATTGAAAAATAACTCCATGATTATATACTCCACCATAGTAAGTCATACCATAAAGCAATCCATTGGATGCCTGCATTAATGAACCGATTGGTATTCCTCCATTTTCTGCATATTCAAAATCAATCTTCTTTGAGTAGAAATTAGTAAAAGGATCAAATTGTAAAATTGTACCGTGGTCGGCATTGCCACCTGCAGTGGTCATACCGTAAAGCTTTCCATTGCTTGCTTGTATTAAAGAACCTTCTGGATTAATTCCTGTTGCATCATTAAAATCAACTTTAGTGGTAAAAATACCTGTAATAATGTCATATTGAAAAATAATTCCTTTGTTGTATGCTCCTCCATAATAGGTCATTCCATAAAGTTTCTCATCTGATGCCTGAAACAATGAACCGAAAGGGTTACTTCCATTTACATCCATGAAATCAATTTTTTTGGTGTAAGTATTTGTGGCTGGATTGTACTGAAAAATAACACCTTTATTATTTAATCCACCTTCGTTTGTCATTCCATAAAGCTTTCCATCATTTGCCTGTATTAAGGAACCTTGAGGGTTGCTTCCATTTGCTGAACTTAAATCAATAATCTTAGTGTAAGTATTGGTAACAGGGTCATACTTAAATATAGTACCGGCATT
The DNA here is from genome assembly GCA_049315385.1 of Bacteroidales bacterium. GTDB lineage: Bacteria > Bacteroidota > Bacteroidia > Bacteroidales > JACABE01 > JACABE01. The sequence continues at coordinate 109,123 of JBMOKG010000007.1, forward strand.
ATAGGTGCCACCATTTCTTGTTATCCCATAAAGGTTTCCATCCATTGCCTGAATTAAAGATCCCTGTGGATATTTTCCGTTGATAGCAATTAAATCAATTTTTTTTAAATAGATGTTAGTCAATGGGTCGTATTGAAAGATAACGCCCGTATTGTTTGCTCCTCCAAAATAGGTCATACCATAAAGCTTACCATCAATTGCCTGTGTCAAAGAACCGTAAGGATTACTTCCAAACGAAGAAGTAAAATCAAATTTCTTGGTATAAATATTGGTGACAGCATCGTATTGGAAAATTACACCCTCATCATATGTACCTCCAACTGATGTCATACCATAAAACTTACCATCCGTTGTTTGTATCAATGAACCAGCAGGACTACTTCCATTGGAAGCGCTAAAATCAAATTTCTTTATGTAAGAATTAGTTGCAGTATCATATTGAAAGATTATACCCAAATTATCTATACCACCATATTGCGTCATCCCATAAAACATGCCATTGGAAGCCTGAATAAGGTCATTATGAGTAGGCGATCCTTCATATTTAAAAAAATTATAATTCACTGTTTCGTTATTACCGCTACTATCAGTACAGAAAATTACACCTGCACCATATTTCCCTCCGACTATTGTCATTCCCCAAAGTTGGGTGTTTTGCTGAGCAAAAGAATTGAAAAATGGAATTAAGCAAATGAAAAATGTTAAAATATAAACGAATACACTAGTGTCCGGTTGTTGATCTAGAGTTTGCTCTGAATCTCTTTATTATAAGGA
>JBMOKG010000119.1:0-10228 GCA_049315385.1 Bacteroidales bacterium
CTGAAATTGGAGTATTGGGTGGACAAACAGAAGTTGTGAGTACTATACAGCCTCCGGATTGGTTTGAAGACGTAAAAGGAAATTATGCGGTGGGTAAGCAAAGTAATGCAAGTGGAGATATTACTTCCAGAGGCTATTTATGGGGTGCTGGTTTTGTATTGAGAAGGAATCTATTGATGAAGTGTTATGAAGTTGGATTGTTTTCTTTATTAAGTGGCCGTAAAGTAAATGAATTAAGTTCCGGAGATGATACAGAAATATGCCAATGGTTTATTATGTCAGGCTACAAGTTATATTACGATGAAAAGCTGAAACTTAAGCATTTTATACCAGAAGTAAGGTTGAAGCAGGATTATTTCAAGAAAATGCTGAAAGGACATGAAACTGCCCAGAAAGTGATCAATATTTATTTTTTAGCCTCAAAGAAAGAAAATAATAATCATACTATATTAAAAAAACTTTATTTCGTTTTTCGATGGATATTGGCAGCTATTCTATTTCAAAATAGTAGAAAAGATTATTTTGGGATAATGATACAGTCGTATTTAGGTGATAGATTCTGTTTTCATAATGTTGCATATCAAATATATCAATACAAAACAATATTGAATCATTCAAGATTAATAAATCCTAATTTACAAAAGAGTTAAATAAATTTTTTATTTAATTGATTAAGAATCTTATAATTCATCTTATATGAATATTCCAAAGATTACAATTATTACTATAAACCTCAATAATGCCAATGGTCTGCAAAAGACTATTAAAAGTGTTGTAGAACAAAATTATAATAGTTATGAATTCATTATAATAGATGGTGGTTCAACAGATGGAAGTATAGAGATACTAAAGGAATATGCTGATAACATCACCTGGTGGGTTTCAGAACCTGATAGTGGAATATACAATGCCATGAATAAAGGTATATTAAAATCAAAAGGTGAATACCATCTTTTTTTGAATTCAGGAGATTATCTGATTGATGAAAATGTGTTGGAAAAAATGTTCAGTTGTGAAACAAATTGTGATTTTTTATACGGGAATATTATTATAAAAACACAAAACGGGAAATTAAAACGAGAAACAGGACCGGGTGATCGCAAGATTAGTTTTAATACATTCTATTTAAATACTATTTGTCATCAATCAAGTTTTATTCATAGAAGGCTTTTTGAAAAATATGGCTTATATGATGAAACCCTTAAAATAGCTTCAGACTGGAAATTTTTACTGAAAACATTGGTTTTAAATGTTGCCACAATTAAATATTTGAATATAGATGTAGCTTATTATGATCTGGAAGGAATAAGTTCTAAACAAAAAGAAATGGTAAAGGCTGAAAGGGAAAGGGTATTGAATGAATTAATTCCTGCAGCAATATTAAATGACTATAAGGAATTTGAATTTGATAGGATAAGAATTAGACGTATTAGAAAATATAGGCTTACTACTTTATTATATAGATTATCTCAAATTATATTAATCAGAATTACAATTTTGATTGACTTCTTCCGAAAGATATTTTACAAATAGAATAGCATACTTAAATAAAAATAATGAAATAATATTACATGCCTGAAATAAGTGTCATCGTTCCATGTTTTAATCAAGCTGAATATCTGAAAGATTCTATAGCTAGTATATTGGCACAGACTTTTGAAGACTGGGAATGTATTATTATAAATGATGGATCTGTTGATAATACTGAAGAAATTGCTCTTGCTTATTGTTCAGTAGATAATAGGTTTGTGTATGTAAAAAAAGAAAATGGAGGCCCTTCAAGTTCCAAAAATGTTGGGATCAGAAAGAGTAAAGGAAATTACATTCAATTTCTTGATGCAGATGATATAATTGATAAAAACAAATTTGAGAAACAACTTGCTCTTCTTAAAAACACTTCCAATAATGCACTAAGCTACTGTGACTATTTTACATCAAAAGATTCAGATTTATCGGAAGCATGTCCCGAAAGATATGTGAATCCCAAATTTAATTCTAAAAAATATCTTTTGGAATTAATAAGAAACTGGGAACTTAGTTTATCCATACCTTGTCACTGTTATTTGTTTAAATCATCGATTTTTAAAGAAAATAATATTTTATTTGATGAGAAACTTAAGAATCATGAGGATTGGGATTGCTGGATGAGTATTTTTTCACTTAATCCGGAAGTCTATTTTATAGATCAAATTTTGGCTACCTATAGAATACGACAAAATTCAGCATGTTATGATACTGATTTAATGCATAATGGATATTTAAATGCTTTGGCAAAACAAAAAGAAATGCAAAAAAAGAATAGTATGGCATCACATCTCCTATCAATTAAATATTTCCAAGTTAAATATGGTGGAATATATATATATAAGGTATTAATTAAAGGACTAAGTATTTATACAAAAATAATACTATTACTCAATCAAATATGACAGATTTATTATAACTTATCAATATGCTGTTTTATAAAAAAGTATTCTGGTATACAAGCAAATTTTTTTTTCATTTAATTCCTCTTCCTTATAAATTAAAAGAGCCTTTTAAAATGAAGTTTTTTATGCAATTTAAAAAACTATTTAATGCAATAAAGGGATTCGAAATAAAAACTTACCATGATGATGAAAAAATTTCATTGGAGGAATTAATTCAGGAAAGTAAAAATAAACTTATTAAAAATGTTCCTTTTAAAGCAAATATTACTTTTGAAAATACTGAAATAAAATTTTTAGCTTTTTATTTACCTCAATTTCATGCTATTCCAGAAAACGATCAATGGTGGGGCCAAGGCTTTACAGAATGGACAAATGTAAAACCTGCCAAACCTCTGTTTGAAGGTCATTATCAGCCACACATCCCTGTTGAATCAGACTATTACAACTTACTCGATACTGAAGTTCAAAAACATCAAGTGGCCTTGGCTAAAAACTATGGAATCAGTGGATTTTGCTTTCACTTTTATTGGTTCCAAGGCAAAACATTGTTGGAAAAACCAATTGAAAATTATCTTCAGAATACAGAACTGGACTTTCCTTTTTGTCTTTCATGGGCAAACGAATCATGGTCACGAAGATGGGATGGACTGGAGAATGAAATTTTAATTAAACAAAACCATTCAGCTGAGGATGATATAGCTTTTATTTCGTATATTTCAAAATATATGAAGGATAAGCGATATATTCGTATTAATAATAGACCCTTATTATTGGTATATAGACCTGCTTTATTTCCTTCTCCTAAAAAAACCATGCAAAGATGGCGTAAATGGTGTTTAGAGAATGGAATTGGAGAAATATATTTAGCGTATGTTCAGTCGTTTGAAAAATTCAAACCCGATGATATAGGATTTGATGCAGCTGTTGAATTTCCTCCTAATTGCCATTTTCATAAAAAATTAATCTATTCATCAGACTTTTATAAAAATACACTTAAATGTAATATTCATGATTGGAATGAACTTGCATTAAATAGTGAAAATTTTAAGCCTGATTATAAATTATTCAGAGGTGTTTGTCCATCGTGGGATAATACTCCCAGAAGAAAAAATGAAAGCACTGTGTTTTTTAATAGTCATCCCGAATTTTTTAAAAATTGGTTATATAGTGTATCTCTGGATACTATTAGAAAATTTAAAGATAAGGATGAACGATTGGTATTTATCAATGCTTGGAATGAATGGGCAGAAGGAGCACATCTCGAACCGGACGAAAAGTATGGATATTCTTATTTACAGATGGTTTATGAAGTGATTCAGGAACTCGCTTCTTTTGGGAAAAATGATTTAGAACCAAAATAAAACATAGGTTATTAAATACTTATAATAAAATAATTAATGGTAAAAGAAATAAGAGTAGGTTTCTTAACTTCAGAAGATCCGGCAGATAAACGATCCTGGTCTGGTACACATTATAGCATGTTTATTTCATTAAAAAAGGAATTCAATAATGTCGTTCCTCTTGGTCCTGTTAAAGATAATCTGTTTTTAAAAACAATATTATACGCATTTAATTTTGTTTTACGCCTTATATTCAGAAAAGGCTACAATAAAAGTCAGAATCTACTCAGGAGTTATTTATTTGCCAGCAAATTTGAAAATATCTTAAAAAAGCAAAAAATTGATGTCATTTTTGCTCCTGCAACATCCACAGAAATAGCTTTTCTGAAAACAAAAATCCCAATTTGCTATTTATCTGATACGTCATTCGGTCAAATAAATGATTATTACAAGCGATTTTCTTCTTTGTTTTCTTTTTCAATAAAAGAATCCAATCTCATTGAAAACAAAGCTATAAAAAAATCAAAAACCCAGGTATATTCCTCGGATTGGGCAGCTCAGTATGTTATAAAAAATTATCATGCTGATCCTGATAAGGTTTTTGTTGTTAAGTTTGGTGCAAATTTAAATCCTATTCCTGACAGAAATACATTGGTAAGAGATTTCAGTAAATCAATACAACTTTTTTTAATTGGTGTTGACTGGGAAAGAAAAGGGGGAGCAATAGTAATTGAAACTCTTGATATTTTAATAAAAAAAGGATTTGATATTTCGTTGGTTGTTTGCGGTTGTATTCCTCCAGTTGAACACCCTCAAATGAAAGTTATTCCTAAATTAGATAAAAACAATGAAAAAGATAATAAAAGCTTGAATCAACTATTCAATGAAAGCCATATTTTATTTATACCAACACGGGCAGATTGTACTCCTATTGTTTTTTGCGAAGCTGCTGCTTATGGCTTACCAATAATTACTACAGATACAGGAGGTGTTTCATCTATAGTAGAAAATGGGCAGAATGGTTTTGCTTTACCTCTTTATGCATCAGCAGATGATTATGCAAATACAATAATGCAACTAATTAATCAACCTGAAAAATTAAACGAATTATCTCAAATATCCCGTAATAAATATGAAACTGAATTCAATTGGGATGTATGGGCAAAAAAAATGAAAGAAATACTAAGCTTTACAGCAGAATGTCAATAAATAAGGATGATAAATTAATTCCAGCCTTTTAGAACAAATTTGATTGCGGTTTTTAATTAAACTTTTGTAAATGTTTTTGAAACTTGTCGATTTTTCCAGATTAGAAAAAAGATATATTCGTATCCTAATATTGGTTTGGAATATAAAACATTTTTTATTTTTTTATAAATCATTGCCTGATAATGATTATATAAATGAGTTTAAAAAAAATCGTGAGAATGTTACAAAGTGCCTAGGCTTTTATTTATCAAGAGAATTTACTACAAGTGAGAAGTTTAAAATATTAAAATATCATCACTTATTCATGTGTGCTAACTATTCCAATGAATTTCTGAATTCTCTGAATGGTAAAGGTCTTTGTATCTGGCAAAAAGAAACAGAACTAGATAATCAATCTATTATAATATCGAATTCATTAAAGAAAAAAGTTTATGGTGAAGGTGAATTAGTTTTAGAATACAAATTTAATGGTCTTTTACTTTTTACACTTGTTTTTACATTAATCCCTTCTTATATTTTTGGCAAATCATTCAGTGACTGTTTTTTTATTTCATGTTCACAGGGAAATAAAAATGTTAGGGAACAATGGAAACAAGCTACTAAATTGAATTACAGAATATCCCCCGACGATATTTTAATAGTTGCTATACAGGCATGGTCGTATAAAAATGATATTAAAAAAATAATTGGAATCAATTCTGAAAAACAGGTTTCTGGTTTTATACATAACTATCAAAATGATTATTCTTTAACCTATGAAAAATTATGGATAAATAATGGAGCTATTCAACAAGACGGCTTTTTTGTTATACCAAATTCACCTCAGGCTAAAGATAAGAACTTGAAAAATAATTATAGGTCAAGGGAAAAGAAACAACACTTAATTCGCATGGAGATATTTGACCAAATACTAGAGAATATTGATTATCATTCAAAGAAGTCATAGATTTGACAATACAATGGGCAAAACTTATATAGTTTTAAAATAAGAACTTATGAAAAAAAATATAATCATTTTACTTCGATTTTGTTTAAACTTCGGTTTTATTAACGGTATTTACCTCTACTTAAAGATTAGATTAGGTTTTGTGTCAAGCCTTAGGTTGCCGGGTATTAAGTATCCGTTTATGTTAAGATCAGGCACTACAGATATTCAAGTTCTATATGAAGTTTTTTTATATAAAAACTATGATGTAGATTTTACGAACCCATCTGTCATTATTGATGCAGGAGCTAATATTGGGTTATTTGCCATTCAAATAATAAACAATTTTCCTAAAGCTAAAATAATATGTATAGAACCTGATATTGATAACTTCAAAATTTTAATAGAAAATACTTCAAAATATAAAAACATTATTTGTTTAAATTCCGGACTGTGGAATAAGGATACAAAATTGAATGTTTATGATAAATATAATTCAGGGAAATGGGGAATGGTTGTTGAAGAAGATAAAATAAATGGTACGGTTAGTGCAATATCTATGAATACATTAATTGAAAATTATTCAATTAAAAAAATTGATATTTTGAAAATTGATATAGAAACCAGTGAAAAGGAATTATTTATGGATAATTATGAAAATTGGTTGCCAAAAGTAAAAACAGTTTTAATTGAATTACATGACTGGCTAAAAGATGATTGTTCAAGATCTTTTTTTAATGCTATTGACAAATCTGTTTTAAAATATAAGTATTCAATAAAAGGAGGAACTACCATTATTGTTAATAATGATATTGAATAAGTAAAAAAGGATGAAAATAAATAACAAATCCCATATTTGCATAATTATCCTTAACTGGAATGGATATGAAGTTAGCAGGGAATGTTTGCTTTCATTGCAAAAAATCAGTTTCCCGAATTATACAGTAATATTGGTAGATAATGGTTCTACTGACAATTCTGTTGAAACTTTATCAAAGGATTTTGATAAAGTTGACTATTTATGTTTAGATAAAAACTATGGCTTTTCGGGAGGTAACAATAAGGGAATCAATTATGCTTTAAACAAATACAATCCAGATTATTTCTTATTATTAAATAATGATACAGAGGTAAAATCGGATTTTCTTGATCAACTGATTTTGCCTTTTCATGAAAATGATAACATTTTTGCTACAGTTCCAAAAATTTATTTTTTTGATAATAAGGATATTATTTGGTATGCAGGTGGCAAAGTTTCAAAATTCTCTGGTATTGTCAATGAATATGGGAAATACAAAAAAGATGCTCCTTCTAATTCAATTCAAAAAAAGATAGGATTTGTAAACGGCTGTTCCGTATTATTGAGTACTGATGCAATTAATAAAATTGGTTTATTAGACGAACAATTCTTTGCCTACTCTGAAGATACAGATTATAGTTTAAGAATATTAAAATCAGGTTATTTAATGATGTATGTTCCTGATTCTATAGTTTATCATAAAGTAAGTTATTCTTTTAGAGATAATGGAAATTGGTTTAAGTTTTACCTCGCAACCCGAAATCTTATTCTTTTGCAACGTAAGCATTTGAATACAAAATTATTTCCGATTTTTATTTTTTGGATTTCAATACGTTGGATAATATATCTTTCCTTTAAACTATTTATTAAACGCCAACTTAAATCAATTCCGATGCTTTACCTGGGAGCTTGGGATGGCGTTTTCAATATAAAGAGGTATGGTTTATAGCACCTTTAATATTTTAATAAATGAATAATAAATGGGAATCTCAAAACAAATAAATAAATCCATACTTTTTGTTCATCAGGGATTTGAATTATATGGTTCAGATAAGATGTTGCTGCTTAATATAAAAGCAGCCATTATCAAATATCCTGAGAAGAAAATTATTGTCATATTACCAAAGAAAGGGATATTATCAGAAATTCTAGAAAATGAATACAAGGTTGAGGTATTAATCAGGCATTTAGGAGTTGTCAGGAAATACGATCTGAAACGTTTTAACCTTTCAGCTTTTACAAGAATTTTTACATTTTTCAGATTGCTAGCATTTATCAATTCATTTGAATTTGTTTACATCAATTCTATCGTAATCATAGACTATATTCTGGCTGCTCGTTTTGCAAAAGTAAAAGCATTTATTCATGTTCATGAATTACCTTTGGGTATTGCTGCAAAAATATTCAGCAGCTTATTAAGCTTTTCCAGTGCAAATCTTATATTTATTTCAGCCGCCTCAAAAAATGCATTCATTAATTTAAAAAACAAGCATCAATTTATAGTTTGGAATGGTGTTGAACAACTAAAAGAAACTGTTCGGGAAAAAGAAAATGCTGTAAGAATTAAGATTTTACTTATAGGAAGAATTAATAGTTGGAAAGGTCAGTCGTTATTAATAAAAGCGATTGCATTATTAAACGAAACTGAAAGAGAAAAAGTAGAAATTCAGATTGTTGGAGATGTTTTTATGCATCAGCAAGAGTTGAAAACAAATCTTATAGAACAAATAAAGGGAAATAAGCTTCAGCAATTTATAAAAATACTTCCTTTTACATCTTCACCTGAAATGTTTTACAATTGGGCAGATATTGTAGTTGTTCCTTCTTTGTTACCTGAACCTTTTGGCTTGGTGGCAATTGAGGCAATGAGTCTTGGAAAGCTGGTTATAGCAGCTAATCATGGTGGATTGAAAGAGATTATTGATGATAAAGTGAATGGACTTTTGTTTGATGCCGGGAATGAGAAAGAGTTGGTTGATAAAATAGCTTATAGTATCAATACACCTGATACAATTTGCGAATTAGGTGAAAAGGGGCGACAGACTTATAAGGAAAATTTTACGGAGGAAATTTTTATTAATAAGATGTTGGAAGTTATTTAAAGAGCAGCGTAGCTGCGAAATAAAAATTATATGCAACAATATGTCAGATATAACAGGAACTAATGAACAACTTCTCGTACAGGAATTGTCAACGTTGATTGAACAAAGTCAACAGCAAATGTTAAAACAGGTCAATAGTATTGTTAATTTGCTTTTTTGGCAGCTTGGAAAGCGAGTCAATGATTATGTACTTCAAAACAAGAGAGCCGATTATGGTAAACAGATTGTCGTTACATTGTCACGACAATAGAAGCATAATTATGGACGTAATTTTGAGGAAAAGAATCTGCGAAGGATGCTGCAATTTGCCGAACAATTTAATGACATTGAGATTGTCGTTACACTGTCACGACAATTGTCCTGGTCGCATTTTCTGGCTTTGATTCCAATAAAAAAACAAGAAGCAAAATTATTTTATGCTCAGAAATCAGCTTCTGAAGGCTGGGGAGTAAGGGAGTTACGTAAACAAATTGAAAAGAAGGCTTATGAAAGAACACTAATAGCCAATACTGTATTGCCTGCAGAAAATACAATAAATGCGTTTAAAGATCCTTATTTGTTGGATTTTTTAGGATTAAAAGACGATTATTATGAAAAGGATTTAGAAAATGCCATTATAAAAGAACTGGAAAAATTTATTTTAGAACTTGGTAAGGGATTTGCTTTTGTCGATCGTCAAAAAAGAATGATAATAGATGATGAAGATTATTATTTAGACCTCTTGTTTTATCATCGCAAATTAAAGCGATTAATAGCTGTTGAATTAAAATTAGGTAAATTTAAAGCCAGTTATAAAGGACAAATGGAGTTATATCTCAAATGGTTGAATCACTACGAACGTCAGGAAGGAGAAAAAGCACCGATAGGTTTGATATTATGTGCAGAAACAAGCAAGGAACAAGTTGAATTACTTGAAATGCATAAAGATGGTATAATGGTTGCTGAATACTGGACTGAATTACCACCTAAAAACATTTTGGAACAAAAATTACATCAGGCTTTAGCTGAAGCAAAAGAAAGGATTGAAACCAGAAAAATGCTAAACTCTTAAAAATTAACAACGATAATTATAGTTGAAGTGAAATGTACACATTTTCATGGGCTCAATGTATCAAATCCAATTCCATTTTATCAGGTTTATAATTTAGTGAAAGCTGCCAATCATGGTGGATTAAAAGAGATTATTGATGATAAAGTGAATGGTTTATTATTTGATGCAGGAAATGAGAAAAATATGGCTGAAAAGATTAATTATATTATCAATAATCCTAATTTAATAGAAATCTTAGGAGTAAAAGGACAAAAAACTTTTCAGGATAATTTTACAGAAGAGCTTTTTATAAAAAAATTGATAGAAATAATCACTAGTGTCCGACAAAATTATGTAGATTCATCGCTTCGCTCTGAATGACATGTCATTAAGC
>JBMOKG010000228.1:0-2293 GCA_049315385.1 Bacteroidales bacterium
TGACACAACTCTTACAAAAAAAAGAGGCCATCTCGTTTATGAGACAGCCTCTTTTGCTCCCCTTAGTGGACTTTTCTCGAACATTTCCAAGTAAGAAATTGATGCTTATGAACGGCTTAATTATTTGGTAAATAAATATATACCTTAATATTACACATCTACTGGTAAACATTTAGTTGACGATTTACTATCTATAAAAGCAATTGTTTATAACAAGTACTATACACCAGATTAAGTTAAAAATACAAGCGGTACATGATGTTTGGGTATAATCCAAACTGTGTAACATATCCAATTTTTCCGGGTTTGCTCTCATCGTAATATTCTGATAATTTACCCTTATTGTTGGTAATGTTATCCAAGGTTATAAAAAGTTCATGTGTAAGCTTGTGTTTATTCCATTTATAACTTGCCGATAAATTTATCTGGTAAATGTCTTCAAACTTTTTATCATAAGCTTTCTGATAATCCCAGAATTTATTGGTTGCAGGATTTGCAGCATTGTTTCCCAATGCGTCTATTAATAATGGAATATACCTTTGTCCGCCTCCGAAAAATACTTTGGTATTTACGTTTAATGTTTGGTTTTTCTTTTTCCCAAGATGTGCAAATTCTTTACCAAATAATATATTTACCAGATAGTTGCCATTGTATTTGGTGTTTCTTTCAATGCCTTCCAGCGTTTTATATTTTGAATTATATATTGATGCATTAATTAAATAGTAATAACTTCTGCTGAAAAAGCGCTCAATGGTAAGTTCTACGCCATAGTTTTTTCCACTTCCTTTATTTACAAGGGCAACATATCTGAAATCAGTGCCTTCGTTAATGGTTGAATAATAGCTTGTGTCGTTGTTTTCTACAGGTAAGTTGTATAAGTATTGATAGTATGCCTCTACCTTTATTCTTAAATTTTCCCCGAAACGTTTTTCATATCCTAATACAAAATGATCTGCTTTTAATAAATCCAGGTTTTTATTTGGTTCTGTTATACTACCATCTGGATTTTTAACCAGGGCAAAATAATTATGTACACTTTCCATGGTACTGTGTTTGCCGTAACCTGCGTTTAGTGAGCTACTGCTGTTAAGCTTCCAGTTTATGGCAAATCTTGGTTCAATTGTACTTTTATTATTATACAATACATTCATGTTATGAAATCCGGCAACTATGGTAATATTTTCATTTAAGCGATACTTCCAGCTGATAAAATTACTCAAAGTAGCTATTTTTTCGTTGAAGTTGGCCATTGAAAACATAGTGGCGGAGCTGTCCTGTATGCTGCTTAGTTTGTAATCATAAGCATGTATAGCATATTTTGTTCCTATTTGAAGGGTGTTTTTTGCATTTATTTTGTAGTTATATGTTATTGCTCCCCTGTATACATAATTCTTTAACCTGCTTTGATAATCCAAAGCTCTGTTACCAACTGAATCACGCATAAATTCACCCAGTCCGTTATATAATTTAGTAGTTTTTATCTTAAAAACATCTTCATTAATACCATCGCCTGAATAAGAAACTGTGGTTTTTAAAAAGCTATTTTCACTTATACTGATCGTATGCATCATACCAACGTTTGTCAGATAATTACTTTTGTCATAATCTTCGGTGATATCAGATGAAATAGTTCCGTTAGAGGGAGTCGCAATCATATCGGCCTTTACATCTGTCATTGAAGCACTGCTTTTTCCCATCAATCCATAGAAAGAAAATACGCCTGTTTTTTTTGCAGGAAGCACAATTTTAAATGCTCCGTCCTGATAATTCAGCACTCCGTCAAGTTTAATGATACCCAGATTATTCAAAAGGGAAATGGTAGAATATCTGTAATTTATGAGGAATGAGCCTCCATAGCCTTTTTTAAATGGTCCTTCTACTGTCAGATCCGTGCCTTGAATTCCAACGCCCAATGATGTTTCGTACTTTTGATTATTACCATTCCTGATTTTTACATCATATACTCCTGATAACACATTGCCATACTCTGGTGCAAATGCCCCTGTCGAGAAGTCTGATGTGCCTAAAAGGCTGTTATTTAATGCGCTTACACCACCACTTATTGAATTTTGATCTGCAAAATGAGTAGGATTGGTAATTTCTACTCCGTCCAGACGCCATTGAATGTATTTTGGTGAATTACCTCTTACGATGATATCGTTTCCACCATTTTGTGAAGCGGTGACTCCTGCAAAATTTGATAATATTTTGGAAGGGTCATCCAGGCCACCTGCATAACGTTTTGTTTCTTCCGCTGATATAGAACGTGTACTAATGAGAGACATTTGATTTA
>JBMOKG010000120.1:0-10159 GCA_049315385.1 Bacteroidales bacterium
CAGGCAATTCAGCCTGTCCGGTATCAACCGACCATATGGTATTATCGATCTGGCAACAGGCGACCGCCTTTGCGGGAGCAGATGACACGATTTGTTCCGGGGATGCTTATGTATTGACAGGAGCAACTGCAGCTAAATATGGAAGCTTAACTTGGTATAGTGCTGGTGGAACTTTTAACAATTCACATGCATTGAATCCTACATTTACTCCAACTACAACAGGTTCTATTACAATTACATTGACTGCAACCGGATTGGGAAGTTGTTCAGATGTGATATCTTCGATGCTACTTAAAGTAAATCCAACACCAACTTTAACAGCCAACTCAATTGTAAATACCACTTGTAATGCTGCTGTGGGTTCCGTACTTTTAACCTCAAGTGATGCAAGTACAATTACTTTAAACAGTATTATACAGGCTTCCGGCACAACATTTACAGGTCTGACCGCAGCGTATTACACAGCTACGACTAATGGTGAATGTCCTGCAACCACAAGTTTTAATATAATTAATACCAATAGTACGCTTGTTGCAACAGTAAGTTTTGTCGATATATATTGTTATGGTGGCAGTACTACTGCAACTATAACAACTACAGGCGGTACAGGAACAAAAACCTATCTACTTAATGGAACTATCAGCAATACAACCGGAATATTCAGTAATCTTGCAGCAGGTGTTTACAATGTATTGGTAACCGATGCAAATGGATGTACCTACAGCCTAAGCTTTGATGTAGATCAACCAATACCATTGGCATTATCATTAACAAGTCAGACCAATGTATTATGTTATGGCGCCTCAACAGGAAGTGTAATTGTGTTAGCATCAGGCGGAACAACAGGATATACATATTCAGTAATATCAGGACCGAATGTACCAACAGTAACAGGTAATGAAATAAACGGAATGAATGCTGGAATTTATACTATACAAGTAAGTGACGCACATTCATGTCTTTCAACATTACCGATTGAAATTACACAACCTGCATTAGCATTGGATATAACTTCAACATTAGCAGTATTGACCAATCCTTCATGTAACGGAACAACAACAGGCAGCATCAATACAACAGTAACAGGCGGTACAATTCCTTATTCCTATGCGTGGAGTAACGGAACCAATGCAGCAGATCCGAATAGCCTTTCAGCCGGTACTTATACAGTAACGGTAACTGATGCTAACGGATGTACATCAGGCGACAGCTATACATTAACAGAACCTTCAGCTGTAACGTTAACAGCCAGTTCAATTGTTAACACAATTTGTAATGCCTCAGTAGGTTCAGTAAAACTTACATCAAGTGATACAAGTTCGATTACGTTAATTGCAACTACTCAAGCTTCAGGTACAACGTTCACAGGATTGTCGGCAGGTTACTATATAGCTACAACAACCGGAGCATGTCCTGTAACGAATGGATTTAATATTTTCAATACAAACAGCACGCTTGTAGCTAATGTAAATGCCAGTGAAATTAAATGTTATGGAGGTACAACCACTGCGACAGTAACAGCAAGCGGAGGAAGTGGTACATACGATTATTTAATGAACGGATCAATCAGTAATACCACAGGAATATTCAATAATCTTGGCGTAGGCAGCTACAATGTATTGGTGAGTGATGGAAACGGATGTAGTTATCATGTTGCATTTTATATAGATCAACCAACATTACTGATTGCAGATTTTATAAGTACAACAGATGTTAGCTGTTATGGAGGTTCAAATGGAAAAGCAGTTGTAAATGCAACAGGCGGAACTACTCCATATAGTTATTCATGGAATACACTGCCAATACAAACGACAACCACCTCAACAGGATTGTCCGCAGGCACCTATACAGTTACAGTAGCAGACGCACATAACTGTACAACAACAGCCAGTGTTATTATAACAGAACCATCAGTATTAACAGCGACAGCATCAACAGTAAGCAATGTATTATGTTACGGAGCCTCAACAGGAAGTGTTACGGCTACGGTATCAGGCGGAACTGCAAACTATAATTATACATGGAATACAACACCTCCACAAACTTCCGCTACAGCGACAGGCTTGCCAGTTGGAACATATACTGTAACAGTTACCGATCATAATGGCTGTACAGCAAGTAGCAATACAAGTGTTACGCAACCAGTAGGAACTCTGACTGCCAATGCAGGAACCGATGCGGTTATATGTGGAAATGATAGTGTAAGCTATCAATTATCTGGAACAGCAGCTAATTCTACCTCTGTACACTGGACTACCAGTGGAACCGGTAGTTTCAGTAATGCTGATATTTTAAATCCTGTTTACACACCAAGTGCAGCAGATATTTTAGATGTTCAGATACAATTAACGTTAACAGCTAGTTGTAATTCAACATGTTTGCCAGTAACAGACTATATGGTACTTACAATAAATCCGGTACCTGTAATTACAAATTGTTTCATCAGCGATACTATTTGTGAAGGCAGTAGTACACAGATAGGGACACTTAACCTAAATAATTGCGGAGGATGCACCTATACGTATAACTGGACATCAAATCCTATTGGATTTACATCGAATGTATTAAATCCGGTAGTAAGTCCGTTAGTAACTACAATCTATACTTTAGAAATTACTAATCCGCTCACATTATGTTCAATTAGTAGGAAAGACACCGTAGTTGTAAATCCGACAGAACAGATGTATCAGCCGGGTAATCAGGTATTGTGTAATCAATCTACAACTGCAGCAGTAAACTTTATTGCAGTTAACTTACCAGGAATCATCACCTATAGCTGGACAAATAATCAGCCGGGTATTGGATTATCAGCAACAGGAAGTGGAGATATAGCTTCATTTACAGCTATAAACACAGGAACAACTCCAATTGTGGCTACTATTGTTGTAACACCAACTTATACCTATGGAGGAGTTAGTTGTAATGGTACAGCAAAAACCTTTACAATTACTGTAAATCCGACACCAACAGTGTTTACTGTATCTGGCAGCACAATAACTTGTCCTGTAAGTATTGTAACCGTAAGTTTAAGCGGATCTCAATTCGGAACTGATTATGAGTACACCCTTTACCGTGATAATATTCCTGTAACAGGCTCAACGCAATCAGGGACAGGCTCTTCATTAGCATGGAGTGTTTCTGATTCCTCCTGTAATATCAGTCATACCTATAAAGTACATGCCCGTATATTATCTACATTATGTGAAACAGATATGAGTGGCACTGTAGAAATAAACTTTATAGATACAATAGCTCCAACATTTACAAGACCAGCAGATATCACCCTTTACAAAGCACAAAATTGTGAAGTAAATGATTTACCAACCGGCTTGGCAGGGGATGTAAATAATGAAGCAGATAACTGTTCAACCGGTTTACAAGCCACTTATACAGATGTAAAAACGATTAATTGCGAAGGCAGCTATACCATAAGCAGAACATGGAGTCTGACAGATCATTGCGGTAATTCAGCAACTGGACAGGTACAAACAATCACAGTACTTGATACTATTGCCCCAACATTTACAAAACCATCCGATATCACTCTTTACAAATCACAAAACTGTGAAGTTAATGATTTACCAACAGGAGATGCCGGAGATGTAAGCAATGAAGCAGATAACTGTTCAACCGGTTTACAAGCCACTTATACAGATGTAAAAACGATTAATTGCGAAGGCAGCTATACCATAAGCAGAACATGGAGTCTGACAGATCATTGCGGTAATTCAGCAACTGGACAGGTACAAACAATCACAGTACTTGATACTATTGCCCCAACATTTACAAAACCATCCGATATCACTCTTTACAAATCACAAAACTGTGAAGTTAATGATTTACCAACAGGAGATGCCGGAGATGTAAGCAATGAAGCAGATAACTGTTCAACCGGTTTACAAGCCACTTATACAGATGTAAAAACGATTAATTGCGAAGGCAGCTATACCATAAGCAGAACATGGAGTCTGACAGATCATTGCGGTAATTCAGCAACTGGACAGGTACAAACAATCACAGTACTTGATACTATTGCCCCAACATTTACAAAACCATCCGATATCACTCTTTACAAATCACAAAACTGTGAAGTTAATGATTTACCAACAGGAGATGCCGGAGATGTAAGCAATGAAGCAGATAACTGTTCAACCGGTTTACAAGCCACTTATACAGATGTAAAAACGATTAATTGCGAAGGCAGCTATACCATAAGCAGAACATGGAGTCTGACAGATCATTGCGGTAATTCAGCAACTGGACAGGTACAAACAATCACAGTACTTGATACTATTGCCCCAACATTTACAAAACCATCCGATATCACTCTTTACAAATCACAAAACTGTGAAGTTAATGATTTACCAACAGGAGGTGCCGGAGATGTAAGCAATGAAGCAGATAACTGTTCAACCGGTTTACAAGCCACCTATACAGATGTAAAAACAATCAATTGTGAAGGCAGCTATACCATAAGCAGAACATGGAGTTTGACAGATCACTGCGGTAATTCAGCAGCAGCACAGATACAGATTATCACCGTTTTGGATACTATAGCACCAACCTTTACCCGTCCATCAGATATTACTATTTATACGGACGCAAATTGTGGATATGATGTGACAGTGGCTAATACAGGTAATGTAAACAATGCAGCTGATAATTGTTCAACAAATATTATTGCAGGCTATACCGATGTATTAGTGAATGGTAGCTGTATAGGAAGCTATACTATTAGTCGTACCTGGAGTCTTGTTGACCATTGTGGTAATCAGGCAGCTAACCAGATACAGACCATTACTGTTCTGGATACAATCAAGCCCGGCTTCATCGTACCAGCTGATATTACTATTTACACAGATGCAAACTGTACATATAATTCAAATCCAACTGTAACAGGAAAACCTGCATCCGAAACAGATAACTGCACAGCAGCAGTAAATCTGGTAATAACACATACAGATACAATTATTAACGGAGCCTGTTCAGGAGCCTATACGATAATTCGTTTATGGAAAGTAAGTGATTGTGCAGGCAACTTTACAACACACTCACAGCTAATTACTGTAACAGACAGCATATCTCCTGTTATTCACACAATTGCAAATCAGCTTAGATGTGCTACGACAAGCTATAACACATATACAGCTATAGGTTCAGAGTTTGATGCAACATATTCAGATAATTGTTCAATAGCCAATGTAAATTACAGTTTGTCCGGATCAACAAGTGGAAATGGATTAACAACATTAGCCGGTGTGGTATTTACTTCAGGTATAACAAATGTAAGTTTAACTGTAAGCGATTGTGCAAATAACCAGACTACTTACAACTATACCATAACAATTAATCCAGGGCCAACACCTCAAATCAGTGGAGATACAGCAGTTTGCTGTAGTACACCAACCACTTATTGTGATATTGATGCATCAACAGGAAATTATTCTTATCAATGGACTATATCAGGAGGTGTTATAACTTCTATAGCTGATACTAATTGTGTAAGTGTGAGTTGGAATTGTAATTGTACATCAGGTTGGTTACAATTAACCAAAACCAATCTGACAACAGGATGCGTGACAACTACATTACATTATGATGTGACAATTTATCAACAACCTACAGCAATAATTGCAGGAAATTCTGCAGTAGGAATAACAAATCCGGAAACCTATTCAATAGCAGATGTAAGTGGTAATTTATACTCATGGAGTGTTATTGGAGGAGCCGTAGTAAGTGGACAAGGAACCTCTGCAGTTGTTGTTAATTGGGGAAGTTGCGGAAACTGTACTACAGGTTCAATTACTGTGGTAACAACGACACCTCATGGTTGTAGTGCAACATCAACGCTTAATGTAACGATTAATACAGCTTCGGGAAATGCTAGATTAACAGGTCAATTAACATACGATAATGCAAACAATACACCATTAAACGGAGTAAATATTCAGTTGATTAAAAACGGTAATGTAGTGGCAACCACAACAACCTATAACGGGATGAGTACATCAGGAGCAGTAATACCAGGCTATTATGAGTTTAATAATATTGCTTATGGAAATTACTCAATAAATGTAAGTTCAACAAAACCATGGGGAGGTGTAACAGCTACAGATGCGCTGTTAATTAAACTACATTCTGTAGGATTGACAACCTTAACGGGACTACCATTTGTAGCAGCCAATGTAAATAATGCCTCTGGTATCAATGCCACCGATGCATTATTAGTTCAACTAAGGATTGTTGGATTGGTAAATCAATTTGCGGCAGGTGACTGGAAGTTCAGTAATACACCATTTACATTCAGTGCATCAGATTCAATATTTAGCTTCAAGGGAATCTGTGTTGGAGATGTGAATAAATCCTACAATACAACTTTCCTCAAACAGCTAAGTTCAGCCAATGATGGAGTTCAGGAAATTCAATCAGACAAATCCTTTATTTATAACATTAAATCTAATTCTGTTGGAACTCTTGGAGCTATGACCTTGTTTATGAACTATGATGATAATTTGTTTGAAATTGAAAAAGTAATAGATGTATTGGATGGAATGACCTATAAGATAGAGAATGGAAAAATTGGCTTTGCATGGTCCGATTTGCAATCCAGAAATATCAATCAGGGAGAGACCATGATTTCTTTGCAACTAAGAGCTAAGAGATCAATTTCACATCCAACACAGATATTCAGCTATAATGTAAGCAGTGAATTTGCGGATCCAAATGCAGTGATTATAGACAACTTTGGGTTGAAAATGTCAGATGTGCAAACGGTAACAAACAGTAAATCATTTGATGTTATCAACTATCCAAATCCAGCCAGAGATATAACAAATATAGTTTATACTTTGCCTGAAGAAGGAAAGGTAAGAATTACAATTACCAATATTCTTGGCCAGTCAATCCGAACCATAGTAGATGAACAACAATCAGAAGGTATACACAAGGTTGTTATCAGTGCAGAAGAATTAAATCTGTATTCAGGTGTGTATATGTATCAGCTTGAAGTAAACGGAATTACTACGAATTATTCTAAATTAGGTAAAATCGTTTTTGAACGGTAGAAACTAATTCATTCATGAAGAGATAATTAAACGTTTACTCCTCATTGATTAGTATATAAAAAGAGGCTGTCTCAATTTTGAGACAGCCTCTTTTGTATTTATAAAATTGATAAATTAATTCCAATATTAAACCCAGATTATGCATTAGATGGGAATATAACACTTAAGTGCTTCATATTATATGTATTAAGCGATATATTTTCTAATGCGTAGCATTAGAACTTTTTTTAAACAAATTATCTACATACTATAATTGATAAGGCTTTTAGAGATTGTTTTATTGTAATTTATTATCTTATTGCGTAATTTGGGTTAAAAGTTAATGCTAAATATTACATTTTTTTCCTTTCCACATTTCTTCCAATCATTCTCTTTAGAATTCTTTAAAAATTTGTAATTTTGCTTTTTTAAAACAATGGACTTATGAAGATTTCATATAACTGGCTGAAAACATATTTAAACATAAACTTAACTGCCGAGAGAGCAGGCCAATTACTTACTGATTGCGGTCTGGAAGTAGAAGGCATCGAAAAGATAGAATCCATCAAAGGTGGTTTACAGGGTATCGTAATTGGTGAAGTTAAAACCTGTATCAAACATCCTGATGCTGATAAATTAAGCATTACTACAGTTGATGTTGGTGTTCAGGAGCTTTTACATATTGTTTGCGGAGCTCCGAATGTAGCTGCTGGTCAAAAAGTAGCGGTGGCAATGATAGGTGCTGTACTTTATGATGGAGAAACTTCTTTTACTATAAAGAAATCAAAAATCCGTGGTGAAGTTTCCGAAGGTATGATATGTGCTGAAGACGAACTCGGACTGGGTCATTCACACTCAGGTATTATGGTGCTGGATCCTACTGTTGCTGTGGGTACTGCTGCAAGTACATATTTCAAAATTGAAGACGATTATATGCTGGAAATCGGATTAACACCGAATCGTTCAGATGCTATTTCTCACATTGGTGTTGCCCGCGATCTGGCTGCAGTGATAAATAATTTGCCGGAAACAACCACTAAAGTTGTTTTGGAAATCCCGTTAGTTGATGCATTCAAAATTGACAATCATAATCTGCCTATTGAAGTGATCGTAGAAGATACTATTGCTTGTCCACGTTATACTGGTATCACCATTTCAGGAATCGAAGTAAAAGAATCACCTGATTGGTTGAAGAATAAGCTGAAAACCATTGGTGTTCGTTCCATCAATAATATAGTGGATATCACCAATTTTGTATTGTTTGAAACGGGCCAGCCATTGCATGCTTTTGATGCTGATAAAATTGAAGGAAACAAAGTCATTGTAAAAAAATTAGTAAAAGGAACTGTATTTCTTACACTGGATGGAACAGAACGCAAACTCTCAGGAGAAGATCTGATGATTTGTAATGCAAAAGAAGGTATGTGTATAGCTGGTGTTTTTGGTGGTGCGAAATCAGGTGTTACTGCAGAAACCAAAAATATATTTCTGGAAAGTGCTTATTTTGATGCAACTACCATTCGTAAGACTTCCAAGTTTCACGGATTAAAAACAGATGCTTCATTCCGTTACGAACGTGGTTGCGATCCCAATATTACAGTCTTTGCACTCAAACGTGCCATAATGCTGATAAAAGAAATAGCCGGAGGCAATGTTTCATCAGAAATTGTAGATGTATATCCAACGCCTGTTGAACGAAAATCTATTGAAATCAGCTATCAGAATACGTATCGATTAATAGGAAAAGTGATTGATAAAAACATCGTAAAAAATATTCTAACTTCACTTGAAATTGAAATTACAAAGGAAACAAATGAAGGTTTAAGTTTGCTGATTCCATGCAACAAGGTTGATGTCGTTAGGGAAGCAGATGTTATTGAAGAAATTCTCCGTATTTATGGTTATAATAATATAGAAATAGGAAGTGGATTGCGTTCCAGCATTTCTTATATTTCAAAACCGGATAAGGAAAAAGTACAGAACACCATATCTAATTATCTCAGCAATAATGGGTTTGTCGAAATCATGAACAATTCTCTTACAACTTCAGATTATGTAAATAAAATTGCTGATTTCAATCCGGCAGTTAATGTGCAGCTATTGAATCCATTGAGTAAAGAACTGGATGTTATGCGTCAGTCTTTGTTGTTTGGTGGTCTGGAAAGTATCAGTTACAATATCAACCGCAAGTCTATCGATCTGAAATTGTATGAATTCGGAAATACCTATTCTTATAATGCCGAAGTTAGTATTGAAGCTAATGTTACTAAACGTTTTAAAGAAGAAAAGCACCTAGCTATTTTTGTAAGCGGGAAAAAATATGCTGAAAACTGGAACATCGCTGCTTCCAATAATGATTTCTTTAATCTGAAAGCTTATATCAGCAACATTTTAAATCGTTTACGAATCAATACAGATAAGTTGAATGTAAATACGATTTCTAATTCCATATTTGATGAAGCTCTTGAATATTCTTCCAATGGGAAAACCGTATTTACTTATGGTAGTTTACATTCTAAACTTTTAAATGCTTTTGATATTAAACAGGCTGTTTACTATGCCGATTTTCATTGGGATACTATTGTTAAAATGATTCCTAAAGATGAAGTGGTTTATACAGAAGTTTCTAAATTTCCTGAAGTCCGACGTGATCTGGCTTTGTTGGTTAATAAAGAAGTTAGTTTTGCCGAAATCGTTAAACTTGCCTATCAGACTGAGAAAAACCTATTGAAAAAAGTCAATCTTTTCGATGTATATGAAGGAGATAAATTAGAAGCAGGAAAAAAATCATATGCAGTAAGTTTTATCATTCAGGATCAGGAAAAAACGCTCAACGATAAACAGATTGATGGCATCATGAATCGTTTGATTAAGGTATATGGCGAAAAATTGCAGGCTGTGATCAGGTAATTTCTGTTTTACAAGATTTTACCGACAGACCACGCCTTTCCTATTTCATGACCCCAAGACCAATATTTATTATCCGGCATTGTCAGAAAAAAAGCTTTCATTGCTTTAAAGTTAATATTTTTATCTTTATAAAATGCTTTACTACAAAAGGCTTCTGTAATCTCGCCTATTACTATTGAATTTGAAGGCAAATTAATAATTTCAAC
>JBMOKG010000229.1:0-2266 GCA_049315385.1 Bacteroidales bacterium
ATCATACTTCGAGTTAAACACAGTTGCATAACTTTACTGTGCATCATACTTCGAGCTAAACACAGCTGCACAACTTTACAGTGTACCATATTTCGAGTTGGACACAGCTGCATAACTTTACAGTGCATCATACTTAGAGTTAAACTCAACTGCATATCATTACAGTGTATCATACTTCGAGTTAAACACAGCTGCACAACTTTACAGTGTACCATATTTCGAGTTAAACACAGTTGCATAACTTTACAGTGCATCATACTTAGAGTTAAACACAAATGTATAACTTTAAATTTAAATAAATAGCAGTCGATAATTACAGATACAATATTTCATCAGATTATTCGATGGTTTAAATATGGCTGTTTTAATTCAGAGAATTGCAGCAATTACAATATTTATATCATTGTTGTTTATTTATTAGAAAATAGCAGATTTTACCACAGTGTTCCACAAAGTTTTATGTGGAGTTTCGCAAAGGAATTCAACAAATACAGGCTCTGCGGCTCTTTGCTTATTCTCAGCGTTCGTTGTGTTTAAATCTTTTTATACTTAATACCTAAACGAAACGACAATGGTATTGATATATAAATCAGATTGTGCTACAGATGGTTTAATTTATTTTTCAGGTGAAATAAATCCTTAAGTAATTGAATGATAAGAATTGTTATTCACATTTTATACAAAAATAAATAATTATAAAAATATTTACAAAATAAATCTTAAATTGGGATTAAATGATTTAATTTTGTAGTAGAATTAGTATTAATCATTAAAACCAAAAATTATGAACAATAATTGGATGTATGCTAAGAATAGTTTTATATTATTAGCTAATCGTAGTTTAAAAAGATTTAATAATTTTATCTTTGCTTTTATAGAAGCATTGAAGGCTGAATCAGGAACGCCCGCAATTTCTGAAATCCATCACAACATATTCCCGGTTTATATGCTTTTTAAAGATGCTTATGCGATCAACAAATCAAAGACCGGTATCAGAATAGGAGATACCAATCAGCAAAAGGAAATGTTCGGTATTTTACAAAAAGAAAAGATGCCGGACTGGCACCGTAAAATTGCAGTTGTGTTTCCTCCCAAAACGACTGATTATATCAAGATTTTCCCAAAGGGATTGGAAGCTTTTCATCAGCTTTCTTATGAAGAACGTTTGGTTTATCTAAACAATATTATCTTACAACTGGGAACTTTCCCCCAGTTTGATACCATTGTTTTAGAAATGAAGTCCTATAGAGATCTGATTAGTGAAGCACATAAAACACAAAAACAAACAACAACAGGAGTTAAGTCATCTTCAGATGATTTAAAAATGAAATCTGAAGCGCTGGCAAAAGAAGTTTACGGAGCCCTGGGTTTGCTGATGTACCACTTTCGCGACAATCCTTCATATATCCTTAAATTTTTCAATCTTTCTCTTTTGCGTATAAATCAAAAGGCAAAAGAAACTTCCGACACCGCTTATGAAGTTATTATTCCTGCTGCTTCCATCAAAGAAGCTGGCTTCAGCTTTAAAGTTACAGAAAAACTATTGCTCTACAATAGCGGTGATGCCATCCTTAGATGCTGGTTTACCGAATTACCTGATGCCCCTGTTACAACTAATTGTTTTGATATAGCAATCGAAACTGAAATGGAAGTTACTATAAGTCAGTATGCAATGCAAACCGATCGTTTTCTAATGTTACAAAATCTAAGTACAGAGAATGAAGGAATAATGGAAATAGAAACTATCTTATAATGGATTGTGAAGGTTAAATGATGAAAAAGGCTGCCCGTAATGAGCAGCCTTTTTTTTCTTTATTTCCTAAAAGCCTAAAAGCCTATCCCCAAATTACCCATTCATAGAAATCAGAAATTCTTCATTGGTTTGTGTGAAACGCATTCTTTCTTTCAGGAATTCCATTGCTTCCAGTGGATTCATATCAGCAAGATGATTACGTAATACCCATAGACGTTGCAATACATCTTTATCCAATAATAAATCATCACGACGGGTACTTGAAGCCACAATATCAATAGCAGGGAAAATACGTTTGTTGGCCAGTTTACGATCCAGTTGTAATTCCATATTACCGGTACCTTTAAATTCTTCAAAAATAACTTCATCCATTTTTGAACCAGTATCAATTAATGCAGTTGCAATAATGGTGAGAGAACCTCCATTTTCAATTTTACGGGCAGCGCCAAAGAAACGTTTTGGTTTTTGTAAAGCATTGGCTTCTACTCCACCCGATAATACTTTGCCCGATGC
>JBMOKG010000230.1:0-2254 GCA_049315385.1 Bacteroidales bacterium
GTTGTGCAAAAGTATGGGTAACATATTGCCCATATGCAATTGAACCATCGCTAAATACCCAGCTATAAGTTGTAGGATTGCTAGAATTTATTTGTCCTCCGAAAGAATAAGTTAAACCTTGATTACCATAATTAAAAGAATTCTGGCAACTTGTAATTGAAGTACCAATAATGGTAACAACATAACAAATAGTACTTTGACATTCAATAACATTGGCAGAGTTTAAGAGTTTCATTGTTAAACATACATTATACGTAGTAGTGGCTGCAGTTGTTGGGAATATATGATCCGGATTTATATTTGTTGAAGTGGTTCCATCACCAAAATTCCATAAGTATTGCGTTTGTAAATTCTGAAAGGTAGTTGTTGATGAATTTGAAAAATAGTATTTATGATTATTTAATGAATCAGCATGAAAAACAAAATTGGCATGACAGCTATTAGTACTACCAGCAATAGTAACGTTATAACAAGTCGTACTCTGACATTCAACTATACCATTTGAGTTTAATAGCTTCATTGTTAAACATACATTATAGGTAGTTGCAGCGGAAACAGAAGGAAATATATGAATTGGATTCACAGTTGTTGAAGTGGTTCCATCGCCAAAATTCCATAAGTATTGAGTTTGTAAATTCTGATAGGTAGTTGTTGATGAATTTGCAAAATAGAATTTATGATTGTTTAATGAATCAGCATGAAAAACAAAATTGGCATGACAGGTATTAGTACTACCAGCAATAGTAACAGTATGACAAGTTGTACTTTGACATTCAACAATACCATTTGAGTTTAACAGTTTCATTGTTAAACATACATTATATGGAATTGCGGAAGCTGTTATAGGAAATATATGAATTGGATTTATACTTGTTGAAGTGGTTCCATCACCAAAATTCCATAAGTATTGAGTTTGTAAATTCTGATAGGTAGTTGTTGATGAATTTGCAAAATAGAATTTATGATTGTTTAATGAATCAGCATGAAAAGCAAAATTGGCATTGCATGTATTGGTAGCTCCTCCCTGAATATAAATTGAATCGCAATAGGTAGAAGTACAGTTATTGGATGTAATGGTTAAACATACGGTTACACTACCATTTAGATTAAAACTGTGGGTTGGGTTTTGTAATGTTGAAGATGTTCCATCACCAAAATTCCAAAACCATGCAGTAGGATTTCCTGAGGATAAATCCTGAAAATTAACGGTGTGTCCATTGGTATAAAAAGGGTTAAAATTTGCTTGACACACTGAAGCAGTTCCATTGCAAATAGTGAAGTTTACCGTGTTTTGAGGGTTGGCATTGGTAATTGTGGTTGAATGAGGAACCTGATTACAATCGTAAGTGTAAACATAAAAATTAATTGGTATAGCTGTGATAGGAATATTTGCAGTTGTAAATGAGTAAAAACCGTTTGAATTAGTATAAGCAATAGCTGCATAAGAATAGGAGTTTATACTATCCGACATAATATAAACTGCATGATTATTTATAGCTCCACCATTGGAATCAGTAACATAACCTCCTACAAAAAAAGGATTTTGTGCTTGCAAAGAAAACAAAGCAAAGAAGCTAAAACATAAAAGTAAAATTTTTCTTTTCATGATTGATAGATATTTATTGTTTATTATTTTTTTATTAAAGAGTGCCTAAAAGCAAAAAAGGTTGTATTGCATTACAAAAAAACATTCCAAAATTACTCTTTTTTCTGATAAGCAGATTAAAACAGAATTCTATTGTAAAGAAATCACAGAACATTAATACCTTGAGATGTTTATGTATGATAGTCAAAAATTCCATTATCCTTTTCTACTTTAAGGGATTATTTGCGAAGGGCATTTTGGCTATACGACTGAATGTTGGCTACAATTATTATTTTGTCCACATATATATTGTTTCAATAAATTGTGATTGTTGGTCAATGAAAACATTGTGAGAGCAATTGTCAAAATACTTAAGATTGCTTGTTCCAATTAAATTTTGCAATTCAACTACTTGTGCATTAGAATAAAGTCCATCTTCTTTACCATAGAGTCCATAGATTTTTATTTTTTGCTTAAGTAATGCTTGTATATTCTTAGTAAGATCAATAGTTGTATATTTCTCATTTTCCCAAAATCCTTTTGGTGCTTTAACAGACATTTTAGAAGCATATTTTGTCAATAATGTATCTGTTTTAAATTTAGAATAAATATTCTTTGCTTCTGCTGTCGAATTTTTGGGAGTATAAAAACCATTTTGCATAGCATGAG
>JBMOKG010000121.1:0-9964 GCA_049315385.1 Bacteroidales bacterium
AAAACAACAAACCAGCACAAAAAGTATTTTAGAATAGATGTAGAAGTAATTGAAAACATTGTAATCAGGATTTAGTAGAATTGTTACTTCAAATACGGCATTTTTCCCATAAGAAGACCTATTTATTAGGCACTGCTTATTAAAAAGTAGTTGAAATAACATGAATAATTGGTTTTGTCTTTTTCGGGATTTGATATGAAATTTTTATGCTGCCTTTATTTATCAGGGATTCTATTTTGTAGTTAGTAGATAATAAAGTTTTAGGATTTTTTTTTAATAATTTTTTTTCTTCTGATTCAATTGCCCATTTTGTTCCCGTACAACCAGGTGTTACAATAACACTTTCAATAACAGGGGAGACGTAACAAAATTTAGGTAATGTATCCCAGTAATTTAATATAACACTCATATTCTCTTTGTAAAAATTGTCGTGACAGTTTGTCAAATTGGCTATTGTATCATTAATAAACTTGAAGTTCGGAATCTGTATTGAATCAATAGATTTTTTTTCCAAAGAATAAAAAATATCAAATTTTGAAAATTTCTGAGAGAAGTATTTTTCAGTTCTTGTTATTTTATGTGTTTTAATATCTAAGTCTTCACTAATATAAATAAAATCAAGTCCAGTATTATAGAAGGAATCCATTTTTAAATGGGTTGTTTTATTCCTATTGCTAATAATCTTATTAAAAATCTCAATTTCTTCTTTATTGATGTTTCCTTTTGAAACTTCGTCAAGTATTAATAAAGTTTTTGTGTCCCAAATTATGGATATACTATTATTCGGCTTACTAAAGGCTAATAAGAAAATAATGGAAACAAAAATAATTATTGTAAGTTGTTTCATGTTTTAATTTGTGCCAAACATTTTCCTTTGTATGATAACATACAAATCCCCTAAAATTCTTTAACTTGCTTCAGTATTAGCTTAATTGTAATTTTTACACCTATACAATTTAACTTCCAAACAATTCTTTATGCTTTCTCTTTTAACAGGCCCATTACCCAGGCAACCAGTGCTCCGGCAATAGCTGTCATCAGTCCGTATGCAATAATGTCAACAAATACAGCTGTTAGATTTAAAAACGTGGTACTCATAGAATAAATACTAAAGTCCATAGAAATGGCAAGTATAAAACCAATGATTCCACCAATTTTAGCACCGGATAGCAGACCGTTGGTATTTGACCAGTTAAAAATAACTGATAACAGAAATCCAGCTGCAAAATTAGCCAATATCATTGACCACCAGATCATTTCTTCCATCGGTCTTGCTGCAGCCTGATTGTAGTTTGTCATTGTGAAATTGTTTAATAGTATTCCGTAAATTAACCAACCCAGGAAGAAATAGGCAATGCCTCCTGTTATTCCTCCAAATAGAATTTTTTTTGTTTCCATTTTGTTTTATTTTTGATTTTGGCTTACTCTTAAGGCTTTTCGGCATACTCCCCTTTTTTTAAAGTGGTAATGTTTCCACTACTATTTTAAACAATCTTATTTTTATAAGGTTCATGCTTTACTAATGATAAGCGGTCAATAATTGACTGAAGATCTTTTGGTTTATTTACATATTCAAAATTTTATAATGTCTTCGATGAATTCATCTACCTTTTCCTCTATTGTAGCCCATGAACAAACAATACGGACAGCAGCAAATTCATCATCCATTTTTTTCCACGTATAAAATTCATATTTTTCTGATAATTTTGCAATCAAAGCATTTGGTAATATAGGAAACAACTGATTGGACTGTGGTTTTGTCAGAAATGTATAGCCTTTGGCTTTGATGGCTTCTGCTATTTTCATTGACATTATGTTGGCATGCTGAGCCAGTTCGAAAAAAAGATTCTCTTTAAATAATTCCAGAAACTGTATGCCCATCAGTCTTCCTTTTGAGAGTAAAGCTCCTCTTTGCTTCAGATGATAATTGAAATCTTTCTTAAGTTTTTCGTTATTAATTACTATCGCCTCTCCCATCATGGCGCCATTCTTGGTACCACCTATATAAAAAACATCGGTTAGTTCCGATAAATCTTTCAATGTAAGATCATTATCCTCTGAACATAAAGCAGAACCCAATCTGGCGCCATCCATAAATAAAAACAAAGCATTTGCTTTACAAACCAATGATAATTTAGTAATTTCCTTTTTACTATAAACGCTCCCTATTTCTGTAGAATTTGATATATAAACCATACCAGGCCTAACCATGTGATGATCTTCAGCTTTATTGATCTCAGCTATTATATCAGATGGTTTCACTTTACCGTCATCAGAAGAAACTAACAGTATTTTATGTCCTGTAGCTTCAATGGCACCGGTCTCATGAACATTAATATGCGCTGTAGTCGCAGCTATAACTCCTTCAAAAGATTTCAGAATTGAAGAAATAACAATCGTATTTGCCTGTGTTCCTCCGGATACAAAATGTATATCTATACTGGAATGTCCGATCTTCATTTTAATAGCTTCTCTGGCTTTTTCACAATATTCATCTTCGCTGTATCCCTGCTGTTGTTCAAAGTTTGTTGCTGAGAGGGCTGCTATCATTGATGGATGAAAGCCTTCGCTGTAGTCATTTCTAAAACTGTATTTCTGCATCTTATTTATTATTTTTTTTCTAAAATTTGCATCGCAATATCCAGATAGGTATAAACATCCAGAGGATGATGATTCTTATACCCTTTATCTCTTTCGTGTCCTAATCTTACTACAACAGTATTCATCTGAGGAATTACAAAAATATACTGCCCCAGTATTCCACGGGCATAGGTTATTTTCATTCCTTTGTAATCTACAATCCACCAGTGTAAACTGTAATAAGTAACTGATTTCATATTTTCATCATATAAAAAAGTGTCGGCTTGAGTTAGTTGAGCAATGTAGGATGCTGATACAATTTGTTTTCCATAACATCTTCCACTATCTAAAACCAATTTCCCAATCCTTGCAAAATCCCTCGCGTTGGAAGTAAAACAACAATATGCTTTTTCCATACCGTTTTTTTTGTCGAGATACCATAATGCATCATGTTCGGCACCAATAGGTTGCCATATTTTTCCGGAAGCATATTCTGCAAGTGATTTGCCTGTAGCTTTTTGCAAAACAAATGCCAGCAATTGGGTATTACCACTTAAATAATTGAATTTTTCTGCCGGCTTTTCTGTTACTTTTAATTCAAAAATCAGTTTTCTCAAATCATTGCCATAATAAGCCTGTGTTGTTTTTGAAAATGGACTACCATAACTTTCGTCCCAGTTCAAACCTGAGCTCATAGTCAATAAGTCTTTAATACGTAAGTCTTTACCATACCCATCAGAAAATTCGGGAAAAAAGTCAGTTACTTTCTGATCAATACTCTTAATTTTTCCATCATCTATAGCACATCCTATTAATAAAGAAATAATACTTTTGGTTGCTGAAAATGCATTACTCAAAGAACTATCATTGTAAGCATCCCAATATTCTTCATATTGAATGGAGTCATTCTGTATGACAAGATAAGCAATTGATTTATAAGCTTCCACTTTCTTTTTTAAAGAATCGCAAATAGTAAATTCATTATATGATTTTGCCAATTTCCAGGGAATCGGATTTCCTGCTTTTATCAATCTGGTTTCAAAAATATCATGATCATCAATATCTACATATTGGTAAATCAATGCTTTTCTTAAATAAGAAGGGGAAAAGGCAAAAGCCAATAGTAATAAAAATAGTATGATTCCTGAAATTTTTAAAGCCTTTTTCATCTATATAATTTTTATGTTATTGAATAATATTGTTTTACGAAATATTTAAGCGATTAATTCAGCATGGTCTTTTATTGAATATTTCGTTATGACCAATAATAATCTTCTCATTTATAATTAACCAGCTGTTTATTAAAATCGTTTGGTAATTTATGATTCATTTATATATTTTCTGACGAATTACTAAAACTGTTATTCCAGAATATTCTGGTTTATTAATAGTAAAAACGTTTAGTCATCCTTAAACTACTATGACAGGGAAATAAAATTTAATAAATTAATTATCACAAGTTGTTTTCCTGCAATGTGTCAATAAGTAGTCTTTAATTTCTTCAGGTGAAATACTTTTCATGCAAAGGCAATCCATCGTTTTACGGCAATCACTACAGTTTTTATCTTTCACAAAATAATGTGCGTTCTTACCAACCGCTTTCCATCTGCCGGGATGCATTGGCCGGATAGGCGGATAAATTCCAAGTGCATTTTTGCCAAGTGCTGCTGCAATATGTAAAGGACCAGTACTTGCAGCAATCAGACCATCAGCCTTTTCTATAAAGGAAATAAACTCAGCAAGTTTTAATTTACCACAAAGATTTATTATCTTGTCATTATACTTATCAAGAATTTCGGTTTTCATTAATGCAGCTTCATCTGAAGTTCCTGAAATAAAAATTTTGTATTTATCTTCAGGTAAAATTTCAATTAATTTTCCAAAATTTTCCAATCCCCATTCTCTGGCACTTCCTTTTGATTTAGGATGAAGTATTAAATTAAACCTCTCATTATCTAGTAGATTACTGAATTTTTCAGGTAAAACCTGAATTTCATTAAAACCGAAAAATGAAGCTATTTGGGTTAAATTATAATCATTATCAATTCCTAATGGTTTAATGAGTTGTGTATTAAGTTGTGATTCGTGTAAGCTGGAATTTTTACGTGAAAGATTAACAAAGCAATTACAATTCAACCAATGATAGGTTCTATGGCTAGTACCGATTCTAAATGTAATTTGAGCTTTCTTAGCTAAAATTGCAATTTCTTTACGGGGAAAAACATGAATAATCATGTCGGCATTTAAAGATCTGAAAGCCGCAATTGCTTTATTCTTTTCGAGTTTACTGATAGCGGTCCAATCTACAAATTCGTCAACATTTTCACAACATTCAATGACATCTCTGGTATATTCATTTCCTAGAAATAAGACGGTAATTTTGGGATAATATTTTTTTATGATACCAGCAAGCGGTAATGTAAGCATAACATCACCAATGCTATCTGTACGACTGATAATGAGTCTTTTACAATTCATGGTTAAGATTTGTTTTTTTGATACATTTCTTTAAGTTTAGCATATTTTAGAAATGTAGCGTAAGCAGAAATCTTTGCGATCCGGTAGCCATGATAACCATCTAAAAATCCAAGTTTCAAAAAATAATTTCTGATAAATTTTATATTTGACCCTAAATATAACTGAATAAATGAGGCATGTTTTCCCTGTTCAAACAATGCTTTAGCTGTAATATCCGTAAATTTTTCCACCTGAATTGTATGATCTTTCAGCGTATGGTAAGAATAATGCAACAAATTTCCTTTTAAATGTACTATTTTGCTATCGTTTTGCATTTCAAATCTATCATGTGGATTAATACCGCTCCACTTCCCTTTTCTACTATCCCAAAGTCTTAACTTCATATCTGGATACCACCCGCCATGTTTGATCCACTTTCCGCAATATGAGGTTATTCTGTTAAATGTATAGCCATCGGCATACCAGTTATTTTTTATAAGTAGGATAGATTTTTTTAAGCTTTCTGAAATTACTTCATCTGCATCCAATGAGAGAATATAAGGATAGCTAGCTTGTGTAATGGCCCAGTTTTTTTGTTGAATATGGCCTTCAAATTTATGTTTTATAAATTTAGTTTCCAATCTATTACATATTATCTCTGTTTGATCAGTTGAGAACGAATCTATAACAATGATTTCATCAGCTATATCCTTTAATGAATTAATGCAACGCTCGATATTACGTTCTTCATTATAAGTGATGATTAAAGCAGAAATTTTTACCATGATTCAATTTTTCAAATTCAAAAGTACACAATAAATTATAAAAAGCTAGAATTTGGGGATTTTTTTTAATATCAGACTCCTTATCTGTAAAAAACCAATATAAAATTCTCAACAAATACAAGGCTTTTCAAGACAAAAGAATAAAGTTTTTTAATATAAGTACTAGAA
Source organism: Bacteroidales bacterium (assembly GCA_049315385.1). GTDB lineage: Bacteria > Bacteroidota > Bacteroidia > Bacteroidales > JACABE01 > JACABE01. Next base: position 5,991 of record JBMOKG010000121.1, read on the forward strand.
TATATAAATGATTCTTAGTGTTTTTCTACTATTGAGGTATTAATTTCAATGCAGCATCATTTTGTTTAAAAGAATTTTGGAAATTAATCAATTAAAAAAATATTTTAACTAATTTTATCGGAGTTTTTTTTCACAAAATCACTGTGTTTTATTTAATTTTTCAACTCTTAAAATAATAACAAAAAAGTTTATGAATAAATCTATAATTCTGGAAAACATTAGCCGTCAACTTGAGCTAATCAATGAGCAAAATAGTTCTATTAAGGCTTATGCCGGAAAAATTCCTCAGATTGATATGGATATTCTAAAAGCTAATATCCGCAAGCTCTATGAGCAATATTGCGATCTTGAAAAAACCAATACAAATCAAACAGTAGAACCTGGCATAGAGAAAGTAGATGGAACACATGCTGTAATAAATGAAATAAAAGAAACCATCGAAAGACCATTGGTTATAGTTCATGAAAAACAGATAAAAGAAGAAAAACCAGTGATTATTAAAAAACCAGAAACTATGGTTGTAGATGAAAATATTGAAGTAATTTTCGCCCCGGAACCCAAAGCTATTGTTGAAGAGAAAGCACTTGAAATCAGAGAAGAAACTACTATCACTGAAAAGACTGTTGAAACAGAAAAAATCGAAACTCTTACAGTAGATACGCATAAAGTTGAAATACAGCATGAAGAACCATTAGAAATAGAAACCTATCCTGTAGAAGTTCCAACACCAGAATTATCTTCAGTTGAAATACCTAAAGCTGAAGCTCCTATAGATTTATTTGGGAATACAACAGCTACAACAATAGCTGATAGATATAAAGATGACACGAAATCGATTAACGAAAAAATATTAAAAACCAAAATTGACAAAAGTATTAGTACAAGGATGCAGCATCATGCTATAAAAGATTTAAAATCAGCAATCGGGATTAATGAAAAATTCCTATTTATCAATGAATTGTTCAAAGGGAATATGAAAGAATATAATGAATCTATCCTAAAGCTGAATGATTTTAAATCGCAGGCTGAGGCAGAACATTTTCTGGGTGAATTAAAAACTAAACATAAATGGGAGGATGATCTGGTCGCTTTTTTAACACTAAAAGATTTTGTAGATAGAAAACATATTTAATATGCATCAAGGAAAATTATTTATTTTTTCTGCACCTTCCGGAGCAGGCAAAACAACGATAGTAAAGCAGTTATTGGCACTCAATTCACAGCTTGAGTTCTCAATTTCTGCTACCAGTCGCAGCCTACGAGAAGGTGAAAGAAATGGAAAAGATTATTATTTTATTTCAGCCGAAGAGTTCCGCAGCAAAATAAGAAATAATGAATTCCTTGAATGGGAAGAAGTATATGAAAATCAATATTATGGAACTTTGAAATCGGAATTGGATAGAATATGGGCACTTTCGCATCATGTTGTTTTTGATGTAGATGTTGTTGGAGGACTGAACATTAAAAATGCATATCCTGAAAGAGCATTATCTGTTTTTGTAATGCCACCTACTCCTGAAATATTAAAAGACCGACTGATAAACAGATGTACTGAAAATGAAGAAAGTATAAAAAAACGGCTTGAAAAGGCCGAATGGGAACTTGGCTTTGCTGACAAATTCGATACAATACTTATTAATGACAAACTTGAAGATTCTATTAGAAAAGCCAATGAAATTGTAGAAAATTTTATTAAAAATTAAATTCATGCAAAAGAAAACCGGATTATATTTTGGTTCTTTCAATCCAATACATATCGGACATTTGGTTATTGCCAATCAAATGCTGACTAATTCTGATCTTGATGAAATATGGTTTGTAATTTCACCACAAAATCCACTTAAAGAAAAGTCGAGTTTATTAGAAGACCATCATCGGTTGGCAATGGTTAAAATTGCGATTGATGATAATCCTGATTTCAGATCCTGTGACATTGAATTTAAGCTACCTCAACCATCTTATACCATCCATACATTAGTAAATCTGGAAGACTTATACCCTCGACGATTGTTTTGCCTGATAATAGGTTCTGACAATCTCAGTAGTTTTAACAAATGGTTCAATTACGAGGAAATACTTTTGCGATATGAGGTTTATGTATATCCACGTCCACAATTTGATGGAGGTGAATTTGCCACACACCCTGCAGTAAAATGGGTAGCTTCTCCTCTGATGGAAATTTCATCAAGTTATATTCGTAAAGCAATACAAAATGGCAAATCAGTAAAATATTTACTCCCGGATAAAGTGCTTAATTATATCTCAGAAATGCACTTTTACGAAAAAAAAAATACGAATGCTTAAAATAGGAAATATCGTTATTCCCAACTTTCCACTTTTACTTGCTCCAATGGAGGATATTACGGATCCGCCTTTCAGAGCATTATGCAAAAGATTTGGCGCTGATATCATGATTACAGAATTTATTTCCTCTGAAGGTTTAATCAGAGATGTAACAAAGAGCATTGAAAAACTAGATTTTGACGAAGCTGAGAGGCCTGTTGGCATTCAGATTTTTGGTCATAATCTGGAAGCAATGTGCCGTGCAACAGAAGTTGCTGAAGAAGCCCGACCAGATTTTATCGATATTAACTGGGGATGCCCCGTAAAGAAAGTAGCCTCAAAAGGTGCCGGTTCAGGTATCTTAAATGATATACCTAAAATGGTGAAGATTACTGAAGCTATCGTTAAATCAACCTATTTGCCGGTAACTGTCAAAACCAGACTGGGTTGGGACGAGCAAAGCAAACCAATTGTTGAAATAGCAGAACGATTACAGGATATTGGAATACAAGCAATAAGCATACATGGAAGAACAAAAGCACAACTTTACCATGGTACTGCAGACTGGACACTTATAGCAGAAGTTAAAAATAATCCCCGAATGAAAATACCTGTCTTTGGCAATGGCGATATTGACAGCCCTCAGAAAGCGAAAGAGATGATGAAATATGGAACTGATGGTCTGATGATTGGCAGAGCAACTATTGGAAATCCATGGATATTCAGAGAGATAAAAACTTATTTTGAAACAGGGAATATTCCTCCTCCGCCATCCCTTTCTGAAAAAGTTGCAATTTGCAAAGAACATATTATTAAATCAATAGAATGGAAAGGTGAGAAAATTGGAATAGCCGAAATGCGTAAACACTATTCCGGCTATTTTAAAAATATTCCCGATTTCAAACCTCATCGTATTAAATTGGTAACCAGCACTTCAGCAGAGGAAATATTTGAAACACTGGAAATTGTTGCGAATCTTTAATCCGATATATTATTGAAGTATAAGTTTTTTAACTTTAATAAATTTATCATTTTTAATTTTCACAAAGTAAATTCCTTTAGGAAATGAGTTTAAATTTATTTCCATAATGAGTTGTTTCTTGCTTTTGTTAATCATCTCATTAAATATAGTTTCACCCTGTAAATTATAAATAATTAACTCAGATTTTTCACTTAAAAAATCAATTTCAATACAAATCAAACCTTTTGTAGGATTAGGATAAATTCTGTAGTTTACTGATTTCTCAATTTCACTAATTCCTACTGATGAAACATAGATTGGATAGTTTGCTGAAATTACACCGTCTCCACAAGTATTATTTCCTTTTACAGTTAAAAAACCTGATGTTGCAATAGCACTGAAATTAATTCTTACACTGTCTGATGTAGTAATATTTCCACCTATAAATGTAGCACCCACACCAGTATAATCCCAAATATAAGTTGTTGCTCCGGCTATTACAGGAACTGTATATAAAACATTGTTTTCGCTAATACTGACACTATCGTTATTTATTGATGATATTGAAGAAGCAGCATCCGGTAATGGATTGATGGTTATCGGGAAGTTTGCAGAAACCACACCATCTCCACAGCTATTATTGCCTTTAACACTTAGATTTCCTGCTGTAGCTGCTGATGAAAAACTAATCGTTATATTATTTGAAGTTCCGGTAATCGTTGCTCCAGTT
>JBMOKG010000045.1:0-37403 GCA_049315385.1 Bacteroidales bacterium
TACTTTTTACTTTTTACTTTTTACTTTTTACTTTTTACTTTTTACTTTTTACTTTATTTCTAATACTTTTTAATAAGCCTTAGATTATGTGTATATTTATGCAGGTTTTCATTATAAATACCTTGGTGGTCAATAGTATCAATACGGACATTGCCGGAAGCATGAATGATTTTATTCTCAGAATAAAGCAGACCTACATGAGTTATCAGGCCTTCTTCATTGTCAAAAAACAAAAGATCACCTGTTTCGGCTTCAGACAGAAAGCTGAGGCTGTCACCCTGCATTGCCTGTTGTGAAGCATCCCTGGATAATGTATATCCAGACAGATGGTAAACCATTTGAGTAAAACCTGAACAATCGATACCAAAATGACTACGGCCACCCCATAAATAAGGTGCTCCAAGATAACGTTCAGCATAAGGAATGATTAGAGTTTTATCAGGAATTACAGAAGTATAATTTCCATTGAAAGTATAGGTTTCTCCTGCAATATGGAACTCATTTTCAATTGGCAAAGGAATACGGCTTCCCATGAGCAACGGCAAAACGTTTGCTGTTGATTTTTCGGTAACAGAAGAATATAAGTCACTTAGCAAGACATTGGCAGAAGTATACAGCATTTCCATTTCCGATGAAGAAAGACTCATGTATTGCTGTTGGTGAATCCATCCGGTATACTGATCTTTATGTATTTGTATCTGAATCCAGTTATCCTGTTGACCGGTTATATCAAAAGTTTCGCCAAAAAGCAGTTGTGTGGTCATTTCTGAGGTATGTCCTGCTGATTTTCGAACAGGAATAAGACTTAAATTACAAATACCATATTGCATAATAAAGAGTTGTTGGGGTTTAGACGAGACCTTTTTCAATAAGACCTACAACGATTTCAATGGGACGATCTTCACCTTCAGGATCGTAAGTTACCTTTAAGTTATATCCGAAAAGGCGGGCAAAAGCCTGATAGAAAAAGGCTACGAATTTACCTCTGAGTTCCTGTACCAATGCATAAGAGCTACTTCCTGTTTCTCGATATAGTAGTTTAATAAGGATTTTACCCTGAGAAAAAGTAAGGTTTTTGAGTTCGCCTCCGAATTCATCTTTTATTTCCTTTTCAGCTCTTTTCATGATTTTACGACGTTCACCGTCAGTTGGAGCTTTGGCAAGTATTTCATTGTATTGGCGAAGTTTTATACCGGCAAGCTTGGCGTAAGGATAAACTTTTTTTACATTACGTACCAGTTTGTCGAAATCTCTTTTTTCTTTAGCACTCAAAAATACCCTTGAAGAGCTAACATTAATAGTAGCCAGATCATAGTAAGGAATTGTATCTCCATCAACGATTCTGGCATAGGTAATAATACGTTTGGGTTTAGATACATCCTGAGCTTGTAAAAAACCAGAGATAAGTACTAAAAAGAATAAAATGTTTCTGAGTTTATTCATAAATTAATTCCTGCTTCAAAATTACAAAATTTCATTTATTAAAACGTAGAAAATTATATATTGTTTTATTGAATTTGCTTCAATTGAAAACACTAATCATAAAACGTACCAAAAATGAAGGGAAAAATTAATCAGGAATAAAAAATTAAAAAATACAGTTTATTCTTATCAGGATAGTACCGATATTCAATAATTTACGATTTAAAAATCAGAAAAGGATTTTAAATCAAAATCATCAACAATGGAATTTAAACACTGTGAACATCTTGCAATGCTTTAAGCTTACTTTGATTATTAAATGAAATAAAAATTCCGGATTTGAAGCTTTTACAATAATGAATTAATTTCTTGATTTCTAAAAAATTGAATAAGAAAAAATTGCAAAAATAAAATATGAAATTCTAACAATCAATGTATTGATTTAATTATCAGAAAGCTTTTTGTTTTTTTTGTTAAAAAGAATCGTATTTGATTTTTTTTTATACTTTTGCTTCTCCATTTAATCTTAAAACAATGCTATCAAACATTAATTTTGACCATTTATTCAAATCATTTAATACACAAAAAGTATTAATTATTGGCGATGTAATGATTGATACCTATCTATGGGGTAAAGTAGATAGAATTTCGCCGGAAGCTCCTGTACCTGTTGTACTTATCAATCAGAAAGAATACCGCCTTGGAGGTGCGGCTAATTGTGCTTTAAATATACAATCTCTGGGTGCAGAACCTATACTTTGTTCAGTAATTGGCAATGATATTAAAGGTGATGAGTTTATTAACCTACTGAAAGATAATAAAATATCTGATATTGGCATATTACGTAGCGAAAATCGATGTACTACTACCAAGTACCGCATTATAGGCAATAATACTCAAATGCTAAGAGTAGACGAAGAAATAACAGATAATCTTAATGCTACAGATTCTGAACTTTTTATTGCATTAATCGGCAAGCTTATTGCAAAACATAAAATCGGTAGCGTAATATTTCAGGATTATGATAAAGGTGTAATTACACCTGAAATAATTGAGAAACTGATTCCTGTATTCAATGAACTCAATATTCCGATTGCAGTTGATCCAAAAAAAAGAAACTTTCATCTGTATGAAAATGTAAGCCTGTTCAAACCAAATTTAAAGGAATTAAAAGAAGGACTTAAGCTTGAATTTGATGCACAATCTCCAACAGAACTATCAGCAGCTGTAAACCAGTTACTTGAGCAACATAATGTAAGAATTGTACTTACAACCTTATCAGAAAAAGGCATTTATTTAAGTTGTAATTCTAGAGACAAAGGCAGGTTAAATAAACTTATACCTGCTCATATCCGTTATATTGCAGATGTTTCAGGTGCAGGTGATACAGTAATAAGTACTGCAGCTCTGTGTCTGGCAGTAGATTTAAAGGCCTACGATATTGCCTATATTTCAAATCTGGCAGGTGGATTGGTTTGTGAACAAATTGGAGTAGTTCCTGTTGATAAAGAACGATTACTCGCCGAATTAAAATCAATAAAGCAATAAATTTCCTATTGAAAGAGCTCGAAAATAATATAAATAATACCGGCAAAAAAGAATATGTAAGAAACATGTTCAACAGTATAGCCGGACGTTATGACTTTCTGAACCATTTTTTATCCATGAATATTGATTACTTATGGCGTAAAAAGGTTATTTCTTTATTAAAACCTTATCAACCGCAGCGTATACTGGATATAGCCACTGGAACTGCTGATCTTGCAATACAAGCCAGTACACTGAAACCTAAACAGATCATAGGAATTGACATTTCAGAAGAAATGCTTAAAATCGGACAGAAGAAACTTAGTGATAAGAATAAAGAATGTCTTATACAACTGATGACTGCTGATGCCGAAAACATGCCTTTTGAGAATGGAAGTTTCGATGCCTGCATGGTGGCATTTGGTGTAAGAAACTTCGAAAATTTAAAACAAGGTTTATCAGAGATGCATAGAGTTTTAGAACCAAATGGAAAAGTAGTCATTCTTGAATTTTCTAAACCTACGCAATTTCCTGTAAAACAAATCTATGGGTTTTATTTTAAAAGAATACTACCATTTGTAGGTAAACTGGTTTCAAAAAGTAATGATGCCTATATGTATTTACCTGACTCTGTCAGTAAATTCCCTGATAAGGCAAAATTTATGATGCTTCTCAAAGAAGTAGGGTTTAAAGAAGTAAGTGCTCATAAGTTATCATTTGGAATTGCAAGTATTTATTTTGGGATAAAATAAAAAAACACTTCATCCGTTAATGAGGACTAAATTGAATATCAGGAAAATGAAATTTCTTAAAAACGTATCATTCATATTACTATTTTTCATTTGCTTCACTGCATCTTTTCAAACCTATGCTCAACGTGTACGTATTCCAAATAACCGTAATTATGATTTAAAACCATATCATTTTGGCTTTTTACTTGGACTTAACCAAATGAATTTTATCATCAGAAATATTGAAAGTTTACGCCCCCTCGATACTTTATATGGCATAGAATCCACAGCTAAAATGGGTTTTAATATTGGAATTGTAGCTGATTTGCGTATTAATGATTTCATGAATCTACGATTTATCCCTTCCCTTTCATTTGGAGAAAGATCACTTAATTATTTTATTAAATTTAACAATCAGATTGTATCCAGCATTGAGAAGAAAGTGGAGTCTACTTATATTGAATTTCCGATAGAACTCAAACTTCGTTCTCAAAGAATGGTCAATACCAGAGCTTATGTACTTGGAGGAGCAAAGTATTGTCTTGATTTGGCTTCTCAGGCCAAGAAAAAATCAGAAGAGGATGTGGTTATTATCAAGTTAAATAAAAGTGATGTACTTCTTGAATTGGGAGTTGGATTTGAATTTTATCTTGTGTATTTCAAATTAGGAACTGAAATTAAAATGTCCTATGGTATTACTGATTTATTGATACGTGAAAACAATATTTACACAGATGGCATTCAAAAACTTAGCTCTAAAATGTTTCAATTTTCACTAACCTTCGAATAAGGATTTTGTGCACTGTGCATTAAATATTCAAACTTATTTATTATACTTTTTATAATTCATAACTTACTGTATCTCATCTTTTTTACAATTTTTAAGAATCTCTTGTACAAATTCCGTACCTTTGCAGCGAAAAAAAATAGTTTATTATTTTTCTAAACTATAGGTTAATAACACATTAACTTTAAACTATATATTTTATACTTGTTTTATGATCAAAGAAATCGAAATAGCCATATTACCCGAACAATTAAATGTTTACAATTCTCTGGAGAAAGCAGTTGCACTGGCAATAAGAGTCCCCAGAGAAAAAATAAATTTTGTTAGCATACTAAAGCGCTCTATAGATGCCCGAAAAGCAAAGGTGCAAATCAGGTTGAAAGTTAAGGTTTATACTTTTGACTCTTTTCCGAAAGAGGAGCCACAATATGAAGCCAATTATAAATATGTACAAAATGCAGATACTGTAATTATTGTTGGTTCAGGACCTGCAGGTTTGTTTGCTGCATTGCGTTTACTGGAAGCTGGATTAAAACCTGTAATCATCGAAAGAGGGAAAGATGTACATTTAAGAAAATACGATATTGCCGATTTGAACCGTGAACAGAAAGTAAATCCTGACTCTAATTATTGTTTTGGAGAAGGTGGAGCCGGTACATATTCAGATGGCAAATTATATACACGTGCTACCAAAAGAGGTGATGTAAATGATGTTTTACAGAAATTAGTATCTCATGGTGCTTCAACAGATATTTTGCTGGATGCACATCCACATATAGGTACAGATAAGCTGCCATCTATTATCTCAAATATAAGAGAAACGATAGTTAATCATGGTGGAGAATTTTATTTTGAAAGAAGGATAACAGATTTTGTCATCAAAGATGGTGAGATAAAAGGTGTAACTGATCAAACAGGAACAACTTACGAAGGAATTTCAGTAATATTGGCAACCGGACATTCAGCCAGAGATATATATGAATTAATGGATCGTAAACAAATCCTTATAGAAGCAAAACCATTTGCCTTAGGGGTTCGTATTGAGCATCCTCAACAAATTATTGATTCTATACAATATCACAGCAAATCAAGAGGACAGTTTTTACCGGCAGCCAGCTATCAACTAGTAACACAAGTTGAAGGTAAAGGAGTTTTTTCTTTCTGTATGTGTCCGGGTGGTATTATTGTTCCGGCTGCAACCGAAGCAGGGCAGATTGTAGTAAACGGAATGTCTAATTCCAGAAGGAATTCCATTTATGCTAATTCAGGCATGGTAGTTTCAGTGGAATTATCCGATTTGCAGGCCTATCAGTCTCATGGAGCACTGGCAGGATTAAAATTTCAGGAGGAAGTAGAAAAAGCGGCTTTTAATGCTGGTGGTCAAGGACAAATTGCACCTGCGCAAAGGATGACTGATTTTGTCAACTCTAAAGTATCAGCAAATCTTAATTCGACATCTTATATCCCGGGAGTAGTATCCGCAGCAGTGCACGAGATATTGCCTTCATTTGTTTCTCAGCGACTGCAAAAAGCCTTTGTTGCCTTTGATGTAAAAATGAAAGGTTATTTAACACAGGAAGCAAATATTGTAGGTGTTGAATCCCGCACTTCATCTCCGGTTAGGATTCCACGAGATGCAGAAACGATGCAACATGTTCAGATCAAAAATCTTTATCCATGTGGAGAAGGAGCCGGATATGCAGGTGGAATTATTTCATCAGCATTAGACGGAGTAGCTGTTGCTGAAAAAATTGCAAAATAATTTTTTTTACACAATGTTGTAAATCAAACAATAAAGAAAATAATGCAAGTATTTGAAGAAAAAATTGCAAAAATGTTTGCAGATATAAAAAAAAGTTCTAATTTTGCACTCCCAAATTAATGGAAAAGCATGGTCCGTTCGTCTAGCTGGCCCAGGACGCTAGGTTTTCATCCTAGAAATCAGGGGTTCGAATCCCCTACGGACTACTTTATTTAATAATAAAAACAAAAAAAATGGCTAATCATAAATCGGCATTAAAACGTATCAGATCAAATGAAACTAAAAGAATTCATAATAGATATTATGCTAAAACTATGCGCAATGCTTTAAAAGCGTTTAGAGAATTAACTGATAAAGCTATTGTTGCAGAAAAATTACCTGTAATGGTTTCTTTAATTGATAAAGTAGCTCAAAAATCTATTATTCATAAGAATAAAGCCAGCAACTTAAAATCTAAACTGATGAGAAAACTCAATCACATGTAAGATTTTTTAAAAATATTTAAAAGGCTTCTGATAAAGAAGTCTTTTTTTTTGCGTAATTTTTAACAAATTGTATTTGAAAATTATCATTAACTTTACACCCCAAATAAAAGACTAATGTCACGAGTAATACAATTATCAGAAGCCGCTTCTTTAGCAATACATGCAATGATTTTAATCGGAAAATCCGATGGAATAATAAATGTTAACAAAATAGCAGAAACAACTACATCTTCAAGAAATCATCTTTCAAAAGTCATGCAAAGACTAGTGAAAGATAATTATGTAAAATCTACAAGAGGACCTGCCGGTGGATTTGTATTAAATAAAAAACCATCTGAAATAACTTTATTAGAAATTTACCAGACCATTGAAGGACCTATTGAAGACACAGGCTGCCCCATGGATCATGGTGTATGCCCTTTTGATAAATGTTTGATGAATGGAATAATTAACAGATTGTCTGCTGAATTCAAACAATACCTAGAAGGGCAAACCCTCGAAAGCTATCTGTAAATTACTTTGGATTTAATACATCAAAAGTATTATGAACAAAAGATATTTTCTATGGATGCTGTTTATTTGCCTGCTGCTGTTTTCAAACTGCACAAAAGATACAATATCTGGCACAGCTCCACTTTCAAACGGTAAAATTAAAATTCAATTCATCCATACAATTGAAGGCCAACCAATACAGCTTAATACTAACAGTTATGTTAATGATGCTGGTAATCATTATGAATTGACTGATCTTATGTATTTCATTTCAGATGTTACACTTTACCCTCACAATGGAAGTCCTTTATTAATAACTGATTCGAAATCTGTTCATTATACTGACATTCACATTACTTCAAGCTTAAACTGGTATATTTCCGATCAGATTCCTTCAGGAATTTATGATTCCTTGTCATTTACTTTCGGCTTAAATCAGCAACGAAATATTTCCAATACGTTTGTAAATCCACCTGAATCGAATATGGCATGGCCTGATATGCTGGGTGGAGGATATCATTATATGATGATAAACGGCAAATGGATAAATCCTCAAAATAACGCCACTCCCTTTAATTTCCATCTTGGTATAGGACAATTGTATGGCGATACTATCAACTACGATGTCAATACGATTACTGCATTTTTTCAGAACTGGTTTAAAGTGAGTCTGCCTTTAGCTTCACTAAAGATTAGCAAAGACATTACTTCTGTGCTTCAATTAAAGATGGCAGTTGATAGTTGGTTTAAAACACCACATTCCTGGGATCACGATTACTGGGGAGGCAGTGTAATGCAAAAACAACGTGCAATGCAATGTATTAAGGAAAATGGATTTGATGTATTTAGTATCACCAGCAAGTGAGATTAGACTTTTAGACTTTATTGTATTTAGTCTATTAGCTTTGAAAGAAAAAGGCTGACCGTGTTCTTCAAATGAAATGATTCTGATTTGAAAACAACTAAATATTTATGGCATGCTTTTTGTTTATTCAAAATCAGTTAAAAGAATTTAATTAATTAAAAAAATACAAAGCCATGAAAAAGCTAGTTTTATTATCAATATTTTGCGGAGGGTTTTATTTTTGTTCTCCTGTTTTTTCTCAATACAACTCAGATTCTTATGAAACTGGTTTAGCAGGTGATAATTTAAACCTTTATGGGGTTTTAAACCTCTTTCAGGAATCAGAAACACTTGAAGCCTTCGAGCAAAAACTAAACGTAGAAGATTCAAAAATAAACAATCTTGATCTGGATGGGGATGGAAAAACTGATTACATCAGAGTTATAGATAATATAAACGGAAATAGTCATACCATCGTTCTTCAGGATGTAATCAACAAAAATGAATCACAGGATGTTGCTGTAATCGAAGTTGGCAGAGACCAGAAGAATCAGATTCAGATTCAGATAATTGGAGATGAACAGTTATATGGTAAAGATTATATTATTGAACCTGTAAATGGCACACCTAATCCCGGATATAAAGGAAATTCAAACGTATCTCCAAATGGAAATACTACAGTTGTCAACAATAATTATTATGATTCAGATAATAGAAACGGAAACAGATATGCATACAGACATGCAAGCACCTGGAGTATTATCCGCTTTATTTTTGCACCTTCTTATGTAGTTTATGTTTCACCATGGAGATGGGAATATTATCCTACTTACTGGCGTCCATGGCATCAGATGCATTACAACGATTATTACGGTCACTGGAACAAACATCAGAGCCATAATTATTATCATCATTCACATACTTATAATGTTCCTTCTGCTCATACTTATTATGGTCCACGGAGAACTTCTTCTCCCATGGTTCATCAAAAAATAGAAAGAGGTGAATATAAGAGAGAAAGCAGACAGATAAATACTGATTCAAAACGAAATAATACATTTACACCTGATAAGAAAAGAGAAATTAATAATGATCAGTTTAAAGGAGTAAACAGGAGAACAGATGCTGATATTAACAGAGGTGCAAATCAAACAATTCCTTCAAACAATAACAGAGTCATTCCTTCAAACAATAATAATAACAGAGTCGTTCCTTCAAATAACAACAACAATAACAGAATTGCTCCATCAAACAACAACAATAATAGAATAACTCCTTCTAACAATAATAGAGTAATTCAGAATGAGCGACCTGCTAGAAATACAGATACTAGAATAAATGAAAGAAAAACTGAAAAACCAGCTGCAAGACCTGAAATAAAACAGGATAAAGCACCTGAAGTAAGACAGGAAATGCCAAAAGATGGCAAAAGGAGATAAATCAAGAATTTAGGATCAGGAAAGTAATTGTCTTTATCTTTGTCACAATAATATACTAAAAGAGTTCATTGAATTGTTTTCAATGAACTCTTTTAGTATTAAGTTAAAAAGCATAAACAGTATAAGTCTCAATGCTTAGCTCATTTTTAGTTTTATTGGTTTATTATTGTCATCTACAGCAGCAAAGGTGAACTTACCTTCTATTACTTTTTGCCTTCCTTCAGCAAACATATGTTCTAAATAGATTTCAACAGCAACTTCAATTTTCACCATCCCTACATTAAAAATCCTTCCAACAATTTCGACAATAGTACCATAAGGAACTGCATATTTAAAATTTATTTTATCAGAACAAACTGTTACAACTTTCTGTCTGGTAAATCTGGTGGCAGTAATATAAGCTACTTCATCCATCCATTGCATTGCTATTCCGCCAAATAGAGTATTATTAGCATTTAATACGCCTGGTATGATTACCTTAAACTGACGTGTTTCTGAGAGATTAATCTTTTGTTCAATATTCATTGTATTAATTTTAAGTACCTAACAGTAGATAAACCTGTATAATACATTTGTTTAGAAAAGAATGAAATAATAATAATATTCTTTGCAAATTTAATAAAAAATATTTGTTTTATGAACGCAAGTTCATTACTTTTGCAAAAAAAATTATGCCACGCCCAGTTAAAAGTCGTAAAATTTGCAATCCACCTACTATGAATGGGTTTAAACCATTCGGAATGCATTTTTGCGAATCAGAAAGCGTGAAACTACAGTTTGATGAATATGAAAGCATTAAGCTTGTAAACTATGAATATTTATCTCAGGATGTTGCAGCAAAAAAAATGGATGTTTCGAGACCAACATTTACAAGAGTTTACAATAATGCTTTAAAAAAAATCGCAAAAGCATTTGTAGAGTGTCTTCCAATTGAGATCGAGGGAGGTAATGTATCATTTGAGAAGGAATGGTGGAAGTGCAGGAAATGTTTTAAACTTATCGAAGGAATAGAAAATCATAAACAGTGCGAAAATTGCACAACTTATAATATTAATGAATTAATAAATTTAAATCAAACAAAATGAATACCAAAGAATCAGGTTTTAATACCAAATTAATCCATGCAGGCGAAATTGAAGATCAATTTGGTTCAGCAACCATTCCGATTTATCAAACCTCAACATTTGCATTTAAAAATGCAGAAGAAGGTGCTAAATGTTTTGCAGGCGAAAGCAATGGTTATATATACACACGTATAGGTAATCCAACAATAGATGCACTGGAACGTCAAATTGCTGTTCTCGAAAATGGTTTCGGAGGCATAGCAGTAAGTTCGGGAATGGCAGCAGTAAACGTAATTTATCAGGCATTACTGGCTTCAGGTGATCACATGGTTAGCACTGATGCTGTTTATGGTCCTTCAAGAGCAATTATGGAAAACCATTATATTAAATACGGTGTTGAAAGCACTTATATTAATACTACTGATGCAAGTCAGATTGAAAAAGCATTTAAACCAAATACTAAAGTTTTATTTATTGAAACTCCTGCAAATCCAACAATGGATATCAGTGATATAGCTGCCTGTGCAGAAATAGCTCACAAACATGGAGCATTACTTGTTATTGACAATACATTTTGTAGTCCTTATCTTCAAACTCCTTTGGATTTAGGTGCTGATATCGTTTTCCATTCAATGACAAAATTCATCAATGGTCATGCTGATATCGTTGCGGGTATAGTTGTTGCAAAAGAAGAAACTATTTATAAAAAACTGCGTGGCATGATGGTAAGTCTGGGATGTAATATGGATCCACATCAGGCATATATGGTATTAAGAGGACTTAAAACACTAGGAATCAGAATTGACCGTGCAACAGAAAATTCAGAAAAAGTCGCTGAGTTTTTAGAAAGTCATCCAAAAGTTGCGTGGATAAAATACCCTGGGTTAAAATCACATCCACAATATGAATTGGGAAGAAAACAAATGAATGGTAATGGTTCAATGATAAGCTTTGGTTTAAAAGCCGGTTTTGAAGGAGCTAAAAAACTAATGGACAATGTTCATCTGGCATTACTTGCTGTTTCATTGGGTGGTGTTGAAACTTTAATACAACATCCTGCATCAATGACCCATTCTAAAGTTACAAAAGAAGGAAAACTTAAAGCAGGAATTACTGATGATCTGATTCGTTTTGCAGTAGGTATTGAAGATGCAAACGATATTATCGAAGATCTGAGACAAGGTTTAGAAAAAGTATAATTAGTTTTGTATTGAACAAAACTGAATCAACAAGGTTAACTTCACATTATATTTAAAATTCATAAAATGAAAATAGCAATTCCAACAAGAGGAAATGTAGTGGACGATCATTTCGGACATTGCGAAATGTACACTGTATTTACGATGACAGGTGGTAAAATTGAACATTCAGAATTACTTCCATCACCTCAGGGCTGTGGATGTAAATCAAATATTGCTTCAGTCTTAAGAGAAAAAGGTGTTAGCAAACTTTTAGCAGGGAATATGGGTGCAGGTGCCATGAGTGTATTAAACATGCAAGGCATTGAAGTAGTTAGAGGATGTTCAGGAGATGTAAAATCTGTTGCCGAAGCTTATATGAACGGTAAAATTTCAGATAAAGCAGTTAGCTGTAGTCATCATGAGAATAATAGTGAACATCAGTGTAATCATTAATATTGTTGATTCACAAACAAAAAATCCCGTTTTGCTTAGTGCAAAACGGGATTTTTTTTATCAGATAAATGGATAGAGAAAAATACTTAATTTCATAGAGGATTAAAATTTATCATTAAACCTTATAAATTCTTAATGTTAGAATTATATACTAAACAATGTTTATATAATTTACAAATTGAAAGACTGTATTAATTTTACAGAAAAATTTATTAACAGATATAAATATGAATATTTTTGCAAAAATAGTATTTCAATACATGACATCAATTAATTAAAAAATTTTAGAAAAAAAATAAGACATAAAAGTCAGATTCAAATATGCTTAGACTCAATAAAATGACAATAAAAACCAAATCTACTAAACTTCAGAAAGTTGTTAGATTTAATATCAGCATTTTAAAAGTTTGCCAAAAGATAAAAAGCAGTTTTTTTATATGGTTTTGTTAACAGCAAACATTATTTTAAATGATTATTTTTGCAAATTAAAGAATAGTTTTACTCTTATTCACAGCACATTAAAAGCTTAAGTTTGTTATTGTATGAAAAAAATCAATTATATATTTATCGTTTTTTTATTACTACTTCAAATAAATTTATTTGCCGGACCTGGAGATACAACTATAGTACAGACTTTTGATTTTAGCTGGCCAAGACCAACTGGTTTAAATTCAAGAGAAGGCAGTTTTGTTTTCCCTTCTTTTACAGGTAAAAGATTTGAAAAAGTGTTGATGTATTATAAACTCAAATGTGATCCGGGACAGAATCCTCAATGTGGAGAATGGGATTATCTGAGTTATACTTACCTTTTTGAGCATACCAAAAAGTATGATTCAACTCAATACACTCAACAGAAATATAAATATTTTAATTTTACAGGAACCCTTACTGATACAGTAAAACTTAGAAATTCTCCATCCATAAAATATCTGCCTCATTTTGAATCACATATTGTTTATGACAATGTTATTTCTTTTGATTCGACAATAGTTGGGAATTTGACTTCAACTACTGTTCAGCCTTTTTTATCCGGAACCCCCGATGGAAGAAACTTATATATCTGGAAAGCCAGTGAATTAATTGCTTCAGGATTAACAATGGGACATTTGAGTGGAATCCGGTTAAATATTTCAGGCTTGAGCAATACAACTAATGCAATTATTACAATCAGAATGAAACAAAGTAGCAGTGACACCTTGTCAGTTCCTGCTTCGATTACAAATTTAACAACAGTTTATAACAATACAACTTCAATACTTTCAAACGGATGGAAATATTTTAATTTTATACAGCCATATAATTGGGATGGAGTTTCCAATATTATATTAGATATTTCTTATACTAACAATACCGGAAATATAAATTTATTAGCAAATACAACTGGATTTACTTCCGGTTTACTAAGCAGTTCAGCAGATAACTATATTAGTTTTGGGTTAAATAATTTTCTTGAAGTTCCTAAATCAAGATTTAGTATGCTTGATTCAAATATAACAATTATGTTCTGGCAAAATGGAGATGTGAATGGGCAACCTTCAAACTGTTCTGCTTTTGAAGGTGTAAATTCTGTAAATAACCGATTATTGAATGCACATCTACCCTGGAGCAACAGCAATGTATATTGGGATGCTGGAAAAAACACTTATGACAGAATTAATAAACTTGCACTGGCTACTGATTTTAAAGGGAACTGGAATCATTGGGCATTTACTAAAAACTGCCAGAGTGGAAGTATGAAAATATATTTGAATGGTAACTTATGGCAAAGTGGTACAGCTAAAGTAAAATTGATGGATACTATAAACCGGTTTATAATCGGAAGTGCATTGTCCTATCAGAATGGAAATTACAAAGGCTCTATTGATGATTTCTCTGTCTGGAATAAAGAATTAAACAGTGTTTCAATACAACAATCAATGTTTAATAAAATCACAACTACACATCCCGATTTCCAACATCTGATTTATTCGTATGACTTTAACGAAGGTAATGGCGGGTTTACTAATGATATAAGTTTACAATCACAACATGCGGCTATTTTTTCAGGAGTTCAAAACTGGCAGAATTATAAAGGAATCCGGTTTAAAAACTTTAGTTACACAAATTACAGGCCTGTAATTATATTTGAGAAAGGTGTATATCAATCACATATTGATTCTACATTTATACTTGACTCTATTCAGAATACTCCTGTAATGATAGTAATATACGGAGACAATCTACATCCTACGACTCCAACAGATACTATATATAAATGGCAGTCTTTTTACAGATATACATATAACAGCAATGGTTTAGCTATAGATTCGGTACTTTCAGCAACTGATACAACATTTATTCAAAAAAACATGATTTATTATGGAAGTCCATTTGAAATTATCAACAAATGGGAATTGGGCCGCTTTATTACACCATACGGAAATGGCTTGTCACTTGGTAATGGATGGCAATGGATATATGATGTTTCCGATTTTGTAAGCTTATTAAAAGATACTGTAAATTTAAAAGCCGGGAATTTTCAGGAAATGCTTGATTTGAAATTTGCTTTTATTGAAGGCATTCCTCCCCGCGATGTTATTCAGATTAAAAATATCTGGCAGGGAAATTTCAATTTAAGTAATTTTGATACAAAAGTTGTCACAAAAACATTACCAATAGATAGCAGCGAAAAAATGCTCAAACTAAGAACCAGCCTTACTGGTCATGGAATGGGAGCTACTAATAATTGTGCTGAATTTTGTTCAAATATGCACAAGATGAAAGTTAACGGACAAACAATCCGACAATGGCAGATTCTACAACCCTGTGCATTAAATCCACTCTATCCTCAGGGAGGAACCTGGATTTATGACAGAGCAGCCTGGTGTCCTGGAATGCCGGCTACCATTCAGGAATTTGAACTTGGAAACTATGTATCGAACAATCAAATTTCTATTGATTATGATATTGATTATGATCCTGATGGTAATTATATCACAGAATCACAAATGGTTTCATATTCTAATCCAAACTTTCAAAATGATGCAGCATTAGAGGAAATTATTGCGCCTAATAATTACGAAATACTCAGTCGTTTTAATCCAATTTGTGGAAAACCAATTGTAAAAATCAAAAATACCGGAAAAAATAATTTAACTTCAATTGACATTGAGTATGGGTTCTCTTCAGGAAATACAAATATATACCATTGGAGCGGAAATCTGGCTTTTTTAGAATCATCTGAAGTTAAATTACCTACACCGGACTGGAATACAATTAGTGGTTCAGCAGGAATTTTTTGGGCGCAGCTAAAATTACCAAATGGACTAACAGATGAATATCTGTTTAATAACCGATTATCAACAATTTTCAATTCAGTTCCGGTTTTTACAGAAAATGAATATCAGATGGATTTCTTTACAAATTACAGACCAGATGAAACAACATGGAAAGTAGAAGATATTAATGGAAACATTTTAAGTCACAGTGACTCTTTGATGAATGCAAACAGCTGGTATTCAAAAAATTTCAGCCTTCCAAATGGTTGTTATAAAATCACTTTAACTGATTTGGGAGACGATGGTTTGAAATTCTGGGCTAATATGCCTCCTAATGGAAATGGAACAGCAGGACAAGCGATGTTAAATAAAAAAATCAGCAACGGTTATGTGACAGCTTATGATTTTGAAACTGATTTTGGAAGAGAAATTAATTTTAGTTTCATTGTAAATTCTGCATCAGGAATTAAAGAGAATAATCCACTTATTTTCAACATCTTCCCTAATCCTGTGAGAGATATATTAAACATAAACACTAAAAATTATCAGTTAAATGACATCAAAATACTAATATACAATACTTTCGGAGAGATAATAAAAACTAAATTTATTTCTGCTATTCATAATGAAAATATTGAAATCAATGTATCTGATTTGGCTAAAGGTTGTTATTGGATTCAATTTCAACAGAATGAAAAAATTATTTCCGGAACCCATTTTATAAAAATCTAATGGTTTTACGTTTTAAGAATAATTTGATAAGAAAATTTAATTTAAAAGAGTTTTTCTTAATTCAGACTTCATAAACTTTTTTTTACTTAGACCCAAAATTAATATAATCCAATTATTCTAATAAATAATGAATCCAGTATTTTTTAATAAATAAATTTAAACAATATAACATAAAGAAGATACTAATAATAAAGCAAAAAGTCGGAAAATTTAGTTTCTCCCGACTTTTTACAAATATTATTGATAATTAATATTATTTCTATTTATTTAGCATAGTTGTATAGACTGTTTCTTTGTGCTTTAAGACGATCATCAGAAATATAATCATCATATTCCATTTGTTTGTCGATCATCCCATTTGGTCCCATTTCTATAACACGATTACAAACGGTTTGTATAAATTCATGATCATGAGATGACATCAAAATATTACCTTTAAATTTGATTAAAGTATTGTTAAAAGCCTGGATAGATTCAAGATCAAGATGATTTGTAGGAGCATCCAGTAACATTATGTTGGCGTTCCTTAACATCATCCGGGCAATCATACAACGTACTTTTTCGCCACCGGATAATATATTGGCTTTTTTATAAATTTCCTCACCTGAGAAAAGCATTTTTCCTAAAAATCCCCTCAGGTACATTTCGGAAGTATCTGTTGAAAACTGACCCAACCAATCTATAAGAGTAATAGGTTCTTTGAAAAGATGTTCGTTTTCCAAAGGAAGATAAGCTTTCGTAATTGTCTGTCCCCAAACAAAAGTTCCGCTGTCGGCAGAAATATGTCCTTTGATAATTTCAAATAAATTTGTCATTGCTCTTGAATCACGGGATAAAAATATTACTTTATCATCTTTTTGTAAAGTAAAAGATAAGTTTTTGAAAAGTACTGTTCCATCCACACTCTTAGTAAGGTTTTCCAGTTCTAAAATACTATTTCCACATTCTCTTTCAGGTGTAAAAATAATTCCGGGATATTTACGGGTTGAAGGCTTTATTTCTTCAATGTTTAACTTCTCTATCATTTTTTTGCGACTCGTTGTCTGTTTAGATTTAGAAGCATTCGCACTAAAACGTGCAATAAATTCCTGTAATTCCTTTTTTCGGTCTTCTGCTTTTTTATTTTGTGTAAGTTGCTGTCTTAATGCCAGCTGACTTGATTCGTACCAGAACGTATAATTTCCGGAATACTGCTGAATCTTGTTAAAATCAATATCAATTATATGTGTACAGATTGAATCAAGAAAATGGCGGTCATGTGATACTACCAATACTGTATTTTCAAAATTAGCAAGATAATTTTCCAGCCATTGAACAGTATCTAAATCTAAATCATTGGTAGGTTCATCCAATAAGAGATTATCGGGTTTACCAAATAAAGCCTGAGCCAAAAGTACTTTAACTTTTTCTTTTCCACTCAGTTCTTTCATCAGTTTATTATGAACATCTTCTTTAATTCCCAGACCACTCAATAAACTTGCTGCATTACTTTCTGCATTCCACCCATCCATTTCAGCAAATTTTTCCTCCAGTTCTGAAGCCCGGTGACCATCCGCTTCTGAGAAATCCAGCTTGGCATAAATTTCATCTTTTTCAAGCATAATTGAACAAAGTTCAGCATGGCCCATCATAACAGTATTAATTACAGTATGTTCATCAAATTCAAAGTGATCCTGTTTTAGTACGGATAGTCTTTCTGAAACTCCAAAACTTACATTTCCACGGGTACTTTCTGTTTCCCCGTATAAAACTTTTAAAAATGTAGATTTACCTGCTCCATTAGCACCAATGATACCGTAACAATTGCCAGGCATAAATTTTAAATTAACATCCTGGAACAATATTCGCTTTCCGAATTGTACACTTAGATCAGATACTGTAATCATTTAGAATTGTATTATTTATGTATTTTTATTTTGCTGAATTTCAAGTTTGCAAAGGTAAGAAAAGGATTTAGAATAATAGAGATATTTATAGATTAAAAAATCATGGTATGATGATAATTATCAGATTCAAAAAATACAAACCCTAAATAATTATCTGGATTAATTCTAAATTTACATTCAGCTAAGTTTTAACTGTTATTTAAATATACCTTTGTAAATTATATAATTTTAAATAATCAATAAATAAACTTAATAATTTATCTTTCGTATTGTCATTAATAAAAGTATAGATTTCTATTTAAAATTACTTTTACTTTAATTTTAAACATAAGCTTCAAAAATACAACAATGAAAAAATCAGTTTTACTTTTAACAACAATGTTTTTAATGCATTCATTTTTAAATTTGAATGCTCAGGGACTTCAAAATTTACCTTGTACTGGTTATACCCATGATGTGGTTGCTAATGGCAATGCTACTTCAATGAATTCTACCACTATTGATTGTGATGGTTCAGGATATGTTTTTGTAGATGGTTTTTTTGATCCGGGTAGTGGAATATGTGCAAGCAGCGGCATCTGGCCTAGTAATCAGAATATAAGCAGTCTTATTACTTCTGGTCTTACCTATACTTTGCAAACTCCTGATATAAACAATGATTTAGTACTTTGGGATAATGTTTCTGGAACTTTAAATCTTATAACTCCGGTAAAAGCAAGTACATTATATGCTCTTTATACTTCTGGTGGTGCCGGAGGAACTGTTACTGCTACAGTACAATTTACAGATAACAGCACACAAGTAATTTCTAACATCAGTACAACAAGCTGGTGTGCAGGAACCTCAGCAGCAACTTCAGTATTTAACAGAACGGTCCGAAGTTCGTCTACTTCCTGTAGTGTTTCTGTTTGCCAGTATATGTACGAAATGAATCTTGCTATAGATTTGGCTAACCAGTCAAAAAACATACAATCCATTACATTTTCTAATTCAAATGGTTGTGTTTTAAGTGTATTTGCTGTAGGGGGGAACGTCGTATCTCCTGCTGTAACTCCTTCTATACCCGCACAAACTACTTCGGCATGCAGTGCTGCCTCATTTTCATTTACACCTGTAAACAATCCACCAACAACAACTGTACCTGCAGGTACAGTATATAGCTGGACAAGCCCAGTAGTTACCGGTGGAATTACGGGTGGAGCTGCAAGCACAGGTTTTCAAACAAGCATTAGCGGAATACTAACTAATCCAACAAATACCCCGCAAACAGCTGTCTATAATGTGATACCATCAGCTAATGGCAATACCGGAGCCATGTTTACCCTAACAGTAACAATCAATCCTTTACCTGTTAATGCAGGGAATATCACAGGAACAACTATAGTATGCCAGGGTCAGAGTGCTTTAAATTATACAGTTGCTGCAATAACAAATGCTACAAATTATATCTGGACATTACCTTCAGGAGCAACTGGAACAAGTACAACAAATAACATTACTATCAACTATGGATTATCTGCTTTATCAGGTAATTTAACTGTAAAGGGGAACAATTCCTGTGGTAATGGAGTTAGTTCTTCACTACCAATAACAGTTAATCTACTCCCTCCTACTCCTGTTATTACAAAAAATGGGAATATTCTTTCATCAAATGCCAGTACTGGTAATCAATGGTATAATCAAAATGGTATAATAAATGGAGCTACAAACCAGAATTACACAGCATTAGTAACTGGCAATTATTATGTTATTATTACAATCAATGCATGTAGTTCCGGACAATCAAATACACTGCCTGTAACTATTAGTGGTATAAATGAATATATCCAACACACTGATTTTAATATCTATCCAAATCCTGTTCATAATGAATTAATTATTGCAACAAAAGATAATATGGATAAAATAAACTTTGAAATATTAAATTCTATTGGTCAAATTGTATTTAAAGGAAAATTCTCAGAAAAGACAGTTATAGAAACTTCAAATTTTGCAAGTGGTATTTACCTGATTAAATTTGAGAAAGGATCAGGTTTAGAATTTGTGAAAATATTGAAAGAGTAATCGCTTAACAAACTATGGATTAAACAATTTTACTAAAGATCCCACAGAGAATAAGAATATAAATCTCTGCAAAAAATATAAGATTCCACGATATTAATTGTAAATGCTTTAATGTTCGATATTCCAAAATGATTTATAAATTAGCTCAATCATTAATGGTAAAATACCTAACAGTAAGATATTTTAAATCAAGGAATGAAAGTGAACAGGACTAATGTATATTTCATTTTAGAATGGCTCACTTTATTACTGTCAATCTGCTACTCAACTTAATATCTGCTGAAGAATTACCAATCTGTATTTCATAATCTCCAGATTCTACTATATAATCATCCCTTGTTTCATCATAACATTTCAGGTCATCGGCTTTAAGTAAAAATTCAGCATTGGCTGATTCTCCTTTTTTAATATTGATTCTTTTGAATCCTTTTAATGATTTTATTGGCTGAGAAAGTTTTGAACTCAGGTTCTTCACATACAATTGTACAACCTCATCACCATTATAATTTCCTGCATTCTTAACTTTAACTTTTACAATTACAGTATCAAATTTGGTAATTGAGTTTTTAGAAATTTTAATATCAGAATATTCAAAATGTGAATAGCTTAATCCATAACCAAAAGGAAACAATGCTTTTCCCTTGAAGTACTTATAGGTACGTCCTTCCATATTATAGTTTTCAAAATCAGGAAGATCATTTACAGATTTATAAAATGTAATAGGTAATCTTCCGGCAGGATTATAGTCTCCAAATAATACATCTGCAACAGCATTTCCGCCCTCTTCACCAGGATACCAGGCTTCAAGAATTGCAGGAATATTTTCATTTTCCCAGTTAATACTCAGGGCACTTCCATTAGTAAGCACTAAAACAATTGGCTTTTCTGTTGCTTTTAAAGCTTTGAGTAAAGCAAGTTGTTCTTCAGGTAAATCCATGCAAATCCTGTCGCCTCCTTTAAAACACTTAAGATTAATAGACATTTCCTCACCTTCAATATTGGCAGAAATGCCGGCATAAAATATTGCAATGTCAGCAGTTTTTGTCATTGCAACAGCTTTTGCTAATAACGTTTCGTTTGTTTCAACTTCTTTTTCTGTATTATCTTTCTTCCATCGAAAACGAATCCCGGCCCAATCGATGCTATCTGCAAATTCCATTTTAATTTTATATTCTTTTCCTTTCTCCATTTTCACTTTTGTTGTTTTCATAACATTCATCTGATAAGGAGTCCAGTTATCAACCATAAGATTATCTTCAAAATACAGTCTGCTTTTATCATCAGAAATTACACCTAACTCATAGCCTGCTGTTTCAGGTGCTGAGATAGTCCCTGTCCAGCGTACTGAAAAATGATCTTCGGTTACGCCTTTTCCCGGAGAATTTTTATCCCAGTAAAACTCCATATTTTTGTCGATTTGCGAAAATACCGGCTTTCCAACTAATTCCTGGTTATTAAAATATTCGCCCAATAATCCTTCTTTCCCATCAGGTGTTTTTAAATAATCAGATGGAACTGTTGTTAATGCACCTCCTTCGTCAATTGGATTTACGCCTTTAGTATAGTTTATCTTTACATTATCACCCAGTTTATTTCTGATACCTTGAAGAAACGTTACAGGATTTGCAGATACTCCGTTATAATTGCCATAAAGTATGTCATCTCTGGTAATATAAGGTCCTATAACTGCAACTGATTTTATTTTATTCTTATCTAAAGGCAGGATATTCTTTTCGTTTTTCAGTAAAACCATGGTTTCACAACTAAGTTTTCTTGCAAAAGCTTTGTGTTCCTTCGTCGCATATTCTGTTTGAGGAATCTGCTGATATTTTACCATGGACGGAGGATCGAACATTCCTAACTTCATTCTTGCAAGCATCAAACGGTTTACTGAAATATCGATTTCTTTTTCGGTAATCAATCCTTTTTTTACAGCATTGATTAATGCTGTATATTCGCCACCGCAAGTAAGGTCGCAACCTGCTTTTACTGCATATACACATGCAGAATCAGCGGTAGTCGTATATTTATGACCTGCATAAATATCTCCTATTGCGCCACAGTCAGAAACGACATATCCTTTAAAACCCCACTTCTTCCTAAGTATATTATCCAGCAAAAAATCACTTGCGCAACAAGGAACACCATCATAATTGGAATAAGCACCCATAATTGAATAGGCAGCTCCTTCAACAATTAAATCATGAAAAGCAGCAAGATAGGTTTCATAAAGATCTCTTTTACTGACTTTGGTGTCAAATGTATGCCTCAAAGGTTCAGGGCCGGAATGAACTGCAAAATGTTTGGGTGTCGCAATAACTTTAAAATACCTTGGATCGTCTCCCTGTAATCCTTTTACGAATGCAATACCAATTCGAGATGTTAAATAGGGATCTTCTCCATAAGTTTCCTGTCCTCTGCCCCATCTTGGATCTCTGAATATATTAATATTGGGCGACCAGAATGTTAATCCCTGATAACCGCCATAAGATTTCCTGCTGATGGCTTCATAATGTTTTGCCCTTGCTTCAGTTGAAATTATATCTGCTTCTTTTTTTATCAAATCAGTATTCCAGCTGGCTGCCATCGCGATTGCCTGAGGGAATACTGTTGCAATCCCATTGAAACCAACTCCGTGTAAACCTTCATTTGCCCAATTATACTGAGCTAAATCTAATCTTTTGATTGCAGGTGCATCGTTCTGCATCTGAAGTATTTTTTCTTCAAGCGTCATTCTTGAAACGAGGTCTTTTACTCTTTGTTCGAATGGCAAGGAAATGTTTTTATAAGCTGGTAAATCCTGTGCTTTAACAATATGTAGGCTAATCAGCATCAATACAGCCATCAATAATAAAACTATTTTCCTCATTTTAGTTGATTTTTTCATATGTTAATTGTTTTTGAGGGGGAAAGCTGTTCATAAATAAAAGACAAAGATAAAACTTTAGTTTAAACCTTCAATTTAAAAATAATTTCATCAACATAAAAAGAACTGATGCAGGCCTATGTTTTGCCTCCATTGGCATAGAATGTTTCGATATAGTCAAAAAAAGTGACCATATTGCAGGAAAATAAAAAGAGAGTAACATAAACTTTGTCAGGAAAAGACGGTATTTTCAAGTCTTAAATCAATCATATTCTTGAAGAAATATTAAATATCCAGTTCGTATCTATCAATATTCAGGTTTTTGTGATTTTAATAAATAACAGGCAACAAAACTTATAATTGCATTGTCTACATATTAAACAATATGTTAAAATCATCAAATAATTAATTTTTATTCCTTTATTTTTCAACTAAAAAACATCAATTATGAAAAAGATTTGCATTTTAATTTTTGCAATATTTTTAATGAATATTGTGAATGGACAGGATTGGCATTGGCAAAATCCATTGCCACAAGGAAACGGATTAAATTGTGTTAAATTTATTAATTCTAATACCGGATTTGCAGTTGGTAAAAATGGGACGATAGTAAAAACCAATGATGGTGGTTTAAGCTGGACATCTCAAAATTCAGGTGTAATGGAATATTATTTGAATGATTTATGTTTTACTTCTATTAATACAGGATATATCGTTGGAAGTATGGGATTAATTCTTAAAACTACTGATGGCGGAAATACATGGGGCAATCTTAATAATGTTACTACTGAGTTTTTAACATCTGTTTCTTTTCCTGATGCAAATAATGGATATATTGTCGGATGGCATGGTCTGATAATGAAAACTACCAATGGTGGTAATACCTGGGTAGCTCAAAACTCAGGTACAAACAAATTATTAAATTCAGTTTATTTTACAGATTCAAACAATGGTTTTGCTGTTGGTGATAGTGGTACGCTATTAAAGACAATAAATGGCGGAAATACATGGACACCAACAAATACGGGAAACTACCTTGGAATAAGTTCAATATATTTTATAAATTCAAGTACTGGATACGCTGCAGGAAACCATACCTTGCTCAAAACAACAAATAATGGAAGCTCTTGGGATGTGCAAATCCCTACTTATCAACATGTTTCATCTTCAACTCACTTTGTAGATGTTAATAATGGCATAACTGTTGGCAGTTTTGGAAAAATATTAACTACCAATAATGGTGGTTTAAACTGGATTTCTCAAAATTCAGGGACTACTTTCAATTTAAATTCTGTATTTTTTATTGATATCAATACAGGTATTGCTGTTGGTGAAAATGGTATTATTATAAGAACTTCTGATGGAGGAATAAGCTGGAGTACAATTTCTCCAAATTTAGGATTTAATGAAGGCTTATTCTCCATACATTTCCCTTCAGCAAACACAGGGTATGCAGTTGGATATGCCGGTAAATTTTTTAAAACAACAAATGCAGGAAACAATTGGATCTCACAAAATACTGTTACTACCAATTCACTCTATTCGGTTTGCTTTACAAATGCAGATAACGGAATTGCTGTTGGCAATATTGGTACAATTTTAAAAACAACTGATGGCGGAACTTCATGGATATTAAAACAAACAGATGCTTCATCAATCTTTGAATCCGTTAATTTTACAAATCCGAATATCGGATATGCTATAGGAGGTGATAATTATCATTCACAGGGGAAAATCTTTAAAACTTATGATGGTGGTAATACATGGTTAAATATAAGCACAGGTTTAAATACACCTTATTTATATTCTTCATTTTTTATAGATTCTATCACTGGTTTTGCAGTTGGTAATAATGGAGTAATTGTCAAAACTACTGATGGTGGAAGTACATGGACAAATCAATATTCTCCGGTAAATAATACAATTTTATATTCTATATATTTTTGCAATGCAGATATTGGATATGCTGTAGGATTTAATGGTTCGATAATTAAAACTACTGATGGAGGTATTTCATGGGTAGCTCAAAATTCAGGGACTCTCTATAATTTGTTTTCTGTCTCTTTTACAAATCTAAATATGGGCTATGCTGTTGGTCAAAATGGTATTATTCTTAAAACAAATAATGGAGGAAATACATGGACTCAACAAAACCAAATTACCAATTATGAATTGGATGCAGTTGTATTTACAAATAGCAATACAGCCTATATTGTTGGTGAACATGCAACAATATTAAATACAGTAAATGCAGGAAATTATATTTCAAGCCTCTATACTGACAATAAAATATCCATCTTTCCCAACCCGGCAACCAACTCATTTACTATAAGTTTAAGCCAATTTCAAAATCCTCAAAATGCCACATTAAGCATATATGATATACAAGGCAAACAACTATTGAATAAGAATATATATCAGATACAAACAGAGATAGATATATCCGGCTTTGCAAAAGGAATTTACATTGCAAAGCTTAATTCCGAAAAAGAATGTATTCAAACTAAATTTGTTAAAGAATAATATAAAAGCACAAAACCAAAAAGAGAGCAGATGAACTTAATTCATTTGCTCTCTTTCTTTTTAACGAATATTGGAATTCGGATTTCAAAATTCCAATTGCTTAAAATGATATAAAAATAATAACTATCTTTGTTTACTTTATGTAATTAAAATGAAATTTAAAATTATTCTTTTCTTCGCTTTTATTTTACACAATTTAGCAATCGGACAAGATATTGTAAAATCCAAGCCGTTTATTTTCTTTCCGGGGGCTTATCAAAAATGGGAATATAAAATCAGTACAGGTTTAAGCCTGACAAGATTGCCTAATGAAATAATTGAAGAAGAGATCAATACATTACCAACGATAAATGCAGACTTTAAAATGGGTCTTCCATTAAAATTTATTTTACATTCCAGGATAAACACAAATTATATATCTAATATGTTGTCTCTTGCTTTTCAAAAAAGCATAATTGATAAAAAAATAGCTATGGCTGTTGGTGTTAATACTTCATATTGGTTTGGGCAATTGTATCAGGATGTTATAAGATTAAAAGCTTATGGATTCATTGCAAATCCTTACATTACAGGTGGTATTCATTTTAAGGATATTTACTTATCTTTGAAATTAGAAAACCAGTTCAGTATTATGAAAACAGCTTCAGAAGATGAAATGCTTGGAAGAAGTTTACAACCCAATTCTGCTTATGCTATTCAGTTTACAATTGAACAAGCACTTTGGAAGAATAATTGGGTAGCTTTAGGTGTTAAACTTAATTATTCAAAATTTTATTATCAGGCATGGCTAACTTATACTGCTATTGATGAATATCTTTTGTATCCGGAATATTCTTTTACATTTATTTTTTAAATTTTTCAGATGAAAAAAATCAAGATAGTTGTAATTTTTATCTTCTCAATGTCAATCATAACTTCTTGTTATAAAGATTATGATACATTAGAAATTCCATTAAACGGAACAATGGGTTTATTACAGGGAACAACATCTTTATCAGATTCAATGTTGGTAAAATTACAGGGAATATACTCCCTTAATTCTCAATTATTTGGCAGCAAAATAGTATTAAAAGCCAATGGAAAGTACCTTTCTGCTTTTGCAATGAAAAGTGAATCATATATTGTACTTCAGGCTGGTTACAAAGATTCGGTAATTATAATGGAAGGCTATTGGCGTTATGCTTCAAATTCAGAAACTGGTCTTATTGCAATGACTATCAGCCCTGAAAACGGGGCTAAAGAAATTATCAGGGGTGATATTCCGTCAAAAATAATTATCAACGCGAGTTGGGGCATTGAAAACGAGTATCCTTCAAATAAGTTCGATATCAGTTATTTAAAACCAATAACAAAATCATCTGACAATTTCTGGATTATTGCCCACAGAGGCGGAGGTCGAAACATTGATATGTTACCTGCTTCTGAAAATTCATTGAACATCATTCAATATGCAGAAAGAACCGGTGCTAATGCTATTGAAATTGACGTAAGACTTACCAAAGATGGAATCCCTGTTCTCTTTCACGATGATGTTATGAGCAAACGTCTGATCAACGAAGACTACTTTATTGGAGGAATTTCTGATTATAGCTTTGCACAACTGCGATCATTCTGTACTTTAAAAGATGGTGAAAGAATTCCTACATTGGAAGAAGCTTTACAAACTGTTGTAGATAAAACAAATCTAAAATTAGTCTGGTTGGATACTAAAGCCTTTGGTATGACAGCAAAAATAGTTTCACTTCAACAAAAATACACTGCACTGGCAGCTCAAAAAGGAAAAAAACTTGAAATATTAATTGGAATTCCTAGTGTGGAAGTTTTTAATGAATTTACTAATTTTAGTAATTTCCAGAACTATCCTGCAATTTGCGAACTCGATGAGAATTACGTTATTCAATCAAAATCACTTATTTGGTCACCCAGATGGTCATTGGGCTTACTCGACGACAGAGTAAATTCGATGCACAGTAGTGGTTACAGGTGTTTTGTCTGGACGCTGGATGCAACTGAATTAGTTAAATCTTTTGTCAATAGAGGAAATTTCGATGGTATTGTTACAAATTATCCAAGTATTGTTGCTTATGAATATTATACTTCTGAATAAAAAATTATTGCTATTATTTGTATTTTTTATATTTGTAAATTATTCTTATGAACAGGAGAAGAATAGTTTAAAAAAAGGATATTCATTATCTTTAACAGCTGGAAACGGAATAATTGCCAATATTGATCAGAATAAAAAACTGACCGATAATATTTTTTATTCACCTTCTTTAAGATTTCTATGGAAACCTGATCATATTCTTAATATTGGAATTGAAAGTGCATATCTGACCGTTTCAAAACAGGATTCAACGCTGGCTTCAACTGCTTTTGGTGCAACCGCTCTAAGAGCCCGCTTAAATGCAATTCCAATATTAGTGGTTTTCAATATGAAAGTTTCAAAAATTGATTTGTATTATGGAATTGGTTTAAGTTATGTAACTTCCCGTCTTGAAGCTTTTGGAGAAAAAGTAGTAGTAAACAACTGGTATTATTGCTATGATATTGCAGTTGCTTATACTCATCCATTTTCAAAGAATATTAATATTGGTATTGAAGGCAAGTCTTACTTTTTCCCAAAACTTCAAAAAGTATCAGGCGGGATTGTCATCAATTTTTCATATAGAATTTTGAGCTGGTAAAATACAATAATATAATAATTGAAAATTTGCATTACAAATATATAACTAAAAATATATGACTTCAACACCTTCAAAAAGTATATTTAATATTATAGTAATAGCTGCCGCTTTAGGCTATTTCGTCGACATATACGATTTAATCTTATTCGGAGTAGTAAAAAATCCAAGTTTAATTGATTTAGGAATAACTAATAAAGATGCTTTGTTTTCGCAAGGCAATTTTCTGCTAAGTATGCAAATGGCCGGCATGCTTATCGGTGGTATTGTATGGGGTGTTTTAAGTGATAAAAAAGGAAGGATGTCAATACTCTTTCTTACAATATTCCTGTATTCAATTGCAAATATAGCAAATGGGTTTGCACAGAATATTGAACAGTATGCAGTGTTAAGATTTATTGCAGGGTTCGGTTTATCTGGCGAACTTGGCATTGGCATAACAATGGTTTCAGAAGTAATGACAAAAGAATCAAGAGGTTTGGGTGCAAGTATTGTATCGGGTATAGGTATTTTAGGTTCAGCTTTAGCTTTTTTAATTGCAGAGAAGTTTAACTGGCGGGTAGCTTTCTGGACAGGTGGTGGTTTAGGTTTATTATTACTGTTTCTTCGAATAGCAGTTTACGAATCGGGAATGTATGAAAAGACAAAAACCATTAAAGTAAGTAAAGGTAATTTCCTTTGCCTGTTTACAAATAATAAACGTTTTAAAAAGTTTATATTCCTAATTCTATTGGCAATACCCACTTGGTATACAGTGAGTGTACTTGCTATAAATGCCCCCTCTTTTGCTCAGGATGCATTACATATTACTGGTCCCGTAAAAGGCTCAACCTCTGTAATGATGCACTATATTGGTGCAGCTATTGGTAGCTTTTTATTTGGTTACCTATCATTGAAATTAAAATCACGAAAGAAACCAATTATCTTAGGCATTCTATTTATTGCCTTTTTTGCATTCATTTATTTTGCATTAAGAGGTGCTTCACCTGCAATGTTTTATAGTGTATTACTATTGTTAGGCATACCAATGGGAGGTTTATGGTCAATATTTGTAACAACCGCTTCTGAACAATATGGAACTAATTTAAGAGCTACTGTAACGACTTCTGTACCAAATTTTGTAAGAGGAGCTACCATTTTAATTACTTATCTTTTAGGTGCTTTAACTCCCCTGTATGGATTATGGAATGCAGGTGTAATTATTGGTGTATTCTTTATTATCTTAGCACTATTATCGGTTTTCTTTATAGAAGAGACTTATGGAAAAGATTTGGATTATATTGAAGAATTGGAAAAATCATAATATTTATTTTGAATAGTTTTAAAATAAATTGTTTTTTTCTTTTCTGGAAGTTTTAAAAAATAATAAACGATGAAAGAATAGTTGTTGAAGCATTCCAGAGAAAATATAACAGATTCAGGAATCGCTTGAAGCCACCATTAAAGAGGAAGTGAACATCAATGTAATCAATAATAGGTTTTATAAAAAATACAGTTTAAAATAAAAACATTAACAAAAATGATGAATAAAATCAAACATTTTTTATGCATATTTGGATTACTATTTTCCTTTAATATTAACGCTCAAACAACACCATTTAATATATTTCTTGAGCCAATAAATATTCCAGAACTTATTGGAATTCAATCTTATGCTTACGGTCAGCATAATGGTAAATGGCTAATAATTGGAGGACGTATTGATGGACTTCATCGCAGACAACCATTTGCCAGTTTTGATATGGATGGATATAATACACAATTATTTGTAATTGATCCTATAAATAAACAAAAATGGTTAGCTCCTTTAACTTCGCTTCCAATTGCATTACAAGAGCAACTAAAATCAAGCAATATGGAATTTTATCAACGCGGAGATTATTTATACCTTATTGGAGGGTATGGATATAGTGAAAGTATTGACGATCATACAACTTTTAGCAATCTTACAGCTGTTAATGTTCCATCTGTTATAAATGCAATAATAACAAATACAAGCATTTCTCCATATTTCAGGCAAATAAATGACAGTCTATTTCAGGTAACAGGTGGAGAATTAAGAATGATAAACAATAATTTTTATTTAGTTGGTGGTCAAAAATTTATAGGAAGGTACAATCCTATGGGACCAGACCATGGACCAGGATTTGTACAGGAATATACTAACCAAATCAGAAAATTCAACATTGAAGATAACAGCACAAGTATTACAGTAAACCATATATCAGTTACAACAGATGAAACCAATCTTCACAGAAGAGATTATAATATGGTAGCTCAAATTATGCCAAACGGGCAGGAAGGATTAATAGCATTTTCAGGTGTTTTTCAAACCAATCTGGATTTACCTTTTTTAAATTGTGTAAATATTGACAGCAATGGATATACTGTAAATAATTCATTTACTCAATATTACAATCATTACCATTGTGCTGTTCTGCCACTCTACTCTTCATTAAACAATGAAATGCACTCTGTGTTTTTTGGAGGCATTGCTCAGTACTTTGATGATTCAGGAACATTGGTTCAGGATAACAATGTACCCTTTGTAAAGACTATTGCAAGGGTATCTAGAGATGCAAATGGCAAAATGGCTGAGTATAAATTAAATGTAGAAATGCCGGCATTATTAGGAGCTGGTTCAGAGTTTATTGCGAATGAGAGTTTAGCAAAATATCCAAACGGAGTCATAAAATTAGATGATATAAAAAATGATACTACAATTGCAGGATATATTTTTGGTGGGATTAGTAGTACAGAGACAAATATTTTTTGGGTTAATGACGGAACTCAAAGCAATGCAAACAGCCAGATATATAAAGTACTTTTAACTAGAAATCCAACATCTAAACTTCATGTTTTGAACGAACAAAGTACAGGAACATTAAAAATAATGCATTATCTTGTTACTAATGATAACAATTTAGTTGTAAAATACAATTTATGCAAAACAACTGATGTAAAACTCTCAATTTATCAAATAGATGGTAAAAAAATTGAAGATACGATTTTTAAAAACAAACCAGCAGGTGAAAATACCTATAAAAAGAAAATAAGAAAAATTACTGAAAAAAGAATTTATATTTTAACTATTGAAACCGATTACGAAAAAGCAATTCAAAAAATTATCATTGAACCATAAATAAAGTATCAATACTGACGGAATGTATATGGTATGAAAAAATATATAGAATGCATAAAATTTTACCAGTTTCATTAATATTATAATAAAAATTATTAGAACAATCTTATTATAACTAATAAGAAGCTTACGATAACTTTTAGGCTGATTCTGACCTGATAAAAAACATCTCTACGATATTTGCCAAAGCGTTTTTTATATTAAATTAAGTTAATACCCACCCTATGCAATGAATGTATAGAGTATCAATAAAGCTAAAATCATACCTGTAAGCACAGCCAACAGGCCAAACACACGCATGGCAATTTCCCAGATGATTGGTGTAGGCTTTTTCACTTCGAAGTCTTTTGCAATACCTTGCTCTTGATAGCGCTGCCACTGTTCGCCACGCTCGTGAATCATTTCTTCCTCTGTTACTTGTCCATTGAATATAACAAAGTCCATCGGAAACTTCTCAAAACGGAAGTGGGTGTTAAAGAAATGGATGGTAAAGATGAAACCTACAGCCAACAGAGCCTCGTCGGAATGTATGATTGTTGCAACGTTAAAAAACCATCCAGGCAGAAATTTACCAAAGAATTCAGGAAACCAAAGAAGTAATCCACTGGATCCAATAATAGCTACTCCCCAGAAAACAGCTAAAAAATCAAATTTCTCCCAATAAGTCCATCTGTCAAAGGATGGCTTAGGTCCGCGGAAAAAGAACCAACGAAACATTGCCCTGATATCACGAAAATCCTTACGATTTGGGAATAGCGAATCGAAACCAAAAAGTCGTTGGAAAAAACTTTCATTTGATATTCTCTTAGAAAACAGAAAGCGGATACTCATAACAAGTGCTACAATTAAGTATCCAAATGTAAAGACGGCACAAATTCGGTGAATTATTCCGGCATTTGCGGTTCCACCATAAAAGTCCATTAAAGCTTTACCCCATGCAGTATGATTAAATTTCAAAGGCAGACCGGTTAATGCCAATCCGAGGAAACTTGTCACAACGAAAAGGTGCATTACTATCTGGTATGGACGAAAGCGCCTGTAGACTTTCTGATGAGTTCTCCTTTTGAGGTTGTCATTAAATGCAGATGTAGAGAATAATGCTGCATTGCGGGCTTGTTTCTTTTCGATAAAGCCCCGGAATGCCCATAGTATGGAATGAATCCAGAAGAACAAGAAAACGCTGATAAGCAATATATTCATACTTAGTGTAACCCAGAATAGTAATGGGAATTTTTTATGGTTGGTGGGTTCTGCATGAGCAATAAACTTTGCAAACCTATTATTTGCACCTGAGTGACATTGTTTGCAGGTATTAGCTAAGTGAACTGAATTTACCGTTGAATTTGTATCCTTTTCAGGAAGAATATTGTGTGAACTGTGGCAATCAGAGCAGCCTGCTACCTTTTCAGGATAGCCGAGTCGTATATTTTTACCATGATAGCTCTCAAAATAAGTTTCAGGTGCTATTGCTGTAACTTTGTTACGCGCCATCATCTTTGCATCAGCATGACACTTCAAACAGGCTTGTGTATGGAATGATCGTCCCTGAGCATCGTTATCAATTTTTTTAATGGCATGAAGGCCATGGCAATCAGTGCAACCAGGTGCATCGTTATTTCCTTTGACAATTGCCTTGTAATGTATAGATTTGAAATAGTGTGATACTTTCTGATGACATTGCCCACATAGCTTGGAAGTGGCTATTTTGTTATTTTTGATTGAAGTAATATTATGAATGTCTGCATGGCATTTTGAGCAAGTTACTGGGAGTCGGTTCGCATTGTGAATACTCGCTTTGTGCTCTTTAACAATTGTATTGTGGCAACTACTACAATCCATTGTCTTAAATTTAACAACACATAGCTTTTTGCCTGCTACATCCTTTGCCGGCAGCTGCTTAGCAACATCTTTAACGTGACAGGCTGTACACATTAGTGAATGATGGACAGATGCATTGTATGCATGGATAGCAATCTTTTTCTCGTGGCAGCTTATGCACTCCGAATTAGATGGTGCAAAAACGGGAGAATTTTGGGCTGTCGCAAGCGATGTTACCAATCTGAAGATTAGCAAAAAACTTACTATTTTTAATATTGATGATAATATATTCATAAGATTTAATAAAATTTTAGCTACAAAGTCCTCCTGCGCGTTTCTTAGAACCTATTTTGATTTTGGGGATATATGCGTTATTTGGGAATAATTGAAGCACTTCTGCCTGAGGAGAAGCGAGATTGATAGCCTTCTCGTGAATTTTTTTATCAGCAAAAAGACGATTCCAATTATGTAAACCGTTTTCAAGTATATATAAATTTATTACTCCTTGAACTTTCAGATATTGCCATGCTTTGATGGAGATAGAATCATTATCAGCTAAGAGCACGACAACTCCCTGAGGAGGAAGTTGAGCGAGTGGAGCCACAAACTTAGCATTTAAAAGCTCATCCAGTTTAACATTTTCAGACCCTTTTAGATGAAATGTTTCAAAGTCTTTATCAGAGCGTAGATCAAGAGTGATTAGTTTAATTGTTGATTCGTTATTTGTTTTCACATATTCCAAAGGATGAATAAAAACAGCTTTTGATGCAAGTTGTCCTGAATACTTTTTTTCCATAATTTTCCATTTACGGATTGGATCAGGTTGTCCGATAGACCAAACCAATGCAGCTACGGCAACCAAAATCCCAGCACCGTAAAGATAGGGACGTTTTGTAATTTTCCATGACCAGGCTTTTCCAGTATCTCTATATTTGAAAAATTCTTCCACTTTTTCTGCAAAGTAAAACATCGCTAAAGCAAATATTGTAACAATAAATACAGTCGCACCAATTGATAAACCTAACCAATCTGAAATCAGAAAACGGTCGGTGAAAGAAGAATTCCAAAATCCTTCAAATGCTGGTAATGATTCTCCAAACAAGCCTGCTCCAATAATTGTTCCGACAAGGAAGAAAAGTCCATCGATTTTAAAACTTGCAGTAGCCACAAGCGAAGTCCCTGGGCAATAGCCACCAACAATGAAACCAACACCCATAATGAGTCCTCCAACAATACCCGGCCATAAGAATGTTTGGTTTACAGCGAGCTGTGAAAAATCGAGCCAACCCAATGCTGACGAAAGAAAAATCAATAGGCAGGCAACTAAAATACCTGTAAACATTGTTTTTAATACTGTCATATCTTTTAAATAGAATTGAGCAGCCAGACGGCGTGAATCGCCAAATCCTGCCAATTCCAAAGCAATGCCGAAACCGGCACCAATAAGGAGGAAAACCACATATCCGCCGGCTTTCCCCAATAACATTGTAACATCGATAGGTAACATAGTAAATTTCTCCTTTTTTAATTAATCAGCCCAAAGACGGCGAACAAAATATGCAACGGCATAGCCTCCGATAAATACACTGAACATAAATGCCCAGCTTCCCAGTGAAAGAACGGCACCTCCTGATAATGCCTGTCCTGATGTACAACCACGTGCAAAGCGTGCACCATATCCCATAATGATTCCTCCTAAAAGCGCAAATAAAAGACGCTGTATGTTTGATATTCTCGGTCCTTTGAATATTTCGATTTTTAACCGACCATTTAACCAAGCAGAAATCAATCCGCCGGCAAATGTTCCAATTAAGAGAAAAATACTGGGATGATCCAACGCATTTCGATTGCCTGCACCCATAGCTGCAAAAGTACCGACATTGTCAACATGTGATGACCAAACCAATTTTGTAAGTGCAACCTGTATACGACTAATTGCACCTGAGGCTCCCAAACCACTATGAGTCAATGCAAAAGCGGAAAAAAGAACCACTCCGAGAATTGTTCCGGCGAAGTAAGGGTTTTTGAATGGTTTTGGTATTTTTTTCATTGTACAATTTTTTTAATATTGTGATTATTTCTTTACAACCTGAACTGGATCATGATCGTATCCAAGCTCTTTCCAGTTCAAACGGCCTCCTGCAGAATGACATTGCTGACAAGTCAGGGCATTCTTTTTTGTTGTAACCATATGGGTAATCGGCCAATACATTTTAGTATATGTAAAACCATACTTGCCACTATAAGGCAAACCATTGATTTCTGCTCCTTTCTTTATTGCATAAGTCCAATTGAACTTTGTCCAATACCCACCTTCTCCACTTGTTAAAGGAGGTATAATTATATTATTAACAGGATCATAGGGTTGCTTGGCATGATGTAATTTAAAAGGCCAAATCTTTGCATTAGGATTAGTACGTGATCCAATCGGACGATTCATATAATGTTCAGCTTCTGAGTCAAGTTTGTCACCAAGAACATAACGATCCATTTTTCCTGTATACCAGGCATAAGTAGGAACCACATCTTCCTCATAATGGAATTCACCTTTTATTTTCAGGTATTCGTGCGGACTGTCTTTTCTGTTAGAATCACCAGCTTTCGACCAGTCCCAGGTCATTTTTGTAGGAAACTTTCTTGCAAACTCAGGAATATGACAGGTCTGACAGGCTATCCGTAATGCATGTTCATTGATTCGATGGTCTTTATGTGGTTTCTCAATATGACAACTCTCACATCCAAAACGAACTGCCTTGGTTTTTTCAGTATAAGTGGTATTCAATTTACCTGAAATAACATGATTGTGTGTTTTATGGCAGTCTATGCATTGAAAATTGAGCTTTCCCATGTGGAAATCAAGTTCCTGATTAGCATTCAGTAAAGATTCGTCAAGATCTCCATGTTTTACACCCATACCACCACCGCCATTGAAATGACAGATTCCGCAATTTTCACGATTAGGCCGGCGTACACTTCCCGCAACTAATTGTAAGTTAACATTTTTATTTGGCATGCCCAGTTTAGTTTTTGAATAGGTTCCCGAGCCATCATGACATACAATACAATCGACATTTTCTTCTTTTGTAAAGTTGAAACTCTTATCCCCCCAACCGTAACCGGTATGACATATTACACAGGAGCCCCAGTTACCAACTACGCTGATGCAAAAGTTATTAATCTGATTTCGTTTACCAAGAAGAACTGTTTTCCCGTTTCTGACAACATCACCACTGATCCAGGTCCAATGTGCTGTTTTCATTATTTCCTTAGCACTATTCGGATGACATTTAAGGCACATACGGGTGACTTTCTGAGGTGAATCAATCGAGTCCGTGAAATAGGCACTGTGATCTAAATGAGGCAACATGCGTCCAGTAAGTGGATTTTCAGGAGCTTGTCCAGTTTCTTTATTGGTTTTGGAGTCATTGCTGCACGAAGTTACTACTATTATGAACAGTAGCACCATTCCGGAAAGACGAAGCGCAAAGAGTATAGACTTAAAAATTCTCATAATTTCTTATTTGAATGTGTTATTGGCCAGTCCAAAAACACATATATTAAATTGTATTAAAAATTTTGTTTGCAAAAGTATATCTTGTTAATCGAATAACATTGAAAATACATGTGCGCTTTTGTAAAATAAAATGTGATATAACGCACATTTTTCATTACCTTTGCAATCTATAATATTAATAATTATTCAAAATGCACAAGACTATCTGTCAGTTATGCAATTTAAGATCAACTGCTGCACAAAAACTTAGTGATGCTGAATTATGTATGCTTGGTGAAAATTGTGCTGAAACTCATTTCCAACCCGGTGATATAATTATCAAACAAGATGCACATTCAACCAATGTAGCTTATCTTAAATCTGGTTTGGTTAAGATTCATATTGATGGAACTATAAAAGATAAAATCATTAAAATAACAAAAGCTCCTTCCTATCTTTGTCTTCCAAGTAATTTTGGTGATAAGATCAATCATTTCTCAGCTACTGCCCTGGAGCCTACTACTGTTTGTTTTATTAAAGTAAATATGTTTAAAAAGTTAATTTATGAAAATGGTGATTTTGCTTATCAGATTATATTAGATATGAGTAAAAACGAGCTTCAGAATTTTCATAATTGCCTAAATAATGCCCAAAAACAAAACATAGGAAGAGTTGCTGATGTAATTATATTTTTTTCAAATACAATTTATAATTCAAATACTTTCAGATTACCGGTTACCAGAGAGGAGTT
>JBMOKG010000231.1:0-2212 GCA_049315385.1 Bacteroidales bacterium
TCTGCTTTGTCAATCGGTTTATTAAATACCTTTCCTTCGTGCCAAACAATAGTGTCAGCAGTTATCAACAAAGTGCTTTCATCCATAATTGATTCATAAGCATTTGCTTTTTTCTCCGCTAAATACATTGGAATATCAACTCCAACCAGTTCACGTGGATATGATTCATCTACTTCAATTAGTTTTACTTCGAATGGAATATTCAAACCTCGCAAAAGCTCTTGACGACGTGGAGATTGAGAAGCTAGAATGATATTGTAGTTGTTAAGATGTGAAAGCATTTATGATGTTTAAAAGTTTGAAAATAAATTTGAAGTTGCTTTATTGCTTCCTTACTTTAGAATAAAAATATTAAATATGCTGATTCCATACATTTTGGCCTGTAGAAAATAAAATACAAAACTATAAAGAATGCCAATCAACATAATAACTTTACTAAGTGTAGAGGCTTGATGAAAATCTGCTACAGATTTTGCGGCAAATATCATATATATCAAAGCAATAAATGGTATAGCAAGTCCAAAAATGATGTATCGAATAGTTAGTGATCCTTCGAAATGAATAAATAAACCATTTATAACAAACAATCCTGCAACAGTTAGAATAATTAATGCATAAAGGAATAACTTAGTCTTTGCGATTCCCCATTTTATTGGCATGGTGCGACATTCCATTTCTCTGTCACCAATTTCATCTTCTATATCCTTAATAATTTCTCTAATCCACGTACAAAGAAATGCAAAAAGTGCGAAACCACCTATCCAGCCATAAAAAATAGATGGAATAGGAGTTTCAAATATAAGATTTCCATATACTTTTTCAAGAAATGCTAATTGTGTTATGCCAACTACCAAAATGGATAATGCTGCCATAAATGCAACAATTAAATTTCCGGTCAGGAATTGTCGTTTATAACTGGCTGAATAAAACCACAATAAACCAGGAACAATTATAAAGATAAAACATAGCGTAAAGCTACTTGCAATATAAGCCAGATATAAGCCGCATAAAATCCCCAGTCCGGTAAGAATTTGATAATATATCATGGTAGCCGGACGAGAAATTATATTGCCTACAATCACCTTATCGGGTCGGTTAATTAAATCAATTTTTATATCAAAATAATCGTTTAAAACATTTCCACCTGCAGCAATCAAAACAGTAGCTAGAATAAGCAAAGTCATAGAACCTGATTCAAATACAGTTTCGAATCCATAAGTTTGAAGAATTGGAAAAAGTACTACTTCAAACATAAGGTACTGACTGAATGCAAGGAAAAGTAGATTTTGGAATCTGAGCAGTTTGAAGTATGCAATCATTATGTGTTAAATTGAGGAGAAAAATGAATCGATTTTATTACTCAGTCTTTTCCATAAACTTAGTTTCACTTCTTTTTTAATGGTATGTCTATTATTTATGCTTTTAGTAAGTAAATTATATATCTCTTTCTTATCATTGCTCCGATTTAAAAGTGATAGATGCTTTTTGATAATATTTTGATCATATCTTACAGCGGGACCTGTTTGAGCTTCTTTGGGAGTTAATGTTTTAATTTTATCAGCGGTTTCTAATATAAGTGGTTGTAAAATTTCAAATCCAATTCCGGCTTTTGATACAATATCAAAAGCAATATCATACATATAATTTGTAAAGTTACAAGCAAATACTGCTGCTAAATGTATTTTACTTCTTTGTTCTGAAGTGATGGAATATACTTTAGGCGACATCAATTTTGCAAAATCAAATATCTCTTTTTCGATTTCGGTATTACAGGCTTCTATTAAAATTGGGATATTAGTAAAATCAACAGGTCTCTTCTTTGTAAATGTTTGAAGTGGATATAAAACTCCATACATTTTTGCAAAACCATCAAAGATACTAATTGATAGGCTACCTGAAGTATGAATATGAATTGCGTTTGGTAATTCGAATTTTTTCAAAAGTTTTAGCAATGAATTATCATTAATTGCGTAAATGTAAATATCGGCACCGCTGAATAAATTTGAAATGTTACTAGTATATGAACAGTCCACTTTATCAGCCAATATCTCAGCATTTGTAGACGTTCGGCTATAAATCTGACTTATAAGCACACCGTTAGCATGAAGTGTCAATGCCAAATGAGTTGCCAAGCTACCTGAACCGATAATTACGACTTTTTTCATACTCGATTACTTTCTTTTATATACCAAAACTGCACCGGCAATAATTA
>JBMOKG010000232.1:0-2194 GCA_049315385.1 Bacteroidales bacterium
TGTCAGGATCAGTTTTTGCGTAATTTTTTGCACGGGATGCAGTTGAAGTATAGGGTATAAAAAATAATTAAATATTTGTATATAAAGAGGTTTGATGTAATTTAAAATATGTAAATTTTATGAAAAAATTTTATCTTTATATCTTTTTATTTTACTTTACAAATTTGGCAAATGCCCAAGATTGGCAATGGCAATACCCATTTCCTCAGGGAAATGAATTAAATTGTTTAAGGTTTACTGATGCAAACAATGGCTTTGCTGTTGGTGAGAATGGGTGTATCCTTAAAATTAAATATAAGGGAATATCTTATGCAATGGAATGGGATATTATAAAATCTGGAACTTCAAATAAATTAAATTCTCTTTTCTTTATAAATAAATTTATTGGTTTTGCAGTTGGAAATAGTGGTACTATTATTAAAACCACTAATGGAGGTTATAATTGGACAATATTAAATTCTGGTTCAAACGAAGATCTTACATCAATCTTTTTAACGGATAATAATACAGCTTATGCAATAAGTAAAAATGGAAGTATCTTAAAAACAACTAATCAAGGAATAAATTGGACACTTCTAAGTTCAAATACAACAAGTCAACTAAATTCAATTTATTTTGTCAATGCTAATACAGCTTATATTGTTGGAAATGAGGTTATATTAAAAAGTACTGATGCAGGATTAAATTGGAAAATAATGGTAAATGGGTTATCTAATTCCCTAAAATCTGTTTATTTTACTGATAGTATAACAGGTTATGCAGTCGGGGATTATGGAAGTATATTACAAACTACCAATGGAGGAGTCTCCTGGACAACAAAAATCTCAGGAACGTCACTTCATTTAAATGAAATTAGATTTATCGATGACAATACAGGATATGCGGTAGGTAACTGGGGCGTTATTTTGAAAACATTTGATGGGGGCGAACACTGGTCAATACAAAATTCATTAACTTATAAACACAT
Organism: Bacteroidales bacterium; assembly: GCA_049315385.1. Taxonomy (GTDB): domain Bacteria; phylum Bacteroidota; class Bacteroidia; order Bacteroidales; family JACABE01; genus JACABE01. The sequence goes on from JBMOKG010000232.1 coordinate 968, forward strand.
AAATTCGGTTTTTTTTATTGATATTGATCAAGGGTTTGCAGTTGGATACCAGGGTGTTATTCTATCAATTTCTGAAGCTTCAACAAGCGAAACCTGGTGGAAAAATAATGATTGTAATACAAATAATTTATATTCAATTCATTTTATTGGTTCAGAAACAGGATATGCCGTAGGCTCTTCAGGAACCGTTCTTTATACAGATAATGGAGGAATTAACTGGAATAATAGCAATTGCAATATAGCAAGTAGCAACTTTTTAACTTCAGTATTTTTCACAACACTCAAATCTGGTTGTATTGCAGGATTAAATGGAATTATTTGTAAAACAACAAACGGAGGTGTAAACTGGATAAGTGAGAATTCAGGAACATCAAAAGATCTATTTGCGTTATATTTCATTGATTCCCAAACAGGTTTTGCAGTTGGAGGAGATAATAGTTCCGGCATTATCCTAAAAACTACAGATGGAGGAACGCATTGGACAAATATATATGAAGGAATAGTCAATTGTTTATTTTCAGTTCACTTTCCAAAATCTGACATCGGTTACATTGTGGGCAGCAATGGTTCAATCCTGAAAACAACGAATGGAGGATTAAACTGGACAGCTCAGTTTTCGGGAAGTGCAAATAATTTAAATTCGGTATTTTTCATCAGTGAAAATACAGGTTTTGCAGTTGGGGATGGAGGCCAAATATTAAAAACATCAAATGGAGGACTGAATTGGTCAGCTCAGATTATAGATAGTTCATATTTCTTAAGATCTGTTAAGTTTACTGATATTAATACAGGATATATTGTAGGTGATAATGGGTTGATTTTAAAAACAATAAATAGTGGATTAAAATGGATAAAACAAGATGTATATACTTCTAATGCCTTAAATTCTGTATATTTTACTGATTCAAATACAGGCTATATTGCTGGATTAAATGGAACAATATTAAAAACCAAGGTTAATGAATTGAATACTATTAACTCGCTTTTTAATATTTATCCAAATCCTGCAACTGAAGTAATAACAATAGACTTGAGTAATGTGTCAGATATTCAAAATATAACAGCATCAATATATAACATACATGGCAAATTATTATTTAATCAGATTCTATCATATTCAAAAGAAAACATGAATATTAAAAGGTTATCAAAAGGTTTATATATAGTAAAAGTTGGTATAATAGACAAAAGTAATGCTTTTTTCAACCATTAATCCTTCATGTGGAC
>JBMOKG010000233.1:0-2194 GCA_049315385.1 Bacteroidales bacterium
CCAACTTATATTTATTACCCAGATTGTAGTCGTTGATATCGTGAGCAGGAGTAATTTTCAAACATCCTGTGCCAAATTCGCGATCTACATATTCGTCGAAAATTACAGGAACAGCACGATTGATTAGCGGAACCAAAACCTTTTTACCCTTAAGGTAAGCATAACGTTCGTCTTCGGGATGAACGCAAACAGCAGTATCACCCAAAATGGTTTCGGGACGTGTTGTAGCAATGGTTATAAAATCATTGCTGCCTTCGATAAAATATTTTAAGTAGTAAAGTTTTGAATTAACTTCTTTATAAATAACTTCTTCGTCAGAAACTGCGGTAAGTGCCTTGGGATCCCAGTTTACCATACGAACACCGCGATAAATCAAACCTTTGTTGTACAAATCAACAAAAACCTGTATAACGGATTCGTACATATCTTCGTCCATGGTAAATTTGGTGCGGTTCCAATCGCAGCTGGCTCCTAGTTTCTTTAGCTGTTCAAGAATAATTCCACCATGTTTTTCTTTCCATTCCCAGGCATGTTGCAAGAATTCTTCACGACTTAAATCGGCTTTTTGTATGCCTTCGTCGCGAAGTTTGGCAACTACCTTGGCTTCGGTAGCAATGGAAGCGTGGTCGGTACCGGGAACCCAGCAGGCATTAAAGCCTTTCATGCGGGCACGGCGTATGATTACATCCTGAATAGTATTGTTGAGCATGTGACCCATGTGTAATACACCCGTAACATTTGGCGGAGGTATTACAATGGTATAGGGTGGTTTTTCGTTAGGTTTGGAATGGAAATATCCTTTTTCCATCCAGTGTGCATACCACTTATTTTCGGTTTCCTGAGGATTGTACTTAGGAGAAATCTGCATTTTAATGTAAAATATATTAGTTCTATGATTATTAAGTATGCAAAAATAAGAATTGTTTCGGAAAGTTGGGGAATTTTTTTTGAAGTAAGAAATAGTTGTATATTTGTAGGGGAAATAAATTTAGGTTGGAATAGAATAATTTGGAGAAAATTTAGAACCATAAATTATGAGATTTAAAAATATACTCTTATTATTAACATTAATAATAAGCACTATTAATGGATTAGCACAAGTAAGTGAAAAGGATATTGTGTATAAATGGGAAAGTGGAGATATAGAGAATAAGATTATTATGTTAATACTGAATGATTCGATAACTCAAAAATTCATACCTTCAATTAATGAAATAAAATTAGCAAAAGAATTATCTATAAATTATATTGATTCATTAGAGAAAAATAGAAATTATGAAGTGATTAAAAAGTATGGTAAAATTTTGAAGTACAAGCATAAAAATTATTACAGACAATATGCTGGTTACATTAATACTAAAGGAGAAAAAATAATTATTATTAATGCATGCTGTTCAGAATTCAAACAACATGTAAATTTAGAAAAAAACTGGTTACTTGTCATGGATGGAGGTTCTTGTTTCTTTAAAATTAAAGTTAATATACAAAATAAAAGATGTCATGATTTTTCTGTAAATGGAGAAGCGTAAAATAATATCATAAAAACCAACAACGATGACTAAAAAAGCAATTTCAATTCTGGTAATTATTTTCATTATACTGGTAATTCAAAGTTTATATGCACAAAATTCTTTGAAACATGATTCCACGATTACTAAAATTATAAAATTAAATGAATTTTTTAAACTCGATTTTCGGACTTGCCCATCTTGTGGATACACATGGATAATGAATAATCTGTACGATTCTACCCAACTTAAATTAATTGGTATTACTTCCTGGAATGAAAAAAATCATATACAATTAAAAGGTGGTACTGATGTTTTTATATGGGAATTTCAGGGATTGAAAAAGGGAGCTTATCGGTTGTTTTTTGTCTATAAAAAACCGTGGCTCGAAGAAATTGAAGACAAAAGAACGTATAACATTATAGTGGAATAATTATTCCTTTAGTTACAACAATGACATATAAAATTGCAATATACTTTGTTACCACTCATAAGTATTATATTTAGAATAGTATTATTGACATAAAAATCACGAATCATAAAATTGATAAACTTTTTGTTAATACAATACGTATATTAAATTAAGGTTATAGGTTAAAACCATAAATCATATCATTAATTACATCAATCTTATTCCATTTTCTTCAATCATAATTCGCTTTTCACGGAAAAGCTTGCCGATTGCT
>JBMOKG010000234.1:0-2176 GCA_049315385.1 Bacteroidales bacterium
TTATTATCTAATATATTGAAATCAGTTGAAAACGGATTTATAAAAGGTGCTAATTCAATCCATTGGCGAGGATAAGTGTGAAAACTAACGCCTTCGGGTAAAACAAAAGTAAGGAATAATAAATATGCCCATCCTTCATCGTTGGTGCTTGAAGTTAGAAAATAAGAATCGGATCGGAACATTTCAATCAAACCCGCCACAGCTCCTGGGAAATGGAAATATTCATTATTGTTTTGATTAATACCGAAGCTATATTGATAATTCAAACTAAAATTTTTATGAACAAAGAACTCTGCTGATAAACCATAAGAAGTAAGTGTTCCTGAATTGAAAAAAGAAACTTCGCTTAGGGCTGCAACTCTAAAATCGCCTCTTATTTGCGAATAAGAAGCAAAATGTAAGAGTATTATGCTTAAGCTAATTAATACAAGTTTCTTTGATTTCATTTTTAGTTTATAGTTTTTTATCAATAATAGTTGCTGCTGCCTGTGAAGATGGCATTATAAGCAAATCATTAATATTTACATGTTGTGGCAAAGAGCAAACATAATATACTGCATCGGCAATATCTTCGGCTTTTAAGGGTGTAAATCCCTTGTAAACATTATCTGCTTTTTCCTGATCGCCTTTAAAACGTACAACAGAGAATTCTGTTTCTACGGCTCCCGGTTCTATTAATGTTACTTTGATGCCATGTTTTAATAAATCTATTCTCATTCCTCTGGTGATAGAATCAACTGCTGCTTTGGTACTACAATATACATTTCCATTGGGGTAAGCATCTCTGCCTGCAATGGAACCTATATTTACAATGTGACCTTTTGCATGTGTTATCATCAAAGGACTGATTGCTCGCGAAACATAAAGCAATCCTTTTATATTGGTATCTATCATGCGTTCCCAGTCTTCGATAAGCCCATCTTGAATGGGATTTAATCCAACTGCCAATCCTGCATTGTTAAGTAATACATCTATATTTTTCCATTCATCAGGCAAAGCCTTGATTTGTTTTTCTACTTCGTTATTATCTCTTACATCCAGTGCCATTTTGTACACCGCAATACCATAAGTTTGCTCCAAATCTTTGCATACTTCATCCAATATTGCAGCTCTTCGACCTGTGAGAATTAAATTGTAATGTTCTTTAGCAAATTTATATGCTGTAGCTTTTCCTATACCGGCTGTAGCTCCGGTAATCATTGCAATTTTATTGATTTTAGTTTCAGTCATTTCGGTTATTTTATTATTGTGTTTTCGATTTCTTTTAATCGGTATCAAAGGTAAAAGGAAAATTTAAAATCTGTATTGTTTTTGACAAGTATTTTATTTCCATTATGCAAAAAAGCCTCATGCAAGGAATTGATTAAGGCTTTTGAGGAGTATTTATAGTTGTTTAGTGATAGGCTATGCAGCTTTGCTTGCCTGTTTGTGCTATCTTAATTCTTCTCCAAGTTTTTCTACCTGATTTATCCATTTCTTACGTTTACTATCATCTGAAGATTTAACCGGGCCAAATGTAGTAATCTTAACCGGGCTTATTCCACAAAACTCTAAAACTCCTTTTTTTATCGAATTATGCCCCGGGCTTTTATATATCAATGAATAATACCATTTAGGTGCATCCATTGTAACAATAAGCCGTGCAGATTTTCCTTTTAGTAATTTGTCCCAAAGCAAAGAGTTGTCACGATACTTAAAAGCAAATTTAGGGAGAAAAACTCTGTCGATAAAACCTTTTAATAAGGCAGGATAAGTGCCCCACCATGTTGGATATATAAAAACTAAATGATCTGCATTTAAAATATCATTCTGTACTTTTAGTAAATCAGGTTCAAGTTCGGTTCTTTGTCTGTATCCATAGTGTAAGATAGGGTCGAAATGCAAATCTATAAGATTGATCATTATGCATTCGGATGCAGCATTTTCTGCTCCTTTTTTATAGCTCATTGCAAATTGATAGCATAAACTTTCTTTATCGGGATGACCGTTTATTATTAATATCTTTTTCATCACTTGTTTATGGTTATTATTTTATTTTTTCAAACTGTCTTGCCTTCTATTTATTAGATAGAACAGATTGTTCTATTAATGACATGGTTTATTTTATAGCTACAAAAATACATTAATTTATTATCATGTATTTTATTTAATAAATTTTCAAACGGTTTTAAATTTT
>JBMOKG010000235.1:0-2164 GCA_049315385.1 Bacteroidales bacterium
ACACAGCTTACAGCCCTAAATATAGCGGTGGAGGAGATTTAGCCTTGCTGGATGGAAGAACAGGAAGTGCATTTCTTGATGCCGCCTATTGGCAGGGATATGAAGGAGTGGATCTGGACGCAACAATAGATCTGGGAAAAATCAAAGCAATTAGTTCAGTACAGGCCCGCTTTTTACAAAGTATCAATTCGTGGGTGTTTCTTCCGCAAAATGTTGAATTCAGTATTTCGGAAGATGGTATTCATTTTGAGAAAATTGCAGCATTTGATAATTCAGCTAAATTGCATCAGGAAGATAGTTTTATAGAAATTAATACTTCAAAAGCAGAAAGCAAAAAAGCAAGATATATACGGATTTTTGCCAAAAATATCGGTATTTGTCCCGACTGGCATGCAGGCAAAGGTGGAAAAGCGTGGTTGTTTGTTGATGAGATTGTGATAAAATAATTAGCGACCCTTGATAATGCTATGAAAAAATTCAAAGTCATTATACTTTTTATCTGTATTTTTAGTCTGAATAGTTGTCAGAAAAAATCCATTAATATAAAAACAAGCTCAGATAACTTAAGTAGTGAAGAAAAAAATGACTCAATTATTTATGCTTATATTGAATCTTCCAAAGATACTTTGATTTTGAAAAATAAAAGCAAACTTAGTTTTTTGCTTAATACGGTTCATCTAAAAAATCGAACTTATTTGGAATATGTGTTTATCAACTCGTTAAATCATAAATATGAACCTTTATTTAGTTTATATCTGGATACTTTAACAGGAAAAATTTATTCTATTGAACAGAACAATGATTCTTTGTTAGAAATAATGCATAAATAGTCTATATCATTCAGCTAATTAAAAACTTGAAGCGTATCAAAACTGAAAATAAATAAAAGGCTGTATTTTAGTACATTTCTCCTGAATCAACATTAAAGCAGGCAATACCATTAAACCTGACTTGGTTTATCAAAGTGATATTTTCACACTATTTTTATTGAATCAGGAAAGAAAATAGCTACCTTTGCAATACTAAAATTAAGAAATAGTCAGCAAGCAAAAATTAAAAAAATTATGCAAACTATTAATATTATTCAGGAAATTCAGCGATTACCATTAGATAAAAAGTATTGGATAATAGAAGAAACCATTAAATCTATTAAACAAGATGAATTAAATTATAAAATGGAGAAAGCTGTGAATGAACTTTACAACGATTATGTCAGTGATAATGAATTAACTGCTTTTTCATCCTTAGATTTTGAAAACTTTTATGAAACAAAGTGAAATTTGGTTAATAGATCTAGATCCAACAAAAGGAGCAGAAATACAGAAAAAAAGACCTGCTGTTATTGTTAACGATAACACTTTAGGGAAATTGCCTCTAAAAGTAATTGTTCCAATTACCGATTGGAAACCTCTTTACGATATTGCACCCTGGATGGTAAAGATTGAACCAAATAGTATCAATGGATTAAGCAAAGCTTCTTCAGCAGATTGTTTTCAAATCCGTTCTGTTTCTGAAAAAAGACTTATTAAAAAACTCGGTAAAATTGATCAAAATACACTTTATGATATAAAAGAAGCCTTAAAAAAAGTATTTGATTTATAATATTCCCTTAGGTTTATTTCCTAAAACTGAAAATAGATAAACGGCTGTATTTCTGCTGATTTCACCTGATACAACATAAAAACAACCAATACCACCACTACAGCTTTCGCCGAAAGAGAAATACTGATAAAATAATTTTTATAAAATTCCTTGGTTGTTACCGGCAACCAGTGAATGATGAATCCAATCAGTATCAATGAAAAAACATTTTTATAGGAAACAATTACATCAGGAATCATTTGCCAGTTGAAATGGTAAAAAATCTGGGATAATACAGTTGAAACACTCCGCATGCTATCGGCTCTGAAAAATATCCATGCAAATATCACGAAGTGAAAGGTGATAAATGCAGGCCAAAACCTGCACCAAACACTTTGGTTTTCTTTGGCAGGAAACCATTTCATCCATAATTTATGAAATGTCAGTCCTAAGCCATGTAAACCGCCCCAGATGATGAATCTCACTGCAGCACCATGCCATAGTCCGCCGATGAGCATTACCAGAAACAAATTGATATAGGTTCTGATTTTCCCTTTTTTGTTACCTCCTAATGGAATATATA
>JBMOKG010000122.1:0-9609 GCA_049315385.1 Bacteroidales bacterium
TTGTACTGCTTTTCCATTGAATGTGCCATCCCAAAAATTAGTATTTTCTCCTTCAAATACCATTTGCCCCCAGCGGTTGTAAATATAGGTTTTTATGATGTAGTTTTCTGCATTGGCATACTCAAATTTATCGTTTAAACCATCACCATTGGGTGTAAAACTATTGGGTATCCATAGCGTAGGTGATGTGCAATCTGCATAATTTACAGTTATGCTATCGCATACCGTTATTTTATAATCTTCTATATATGCACTTACCCAATAGGTACCAGGTTGTGTTACCAGAAAAGTACTGTTTTTACTACTATCTTGCCAGATATAGTTTACACTATCGGCTTCTTTGGGTATATTTGCTTTTAATAACAATTGCTGCCCGAAACACAAGGTTGTGTCTTTATTAAATTTAGGTTTTAAATCTTCGCAATCGCATACGGAAACATCATCAATATAATAATAGCTTATTGTATTAGGGAAGCTTAAATTAAAAGGGAAAATTGTATTTTGTGAATCAGGGTAAAAATCACCAATATACATATACTGTTCGCCTCCTGCGGATATAAAACTTCCGGATATTTTCATCCAGTTAAGAGTATCTATTAACACTTTCCCATTAGGATTGCAAATTTGTGGTGTCTTATTAAATAAATTACCATTATTACATATTATACTATCCAGAGAAAAATAGGCTCCAAATAAATCTACTGCATGTGAAGTAGCACCAAAAGAAGTATAAAATTTTGCACAATATTTATGATTTTTTATTAATGAATCTGACATTTTAATAGCTATATATTCCCTGAAATTTAATGAATAATCATATGAAGTTATCCCCGCATAAGCTACACCTGTTTTAGGTATTTGAAAATTGTTTGCTTGACTTATTGGAGTTCCAAAAATAATATTACTCGCATTTGCACATGCATTATAATAATCAGGGCTATACCAACATCCATTAAACCAACCTTTAGCGAAATAAATTTCTCCTTGGTTCATTGGACAATTAGTATATTCTTCAAAGCTTGGATTAGGTACAAGATTAATGCTTTGAGAAAAAATAAAACTAAAAGTAACTATTTGAATAAGCAAAAATACAATCAGTTTTTTCATAGCACATAAATAATAAAAGGGAACAACAAGTAAAATACTTGTTATTCCCTTTTTTAGTAATTATTTGTTAGTAATAATTAGTTTGCTTTTTAGCAATACACTATTATTGTTATTAGATATTCTGCAATAATATATACCCGACTTAATATTTATTAGGCTAATTGTATATTCTATTGTTTTAGGCGGTATATTTTGCATAAGTAGTTTTCTGCTACTTATATCGTATAACTCAAACACAGTATTTCCTTCTGTTTCAGAATTAAAAATTAAATTTACAATATCTGATGCAGGGTTAGGGTATAAAAGCACCATTTCAGATTCAACACTTGAAATGGGTTGTTTCTGAGGTCCTTTGGAGTATGCCAGTTTTAAATTAGAAGGATCTAAACCTAAGATAACTACCCCACCAAACCTCCCCGAAGGGGAGGCTTTTGCCTGAGTGTAAGTTTGTATTTGTAGTGTCATTTATCAACATTCTTTGTTTCCTAATTCCTAATTCTCAAATTCCTAATTAACTACCGTTACCCTTCCACTATATACTTTCTGTATTTTACTCCTTTTATCCATAGCTTCTATTGTATAGGCATAAACACCCAATTGTACTGCTTTTCCATTGAATGTGCCATCCCAAAAATTAGTATTTTCTCCTTCAAATATCATTTGCCCCCAGCGGTTGTAGATGTATGTTTTTATATCGTAATATTCAGTATAAAAATACTCAAACTTATCGTTTAAGCCATCGCTGTTGGGTGAAAAGCTATTGGGTATTCTTAAGGCTGGTGGGTGGCAGACGGCTTCATCCTCTGCCGTTATTACAATGGTATCGGAAGTTGTAATATCGTAGTCTGCCACGTAAGCCGTTACCCAGTAAGTACCAGGCTGTTTTACTTCGTATATGGCATTGGTGCTGCCATCTTGCCATAAGTAAGTAGCATTGGGAAGGGTGGCATTGAGTAGCATAGTTTCATCCTGGCAAAACTTAGTATCTTCTCCTAAGTTGATATGATAAGCACACTCGCATACCGAAACATCATCTACATAAACATAAAATTTACAAGATATATTTTGTAGCCAATTCATGATATCAAATTTACCAATCGTTAAGTATTTTTCACCTCCTTTGGCTATTATACTACCAGATATTTTAAACCAATTTACGGTGTCAACTCCAACAATACTTTTGGTATATTTTGCACAAGTATCACATATTATTGGATTTGTATCGTCCTGTACTTGATTTACTGAAAACAAGGCACCAATAGAATCGTATATTATTATACTATTATTTGCTATTGCATAATCAACTGTATACTCACCAAGTGAAATGAAGTAGCGAACGCAATAACGTTTATCTTTTATCAAGCTGTCCTTTAATATATTTTTTGCTGATTCTATATAAGTATTATTACTTGGATTTAAATAATGATGCCAATATAAAATAAAGCCTGCGTATGCAACTCCTGTATTGGCATATTGAAATCCACTAAAGTTAGTAGGAACACCCATTGCAATACTACAAGAATTATAATAATCAGCACTGACCCCCCACCAAAAATTTGACTTATATAATTCACTGGTAAGTATAGGGCAGGAACTAAAATCTTCAAAACTTGGATTTTGCACTAAATTAGGTCCAATAATTTGTCCATTGGAAGTTAATCCAACAAAAAGAAAAATAATAAATAATATTTTCTTAATACAGTTCATTTATAAATATAAAAAGTAATTCCTGTCTTACAGACAGGAATTACTTGAAAATAGTTGTTTATTTGTTTACAATCGTTATTTTACCCGAAGAAATCTTTCCTCCGTTTAGTGTAATCGTATAGAAATATAAACCAGCTCTTACTTTACCTATATCAATGGTTTTGTTAATACTCCCTTGTTGAATATGTTCGGTAAGAATTTTATTCCCCATGTTTCCATATATTTCAATAATAGCATCGGCTGTAATAGCATCATTAAATAAAATATTTATCCTGTCCTTTGCAGGATTCGGGAAAACACTTGCTGTGATTTCTTTTGTCTGCACAGGAAAATGAACAGGAGGTCTTGCATAATCCAAGCCCGCAATTTCATCGGGATTAATATTGAGCATTACCCTTGCGGTGTAAACGGCATCGCCACCGGCATAAGGAGTGAGTAAAGCAATTCGCCTTAGCGTTGAAACCTGCTCATCATTCAGCTCAAAGTTATCCTGTGCCCAGGTATCGAAATAAATACCATCCACTATTTTGCGGTTGGTATTGATGGTGCTGTCGTCGGCTATCTGAGCCAGCTTTGCTCTGGCAGCTTCCAGATTTTGGGCATACATTTCTTCACGTACTTTCAATACGTTTTCGATATCCGATTGAAAACAATCGTTGTAGAACTGCAAATACAAATTATCGTCTTCGCCGCCCAAATTAATCAACTCGGGATAGCTACGGAGCATTTCATACACATATTCGCGGTCTTTTAACTTATATTCATCCTCGAGATACGAATAAAACCGCTCGTTTCTTATTATTTGTCCGTAAGCAGCCTCGCGTGCATCCAATTTATCTTTGATATCTGGATCCGTTCCAAGGGGTCCTGTTTGATTGATGCAAAAAGATGTGACATCCAGGTTTTGAACAGGAATAATAGTAAAATTCATAATTAATGGATCATACGACCAACCATAATTTGGGTCATAATAGTAGTTTAGAATATTTACTAATCCAAAATCATCATACATTCTTTCGTGTCCGGCTTGGGGGTTAAAATCGTCCCATTGGTTGTTAGGATTGTATTTAGGGCTGGTAGCAGAGCCTTGATCGCTGATACCCGAAGCAAAACCAAACCTGAAACCATAATGGTTATAGTATAAGATATTGCAGTTAAATTGGGTATTGGTAAGCAAGCCATTGGTATAAACGCCGCTTCCCATACGCATAATATTGTTTTGGAAAACACTGGCACCTCTGCTTTCGGCTATTCTTATACCCAATACCGTAGAGTCTTCGCCCAAAGAACCTAAAACAGGATAATTGCGAATAATTGTATTTAGCTTTGTTTGGCTGTAGTGGCTGTTTTGTACCCATATACCTATGTGTTTGGCATTGGCGGGCGTTGGAATGTAAAACTCACTCAAAGGAGATACATTAAGTGTGTAGTTTATAATATTATGTTTTACTTCTACCAATCTGTCATCTCTTTGTGTACCCGAAATGCCGAGTAGCGAAATGCCAATGCGTTTGTTGATTACATCATTGCTATCGACCAAACAGGCAATTCCCCTCTGTATCAAATCAGAATGAGAATTGCGTATATCGATACCATAACCGGCTGATACACCATTGCCGAGATTATCGTAAATAATATTATGCTTATATCTGCTACCACTACTTATATTCAGCGATTGTATGCCAATACCAGTGTTTTTGATATCATTGTACTCAATAGTATTAAAATATTGATAGGTATAAATACCTGTTTTGCAATTGTCGAAATAGTTGCGCTTTAAACCATCACCCCCTACTGTAATATTGTTATAGGGATTTGTAGTTGAGGCAGCATATTGTGCATATATTGCACCTTCAGGATAATACTTTTGCGTTTGACCAGACGTATAAGCTCCATTTTCAATATTCAAAAACTTATTATTTACAATACTAAGGTTTGAATTGATAGCATATATGCCAAATCTCATATTTTGAAATGTGTTGAGGTTGGCAGCATTGGTTTCATCGCCAATATTTAATACACCATTAATCCAACTGCTTTCAATCCCACAAATTGTTTTTTGCCCTGCATAAGGAGGATAGCTTAAATAAATAGGTCCTACAAAACGGGTATTTCTAATAGACCCTGTGTGAGGATTTTGATCAGAATAATTATGTACCCTTACATTGTATAAATTATTTTCCATATTGGCATCTCTTAAGGTAAATTTACCGCCAATATCAGAAACTATACCATTGATAGCATCTCTAATTGTTGAATTTCCAATAACTTCTACTTTTGCCGTAGGATCGGAAATAAAGATACCCTCCCACATAAAATTGCACCCTGCTACTAAAAAAGATTCATTGTCAATTTTAAAAGTTACACCAGGGCTAACTACAATTTTGGCGTTTGGTCCAAAACTAATCAATTGATGACTTAGTGTAATATCACAATTAATATTAACCGTACCATCAATAGTGATATAATCATTTGACAAATCCGTAGGCGAATTAATATTATAAGGGTTACCGTGTAAAGTAAAATCTCTGGGATGCTCACTGCCACAGCAATTATAAATAGTAATAGAACTTGTGGAAGTACATCCATTTTCATTACTGATAACCGTTAACACACCTGGATTGAGATTGTCAATAGTATTCCAATTTACAGTAATGGTTGGTATCCCTTGAACTGATACTATATTTCCGGCCCAAGTGGGACTGGTAGTTGTAATTGCCCAAGTGTAAACAGAGTTTGAAACTGGGTTGTCGATAGTATAGGTTGTAGTAAGATCGCAATTGTTATGATTTCCAGTAATAATTGGAGTTTGGATATTACCTGTGTAATTCACAGTAACATTGTATATTGTAGGAATTGTAATTGTGCAGGGACCATCTGTAAAGATAACACTTACCGATTGATTACCTAATGTATTCCAAGTAACTGTAATAGTATTTGTACCTATACCACTTGTAATTGTTCCTCCTGTGACCGTCCAAATATAATTAGTCATATTGTCTTGAGTAGTATAGATTTGAGATGAATTTAAGCAAGTTGGATTTGGTCCCGTTATTACTGGTATTGTTACATGTAATGGCAATACATTTATAGTTCCATACACTGTTACATTACAACCTAGGCTATTAGTGAAAGTATAGGTGATGATTTGATTACCAATACCAGCAACAGTTGGATTAAAAGAATAAATGCCACTAATATTTGCAACTCCATTTCCGGCAAAAGTTCCATTATTAGGGATACTTGGTGGTAAATAAACACTTAAATCAGGAAGCGTTTGGTTTAAACATAATGAAGAAGGGTAATTTATCGTAACAACTTCATTAGATGGTAACAATGAAATATCATCAACATAAATATAAGCTACACTACTACTTAAGAACATAGTAGAATTATCCATTACAATTAAATTATTCAAGTTAATAGTTCCATTATATGTAAATTGTTGAGATATATAATGCCATGAATTATCAGTTGGAATAGAAATACTATTTAATACTGATACTGACGAAGGTATTTGAGTTGATTGGTAAGCGGAACCTAATGGTACAAGCATATTAGTACTACCTCCAATTAATAAAGTGGGTTGTTGGCAAATTGGCGCAAATGAATAAAACCCGCTGTTATTTGAATATTTAACCCAAAAATTAATAGTATATGTATTATTTGGAGTAATGGGGCTATTTAATAAGGTTTGTAAAGATTCACAATATTTTCCACTAACGGTAGAAAGACTACCAAACCCGGCAAAATGATCATTAGTAGGTGTGCCGGTATTTCCTGCGTTCCAAGTATTTGATGGAGGATTACTCCAAATTGTGGGAATATTGAACTTCAAATCTTGAAAATTTCTACTAAAAACATCAGGAGAATTTGTAAATGATTGCCAGCAATCAAACTTTCTGCCTTGGTTCCAATAAACTATTGAAGAAATTTCCGTTATATTTTCAAAATTTCCGTTATTAATCATATTACAAACAGAAGGTGTACATGAAAGTTCTTTAACATAAACATAAATATAAGTAATGTTTCCTCTTTGCCCATTGCTGGATACAGGAATATATCTTAACAAATGATTTCCTATAACAGAACTATTAAAAACAATATTAGTTGTAGTAGTTCCGCTTGTTGCTGAAAGTGTAGTGGCAGGATAATATATATCTTGTAAGCACTCAAAAGATGTTGCATTATAATCGTTGTTTAAAATACCAGAAATAGTAATATTTGCACTCGCATTTCCAATAAATGCATAGCTACCTGCATTTGCTCCAGTAGAAATAATACCGTCGTTTATTCCTGCAACATTTATTCCTGCACAACTAGTAGTATTGTAGTTGTAAAAATTATTGTTGGCAGTATTGCCAAAAGTAGTGTTTGTATTATAACCAATATCACACAAAACCAATCGTTCTTCTGGCTTTAAATAGCGTTTTGTATATGTAGCACCTGATCCATTAGCATTACTCATTGTAAAATAAATATTGTTACCATAAGGAGCACCTGTTGGATAACACTGATCTTCAAAATGGCTCAAACTACTTGGAGGCTCAAAACAAGTTGGAGTGTAAACTGGTACTGTCGTTAATCCTGAATATATAATTGCATTAGAGCATATTGTATTATCAAGAGATCCACTATTTGTAGGTGGTGTATTTGTACAACCAGGATATATAATTGAAGAATTCAGAGATGTATTAAAATGATAATTGTATAAAGAACAAGACCCTGAATTGGTAATCAAATTTTGTGTAAGTGCATTGTTCTTTAATTTCAAATCATATCGTGAATAATAGTTATAAGATGGACCAAATTTAGATAATCCATTATAGTTAATTAATGATGCAAATCCTAAAGCATGTGTTACTTCATGTATTACTACAGAATATAAATCATACAAACCTGTAGGTGAATTTGCAATAGTTAAGTTTGTATTCCAGTTTATACTTGGATTGTTAAAATTAAAAGCAGCCATTCCATGATAAAAAGTAACTCCTGTTGTAACTTGACCGCCTGTTGAAATAATAGGTGACGTAACATTAGTATATGAATCTATTCCACTATGTATTGTTTTCCATACTTCATTATCAGCAATTCCGCCAAAACCAGAAGTGCTACTAGATGGTAAATTATAAAAAGCAGATGCCAAGCCAAGTACTCCACTTGTAGATGAATTTTGTACAATTTGGTTTATATCCCTTATCCATATATTTACCTTATTGCCAGTTGAGGTTAGGGGAGAGTTAATAAAAGCAGAAATATCTGAGAAAACCTGACAAACTACTGATCTTCTAGCAATATCAGAAGCACCGTTTCCTTCCATTCCGGAGCCAGTTTCAAAATATAGATTAAAATAACCACTTGTACATAATAAGTTTGTACTTTTTAGTGTTCCTTCGATACCTGTCTTCACACTGTCAATCTTTATATCATACAAATTGTATTTATTTCCATAATGATCGAAAACAGCATCAAAAAAACCAGAAGGTGTAATTCCTAAATTTGATGAATCTGCAATACTACCATTATTGTATTGCCCGTAACTGTTGGCGGTTAATCCTATAACCGCTAATAAAAAAATTAAAATGAATTTTTTCATATTTTGTAAAATTATAAAATTTAATAGTAATAATATAAATAATTTAAAACGCACCCTTATTCCTACTATGAGGATAAGAGTGTTGGAAAAAGCAATGCTCGAATACTGAGTTATGCAGGGTATAATTATATAACTATTATGTTATTGTATGGTTAATCAAGCCTGTTCAGGGGTTCCACCTGCTTTTTCTCTATTATAATTTTGTAATTTTGCAGTTCCTCTTTTTAATTGCTTTGTAATAAAGTTCTACTTGGTCGGCAGATTTTGGTGCGGGTGTTAAGAAGAGGATTTTTTATTTCCTCTTTATTAAAAAAGCTTGCAAAGCTTTTTGATAACCCTTTTATTACATTGCTTTTTAATTGTTAAGTATTAATTGTCAATTATTAAGTGTTAGATTTTAAGTGTTTGTTTATAGCTGTTATTTAATTAATCGTATCATTTCTTTATCTAATTTGGATAAAGAAACGCCAAAGATAAAATAAGGTATAACAGTATGCAAGTAATATTAGATAAAAGTGTTATTTTAGTGATATCGGTGAATTTTTAACTTGCAATAGCCTGAAATTCAATATACCCAAAAAGCATCACTTAAATGTCACGTTTATTTTAAAATGTAGTAGTTTGGCATGATATTTGACGAGCTTGCATTCTCGTTTTAGTAAATGTTTCGTATTTAAAACTATGTGATGCTTCGCAGGTCTTCTCGGGAGCTTCCTTTAAAAGACGTTATGCTTCGCAGTGATTCTCGGAAGCTTCCGTTAAAAGATGCGATGCTTCGCATTACTTCGCGGGAGTTTCCTTTAAAAGATGTTATGCTTCGCAGTGATTCTTGGAAGTTTCCTTTAAAAGGTGCGCAGCTTCACAGTATCTCAAGGGAGTTTCCTTTAAAGTGTGTGATGCTTCGCAGGGATTCTCGGAAGCTTCAGACAAAAGGTGCGCAGCTTCGCAGAGCTTCTCGGGAGCTCCCGACAACAGATGTGAAAGTGCGCAGCTATGGTAGTATCAATCTGTAATCAAAGGTAATTAATTGCAGCTTCACATTGTAAAATCTTTGATAGTGATAAAAGCATAAACCCTTGTCCTGCATTGGCAAAACAAGGGTTTATTATATCAGCGGAGTAGTCAAAAGACAACTTGCATCAATAGATATTGCTGACAGCTTATATAAAAATAAAGTTTTCTTTGGAAGTTGTTTTTTC
>JBMOKG010000046.1:0-36523 GCA_049315385.1 Bacteroidales bacterium
TTAATATTATGAATATCTGTAATTTATAATTGCATATTTGAAAAATATTCTTGACCGTTACAAGTCAGGATTTATTTCATATAGAATAACAATAGGATCAATAAAACTTTGAAAATAAATTAAAGTCTTGTTTGGTTTAATCAGCAAGCAAATTTTAAATAAACAATTGATTTATCATTTTAATGTTTTGGTGTAAAATAGCAGCAGCAATTTAAGATAGAATTCTAATAGAAACTCCAAAAATTGATCGTTAGTACATTTAATCTCTAATACAACGAATACTAAAACCATACGATTTTGGACTGGCATTAATAGCACAATTGCTTATGGTTATACCCAAAACAGAACCTGCTGTATTTGAGCCACTATCATAACTAGTCCAGTAGTAACCTGAAATGCCTCTATTGATTAGCGAACCATTCGTATTATTGAGCAATCCTGCAGTATGAATTTTTAAAACTGAATTAAATACATTGTTATAATTTGACCATGCATTATTTGCATCAGCATTATACCATTCCGAATATGTAGGAATACGCCATCCGCCTCCTAATTCAATAGCACAGGGATCTTTTGTTGCTTCCCAAATTAAGCTCTGGTTATCATTTGTGTTGTCCCAAGTAACTGATGGAGTTAAAGTAGTGCCATCATTTTTATATCCTTGTTTGCGATTAAATTGCCAATACCAGCCAGCAGCTGCTTCTGAAGTATCCGTAGCAGATATTGCTTGTTGGTCAGATCCTAAATTTTGAGTTATCCAGCATTTAAGGCTTCCTGTAAAAGTTGTAGATACTGTACCATAATTTACTGTTTTGGTAACAGGAGCAACAGAACCTGCAGAATGTGTAACTGTAAAATTTACACAGGGGATAATTGCATTTGTTGTAAAATTTATTTCATTTCCATAAGCAGTTCCTAAACTATTGGTTGCATAAGCCCTTACATAATATGAAGTATTTGATAATAAGCCTGTTAGATTTGAAATAAAAGAACCAGTTCCACTTCCGCTACTTAATAAGGTATTTAAAGTAGTAGGGTTAGTAGTAGTGCTGAAGCAAATACCTCTGGCTGTTACACTAATTCCACCATCTGAAGTAATATTACCACCAGAAGTTGCTGTATATGTTGAAACAGAGGTAGCAGCTGTTGTAGAAACGACTGCCAATGATGTATTTACAGTTGTAAAACTCATTTGATTTCCATAAACAGTGCCTGCGGTACTTATTGCAAATGCTCTCATATAATAAGTTGTAGCAGGAGTTAAATTTGAAAGATTTGCTGTAAATAACCCTATTCCTGTTCCACAACTAATAATATTATTTGCAGTAGTTGGAGTTGAAGAAATGCTATAACAAATTCCTCTAGAAGAAACTGTTGCACCGCCGGATGAAGTTACATTTCCTCCGACAACAGCTGATGTATCAGTTATTGATGTAACTACAGATGAAGTTACAGAAGGAACTTGGATAGATGGTGGCGTTGTAATTGCAATTTGATTACCATATGAAGTTCCAGCACAGTTAATAGCATAAGCTCTAAGATAATAAGTGGTATTTGGAGTTAAGTTTGTTATTTTTGCATTAAAACTACCTATATCTGAACCACAATATAAAGTTGGATTAGCAATTGTTGGATTACTTGATGTACTATAACAGATTCCTCTTTCTGTAATAGTAGTTCCTCCATCATTTGTTATATTTCCTCCGGTAATCAAAGATGAAGAATTAATAAATGAAGCACTTAAAGTATTTAGAGTTGGAATATTTACTAAAGAAACAGAATCAGCAACACAACGTACAGATAAACCTTCAGCTTTTATATAAGCATTTTTGGCTATAACAGTATAATCAGAAGCAATAGTATAATTCCATCCTAACGTATAACCATGTTGAGTATAACACCACCAATAACCTTGGCCGGTAAGATTTGTAAATGGCCCGAAAGTTTGCTGATAACCACCTGGTAAAGCTGTAAATCCACTTCCATTAGTTAGTAAAACACCAGGATTTATACTTTCCCAATGGCTTGTCCCTGCTTCTTTTAATAGATTTCCAGCAACCATATCACCTCCCAAATAATCAATCATAGTTGTCCATTCTGCATCTGAAGGAGTATGCCAGCCTGTGGGGCATAAACCACGGGAATCAGTTACAGTATAATAATTGTATAAAGCACCATATATTGCTTTATTTACAATTAAATTATTATACCAACAATACGCACCTGTTGTCAAAACAGACCATTGTGAATTATCTGTGACATTTTCAATAATATTTCCATTCCTATATTTAGTTACTTTCAGGTTTTGTTTCAACCATTTTTGAATTCCTATTTGTACAGTATCATAACCATTGCCATCTATATCTGTAACTACAGAAACATTTGATGGTGTTGTAAAACTAATTTGATTTCCATAAGCAATTCCAATATTATTAATTGCATATGCTCTTACAAAGTATGTAGAATCATGCTTTAAATTTAATAAATTTGCAGTAAATGAACCAATTCCTGTTCCACGGATTACTTTATGAGTAGTAGTTGTTGGATTGGATATTGTGTTATAACAAATTCCTCTTTCTTTTACAAAAACACCTCCATCAGTTGATATATTGCCACCAGAAATGGCTGTTGTACTTGTTATTGATGATGCAACAGTTGTTGTTAGTGTAGGAATTTGACCAGACAAAGACGTTTTGAAAATCACTTGATTACCATAAATAATTCCGATATTATTAACAGCATAAGCTCTTAAATAATAGGTTGTATTTGATATTAAACCTGATAAATTTGAAATATATGAACCAAGTCCGTTTCCGGATAAAACCGTAGAATTTAAAATATTGGGATATAGAGAATTACCGTAACATATACCTTTTACTGTAACTGTAGCTCCCCCATCAGAAATTACATTTCCGCCGGATATAGCTGTTGTGTCAGTTAAACCTGATATTGCCATTGTAGTTACTGTTGGTAATAATTTTGTAGAATTGCCTGCTTTAATACAACGAACATAAAGTCCATATCTTTTACTGTTACTGGTTCTTTGAACAACGTTTGTTATTATCCTGAACCAGGCACTTCCACCATTAGCTGTTGAACTCCACAAATAACCCGATGGACCATAAGTATCAAAATAACCATCATAATTACGTTTAAAACCTGGAAGAGCAGTAAAATTAAACTCATTGGTAGCATCTGAATTATAATTACCCCAGTGTGATATTCCTGTCTCTTTCAGTTTACTTCCTGCAACATTTTCGCCTCCAAGATAATTGGTCAAATCTGTCCATTCAGCATCAGTAGGTATTTTCCATCCTTCAGGACATAAATTACGCGCATCACTTACCGCGTAAAAATTATAAAGTTTACCAAAAGGATTTTCATAAGCTGCCGAATCATTATTATACCAACAATATGCCCCTGAATAAAGGTTGCCCCATTGAAGATAATCCGTAACTTTTGGAATTGAATCTCCGTTATTATAGCGTGAAGTATTTAAATTTTGCTTAAGCCAGATTTGTGTACCAATATGAATAGTGTCATAAAAGTTTCCATTTATATCTGTAACTACATATTTTGAAGGGAGTGTTTTAAATTCAATCTGATCTCCAAAAACAGTTCCAATACTATTTACTGCAAAAGCTTTTAAATAATATTTAGTGTTACTACTTAAACTTGTAAATAAATTATTAAACAAACCTGTTCCTGTTCCACAAAGGATTACATTTGAAACGGTTGTTGGATTTTGAATAGTACTGTAACATATACCTCTTGATGTTACCAATACGCCTCCATCATTAATTACATTTCCTTTAAAATTTGCAGAAGTATCAGTTATATTATCAGGAGCTAAAGTAATAACAGTTGGTAATGTTGAAGGAGAATTATTATTACTTATACAACGAACTGAATTTCCGACTGTTTTATAAGTAAAAAGATGATTCAAACTGCTATAAGAAAAATCAATTGTATAATACCAGGCATTGGAATTATAGGTAGTTTGTTCTGATGAAGTCCACCAATATGCATCTGAGGAAATATTGGAGAAGCTCCCTGAATATGCTTCTCCAGCTGCAAGTGCAGTAAAACCATATTCATCAATTATTTCAGTATTTGAACTTGCTCCGCTAAAATCTTTTAACTTATCCCCGGCTTGAAGATAACTTCCTCCAATATTATTTAACATTATTCCCCATTCATTATCAGTAGGAATATGCCAGCCACTAGGGCATAAACCACGTGAATCATTTACTGCATACCAATTGTATAAAGCTCCATAAATATTTTTATTTGAAATATTATTATTATACCAGCTATAGGCACCATTTGTAAGACTATTCCATTGTGGATTAATAGTTATTGAATCACCATTTTGATAATGAGTTGTTTTAAGATTTTGTTTGAGCCATATTTGATTGCCAATATGAATTGTATCATAACTATTATCGTCAATATCTTTTATTAGAGAACCATTAGAATGTGTTGTAAAACTTATCTGATTTCCGTATGTAATGACTGCATTTTTTGAAGCATAAGCTCTTACATAATAAGTGGTAGCAGGTGTAAGATTTGTAAGTTCTACAATTAAATAACCTGTACTATTGTATAGCAAATCATTGTCAGCTTTAGTTGGTTCTGGATTAGTACTATAACAAATACCGTTTCCTGTAAAAGAAGATCCTCCGTAATTTGTTATTTTACTACAGGTAATAGCTGAGTTTGTAGTTATAGAATGGACAGAAAAAGTCTCTACAATTGGTTTTTGTAATGAATTACTTGGAATAAAAGAAATTTGATTTCCATAAGCAGTTCCTATTGCATTTGTAGCATAAGCTCTTACATAATATGTTGTATCTTTTAATAAGTTTTGAAGATAATTTGAAAATGAGCCCATTCCAGAACCACAATCAATTACTAAACTATTTGTAGTTGGATTTGTAGTTTTTGCATAGCAAATACCTCTTGAATTTATTATATATCCACCATCTGAAGTTATAATTCCTCCGAAAATAGCTGTGTTTTCCGAAACAGTTGAAACATTTATTGTTGAAATTGTAGGGAGATATGAAATATTAAATGTTGTAAAACTTATTTCATTTCCATAAGCGGTTCCCATACTATTAGTAGCATAAGCACGAATAAAATAAGTGGTATTCGGAATTAAATTTATTAAACTGGATGTATATGACCCGTTTCCACTTCCATTACTTATGACACTATTCGCTGTTGTAGGATTTGTATTAATATTGTAACAAACACCTCTTACTGTTACTGTTGCTCCTCCGTTTGAACTTATGTTTCCGCCTGAAGTTGCTGAATTGGTAGTAATTACAGAAGCAGCAGTTGTTGTTAGTGTTGCTAAACTGAAAAGACTGGAAGTTGTAAAGCTTATTTGATTTCCATAAGAGGTCCCTAAAATATTGGTAGCAAAGGCTCTAACATAATAAATAGTTGATGCAGTTAATCCACTTAGATTAGAAATAAAACTTCCTGATCCACTTCCGCTATTAACTATACTATTAGCTATTGTTGGATTTGTGCTCAAGCTATAACAAATTCCTCTTGATGTTATTACAGTGCCACCGTCGTAAGTTATATTTCCTCCTGAAGTAGCAATAGTAGTTGATACTGCAGTAATATTAGCTGTTGACAGTATTGGTAATGTTGTATTACCTAAAGTAGTAAAACTTATCTGATTACCATAAGCAGTCCCTAAACTATTAATAGCAAAAGCTTTTACATAATATGTTGTTGTTGAAATTAATCCACTTAAATTAGATATAAACAAACCTGTTCCACTTCCACTGTTTATAATGGTATTTGATGTTGTTGGATTCGTATTTACACTATAACAGATGCCTCTTGTAGTAACAGTTGTTCCACCGTTGGAGCTAATATTTCCACCAGAAACTGCTGTATAAGCTGTAATAGTAGTTACAGCCGAAGTTGTCAGAACAGGTATTGTTGCAGAACTTGAAGTTGTAAAATTTACCTGATTACCATATGCTGTCCCAATTGTATTGATTGCAAAAGCTCTGACATTATAAATTGTAGATGCAGTCAAACCACTTATATTTGAGGTAAATATACCAGTTCCGTTTCCATTATTAACAACAGAATTTAAAGTTGTAGGATTAGAATTAATGCTATAACAGATACCTCTTGCTGTTACACTAGCTCCTCCATCAGAAGTGATTTCGCCACCTGAAGTAGCAGTTATAGGAGTAATAGCTGAAACTGCAGTTGTTGTTAGAACTGGTATTGTTGAAATACTGGAAGTTGTAAAATTAACCTGATTGCCATAAGCAGTTCCAACGATATTGCTAGCAAAAGCTCTCACATAATATATGGTAGTTGCTGTCAATCCTGTAATATTTGAAATAAATACACCAGTTCCACTACCATTATTAACAACAGAATTCGAAGTTGTTGGATTTGAATTCAGGCTATAACAAATACCTCTTGTTGTTACAACAGCCCCGCCATCAGAAGTGATATCACCACCTGAAGTTGCTGCTGTAGGTGTAATAGCTGAAACAGCAGTTGTGGTTAATACAGCTAGTGTTGCTGGATTTAGAGTTGTAAAATTAAACTGATTACCATAAGCTGTCCCAATAATATTGCTTGCAAAAGCTCTGACAAAATAAGCTGTTGATGCTGTCAATCCGCTGATATTTGAAGTAAATATGCCAGTTCCACTTCCATTGTTAATCACCGAATTTGCAGTAGTTGGACTAGGATTCAAACTATAACAGATACCTCTGGCTGTTACCATAGCCCCACCATCAGAAGAAATATTACCTCCTGACATTGCAGCTGTAGGTGTAATAGCAGTAACTGTAGTCGTTGTTAATACAGCTAATGTTGCAGGAGTTAAAGTTGTAAAATCTACCTGATTACCATAAGCTGTACCGTCATTATTTATAGCATAAGCCCTGACATAATATGTTGTACTAGGAGACAAACCTATAAGATTTGCAATAAAACTTCCTGTATCACTTCCGCAATTAATACTTGAATTTGTTGTTGTTGGATTTGCAGAAGTATTATAACAAATTCCTTTTTCTGTTACTAAAGCTCCTCCATCATTACTTACTTTTCCGCCTGCTGTTGCAGTTGTTAAAGTAATTGATACTATTGAATCAGTTGATAATGAAGCCAATGTTGATGAAAAACTGAAAACAAGATTTAAATTACTGCTAGGAACAAGAATCTTTTCATTATAATAGTTGTTTGAATAAGCAGTAAAACGCATGATATCGCCATTTGAAAAGGCCATATTTACAGTAGCATTTGTGCTTTTTAATCTGGCAATATTTTCATTGGCTTTTTCACTTCCCGAAAATTCAATGATTGGTTCACAATTTTTAGGATTTTGACTTATTAACTTACAGGTGTAAGTGAAACCTTCTCCGTTAATATAGATAAAATACATTCCTTGTTTTAAACAGGCTATTTTGTATCTATATGTTCCTCTATTGAGTATTTCAGTTTTTTGTAATGCTTTTTTCCCAGCAATATCATAGATAATCAGCTGGACAATCCCTGATTTTTTTACAAAAAAAGATACATCTGCCTGACCTTGCATTGGGTTTGGGAAAACTTTTAAAATTTCGTTGTTTGTAGCTTTTTCAGATATACCCAATGGACCGAGATGAAGAATATCAGTTCCCAATACAGTAAGATGAGTTCCCTGTGTAAGATTTTCCACTTTCACACTGTCTATAGTTGTTGAAGCTCCTGTACCCGTAAAACTGATCAGATAATCCTGTGAATAGGATTTAAATATTCCTGAAAAAAATCCTATCATCAAAAGCAATAGGAAAATTATAAGTCTGTTTTTCATAATTTTTTTACCAATGATTTCGCCTGTTCTGAAGGTGAAGATGAATATATAGATTATACAGCCTGTATAAAGATAGTTTTATGCAAATGGCATACAAAGGTAAAATAGATTTTTGTCTTTAATGCCTTTTATGTTAATTATTTTTTAATTTTGTAAAACTAAGCTAACAGAATATGAAATATAAATTTCCTTTTGGGATTCTTGCATTTACAGTAGTATTGATTATCACATTTACTTCTGCTTTTTCCCAGCAAGTTACTGATGCTGCTCAAAAAGGAAGATATGTTATAATTACATTAAAAGAAGCATTTGATACAAAAGTTACCATTACTCCTTTTGATGGATTAAGAGCTGTTAAGTCTGTCGCAGAATTTAATGGTCTAAGAAAGGGAGAAAGCTGTAAACTGTTTGTTCCTGAACAGTATTTGCCTGGTGAATTTGTGCTAAGACTCGATTATCGTAATAAAGAAAGTGATACGCCTTATCCTTCCGAAAAAAATATATTTATTAACCAGCAGGATATTGAACTTTCAATTAATCCACCCTATTGCAATAATGGGGATAGTGCAAAATTTAAGGAAGGAGAAATGGAAAATACTGTTTATAATAGCTTTATGTTGGTAAACATCAAAAAACGTATGCAAATAGATTTATTGAAACAATTTCTGTTAGCTTATGATCAACCTGAAGCAAAGATGTATAAGATTGGTTGTAAGGAATTTGAAAAACGTCGCAACGAATACAATCAGTGGTTAAAGAATCAGACAAAATCAAATCAGGGATTATTTGTTAGCAGTTTATTTCAGTTTCAATATATTCCGGCTATCATTTGGGGTGGGAGTGATGAAGATAGGATCAAACAGCTTATGAAAACTTTTTTAGACGGAATAGACTTCAATGATACCCTTATTGTTCGTTCCCGTGAACTGAACAAAAGGATGAGTGACTTTATGGGTTTATTCGGTGCAAAAGCAAGCACTTATGAAATGCGAGATTCTATTTTTACTGAGGCAGGTAGTTTGGCTTGTGATAAAGCTTCAAAAGGACATCCGAAAGTTTATGGCTGGATGGTTGATTATTTTTACAATGGATACGAAACCTATAAGATTGATAAAGGGATGCTTATGCTAAAAAAACACCTGGAAAATCCTAAGTGTTTAACCACCAAAAAACAACAGATATTTAAACGGCTGGAAGGTATGAAAACTTTGATTCCCGGTAAATTATCACCTAATTTTTTGCTCAATGATAATGAAAACAATATTTTTAATTTTCATAATTACAATGGGAAAACCAAGTTTAAATTACTCTTATTCTTGTCGGCAGATTGCAACCATTGTGAGGAATTAATCGAAAGTCTGAGCAAAAGGTATTCATTAAATGAAAATCAAAAATTGATTGTTATTGTAGCTGTAAGTTTGGATAATACTGAATCGGAAGTAAAAAAATGGAATAATAAAATACTGAATTTATCCGCATGGAAGCACATACGTGCAATAGTAAGCGTAAACTTCAGGTTGCAATTGACTATTCAATTTTAAGTACAACGCAGATATTTTTGATTGACAGTAGTTCGAATCTTATTAAAGCGATTCCTGATAATATTGAAAACCTTATTGTTAAGTTGACAGATAAATATTTACTATCTGAAATATGAAAAAGGCAAGACATTAACCATCTCTAATCAAATAACGTTAAAATACAAGCCGGTATAAAAAGAAAAATCTTCTTCTCTTCGGGAAATCAGATTTATATATATAAGGTAAACCTGATTTAACAAAATAAAACTGTTAAATTTAACATGTATGGCAATAAATGTAGTATTTTTGTTAGTCAATTTACAGTGAATAATATGATTATATAACTACTTTCTTTTTTTATTTTCAACAAGGTGCATTATTCCAAAAATGCACTTAATTTTTGTTGTCTAATCTGTTTGTTTTCTGCGGGTTGATTTATGGTATTATAATACCGATTGTATTCTTTACTTAAGCGTTTAAACTAACCAAATGAAATGTGCCTGATTTATTGTTTCAAATAATAAAAACATGGGCCTTCCATCTGATTAATAAATATTTTAAAAATATAACAGATGAAAACAAAAACTACTTCCACTATGAATATTAATGCAAAGTCAATATTCATTTTTATTGTTTTTTTAGTTTTATCCATAAATTTACAGGCACAGTATTGTTCAGCAACAGGTGGATGTGTTTTGTATATTAGCCGGGTGCAATTCAGTACAATTGATAATTCGAGCTCTTGTTCTAATTATAGTGACTATACATCCTCTTTTTTACCCAATCTATATCAGGGTTATTTTTATCATATAACTATTTCTAATCCAAATCAGTATTCTTCTGATAGTTGTGAAGTATGGATTGACTGGAATAAAGATACTTTGTTTGATAATAATGCAGAATGCTATAGATTATCGAATGGGATAAATTCTTATATTGGAACGATTTTAGTTCCTTTTAATGCTAGTGTTGGAGAAACAAGAATGCGAATAAGGCTTAGAAATGGAGGTGTACTGGATCCTTGTGGAAATGCAAATCAAAATTATGGAGAAGTTGAAGATTATAATGTAAATGTGAACGCAGCTACTCAGATGTCATTGGGAGGCATCTTTTTTAATCAATTGAATGGAATGACATTGGCAGGTTCACAAAATGTTAAGATTGGATGTGTAAAAGTATTTACAGGTGGAAGTTTAAACCCTTTGTATTTAAAAGAAATTAATTTAAATACACTTGGATCCTCTCTGAATATTACGGATGCTCAATTGTATTATACATCAAATTCTGCAGTTTTCTCAACGCAAACTCAGTTAGGATCTCAGATTACAAGTCCCGGCAGTCAGCTTTTGTTTACGGATTCAATTACACTTTTACCTGATACTAATTATTTTTGGCTTACATATAATATATCAGGAAGTGCAAGCACTGGTTCATTTTTAAAAGCAAATCTTGAATCCGTAAATATTAATGATACACTTCATTATCCTGCATCCATTGATACATCAGGATATATTGAAATAGTTGAACCTTTAATCGGAACCTATACAATAAACAATCAGGGTAATGGAGATTATCTGTCGTTTAATGCTGCTGTAAACGATTTGCATATAAGAGGTATATCAGGTGCAGTTGTTTTTAATGTAGATTCCGGAACCTATAACGAACAAATTTCTATTTCATATATTGCCGGAGCTTCATCCACAAATACAATAACATTCAGATCGACTACTTATAATTATAACAATGTAATATTAACACATACACCTACAGATTATAGTAATAATTATACGATAAAATTACAGAATACATCCTTTGTTTATTTTCAGGATATAACGATTTCAGCCGGATATTCATATAGTTATGGCAAGGTTATTAGCATTGTAGCTTGTAACAATATTAGTTTTATCGGTAATAATATCATAGGAACTCAAACTTATTCCGGATGGGATGATAATCTGGCATTGCTTTATTGTTCCGGATATGGTTCTTCCAATTTATCTATATTAAATAATAATTTTCAATATGGATCCTATGGAATTATGTTTGATACATATAGTACAATGTTTGACAATGTGATTTCCGGGAATAGTTTTACTAATCAGGGTGGATACGGTTTCTATGCAAGTAATCAATCAAATTTATCAATTTCAAATAATTATTTTTATTCCGGACTTTATTCCACCTCTTTTTATGGAATTTATTGTAACTATGTTTACGGCAATCTTTTAGTAAATAACAATCAAATATTTGCTGATAATTTTAATAGTATCTATGGTATATATATTTACGATTTTAGTGGAGATTTTCAGAATTCAAATATTTCAAATAATTTCATATCATTAAATCCATCTTCCAATTATGCAGCAGGTATAACATTAGATTATGCTGGCATTGGAGTATATTACAATAGCATTAATATTTATGGAAATAACAGTAATACCTTTGCTTTAAGATTTCAAAATTCAACAGGATTGGCAATTAAAAATAATATTTTATCAAATACTGCAAATGGAAGTGCAATTTATTCAGGAAGTTGTTATCAATGTAGCTCTGACTACAATGACATATACTCGAATGCACATTTTGCAACCACAAGCAATGACAGTGTAATCTCTGACCTTATATCCTGGAATTTAGCTACTCAATTAGATAGTAATTCTATCAGTGTTTTTCCTCAGTTTTTTTCAAATGCTGATTTACATACAGTTAACATTGCTCTTAATGGAAAAGCATCACCAATAACTGGTATTACTTCAGATATTGATAATGATACAAGAAATACAACAACTCCTGATATTGGTGCTGATGAATTTTATTTACCACCAAATGATTTAAAAATAGATGGTTTTGTTAATTTGCCTTCAGGTTGTGGATTGTCTAACAGCGAAAGTATTGAAGTAAGAATCATAAATGTCGGAGATTCAAATTATATAGCAGGAAATGCATCAATAAAGTATAGTGTAGATTTATCACAACAATTAGCCAATGAAACAATTAATATTAATATAGCATCTGGTGATACCGCTTATTACATTTTTACTGCAGGCGCAAATTTATCAGTAGATACCTTACTTCAGGATTCAACATTTTTAATTCAGAGCTGGATTGAATATGCAAATGATGTTAATCAATCGAATGATAGTATTTCAACTACTACTTTGTCCAGGTATATGCCACCACCTCCTTATGTAACAGATACAATTATTCCTTATGCAACGGCAGTGAGTTTAAATGCTCTGCTACCACAGGATTATTTACCAATATGGTATAATTCCGCAACAGATAATATTCCGCTTAGGATTGGTAATCCTCTAACTACAGCTGTTTTATACAAACCTGATACACTTTATGTAAGCTCTAAAAAAGGAGGTTATGATTATTCAATCATTGGCAATGAATATAATGGTTCCTCTTTTCCATTTTATTCATATTATTCAGATGTCAGGACACAGATGATATACACCGCTCAGGAGTTACAAAATGCCGGTTTTATGCCAGGTAATATCACTTCTCTGGGTTTTGATGTCTATTCACAATCTTATACAACAATGTATGGCTTTTCTATCAATGTTCAAAACACATCTTTGTCAAATTTAAATGCTTATGTTGAAACAGGATGGACTAATGTCTATTCAGATTCATATACCGTTCCCGGTTATGGATGGAACGAAATCATTTTTCAAAATCCTTTTGTTTGGGACGGTGTAAGTAATTTATTGATAAATATTTGTTATGACAATAATAGCTATGGCTCAAATTCTAATGTTTACAGTTCCTATTTTCCAGGGAAAGTATGGACCTCAACTAGTAGTGGTGGTATTGGCTGTAGTTTGACAGGAGGTTCTTCAAATTCCTACAGGCCAAATATCAGGCTTAAAGGAACTAAAATGGGTTATGGCTGCGAAAGTAATAAATCTGCTGTTCATATTGTACTTGATAATATACCGAATAAAGATATTGGAATTACTTCCATTCTTTCACCAAATTCAGGTTTCGAAATTTCCAGTGCTATTATGGTAGGTGTTGTTGTTAAAAATTTTGGTGCAACAACTTTAGATACAATGTATGTTTCCTATCAAAAAACAAGCAGTTCAATTCCTGTAACAGAAATGATAACTGATAGCTTAGCCTCAGGAGACAGCTTGATTTATTATTTTACACAAAGTGTTGATATTACAGCATTGGGTACTTATGATTTTAAGGCCTACACTACTGTTTCCGGGGATAATACTTATTTGAATGACACCATACATAAAACAATTCAAAATTTCACCTATTGTACTCCTTCTGCAACTTATGGATGTTATTATAATATCAATAATTTTGTAATCAATACATTGGCTAATTTGAATTCAGGTTGTAATTCAGGAAATGGAAGTTATATTATTTATCCTGAAAATTCATTTACAACAGCTTTTCAAAAAAGTATCAGCTATCCATTTACAATAAATACAGGAAGTAATTATACTTCTACTGGTTTTGCAATATGGATAGACTTAAACCATGATGGTGATTTTGATGATGCTGGAGAATACCTATACAATATCTATACAAGCAGTAATCAGATTTCAGGAAGTATCAACATTCCTTCAATATATAATTATGTTGGAAAAACCAGATTACGACTCAGATCGGTAAGATATAACAGTTTATATTCCTATAATTCCTGCTCTTCTTTTACAGAATATGGTGAAATAGAAGATTACACCATTTCAATTTTGTCAGAACCATTACAAAAAGATATAAAACTACTGAGTATTCTGAAACCAGGTAATTCAACTTACCAATTGATTCCTTCAGATGTAATTGTTAAAATTAAAAATATCGGGTTGGATGCATTAACACAAATACCATTTACCTATGTATTTAATAATCAATCTGCAGTTTCCTATACATGGAATGGACAAGTATTGCCACAGCAACAAATGGATATTAATTTACCTCAATTAACGCCGACAACTGCTAATAATAATTTCACAGTTTATGCTGAATTATCCGGAGATATGGATAATACAAATGATACTTTGGTAAAAAGCTTTGTTGCACTTGCTGCACCAGCATTAATAGATATCCACCCTGATACAATTTTTGGATTCATAGCTTCCTGTGATAGTTCTTCAACTCAGACTATCCCATTTACTATTATTAATAATGGGTATCAACCATTGAACTATATCATTACTCAAAACAATGGGATCAGTGAAAATTTTGAATTCGGCTTAAGTAAATGGATTTATAATGGCAATTGGGGACTTATTTCTCAAGGATACAACGGTGGATTCGGACTAACTGATAGTCCGGGTGGAAATTATGGAAATGGCTGGAATCAATATATTCAGTTAAAAGATTCGATTTACATAACCAATAAGGATAGTTGTAAAATTCAATACATGTTGAAACGAAATACTGAATCAGGATATGATTATTTATATACTCAGATTAGTGTTAATGGAGGTAGCTGGGTTTCGTTGAGTCCTTCATTTAGTGGTACTGAAGATTGGACATTAAAACAATTTCCTTACAATACTTATGTAAATAATGGGGATTATATTAGATTTCGCTTTTTATTTACTACTGATGGATCTGTTATAGCTGACGGAGTAGTGATTGATAATTTTTCAATTAACGGAACCAATAGCAGTTCATGGGCTACACTCAGTAAAACCAAAGATACTATTGCTACAGGAGATACTTCATTTATAAATGTAAATCTAAAAGTTGGAATGCTTAATGCAGGCAATTATACCCAAAATCTTACGATAATATCCAATGATCCATTACTGCCAAATTTAAAACTTCCTGTTTATTTAACTATTACCGGATCACCTGTTGTTATGGTTAAAGATAGTGTTTTCAGCTATCCTTCCATAATGGCCGGCGTAGTAACTTCAAAAGCATTCAAAATATACAATACTGGCTGTGATTCATTGAAAATAACCGCTGTTAATCATTCAGATGCTTCATTTACACCAATATATCCTTCTTTTGTAATGCCGAAAGATTCTGCAATAATCACTGTAAACTTCAGCTCATTAACTCAGGGATTACATAATGATACATTAACGGTCTTTAATAATAGTAATACAAAACATTTCTATGTAAGCGGAACTATATTGCCAACTCCACAATTAATAGTACTTCCTGACAGTTTTCTGGTAAATTCAAGCAATTGTTTAGATACAATCAGCAGAAATTTGCAGATTAAAAATATGGGAAATACTACCATGAACTGGAATGCATATTATAGCAAAGGTGCAGAGAAATCGCTGGCTTTCAATGGAAGTACTTCTGAAGTCAGATTTGGAAATCTTGGTCAAATACCTCAAAAAGGGAGTGTTGAGTTCTGGATGAAATCCAATGTAAACTCCGGGACAAAAATGCTGTATTGCTCATCGGGACTTAATGGTAACTGGAAAGGTATTAATATATACCAATCCAATAGCTATTTATATTTAATAGTTGGAAATGATAATGGAGGAACCTATAGCAGCTATACAATTACATCAAATATTGATTATGGAAAATGGCATCATGTAGCTGTTAGCTGGGACATAACGCAGAATAAAGTCTGGACCTATTTCGACGGAAGTGTTTATAGTAATGGTAGTTATAATCCAAACTGGCCAACAACTACATCTTCAGATGTAAGAATTGGAATTGGATACGCTGCTTCGTCCGGTTATAATTTTAATGGAGAAATAGATGAATTAAGAATATGGAGTGAAAACAGGACTGCTACAGATATAAAAAATCTATATAAGCAAGCAAATATTACACCAACATCGAGTTTAACTGGATCATGGGGATTTAACGAGACATCTGGAGATACTGTTTATGGCTTTAATCCTATCAAAAAAGGAATTATGTATAATACCACAAGAGTAATTTCCGGAGCCAAAATCGAAAATTCAGGGATTGATGTTTATCCTACTAATGGAGTATTAGCAGATGGAGATTCAAGTATGCTTCAGTTAACATTTGTTACTTCTGGTCTTAATAGTGGATCTCATAATTCAGGAATAGGAATTACCTCAAATGATCCTTTACATTCATTTGTTTTTGTTCCAACTCATATTTTACTTGCAGGTAGCCCTCAGTTAAGTTTGTTGTCAAACAATTTGAATATGAATAGTATAATGGCAGGTGCATCCATAACAGATTCTATGGCATTTGTAAATACGGGTTGTGATACACTTAAAATAACCAATATTACACATAATAATTCTGTGTTTACTGTCAATCAATCATTATTTATTTTATCACCGAAAGATACTGCAAAACTAAAAATTACATTCAATCCTATTAGTATAGGTAATTATTTTGATACATTGCAAATTATTTCAAATTCAGGGATTCAACAGCTATTTTTACATGCGGTTGCAGTAGCTGCTCCAATAGCATCCGTAAATCCATCAACTTTTAATGATACTTTAACAGCATGTAACCAAAGCCTTACAAAATACTTTAAGATAAGAAATACAGGAAATGAAATACTAAGCTGGAATGGAGTAATAGGATTAATGGGTATATCTGATAATTTTGAATCAGGTTTAAGCAAATGGATCTCCAGTGGTGGTTGGGGTGTAATAAATCAGGGCTATAATGGGGGATATGCTCTCACAGAGAGTCCGGGTGGAAGTTATGGAAATAGCTGGAGTATGTATATTCAACTCAAAGACTCTATATTCATTGCAAATAAAGATAGTTGTAAAATACAATATATGCTTAAACGAAATATGGAATCCTGCTGTGACTACTTAAATACACAAATTAGTGTTAATGGAGGTGTCTGGACTACTTTATCTCCTTCATTTAATGGAACTGAAGATTGGGGATTAAAACAATTTCAATTTTCCAGCTATGTAAACACTGGCGATTATATCAGATTTCGGTTTTTATTTACCTCAGATGGTTCTGTCGTGGGTGATGGCGTTCTTATTGATAATTTCAGTATTAACTCGTTAAATACAAATAATATAACTCCAACTTCAGGTACTGTAGCTATTGGAGATTCTTCAATTGTACAATTAATAATTGATGGACAAGGACTTATTAATGGTAAATATCTTTCTAAGGTGATTATTAATACAAACGATCCGGTTCATCCCCTAATTTCAATTCCGGTACAACTTGTCATTAAAGCTAACCCGCTTATGACGATAGCAAAAAATCCGGTAATTATGGATACAGTTATGATTGGAGCTACATCTTCTAAATTGATGTATATAAGAAATAGTGGTTGCGATAGTTTGAAGATTACAAATATAACTCACTCATTATCTCAGTTTACCATTAGCCCTCTTACTTTAACCATTCTGCCAAAAGATTCTATTGCTGTTAATATTTCATTTTCTGCACTTAATGTAGGAAACTATATTGATACATTGAAAATATTCAGCAATGCCGGAAATAAGAATATTCCTGTAAAGGCAAAAGCTTTGGGAGCTCCCGAAGTAATTACTTTACCTGACCAGATCATTGCTAATATTAGCTGTGATAGTTTTCAGACAACAGCTTTTAAAATCAAAAATCCCGGCATTGTTCCTTTGAACTGGGCTGCATTTATTTCTAATCAGGAAAAAGCAAGTTTACAATTCGATGGTATAAATAATTACGTTGGTTCAGGCAATTGGTCACCAGGAGTAAAATGGACTATTGAAGCCTGGGTGAAACCTAATGTGTTGTCTTATGGAAATAAATTGATTGCAGGGTCTATGAATTATTACAATCCATGGGGAATCTGTATGGTTAATAGTTCGTTTGCAGCAATATACAGATCAGCTCAAACCGGGAATTTACAAACTCTTATAGCAGATAATATTACAGTAGCAGTAGATAACTGGTATCATGTAGCCTGCGCTTATAATGGAAGTACTATAAGATTGTACATTAATGGGCAATTAGTAAAAACAGCTATTATTAATTCTAATTATACTGCGTATAGTTATCCTTTTATAGGAGGAGATCCAAATAATGGGAATTATTTTTCAGGAAATATTGATGAGGTGAGAATTTGGAATAAAGAAAGGAGTCAAAGCCAGATTGCTTATGCGATGAATCATATCCTTGTTGGTAATGAAACAGGATTGGTGGCTTATTGGCCATTCAATAAAGTAATCGCAAATACAGTTGCTGATTTCTCAGGGAACATGCATACAGGAACAATATCAGGAGCCGGTTTTTCGACCAATACATCTCCTGTTATAGGATGGGCAAATTTAAGCAATAGTTCCGGTAGTATTAATGTCGGCGATTCAACTCAAATAAATGTAAGTATCAACAGACATCTTTTGCCTCAGGGTTCTCAGGTATTCAAACTGATTATTCAATCAGATGATCCGGTTAAACCTTTTGATACTACTATGATTACTGTTAATTCACAATTTAATTTAACTCCTGTTGATATAGGCAGAGATACTAATTTATGTACAGGAAGTATAAGTATTAGCTCTTCAGGAACTTATGCTACTTATAATTGGAGTAATAATATACATAATTCAAGCATAAATGTTACAAGTAGTGGTACTTATTTTCTTACTGTAATAGATGCAAATGGTTGTAAATATAGTGATACTACCCAGATTGGATTAACTCAACCACCAGTTGCCGATGCCGGCATTGATAAAAATGTATGTCAAAACAATTCAGTTTCTTTAAATGGCTCAGCCAGTGGGGGTACTCCTCCTTATCAATATATTTGGAAAAATGAAATAATGAATATCGTTTCAAATCTTGCGAACTATTCATTTACACCAGCAAATAATTTAAAACATTTTTTAAGTGTTATTGATAACAATGGATGCGAATCTTCAACTTTAGATACTGTAAATATTACTGTTCATCCAAAACCGACTGTAAGTGCTGGTAATGATACCATTATCAATCTGGGAACATCAGCAAATTTATACGGAAATGTTTCAGGTGGCACTTATCCTTATTCTTATTTGTGGAGTCCTGCAGATTATCTGTCTTCAACCAATATAATTAATCCGCATGCAAGTCCGCTTACTTCTAAGTATTATACGCTTACAGCTACAGATGCAAATAATTGTTCTGCAAGTAATAATACTTATGTAAAGGTAAATTATATATTATCAGGTTCTGTTCTTTATAATAATTCTGTTCTTACTCCTATACCAAATATTTGGGTTTATCTCGAAAATCCATCAAATGGCAAAATTGATTCAGTGTTAACTTCAGGAAGCGGAACATTTATTTTTACTAAAGTTGAATATGCTCTTTATTATCTTTATGCAAAACCTGTAGCAAGTTTCGGAGGAATCAATGCTACAGATGCTCTTGGAATCAGACGTCATATTGTAAATCTCTCAACCCTGAGTGGCTTGAATTATAATGCTGCTGATGTAAACAAAAGCAATACTATTTCCAGTGCCGATGCTTTGCAGGTTTTAAGACGTACAATAGGTCTTGTAAGCTCTTTTTCATCAGGCGACTGGGTTTCGGAAAGACTTATTTCTAACTATGTTTCAACTAATGTTCAAAATCTTGTAATTAAAGTGTTGTGTATGGGTGATGTTAATGGTTCATACAATATATTTTCTACAAAGGCAACAGGAGGTTCTCCTGAAATGGAATGTGTTGCTGCTGCAAAAAGTCTAATTGCAGGGGAAACATTTAACTTACCTTTTAGATTGAAACAAAATATTAAACCAGGTGCTGTAACATTACATTTGCAAATTCCTGAAAATTTAATAGAAATACTCGGGGTTTCATGTAACGGACACGAAATTGAATATACTATCAAAAATGGTGTTTTATCAATTGGTGAGTATGATGAAAAAGGTATGCTGCTGAACGATAATATATTGTTATCACTTAAATGCAGAGTTAAACCTGATATTTCCAACGGAAGTATTGGTATTTCATTGTCAAATGAGAATGAAATTGCCGATATTGACGGGAAAGTTATCAATGGTTTGCAACTTGAAGCCAATTGTTTCAAAATAACAGAGAAGTCTGATGAATTTAAAATGGAAGATAATTACCCAAATCCATTTTCACTTTCAACTACAGTAAGGGTTTATGTTCCTGAAGAAGTTTCGCTACGTTTAAGTATTTTAAATACATTAGGAATTGAGATTAAATCAATTACAACTGAAAAACTAACAACTGGCTGGCATGAGCTGTTAATTGATGCCGCCGAATTTTCTCAGGGTGCATATATGTATAGAATACAAGCGATTGCATCTAAAAAAACCTTTGAACAAACCTGTAGAATGATGATAATCCGATAATGCAAATAATTATTGATTTTTGAAAAAACAAGAAATCATGGAAACAAAAAGCATAGGTTATAATTTTGGTAATAAAATAGAAATCAATATATTTCAAAAATTCTTGAATATGAAAAGAAGTATATTTCTGGCTCTCTTCAGCATGATGATGTTGCAGCCGATATTTGCTCAGACAGCAATTGTAAAAGCCGATACGATCATAGCCAATCAGGGTGATAGTATTGACGTGGGTATCAGGGTGCAAAATCTACCAACAATAGGTTCACTGACATTATATATTCAATTTAATGAAGCTGTAATGCATTATGGTCGGATATTGAATATTAATCCATTGCTTTTAGGTGGCAATCCTTTAATTAACAGGAATGGAAATGTAATTATCGTTTCTTGGGCTGATATCAATGGAGCTTTACTTGGTACTGACAAATTATTTGATATTAAATTTAAATTTTTGGGTGGATCTTGTCCGATATCTTTCATAAATGCTTGTGAAGTGACAGATATTCTGGGAAATGTTTTATTGCCGGCTGTAATTTTTAGAGGAGGAAGTGTAAGAGAAACCTTATCGCTAAACATAACTTCTGTAAATAATTCTTTATGTTTGGGAGATTCTCTTAATCTAACAGCACAAGCATTAAACGGATATGGAAATTACACTTACAGTTGGTCATCCAATCCTGCCGGTTTAACATCAGCTCAATCTTCAGTTTGGGTCAAACCTATTATTAATACTACCTATTTTGTAACTGTAAGTGATGGTGTTGATAATGTAAATGGAAATAAAACCATTACAATTTTTACGGATCCTCAACCAGCATCTGCTGCTAATATGATACCAGCAAATAATGCTTCAAATCTTACTTCACCTGTTCAATTTTCATGGGCACCGGGAGCTTATGCTTCCAGGTACGATCTTTATGTATGGTCTGCTGATAGTGCAAATAGGCCACCTACACCGGTTTTATCAAACACAGCTCAGATAAGTTATTCAATGAATTCGGGTTTAGATTGGGGTAAATCTTATAAATGGCAAATTGTATCTAAAAATTTATGTTATATTACCAATGGACCTGTTCAGCAATTCAGTATTAAAGCATTGCCTGAGCTTCATGTTACACAAATTACAACATCTCAGGCTTATGCAGGTCAACCATTAACAGTTTCATGGACTGTTAAAAATGATGGCTTAGGAGCTTCTGAAGGATCCTGGAACGATCATATCTGGATTTCTCCTGATATTGAAGTCAGACTTGCCGAAGATATTATTTTAGGTCAATATCAAAATGTTAGCTATTTAGGAGCCGGACAGAGTTATACAAATTCAGTGCAGGTAAATATTCCGCAAAATTTAATGGGTACTTATTATATTTTTGTGGTTACTGATGCCAATGACGCTTTGTTTATTGATTGGTCATTGGTCGGAAATGGTCAAAATAATGCCCCTGTGCCATACACTCCAAACGTTTCAGGTATTCCTTATCCCTATATAAAAGCCTGGTCACACAGTAATGGGAATATTTCTGAAGTTAGTGATAATGGAAATAATAATGATAATTTCTTTTATAAACAATTGGATATTATTATGCCTCCAGTTCCTGATCTGGTAGTTAATCAGATTGTATCACCCACAAATGTTTTTTCAGGACAACAAATCAATTTACCGTTTTCTGTTAAAAATCAAGGTTATACTACTGCAACTGGAAATTGGAGTGATGTAGTTTATTTAAGTTCTGATACAATTTTTAATGCTTCAACAGCTTTTTTACTAGGAACATTTCCAAGATCAATTCCTTTGCAACCTGATAGTATATACTATAAAAATGTTCAACTTTTAATACCACCAAGTATTTTCGGGACTTATTATTTGTATATAAATACCGATGCTACCAATCAGGTATTTGAAAATGTGTATGAAAATAATAATTTTACAAAAAGTGCCCCTTTTCAGATTTTTCTTGCGCCACCACCGGATCTGGTTGTTACAAATATTCAGGCTCCTTCTGTTATGGTTAATAAAGAGGTATACAATATTAGCTATACTGTAAAGAATCAGGGTGCAATGTCAACTTCAAATTTAAGTTGGGTTGATAAAATATATTTAACAAATGCTTCAAATTTTGATTTGTCAAATGCTTTTCTTTTGGGAAGTTTCCTGCATCAGGGTAATCTCGATATCGACAGCATTTATCATGCAACAGTCAGTGTAACAATTCCAGCCGGAATTAGCGGACCTTATTATTTTTATGTGAAAACAGATGCAAGTTTAAATGTATTTGAATATACAAATGATAGTAATAATGTTACAAGACAAACAAATCCATCTACAATTATCACGCCTGATCTCATTGTTACAAAAGTTGAAAGTCCTGGCTTCGAAAATAATAATCTACCTGTTAATGTTTCATGGATGGTTAAAAATAATGGATCAGGAAAACTACTTGATACAGAAATTACGGATAATATTTTTGTTTCTAAATCAGCTGCTTTCCATCCCGATTCTGTATTACAGGCAGCTAACTTAACTTATAATCTTACATTATTAGCAGGTGATTCTATTTTAAAACAAAAGATGCTTCAATTACCACAAAATATCAGCGGTAATTACTATATTTATGTTTATACTGATTATACGAATAAAGTTTACGAATCTCCTTCTGAACTAAATAATGTGAATAAAAATTTAATTCCTGTTCAGATAAATAAACCCGATTTAACGGTAAGCGGAATAATTCATACTAATTCATTTAATTCAGGACAAATAGCAGATTTAGAGTGGAGAGTAAAAAATACAGGACAAGGGCAAATTGTAAATAAGAAATGGACTGATAAAATTTATTTATCTAAATCAACTGTTTTTCATATGGATTCTGTAATTGAAATAGGAAGCCTTACTTATGTTCAGTCTCAACTTTTTTCAGGCGACAGTATTCAAAAGAATATTACTGTTAATATTCCGGATATGTTATCTGGTAATTATTATGTTTATGTATTTACAGATGCAAAGGATACTATTTTTGAAGGTGCATATGAAAACAACAATATACTAAAAAGTCAGACAATGGTGACTGTATTAAATCCAAATTTAACAGTGAGTGGAGTAAATTATACAGCCGCAACAAATTCCGGAAATTCTATCAATATTCAGTGGACAACTAAAAATAGCGGTTCTGGTAAGCTCTATTATTCAAATATATCTGATAAAATTTACTTATCTACATCACCGGTATTTAAGTTAGA
The DNA here is from genome assembly GCA_049315385.1 of Bacteroidales bacterium. GTDB lineage: Bacteria > Bacteroidota > Bacteroidia > Bacteroidales > JACABE01 > JACABE01. Next base: position 23,859 of record JBMOKG010000046.1, read on the forward strand.
TTCTGTAGTAATGCTTGATATTAAAAGCTATAATATTACTCTTCTACCTAATGACAGTATTAATAATCAGATGACTGTAAGTATTCCAAATGGAGTTTCCGGAAATTATTATATTTTTGTTCATACTAACTTTAATCAGGCTGTTTATGAAGGTGGAAATAATGCTGATAATAAGAACAAAGGTAGTGTCATACATATTACCTTATCACCATGGGCTGATTTGCAAATTAAAAATTTGATTATTTCAGATTCAATTACCCCGGGTGAAAATTATACTATAAGTTTTAAAGTTAAAAATTGTGGAAATACTTCATTAACTGGTACTTCATGGACAGATAAACTCTTTATTTCTTCCAGTGCCGATTTTGATACTACTGCTATATTATTGTCGACGTTTATTCATTCCCAACAACTTGATACAGGAGTAAACTACCAAAACAATTATTCTGCAGTTCTTTCATCTTCTTTTTCTTCAGGATATTATTTCTTCTATGCTCAAACTGATGAAAATAATTCAGTATTTGAATACTTATATGAGGGCAATAATATGCTTCGCAGTAATCCAATTTTTATTAAACCTTATCCTGTAAATCTTGCATTAACATCATTTACAGCTCCTGACTCAAGTTTTTCAGGTCAGAATATTATCATTCAATGGGCTACTATAAATAATAGCAATAAACCTACTTTGCCATCTTATTGGTATGATGCAGTTTATCTTTCTTTAGATTCAATCTGGAATCCGGGTAGTGATATTTTAGTAAAGGAATTTAAACAAAACGGACCTTTAAATGCAGGAGATTCTTATACAAATTCTCAGGAAGTATTATTACCAAACGGACTGAATGGAAATTATTATCTTATTTTGGTTGCTGACCGTACAAATATTAACAATGAATTAGTTACAACTGATAACCGTAAGCTTAAATCAAAGAATAACCATGCAGCAACCATAAAAATTAAACTTACACCTTCACCTGACTTGGTTGTTAAAACGTTTACCACACCTCAACAATGTATTTCGGGTCATGCTTTTAAAGTTGTGTTTAAAGTGAAAAATCAGGGTGTTGGTTCAACAACAATAGGTGATTGGACTGATAAAGTTTTTTTGTCAACAGATTTTGCAATTAATTCGGGAGATTTAAATATCGGGACTTATAATTATCATGGAGGAATTTTAGATACAGGTGAATATTATCAGGATTCAATGGATGTAACAATTCCTGTTGGATATGCCGGAAATTATATTTTGATTTTTAAAGCCGATAACGCTGATTATGTATATGAATTTAATGCAGAAAACAATAATACAGCCAATGCCTTTATGATTGTCATTCAACCACCTCCTGCTGATATTATTGTAAAATCTATTTCTATGGCTGATAGTGCTAAAGTAGGTGTTAATGCTAACATTTCGTGGGTAGTGCAGAATATCGGTGCAAATCCTGCAAATGGTAATATGAAAGATATGATTTATTTATCTTCTGATACTTTATGGGATATCGGCGATAAATTAATAGGAGAATACCTGTCTTACATAAACTTACCAACTTTAGGTGTTCAAAACCGGACGTTAAATACTAAAATACCCGGAGTTGCAATTGGTAACTATTTTGTAATTGTTCGAAGCGATATTCTGAATAATATTTATGAAAGTAATGATACCAATAATACGTCATATTCATCAGCAACTTCTTATATTGATATGCAAAGACTTCAGTTTAATGTAACTAGAAATGACACATTATACAATAACACAGATTTGTATTACTTAATTGAAGTTCCCGATTCTTTAAAAGGGGAATCTATGCTATCTACATTAAAAGCGGACTCTTTAAATGGTTCTAATGAAATGTATTTGAAATTTAATCAATTATCAACCCGTTTAAATTATGAATATACACACTCTTTCCCTTATATGGGAAATCAGGAATTATTAGTTCCTTATCTTTTCAAAGGGAATTATTATCTGATGTTGTATGGAAGAACTCTGGTTTCAAATACACAAAAAATAAAAATAAAACCTGAAATTCTTAATTTTGAAGTGCGTTCAATTAATTCAAATAAAGGAGGTAATACCGGAAAGATAACTGTTGCATTATCTGGCTCGAAGTTTAATGCTTATATGAGGATAAAACTTGTAAAAGGGAGTGATACAATTTATGCAGAATCACTACAATTCATTAATATTACTAAAGTTTTTGTCCGGTTTGATTTAAAAAATGCAATTCCTGGCTTCTACAATGTAATTGTTGAACATCTTTGTGAGGGTACAATCGTCATTCCAAATGGATTTGAAGTTAAAAATGGAGCTCCTAACTTTCTGTCAGTTAATGCTATTGCTCCTGATAATGTCAGAAACGGAAGAATTGCTAGTTTTACGATTGAATATGCAAATTTAGGAAATACAGATATTGTTGCTCCTTCTATAAAAATCAAAAGTTATGCAGGTTCACCCATTTCACTTGATGCAGCAGGTTTGGCAAGTAATAAAATGTTATTGAACATCCCATTGCAAATACAAGGAGAACCTAATAATATTCTCAGACCTGGTGTTACCGGTTCTATAGTAATTTATACCAGAACAGTTGCAGGTTTAGGTTTCACTATTTCAGTTATAAATCAATAATTTAATATATTATGAAAATCATTGATAAAAAAAATAAGAAAATGACAGCCAAAAAAATAATTCCTGTATTTTTCGTAATTTTCCTTGCAGTAAGTATCTTATTGCCATTAAAAGGTGTATCGCAAGGATATGCAGGCCCCAACAAAACGATATTGAAAGATTCAAGTGTTGTAATTGGAGGAAGCGGCTGTAGCGGTTGTTGTTATTTATGGACTCCCTCTACAGGACTAAGTGATAATAAAATTTTGCATCCTACAGCAAGTCCAACATCTACAACAACATATACTTTGAAAGTGACTGGTGATAATTTTAATATCAGCGATGTTAGTCAGATGACTGTCACAGTTACAGATGGTTTGAATAGTATAACGGCTGTTCCTCTACAATGCTGCTGGAAAAAAGGCGATGCAATAACAGCTGATCAGTTTACAATAACTACCGATCCTCCCGGATTAGAAGGTACTGTAACAATCAGTCCGACATCAGTTCCCACAAGTATTTTTGCATCATCAATAGGTTCCTTACCAATTACCTTTTCAGGGAAAGGGCATAGTGGCTCTACAGTTACAGCTACTGTGAGTATTTCTGCAGTTGATGAAGATGCTCAATCTGCTTTCCAGTTTGGCATGGGATTGTTTAAACCAGGTGAAATTGTAGAATATATTGATAAAATTATTAATAATGTAAAAATGGGGCCCTGTGGTGCTACAGGTGGACCTGGTGCAAATGTGCAGTTTGCTACCGGAAAACTTTGTTGCCCCAAAGCCGGATGCATCAAAGATATGTATGCATATAACGGTACTTATAATTACGATCTGGGTTATCAGTGTGACTTTCCATTCTACGGAATTCCTTATGTTGCTTCCCTAAATTTCAGAATTATGGCAAGTGTCGGAGCTTCACTTTCTCTTGGAAACGTTAAAACTACCTGTGATGGGGTTGATATTTGTTACAACATTGGAGTTACTGGTAGTATTGGTGGTGGTTTAAGTGGAACTATACTGGGAGGAAAGTTAATAGATGCAAGTTTAATGTTAGTAGGGACGATTACACCAGATCCGTTAGAATATTGTACGCCTTCCGGACTTACGAAAAGTGTAGGAAATGTATGTGTAAAAGCAGATATAGTAGGAACGATTACAACACTGAGCTTTATCACTAAAAGTGTGACTGTCAATGTAATTTCACAAAGATGTTGGAAATAAAATTAAAAATACTGAGTTATGAAAAATAAATACCATTCATCATTACTTAAGATTAGTTTAATAATCACAGTAATAATCTTTAGTTTTTCTACTGTAAAAACTATTGCGGCAAAATCATTAATAATTTTTCCTGAAATAACAAATGTAAGTCCGGTACTTGATACTTTCCCGACATATAATATTACAACATATAATTTAGGATTACCAATTGATACTATGGGTTATACCTCTGATCCGGGAAATGAAATTTGTGGTTCAATGGTTTTGTATGTTATCGATGGTATGGTTTCTCCAACCAATGCCGGTTGGTTAATTGATGATGCCATTGGAACTATGAATTCCAATATTGTAAATTCCCCAACTGCGAAATTGTGTAAACTGTTAAAAGCATATAAACTTGGAGCTATTGATAGCGTCATTTCTTTATATAAATCTTCAGATTATTCCATGATTAATGGTATGCTTTCCAATCCAGCTGTCAGAACACATTTTCAGGGTATGATTGACTCAATTACAGCACTTAGCTTGAAAGCAGGGTTTTTATATGGAGGTGGGTTTCTGGCATTTGCCAATATTACTTATATTGGAAATACTCAACAGATTACACCTTATTATTTTGTGCAGGAAAATAATAAATGGGTACTTTCTACTATGGAAGATTCATTGAAAATTACTTCAAATATAGCTGTTTATTTAAACAGTAAATCCCCTTCAACAATGATTATATCTAGTGATATTGATGGTGATGGAATAATAAATATAAATGATAATTGCCCCTGCAAAGTTAATCCAACTCAAGTTGATACTGATGGAGATGGAATTGGCGATGCCTGTGATAATTGTCCTTCAAATGCTAATCACAATCAGGCTGATATTGATAAAGACGGAGTAGGTGATGTTTGTGATAATTGTCCAAAACATTATAATCCTTTACAAACAGATACAGATAATGATCATATTGGAGATTCCTGTGATAATTGCCGGACTGCATATAATCCGACTCAGGCTGATATGGATGGTGATTATATAGGAGATGCCTGCGATCAGGATATGGATAATGATGGGTTGCCTAATAATTTTGATCCGGATATTGATGGTGATGGCATACCTAATACCATTGATAATTGTCCATATTTTCCAAATTCAAATCAGTTAGATAGTGATGGTGATGGAGTAGGAGATGCCTGTGATAATTGTCCATTAACATTTAATCCGGATCAGGCTGATAATGATAGCGATGGCTTGGGTGATGAATGTGATTTGGATATGGATAATGATGGAGTACCTAATGTTATAGATAATTGCCCTAAATTTTACAATCCCGACCAACTGGATGTTAATTGTAATGGCAAAGGTGATGCTTGCGAATAATGATTTTACCTGATAATGTAAAACATAAAGATTTACAGAAATGAAAAAAAGAAGAATAAATAGCAATAAAACCAACTCAGTACTTACTGAAAACATTATTATTCTAAAAAATAATAATTCCGGTTTTAAAATGAATATACTGAATATTTTTCTGAAATATTCTATTGGTTTAATACTATTTGGATGTATGATTCCGGAGCTATCACAAGGGCAGATAACATTTACAAAAGAAGATGCCAGTTGCGGTGCTTCCGATGGTAGTGCAACCGTTAGTGTAAGTGGTGGAACGGCTCCTTATACTTATGTATGGTCTAACGGCGGAACTACCACAACTATTGATAACCTTGCGGTTGGTTCCTATACCTGTTTTATTACCGATGCAAGTGGTTGTACTGGTCAGGGAGATGTATTTATTGATAATAAGACAGATATGGATGTAACAATAAGTGGTGGTGATGTAACTACAACTTATTGTACCAGTGCTTCTCCTCCGTCTATTAAGCTGACAGCTTCTGTTACCGGAGGAAAACCGCCCTATGTATGTAGTTGGCCCGGTTATTCAATGACGGCAACTTCTTCTGGAAATTATACTGTTACAGTCACTGATTCTGCACATTGTCTGAAACATGCATCAACTTTTGTATTGTTTATCAGAGTGGATTGTTCAGCAGATCCAAATGATATTACCGGACCTGAAGGCTATGGACAACGGAAAATAATTGGTGTAGCCGAAAAACTTCCTTATACAATCCGCTATGAAAATGATCCTGAATTTGCAACGGTACCTGCCCAGAAAGTAAAAGTGGAAATGCCTTTTGATTCATCAGCAAATATGCTTTCATTACGATTAGGTGATTTTGGATTTGGTAATTTTATTTTTAGTATTCCTCAAAATACAACTTCTTATTCAAAAAGATTAGATGTGTCCGATTCATTAGGAGTTATGGTTGATGTTACTGCAGGGATTGATGTTCAAAACAAAAAAGCTTTCTGGATATTAGAATCTATAGATCCTCTCACCGGATTAGTACCAAATAATGCAAATAAAGGTTTCTTATTGGTTAATGATAGTATTACTCATAAAGGTGAAGGCTTTGTTAGTTTTACAATGTTACCTAAAAATACCGTTCATACCGGTGATACACTGGCTGCAGAGGCTTCTATTGTATTTGATATTAACGAGGCCATAAAAACTAATAAATGGAAAAATGTTCTGGATGCTCATTATCCAACAAGCCATGTTAATTCACTAAATGCACATACAGATACTAATTTTATACAGATTTCTTTTACAGCAAGCGATGATATTGGTGGTTCTGGTGTAAAACAGGTGAAATTATTCGTTGCCAGAAATATTGAAAACTATGAATTATATGGTACTTACAATAAGGATAGTATTGTTAATATTGTTGGCGTTGAAGATGATTTATATAAATTTATCAGTATAGCCGAAGATTATGTTGGCAACGTAGAACCTATGAAAGAAACACCTGATACTTATACTTTACTTGGCTTTCCCCGTCAAATTTCAGGTACTGTTACCTATCAGAATAATGCATCAACATCTCTTAATCATGTGCTGGTATTCTTAAGAAATACTTCTGGAAACGTTTTAGATTCTGTATATTCTGACCAGAGTGGAAATTATGATTTTGGTTATAAATCAAAAACCAATTATTTAATTGATGGCTATTCTGATTCTCCATGGGGTGGAGTAAATTCAACAGATGCTTTAATCGTAAGAAGAAAGATAATAGGACTATCTTCTTTCAATGGATTACAGATGAAAGCCGCTGATATTGATAATTCAGGGAATCTCTCAGGTGTTGATGCTCTTTTAATAAGAAAACGTATTGTAGGCGAAATCAGTAATTTTTCAGTAAATGATTGGTGTTTCTTGAGAGATACTGTCAAAGTTGATAAACTTAATATTAATCATTCAATTCAATCTTTGTGTACGGGTGATGTAAATGGTTCCTATTCTGCAGTTTTTGCTAAAAGCTCAACAATCACACTGATACAAAATGGAGAAATAAAAGCTGACAGGAATCAGTTAGTTGAAATTCCTGTAATTTGTAATAATAAGTTACAAACTGCTGCTATAACCTATATGATGGATTATCCGGATGATCTTATAAAAATTGAAAATGTAATCTCTGCTTTACCTAGTTTTAAGTTTAAAGCAGCTGAAGGTAAATTGATACTGGCTTGGGATAGTTTATCCCCAAAGAGTTTTAGTAAAGGTGAAGCCTTATTTGTGATGCAGGCCAGAGTTAACAGGGAAGCATCAGAAAAAGACAAAGTAATCTTTACACTTGATAACCATAGTGAATTTGCTGATAAAAATGCTGAAGTTATTGATGGTGTTAGCTTAAATATAGCTGGTATTAATATTTCACCATTCCTTGATTATGAATTAAGTCCGAATTTCCCTAATCCTTTCAGCAAATCTACAGAAATCAGGTATGAATTACCAGAAGAAGGTTTTGTTAAACTGAAAGTATATAATGTTTTAGGTCAGGAGGTTAAAACTATTGTAAATTCAAAACAAAAATCAGGAAGTTATAGTTTGCGTTTCGACGGCTCTGATTTAAATGCAGGAACCTATTCATATAAAATTGAAATTGAAGGACTAACAAGAAAGTTTACTGCATCTCATTTAATGATTGTTATCCCGAATAAATAAGTAAACCTTATGAAAATAATAAAAATAGTTTGTTTTTCATTATTAGTATTTTATTTAAATCATGGAAAAGCCCAAACCTTCAGCATGGATAATGTAAAGGCCTGTATTGGAGATACTGTTGGGATACCCATAAATATGCCACATATCGACAGCGCAGGTGCAATAACTTTGTTTATAAGTTATGATACAACTTCTCTTGAGTTTATTAATATGACAAATATAAATTTACTGGCTTCAGGTACTATTTTTAATGATATGCACTTAGGCGGAAATACTGGTCCGAGATTAGGTAAAATTGCTATATCATGGGTTGCCAATGGACCCGATATAAATTTTAATATCGGAACTTTTGGAGTCCTAAATTTTAAAGTTATTGGAAACAGTTGTTCAATTAATTTTTTAGGTAACTGTGAAATAGTCAATTACAATACACAAATAATAAATATTAATTATGTGAATGGAAGTCTAATAGTTCCTTCGATTCCATTAATAGTATCACAACCATTACAGCTCTCAATAAATACATCTCAAACAGGAATATTTGTTATTGATGCAACCAGTGCAGATAGTATAAAATGGGAAATGAAACAAGGGAATGTATGGCAAAGTATTCAAAACAACAACATTTTTCAAGGTGTTAGCAATGACACACTTTATATTTCTCAACCAGGAATAAATTTAAATGGAACTTATTTCAGATGCAGATTAAGTAACCTCTGTTCAACAGTTCAATCTGATTCTGTTATTTTAAATGTAGAACTGGCAATAAATAATAATACATTAGCTGATTTTAAATATTTTCCAAATCCCTTTAATGACAATATTTCAATAGATTTCCCTATTTTATCTAATATTGATGAAATAAATATTTCACTGATTGATGGTAAAATAATAAGAAAAATTATTTTAAAAGAAGAATCAACTCATTTTAATTTACTTCAGCTTGAAAAACTTGAAAAAGGCTGTTATTTTTTTGAGATTATATTTCAAAAAAATAAAAACCAGAAAGATAAAAAAACTTTTAAAATGATTAAAAATTAATATACATATAATATTTACAAACAATAACTTAAAGATATAATACTATGAAAAAGTTATTTATTATAATTACTGCTATTCTGATATTTTGTTCTATAAATATTAGTGTAATAACTGCTCAGCAGCTTATATTACCTCAGACGAACGCGTGTTTAAATGATACTGCACTTGTTCCTCTTAACTTTAGCAATATAGATTCATTAGCTGCACTTACATTATATATAAGTTATGATACTTCAGTTTTAACTTATACCGGAATAACAAATGTTAATGCTTTAACTCCGGGTATTATGTCTGGAGTTCCGATAAGCGGGCCCAATGCCTGGCAAGTTGTTATTTCATGGGTAGATAATACTTTAAATGGTGTAAATCTTATTTCAGGTAAGCTATGCGATTTGAAATTTAAATATAAAGGAGGTAACTCTAATTTAAATTTCCTGATTAATTCGGAATTGGTTAATCAGGAATTAATTATTATTTCACCATCTTATATAAATGGAAGTATTAGCCCTGCTATTCTCTCACAACCAATTGCAAAACAAGTGTGTGAAGATAGGACGACAAATTTTTCACTAACAGCTACTACTGGCTCTTCTTTTCAATGGCAGGTTCAAAATGGAGCACAATGGGATAATTTACAGAATAATACAACTTATTCAGGCGTAGCAACTAATACTCTTCAAATTCAAAATGCACTCTCTTCTCTCAATAATAAACAATATAGATGTGTGGTTACTAAATATTGCGCTGAATATTCTAATTCTGCATTGCTTACTGTTTATCCTAAGCCACATATTGTAGTTAATAACGATACTACAATTTGTAGTAGTAATTCTATTGTATTAAATGCTTCAGCTACTACCGGTACCGGAATTTTAGTTTACAGCTGGGATCAGGGATTGGGTACAGGGATTATTCATACTGTAACACCTTCTACTAATTCAACTTATCATTTGACTGTTACTGATGCAAATACTTGCAACGCAAATGATAGTGTTGTTATTACTGTTCTTCAACTCCCTTCAGCAGCAGGTGTAATTACCGGTTCGACAACAGTATGTCAGGGACAATCATCTGTAATTTATACCGTTCCTGTTATAACGAATGCAACTTCTTATATCTGGACTTTACCTTCAGGTACAAGTGGAAGTAGTATAACAAATAGCATTACTGTAAATTATTCAAATAATGCCCTGTCTGGAAATATTTCAGTAAAAGGACATAATTCATGTTCAGATGGAACTGTTTCATCAATAGCAATCACTGTAAATCCATTACCACATACTTCCGGAACTATTTCAGGTTTAGCAACAGTTTGTCAGGGACAAACTTCTGTAAATTACACTGTAGCCACAATTACAAATGCCACTTCATACATCTGGACTTTACCTACTGCAGCAAGTGGAAGCAGTGCAACAAACAGTATAATTGTTAATTATGCTAAAACTGCAATATCTGGTAATATTACAGTAAAAGGACATAATAGTTGTGGAGATGGTGTTGCATCTACATTTGTAGTTACAGTTAATCCATTACCGTTATCAGCCGGAGTAATTTCAGGATTAACTACAGTTTGTCAAGGACAATCATCTGTGACTTATACGGTTCCTGCAATTACGAATGCAACTTCTTATGTTTGGATCTTGCCTGCAGGAGTCACTGGATCAGGAACAACTAATAGTATAAGTGTAAATTATACGAATTCAGCAATTTCTGGTAATATTGTTGTCAAAGGTGTTAATGCATGTGGGAATGGAGATTCCTCAATATTAGCAATTACAGTAAATCCATTACCTTTAACTGCCGGAACTATCATAGGGTCTACAACGGTATGTCAGGGGCAGTCAACTGTTATCTATTCTGTACCAACAATTTCAAATGCAACTTCTTATGTTTGGACGTTACCGACAGGAGCAAGTGGAACGAGTACTACCAGCAGTATAACTGTAAATTATTCATTAACAGCGATTTCAGGAAATATTTCGGTTAAAGGAATTAATTCATGTGGTGATGGTATTGCATCAATACAATCAATTACTGTTAATCCAATCCCTTTGTCTTCAGGAACAATTTCAGGTTTAACAACAGTATGTCAGGGACAGTCAACTGTTACTTATTCTGTACCAACAATTTCAAATGCAACTTCTTATGTTTGGACGTTACCGACAGGAGCAAGTGGAACAAGTACAACCAATAGTATAACTGTAAATTATTCATTAACTGCAGTCTCTGGAGATATCACTGTTAAAGGTCATAATAGCTGTGGTGATGGCTCTGCTTCATCTCTTACAATAAATGTAAATCCTTTGGTTGGTTCTCCAGGTGTCATTTCAGGTTTAACTACAGTTTGTCAGGGACAAACATCGGTGACTTATACGGTTCCTTCAATTACAAATGCAACATCTTATGCCTGGACCTTACCAACAGGAGCAAGTGGTGTCAGTACAACTAATAGTATTACTGTTAATTATTCATCTTCTGCTATTTCTGGTAATATTACTGTAAAAGGGCAAAATACATGTGGTGATGGTTCAATTTCAAGTTTAGCAGTTACAGTAAATCCATTACCTATAGCAGCCGGAACTATCACAGGATCTACAACAGTATGTCAGGGGCAAAATAGTGTAATTTATACAGTTCCTGTAATTTCAAATGCAACATCTTATATCTGGACTTTACCAACAGGAGCAAGTGGAACAAGTACAACCAACAGTATTACAGTAAATTATTCAATATCTGCATCTTCTGGAAATATAACTGTTAAGGGGAATAATAGTTGTGGAAACGGGGCTGTATCAAGTATAGCTATTACTGTAAATCCATTGGTTGCTGCAGCTGGGACTATAACAGGAACTACTACAGTTTGCCAGGGACAATCAACTGTAAATTATACTGTCCCGGCAATTGCAAATGCAACATCTTATATCTGGACTTTACCAACAGGAGCAAGTGGAACAAGTACAACCAACAGTATTACAGTTAATTATTCATTATCTGCAGCATCAGGTAATATTACAGTCAAAGGCCAAAATAGCTGTGGAGATGGGAGCGTTTCAAGCTTAGCTGTAACTGTAAATCCATTACCAATTGCAGCAGGAACAATTACTGGAACTGCTACAGTTTGTCAGGGACAATCATCAGTGAATTATACAGTTCCGGCAATTACAAATGCAACATCTTATGCCTGGACCTTACCAACAGGAGCAAGTGGTGTCAGTACAACTAATAGTATTACTGTTAATTATTCATCTTCTGCTATTTCTGGTAATATTACTGTAAAAGGGCAAAATACATGTGGTGATGGTTCAATTTCAAGTTTAGCAGTTACAGTAAATCCATTACCTATAGCAGCCGGAACTATCACAGGATCTACAACAGTATGTCAGGGGCAAAATAGTGTAATTTATACAGTTCCTGTAATTTCAAATGCAACATCTTATATCTGGACTTTACCAACAGGAGCAAGTGGAACAAGTACAACCAACAGTATTACAGTAAATTATTCAATATCTGCATCTTCTGGAAATATAACTGTTAAGGGGAATAATAGTTGTGGAAACGGGGCTGTATCAAGTATAGCTATTACTGTAAATCCATTGGTTGCTGCAGCTGGGACTATAACAGGAACTACTACAGTTTGCCAGGGACAATCAACTGTAAATTATACTGTCCCGGCAATTGCAAATGCAACATCTTATATCTGGACTTTACCAACAGGAGCAAGTGGAACAAGTAC